>JAEXCS010000025.1 GCA_023402075.1 Bacillota bacterium | reverse complement strand
TGCTCACATATTCCTTTATGAGGGTAAGGTGATGGCGCAGATCGTGACGCATGGTTTTGGCCTGCGTCATTTCCTGTTTGAGCGTCTCCAAATGAGAGAGCTGGCTTTGGTACAGCCGCTCCATACTGCCTGCCCGCTCGGTCATCACAGCACTTTCCCGGTATCGGGCAGCCACCTCCTGTCCGGTCACCGCGCCGATGCAAAGCACAAGGGCAAAGCTTGCAAGCTCGATAAACCAGCCCGTGAGAATCGGCTCATGCATCGGCAGCAGCCGGTCCGCAAGAAGGGCGCAGACAAAAATCACCACGCCGTAAAGCAGGGGCGTAATGTGCGCCGCGCCCTTTCGGATAGCGTACCCGACCGCGGCGGCGATAAAAGCAGCCGTCATCCATTCGTAAGCCGAAATCAGCCATGAATAGGCTAGCATCATCTGCAAATTGCCCAGGGGCAGCAGCAGATACACCTGCACGGAGGCCGCGCACAGCAGCCCGCCGAAGCCTAAAAAGGGAAGCCCCCATTTTCGTGGCAGACCGCTTACACGCATGGCCGCCAGCATGGTAACGCTAAGCATGGCGCAGAAGGAAACATTCTCAATGGCATAGAGAAGTCTATCTCCCGTCAGCAGGGTTCTGGTGATGGGATAGCTTACATACCCCACAAAGAACAGGCACAGCAGTCCAAACAGCAGCGCCAGAGAGCTTTTGCGGCCCAGCAGACCCACCATTACCGACAGTAGGCCGACGGTCAGCGCCACGGCACACAAAAGGCTTCGGAACACAAGCCTTGTGCTTAAAAGCTCGGACACAGCATCCGGCTGACCAAAGGCAGGGGGGTACACCATGCCGCTGTATAAATGGGAGTAGTCGGATACCGCAAATAAAATCTCGATGCTGCCGCCCGCTTCTATGCTGACGGTGCGGTTGCCGGTTTCAGCCCTGTATGTATCCTGTTCCGGTTCGCCCATCTGCATGACCTGTCTGCCGTTGATGTAGAGGCGGTAGGCGGAAAAGATTTCGGGAAGCTCCAGCAGATAGGTATTCGTCTGTTCCGGCAGCCGAATCGTCAGCCGGTAGCTGGCGCTGCCGTGGGGAGAGCCATTGTTCCATGCTTCAAAGCCACCGAACCGCCCGATGAACAGATACTGGTCGGGGACAGGCGTGTTCCCATCAAAGTCTGCGGGTGTGAGCAGCCGGTTTGCGTAATATTCCCAGCCGTCCACCAGAAAAAAACCGGGTGCCGGGCAAGGGCTTCGCTGTCCAGCGTAAGAACGCCGTCCTTTGCTTTAGGGCCGGTTGCCGTGTATTTATTGTCGTACTGGTAAACCGCCAGAAACACAGCGGCGGCCAGTGCAAAAACCACCGCCACCTTCAGCGCCATTTGAATGTGGATACTGCCCGCCTTATGGTTTTTCACGTCGCCACCTCCCGTGCCTGCGGAACCGGAGAACCAGCAGAACGCCGGAACACAAGCCTGCTGCGCCGAGAAAGAAACCCGTTAGAGCCTTTGCCGAAAAGCCCGGCTCCGGTGCGGACTGCTCCGGGTCGAAGGAAGCCGCAGCTTCCTCCATGACAGGAGCTTCTTCTGTGACAGGGGCTTCTTCCTCCATAGCCGGGAGGATATCCTGTGCCGGCTCTGCGGTAGGCTGTGCCTGTGCGGCTTCGGTCTGATCCCCAGCCGGAACCGTCCCTGCGGGAACTGCCGCCGTCGGATTTCCTGCGGGGACAGCCACTGTCTCCATCTCCTGAGGAAGTGTGTCAGCGGGAATGGCTGGTACGGTATCTACTCCTGTTTCATCGTCCACAAAGCCGCCCACTTGCGTGGTGCTGTCGTCACGATCACTTGATCCTTTACCCGTATCGGGGAGATCGCCATCGCCCGAATCTCCGCCGGTTCCGGGCGTGCTGCCGCTGCCGCCATTGTTGCCGCCGCTGTCACCGCCTCCGGGAGGATTCACGCCATCTCGGTCGGTTCCCGTGCGGTCGCCGCCGTTGCCGCCCATAAAAACACCGTCCCTTTCATCCAGAATGGCAATGTTGGATTCGCCTGAGCCGGTCACCTCAAGCTGGAACCACACAGAATGCTCCAGCGTGTCATAGGTAAAATTCACGGAGCCATTATTCCAAAGGATGTCCGGCGCATGGGTGGCGTCCTGCCAGGTTTCGCCCGCATCGTCGGAACGCCACAGGATGACACTTTCATCCGCAGGGTTATACTCCTGCCAGAAATTCAAAACCGCATAACGGGCACCGTCAAGCCCCCGCACGGCAATTTGGCTGATGCAGGGCAGCGCCGGGTCCTGCACCTCCACCGTCAGTGCAATGGGCACATCATCAAACACCCCAAGACCATACAGGGCAGGATCGACGGTACCGGACACCAGTGTTGTTCCTAAATTTCGGGTATCGATATCGTAGTAAGATTCGTCCCAAAAGACGGGAAACGGTCGGGAGATTACGCCGCCGTCTTCGTCTATGAGGAAAACGTTTGGCGTATTCAAAAGCATCAGTCCGCCGAAAAGACTGCCGTTTTGCTCCACCGGCACATACAGTCGGGAAAACGATTCTTCCATAGCGCGGCGGCTGACACTCCGCACTCCAGAGGGTGTGGGAGAAGCGGCGCAGGAATCCAGCGACAGATCGCTTCCTGCCACTGCGCTGGCTCCGTCGCCCTCGGCGGTCAGCTTGCAGTAGAAAAGGTCGGCGCCGTTTGGCGCGTATACTGCGATGCTGTTGTCACCGGAAACCTCTACTTTGTAGCACCATGCCTCCATAGGGACAGCCAGTAAAAGTCCTACGGCCCCCTCGCCATAGGAGCAAATCACGCCCTGATCGCTTAATCTTGTCATGTCAAAGTCCTTGTCATCGGCGACAGATATGTACAATGCCGTGCCACCCTCGCCGTCCCGTCCGGTGGCGGTCACCTTCATTTGCAGCAGGGTGTTGTTCCAGCTGGGTCCAAAACCATCGTCGGCCTGCCGCACCTCCACCACCGGCACCGCAACGCCCTCGCCGGTAATGAAAACATTACCGGTTGGCAGCATACCGCCGTTAAACACAAGGCCAAAGCTGCCGGTATCTACGGTGATTTCTCCATAAATGCCGTATATCCCCATATCCTGCGTGATGGTTACGCAGCGGGACAGGGACACCGTGCCGCCTGTTTCCTTATGCTGCTCGATCCATTCCGCCAGACCCTCTTCCGTGGAAACGGTGTCTGTTTCCTCCGGTTCGTCAGGTACCTCCGGTTCGGGTTCAGCGGGATTTTCGGGTTCCGGTTCAGGCTCAATAGGGTTCTCCGGTTCAGGCTCTTTCAAGTCCAATTCATCGTATCCGGAAGAAGCCTGTGAAGGAGTTGCCTCCGGTACGTCCGCAAAGGCATAGACCGGCTGAAAGAGCATCAGGCAGACCGCCAGCGCTGCCAGCAGCGCCCGCCCCTTCCACCGGCTCATGACGGCACCTCAAACAGCCGGTCGGATAAAAAATCCGCGTAGGCGTCCCGCAGCTCCGCCCGGCCCCGCTGACGCAGGGGGACAAGGCTGCCGTCCTGCATCTTGAAATCATCCGGCTGGAGCGCTTCCACATAATTCAGGTTCACGCTGTAGGAACGGTGGCAGCGCAGGAAAGGGCCGTTTACCATTTTCTCCAGTTCATCAAGGGGCATGGAAGTTTTAATCGTTTCCTTGCGCGTATGTACCAGAACCTCCTTGCCGTACACCTCCATGAACAGAATTTTATGGAGCGGGATTTTTCGCTTGGTACGGTCGGAGGGCACCTCAATATACCGGCCGTTTTTTAAGAAAACATCCCGGCATTTGGAAAACGCCCGGTCAATGTCCTCCCTCCGGATGGGCTTCACCACATAACCGTCTGTACCGAGGGAAAAGCAGTCCAAGGCATGGTCTGTGCTGGAGGTAATAAAGACCAGAGAAAAGCCGGGGTCAAGCGCCCGAAGCCGTTCGGCTGTTTTCAGTCCGTTCATGCCCTCCATGTAAATATCCAGAAAAACAACATCGAAGGGCTGGGCTGCGAAGGCTGCCGCAAGAGCCTCCCCGCTGGGGAAGGTATGAAGCTCGCCGATAAACCCGTTTTTATCAAAATGCTCCCGCAGCAGGGCGCAGATCAGCGCTGCATCCTGCGCACTGTCATCACAAATCGCAACCTTCATTTCTTCACCTTCCGAGAAAAATATTTTGCTTTAATTGTACCATTTTTTGCGGAAAGAGACAAGAATTTCAGACCGGAGATGTAATTCAGGCGGTTTGCCCGTCGTTCAGGCGGTTTGCCCGTCGTTCAGGCGGTTTCTATAGTAAAAGCATGTTCAAATTGCTACACTGAAAAGCATAAACGCATCAAAAAGGAGTGTGATGTGATGGAAACGAACGCGGTGCAAATCACCGTATTTGATTTAGCGGCGGAGGACTGCGCACAAACAGCCGAAGCCGTGGGCACTTACTGCGCGGACCGCGGCCTGCCCGTCCGCATCAGCCGGTTTACGGAAATGCAGCCCTTTGTGCTGGATTTTAAGGCACGGTGCGATGCGGGCCGGTGCTATGATATGGCCTTTGTGGGAGCGGATGGCATCATGGGGGTTGAGGCCGCCCGGCATATCCGGGGGATGGATGATCTGTTCCCCCTGTTTTTTGTCAGCCGTCCGGGCAGCGACTATGCGCTGGAGGCTTGCCGGTTGGAGGCGCTGCACTATCTGATGAAACCGGTATCGGCGCGGGCGCTGGAGGTATGCCTCTCCCGCATTACCGCCCGAACGTACACCGGCCGCCGTCCGGAGCTGCTGCGCGGCGGTGAGGCCGAGTGGTGCGACAACCTGCACCCAAGCCCCTATAAGCGAAGAAAGGCGGAGTGATGAGCCTATGGATTCAAACGTACTGCGCATTCTGGTGTTCGACCATGCCGCCAAAGACTGCGCCTACACGGCGAAAGCCGTGGGAGAATATTTCGCGGACAGGGGCATCCCCGCCGAGGTGCGGACATTCAGCGAGAGCGACCCCTGCGTCTACGATTTTGAGGACAGGCGGAAGGCGGGCGCCCCCTACCACATGGCCTTTATGGGGGCGGATACCATGCGGGGCGCGGAGGTTGCCCGGCATATCCGGACTATGGATGAGAAGCTTCCTCTGTTTTTAGTCAGCGAGGCCAGCGATATGGCGCTGGAGGGCTTTCGTCTGCGGGCGTTGGACTATTTGACCAAGCCGGTGTCTGCGGGGGCGGTAAAAGAAGCGGTGGGGCGTATCCCCGTGGAATACTTTAAGGGCTATCAGGCAAAACGAAATTTGAAAAAACCCAAAAAATGAAACGGAGGAAACAATCATATGAAAACAGCAGCAAAGAAAGCACTCTCCCTTGCCCTGACTGCGCTCATGACGCTGGCGCTGTTGCCATGTACAGCCTTGGCAGGCGACTACGAAAGCCATTGGGCCGCACCGTACATAGAGAAAGCGCACGAACGCGGCTGGATGATGGGCGATGGCAACGGCAATTTCTGGCCGGGCGATTCCATCACTCGCGGTGAGCTTTCTGTAATGCTATGGCGGGCGCTGGGCTGCCCCACTCCGCCCATTTACCGATATAACCGCCGATGCCTACTACCGCGACGCAGTGACCGCACTCTTTGAAATGGGTATTGGCACAGGGGTTGGCGATGGCCTATTCGGGCCAACTGTTACGGTCACGCGCGAGATGGCGTTTACGATGCTGGCTCGGGCCTGGCAGCTCACACCGGTAAACGCTGCAGCGTATAAGCGTTTTACCGATTGGACAAGTGTATCCGATTGGGGGAAGGACGCGCTTTCGGCCATGACCGAAAAAGGCTACGTGCAGGGCGACGGCGGCAAGCTTATGCCGAAAAAGGCACTGACGCGCGGCCAGATGGCAAAGCTGCTGGTCGTGGTCTGCGACGGGGAGAACACGCCTGACGTTATGCCGCCCGCTATCACGCTTACGCAAAGCCCAACTACAAGCACTTACGGCAATGTGACCGTCACCGCGATGGCTACGGATGCCAGCGGTGTTGCCTATATTGGCTGGCGTTCTTCGTCCAGCGGCGCGAGCTACACCAACAAAACCGGTTTTACCGACATCACCGCTAATAAAAAGTTTAGCGTATCATCTAATGGCTGGTACGCCGTGTGCGCGGTGGACATAGCCGGGAATTTCAGCTTTAAGCTGATACAGATTTCCAACATACAGACCTTCTCCGGTGGCGGCGGCAATACACCATCCAGCGTTGCGGTTACCGGCGTGACATTGGATAGAACCGAAATTGAAACCAACAAACAGGTCGGTGCTTATCAATTTCAACTTACCGCCGACATAACGCCGGCCAACGCCACAAACAAATCGGTAACATGGTCGAGCAGCGATTCGGCTGTACAGGTGGATAATAATGGACATGTGACCATAGCTGCTGATACCGGCGGAGTGTTTACCGTTACGGTGACAACTGCGGACGGAGCAAAGACCGCCCAATGCACGATCAGGATGGGCAATGGAGCTAAGGATTCGCCATTCCTCATTGATTCAAGGGACGGTCTGGAAAGTATGGCAACCGACCTCGACGGGTACTATAAGCTCACCAGCGACATTGACCTTGCCGGTACGGATTGGACGCCGATTGGTAATAGCTCCTCAGGTGCGTTTACTGGCAGCCTTGACGGCAACGGACATACTATTGACAACATGAAAATTGAACTTACCGACAATATTGAAACCGGGCTATTCGGCATACTGGAAAATGGCGCGATAATTAAAAACCTGACCCTTGAGAATGTTGACGTCAACGTATTCAACAACGGGAACTACGGTACCGGAGCAATTGCGGGCGAAGCTTATGCTAATGGGCCAGGCACGGAAGTAATCATTACCGGCTGCACCGCTGAGGGGCGCGTTCAAGGCATGTCTTTCTGCGGCGGTGTTGTCGGCTATACATACACTAATAAAGGCACTGTTACTATTAATGACTGCGCCTTCTCCGGAACTGTAACGTCAAGGGGCTATTATGCGGGAGGAATAGTCGCACACTTCGAGATGAAAGGTGGAGACGTTGCTATACAAGGCTGCTATAATGCTGGTGAAATAACGATAACCGGCGGCAGCACAGGACAGCACAACCTTGGCGGCATTGTGGGCAGTTTTGATAATGATCGAGGTATTGCCACAGTTAAAAACTGCTACAATACGGGAAAGATTGTGGCGCAGACTACAAACACACACTTTGTAGGCGGGATCGTGGGCCAAGGCGGCAGTGCTAACGGCGGAAGCTTTACCATGCAAAACTGTTACAATACAGGTGAGGTTGGCGGAACAAAATTTGTTGGCGGTATTATCGGGGACGCTTATGCCAATTTCGGCGGTTCCGCTGAGATTAGCGGGTGTGTTTCCCTTGGCCTCCCTGTGCAAGCGAGTATGCAGAACGCTTCCCGTATCAGCGGTATGGCGCATCCTACCGCCAATATGTTTAATAATTTGGCGCTTCACCCCATGATTGTGCAAATAGGTTCACTCGCTAAAGACATGTCGTCGACTGTGGGCAACGACATGGAGGACGGAGAGAACGTCAGCATAGCAGCAGCCACGAATCAGGACACTTATGAAGATCTTGGCTGGGATTTCGACTCTGTGTGGAAGTGGTCCAACGACTACACGCTGCCGATTTTACAAGGGATTCCGGAAAGTGTGCAGCCAACCACGAGGCCAGCGTATTGGGATGCATTCATGTATGCGGAAAACACTGACGGAGGTGCGCTCAGTGTAGGTGACAACGTACTCGCGCTTCCTAACAATCAAGCGCTAAATAACTTCACTGCCAATTACGACAATAGTATTTTTACAGCTCCCGAAAGCGGAGAATATTATCTCACATACAACGTCACGCTTACCGCGCCGGTTGAATTTGAAACATCTATTTATATGAATGGCGGGCAGCTCGTTGCAACGAAAAAATCTACGACAAACGGAACTTCTCTATACTACAGCGGAAGCGTAAGCTTGATAGCGGGGGATACTATTGAACTATATGTGACCGCCCCAAGCGGTGCAACGCTCTCATCAAGCACCCTGACCTTAATTATGACAGGCAGATGAAAAGGAGCAGCGTGCGGCAGCAGCGACAGCAAGTTTAATCCCACCGCTAGCGCCACCCGTGCCGAGGTTTCCTCCATGCTCCACCGTTATAGTAAGCTGACCATCGACCCCACCACGGCGCAGGGCTGGGCAAAGAATGACGATGGACAGTTTGTGTACTACAAGGGCGGCAAGGCTCTCACCGGCACACAGACCATCGACGGCGTGAAGTATTATTTCAATACCAACAGTACGCTGAAAACCGGCTGGGTGCAGGACGGCGACAACTGGAGATATTATTCCGGCAACATCTTGCTGGTCGGCTGGTGGGACATCGGCGCAAACGGCAACAACAAGCACTATTATTTCGATACCTACGGCAACATGATCTCCGGCAAATGGCTTCAGATTGAAGGGAAATGGTACTATTTCTACGCTGACGGCACTCTGGCAGTCAGTACCAAAATTGACGAGTACGAGATCGATGAAAACGGTGTGAGAAAAACGAAGTAGCTAAAACAATAGAATAAAGCCAAGGGCAAACTTGTCGAACGACGTTTTCGCATAAAGAACGGTATAAAGTTTGAGCAGAAAACTCAAAAGCAGCATTATCAAAACAGAAGCAGCCGCCAGATGCTCGTAGTGAGCTCCTGTCGGCTGCTTTTCGTTAAGCGGCGAATCTGGGTTATCTAGAAAGATACCACCTGCTTTTGCTGAACGCCCAAAAGCCCAATACTGCACCTGCAAGGTTAAGCAGTATATCATCAATATTAAACGATCCAGCCATGGTAAATAATTGAATCAACTCGATTAAAATAATGATAATCAGCATGCAGCCTACAAATAAAGAAAATGACTTTATTCGAGGGAATGCCAGAGGGATGAGAATTCCGCTAGGAACCATCATGGCAATATTACCACCGATATTGGCAATTGCAAGAATTCTGGCATTTACTGAAAAGGTGCTGTCTATCAGAGTATTGAACATCTCAGCAATTGTTTTTAGTGGTACTAACTGCACATTTCTTTTGATGTAGTCCCAGTATAAAGCTGGATTGCTTGTCCACTTGCTCCTAGTGATGCTGGTAAATCATATTTATAAGTCACACTGTTATCATTACCGATGTTTCGCGTTAATGGACTCATTGATACCAGTGTTCCCTCAATAATATGCTGCGCGCCGTCCTCGGTTGTTAATACTGCAATCATCTCGGGCGTTGCTCCAGAAAGTGGTGCATTAGAATCTGCCGCAAACGCCGGAACACACAGAGACAGGCACATCACCAGCGCCAGAGCAAAACTCATCATTTTCGTTTTCATGCTATACCTCTTTTCTTATTTTGTATATTGTTTTTTGGTCAACGTTTGGATGCAAACGCGCACGGGTTTACGGCATTGGCCTCACCTCTTCTTTCCTCGCTTTGCCGTCTGTCACCTTATGGACAGGTGTTACTGACGGAGACAGAGGGCTTGGCCGTTCCATTCACGGAATAGCTCAGGGTCAGGGTGTAACTCTTTCCGCTCTTGACGGCACACTGGCCGGAGACAAAGACCGACCCGGTTCCAGAGCCGCTCCATGCGTCCACATAGGTATTCCCTTGATAGCAATCGTCACCGCTGAATTTCTCGTTGAACATACCCGTGTAAACTGAGACTTACGCTAGTCCACAACGGTGCGCATGTTGTAAAATCATAGTTCGTTCGGGACTCCGCCTGTATATACAAATGCATTATGAAGGCATGCAAAGAAGGTTTTCTGCTCCTTGTCAATGGTGAGGCGGAGGTGTTTCATTCGGGAATAGCCCGGCACGTACAGGAATATGTCGATCAAAAATACTTCTCCCTGCCGGCTGATCATACGGACGCTTCCATTGCCGGCTAACTTCCTTCCCCGAAGACTGCAAACTAATTTGCGCATAACTCTCGGCACTACCAAATTAATAGTGACAGAAGAATATTATATTGATATAATTAGTAATAATCTTTTAGAGTAGCCAAAAACGGAGATTGCTATTATGATATATGATACTGCTATTTCGGTTGTTAACGTAATTGCATTGCTTATTTTGGACTATATAATACGAAAGAGCGATGTAACAAACATCAGAGCCAAGCGTTTTTTCCGTCTTTCAATTCTCGTAATAATCATTGCGATTATAGCAGAAATATTATCTATATACTTTGAAAGCGGCCCAGCATTTTACCGTGTTCCGAATATCATTGTAAATATGATCGGATTTTCCGTATCGCCGCTTATCCCGCTGCTGACCGGATGCGCACTCAGCAATCGCCAGAAGAAAGGTGATTTTCTTTTTTGGATACCAGCTGCCGTTAATTTTGTCGTATCGCTTCTGTCCTCAAAATTTCCAATAATTTTTTCAGTCAACCTTGAAAATGTATATTCCAGAGGGAACTTTTTCTGGATATACGTAGTAGCGTATGGCGCGGGGATGGTCTACCTTTTCCTGGAAACTCTATCTGAGACAATTCGCTATCAAAATAAAAACCGCTCGGTTTTATTTATACTTTTCCTGTTCTTATTTTTCGGTACTTCTGTACAGGTTGCAGCCCCGCAGTTGCGCATTTCGTGGTTATGCATCTCATTTGCGACTGGCCTATATTATACCTACTATTGTGAATTGTATCATCAGATTGATGCGTTGACAGAACTCCTTAACCGCCATGCTTATGAAAGTTATATTCGTAAGATTAACAGTGCGAAGGACGTTGCGATTCTTTTTTTTGATATTGATAATTTTAAAAGCATCAACGATGAATATGGACATCCTTTTGGAGATTATTGCCTTGTGGCAGTTACTAAGCAAATAAAAGACATATTTTCTAAAATCGGATTATGTTTTCGAATTGGCGGCGATGAGTTTTGCGTTATAAGCAGAAATACAGATCAGCTCGTCATTCAGCATTTCTATCAAGCGTTTTTGGACAAGGTTGTATCAATTCGCAAAGTAGAAACACGCCTGCCGCTGGTATCAATTGGTTATGCTTTTTATGACAGGGAAAAAGGAACTATAGATGAAGCCATTTCAGAAGCCGACGGGAAAATGTACTGCTTTAAGCAAAATCGGAAAAATATGTAGGCGGCACGGGGTGAAATCAAGTGGAATAGCCTTGGCAGCTTTATGGACTGGCTGACATTGGGAATTGTCACAGGCCATTATCCAAGACAGGGTGATTGCTCGTAATGATATAAAGTGTGCTGATTACATAATGGAAAATAGGGTTTAGACGAATCTGAGGGAAAATAATTTATGGATCATTATAAATCATGGGCAGGACTCAAAAAGCAATTAAGTGAAGCCCTGTGCGATACATTAAAGAACAGGGTAACATACTTTCTCACGCGGTATCACGATGTGCATAACTCTTATGGCAGAGCTGCCATCTTGCTTGACGGCAAAGAGCTGGTTTGCTTTTCATGGATAGAAATGTATTATCAGGAGAGGGACATAACGCCTTTATACGATGAAATGCCCGACTCTCCCTATGAAGAGCTGGTCAAAAAAATGAAACCCAAATGGGATGCAGACTGCACTTATTGCGAAATGGATTTTTTAAAGGCGGTTCTCCAATTCCGCAATATGCCAATTCAGGAGGCCCTTGCATCTGAAAACTACATTATAAAAGTCTTAGCAATTATGGACAGCCGTGTCGGCAAACGGACATTATCAACAATTCTTGAAGACGAGGCCTATAAAAAATTTCCTGCTTGGGTACGTCAGTTTTACGAGTTGCGCTTATCACAATCAAGCGGCTCACAGACCAGACGTGAAGGCTTTTAAGCATGTCGTATCTCAAGGATGAAATCCCATATAAGTATAGGCTAAGGCACGCCATGAACGTATTCATGGCGTGCCTTAGCCTTAGAGGGAAACTGCTGTTGATGTTTTATTTCAACTGACTGTACAGCCTTTTTAGCTTATATCGCAAGCGTATCCATGTGTTTAAAATCGATTACGACATCCGCCGTCTTAAAGGTGATTTCAAACAGGATAAGCG
Organism: Bacillota bacterium; assembly: GCA_023402075.1. Taxonomy (GTDB): domain Bacteria; phylum Bacillota; class Clostridia; order Oscillospirales; family Oscillospiraceae; genus Oscillibacter. The sequence goes on along the minus strand of JAEXCS010000025.1, from coordinate 70,925 downwards.
CCGGAAGCACATCGGGAATGCTCATAATGTAATCCGGCATCTTGGTCAAAAACTTATCCTTGATTTTTTCAATCTCAACAGAACTTATCCGGGCAATACCGTCCTTCACCCGGACATGCTCTTCACCGCTCTTCGCAATCGTGGTGAATGCGATATGCGGATTTTTTTTAAGCTCCTCAACCTTTATGTTGTCGCTGAAGGTAGAGAAATACAGGGCTTTCAGATCTGTATCATAATAAAAATTGACAATGCGGACATTGGGTATGCCCTCTGCCGCAGTTGCAAGCGCAATTGCTGTTTGGGTTTCCATCATTCGCTCAAATTCTTTTTTATAGTCCATTTGTTGCTACCTTTCTCTTTTCACTTTAGAGCAATATAAAGATCAATGTCGCAGTTTTCGGGATCACTGCTCAGGTATTCCTCGAAATCGCCGATAAAACTTCTGTCCAAATTCATTTTCCAAATTTCAGCCCATGCATTGGCAACTGCTTTTTCCATGTCCCCATGGACAGAGAATTTTGCATATTTCCCGGCAGGAATTGTTTTTACGGTCAGTTCAGGATTTTCTGCCTTGGAAACCTCGTTGCCTGCGGTGACGCAGTACCCATTGGCCGTATAATCAGAATACAGCCCAATGGCAAATTCGTTCACTTTGTTTTGGATTGTGGGATAAACACCGCCAAAATATAATTTTTCCCAAAGGCCACCGATAATTTTTCCCATTTCAGGATCGCTGTTCCCTGTAATTGCGCTTACCCCGACAAGCAGTTTTTCTTCTAAATTCACAATTTCATAGTTCATATGCGCATCCTCCGTTCTTTGATAAAAGTATCATAGCAAAGAGCAGTTGACAGCAGTGTGTCATATTATAAATACTGTTCCAGTGTTTTTTGGAGTCTCTCCTTTATTTGCAGGCGAATGTCTTCCGGCGCCAAAACCTCACAATGCTCACCGAAGGTTGCAAGATACTGATAGACCCAATCGCCCCTGGGCATGGTGAGCTGTACAGTAAAATCGCCGCTTGAAAGCAGCTTATATTCTGAAAATTCATCATACACGCGATACGCCATTTTTTTTGAGATTTTAAGCGTAATGGTTACAAAGCCATCGTGAAAGATCGTTCCATTGCCAAATAATTTTTGGGGAACTGCGCGCTCGAAGTGCTCGTCCAGCACCTCCAGCCTTTTAATACGCCGCAGCTTAAAAAAGCGATTGTCCTTACGCACGGTGCAAAAGGCATAAAGATACCAGCTCTGGCCCTTGAAGCATAGCTTCATCGGTTCTACGGTGCGCTGCATGCCGCCCTCGCTGCTGTGATAATAAAACGCTACCTTTTTTCTTCCTGTAATGGCAGACTTGAGCGCGCCAAACAGCTTTGCTTCCTCGTCAGCGTTTGCCCACCCTGAAAAATCAACTTCAACCCAATCGATAGCTGTGTTTCCAAACAGGGAGGATAGCTTTTTCACCGCAGTGTTTGTCTGCTCCAAGCTTACAGCGTCTACTGCGTGCAGCGCAGAGAGAATATCTGACTTTTCCTCATCGGTCAGCACGGCTTTATTGAGAACAAAATCAGAGAGAAGCGAAACTCCGCCGCCTTTGCCCTTGGTCATATAAATGGGGATTCCCGCTGAGGATAAAAGCTCCACATCCCGGTAAATCGTGCGAGGGGAAACCTCGAAGTGCGCGGCAAGTTCTCCGGCGGTCATAGTTTGTTTGTTTAACAATAGGTAAACTATTTCAAACAGCCTGTTAATCTGCATATCATCACCCCTGTTATTTATTATAAGATGATAATATGACATCTGCAAGACATATTAAGCACAATGCGGTTGTTTTAGAATTGTTAATGCCGCTTTATAAAAAATATTGCTGAATGAAACGCAGCATACGGCCTTGTGTAAGTTCACAAAAAGATTTCGAGATTTTCAATTTCAAATGGTGCAAACGGAAATTGTAAAGATACATATTGACAGGACTAAAGCAAAATGATATCATCCTATAAACACACGGAGTTAGTATGTTATATGAAGGGGGAGAATGTTATGAATGCAATTTTTGGAAAGATGCTGCGCAGTAATTTTCGCTGTGGACGAATGCTGAATTCCCGGATGATCGGTATGTGCGCGTGTTTCGGTGTATCAGCCGGCCACTCGTTTTAGGCGGATTGATTGCCTTTTCATACCATGAGTCCGGGAGTTTGAGAACCCCCGGCTTTTTTATATAAAAAAGCGTCTGCGGCCGCTGTGGGAAAGCGACTTAACCAAGAAAACCCGAAAGGAATGAAAAGGAGCGCTTATGGCAGAGGAGAAACGGGTTTCCAAGAAGCAGGCAATCTCAGACCAACAGCTTCGCCAAATCCAGCGGGCAGCAGAAAGCATCGGATATGGGTCCATCCATCTTGTGTTTCAGGATGGGGTGCTGGTGCAAATTGACCGGAGCGAAAAAATCAGAGTTTTATAAATAACATTGTCAAATCGACTGGACATACCAGAGGTTTTACATAGCGGGAGGTTCCCGATATGTATACCTCTGCTTTTTTTATGATTCAGGACTTTGTGAAACGTTTTATGCAGTTGCTTGGCTGGATGGGGAGATGCCCCGTGCGCCACAGGAGAAGAGGAGGGGAATATGGCAGATTGCAAGCAAAGCTGTTCAGATTGCGCCGTGCTGGCGTGTCGCTCCAAAAGCGAGGAGAAATACCCAAAGTTTTGCCTGACAGCCGGTGCGGCTCCTGAGCAAATACAGGAAGTGCTGGAAATTTATCAGAATGATGAGGAATCCGGCGAAATATCCCGGGTTTCAGCGTGTATTGAGGGCGAATTTTATGGCCGCCTGACCCGCGTGGAAGAGACAATTGAGTTCATTAAACGAATGCACTACAAAAAGATCGGGATTGCCTCCTGTGTGGGCTTAATGGGGGAGACGCGCATCTTTACCAAAATTTTAAAGGCAAATAAGATTGACTATTATGTGGTGGGCTGCAAGGTTGGTGCGATTGACAAAAGCGAAATTGGCGTGCCGGACGAAAAGAAGCTCAACAAGGGCTGCGGACACGAGTCCATGTGTAATCCCATTTTACAGGCCAAAACATTGGAAGCAAAGGGGACGGATTTTAACATTGTCATTGGCCTATGCGTGGGCCACGACACACTTTTTTTAAAGCACACCGCCGCCCCCACCACCGTTATGATTGTAAAGGATCGTGTGCTTGGCCACAATCCCGTGGCGGCCCTCTACACGGCAACCTCAATGTATTCCCGTTTTAAAAAGGAACTGAAGCTTTGACGTAAGGCGGCGTCAACCAGATTACTTAAAAAATAATGAATCAAATTTTAGGAGGAAACCCAATGCTAAGAGATGCGCAGGCCATTGCTCACCGAATTTCAGAGCAAATGCAAAAGGAGAATTTAAACGCGTTACTGCTAACCGAAGCAGGCAGCCTGATGTATGCCACCGGGTACAAGGTCCGCTGGGGCGGCACGCTGGGGGTTGTGGCGCCCGACGGCACAGTGACGCTGATTTGCAGTGAATTCACGAAGGATTCTATCGCCGATGTTGTAGACGAAAAATTTGTGCACATCGTCTCTTATCCCTGCTGGATTTTCATTGAGGATTACGCGACGCCGGGAGAGGTGAAGGAAGTGCAGCCAAATCCTGATGAAATTTTCCGAATCGCGCAAAATTACATCCCCAAAACATCCGGAAAGCTGCGGATTGGGATAGAGCCCCAAAGCCTGAATTATCTTCAATATCGATTTTTGGCAAATGCCTATGGTGAAGAAGCCCTGACGAATGCAGGCCCGGTGCTGCGTGAGGCATCCGCCATTAAAACACCGTGGGAAATTGAGGTGCTGCGCCGCAATGCCAAGGCTTCGCAGACAGCCATGCACAAGACAGCGCATAATACGCTTCCGGGTACAACAATGGCAGAAATTTTTGATATGTTCACTAAATATTCGGTTGACGCGCTGCCGGGCACTACCTCAATCGGTCACGCACACACCATTGCGCATAAGTTTGCGCCAACGACGATGCCCGGCGATTTTGAAGTGAAGCTGGGCGACCTTGTAAGGCTGGATGGCGGCCCTAACGGGTTGGGCTATAATTCTGACTTGGCCAGAACCTTTGCGGTGGGCGGAGTATGCAGCGACGACAAGAAAGAAATTTTTGAAGCACTGTGGGCGGGGCATCAGTATCAGCTTGACCATATCAAGCCCGGCGTCCGCATGTGCGATATCTTTGAGGGGACCGACCGGGCCATCAAGCAGTTCGGATTTATGAACGAGTATAGCTATAACCGGGGACATTACGGCCATTCGCTGGGTTGTGCCATCGGGGCGGAGGAATACCCGTTCATCGCCCCGAATGAGCCCCGTGTCTTTGAGCCTGGAATGGTTTTCTGCATCGAAACACCCTATTACAGCTCAAAGCACCACACCTATAACATTGAGGATACCATTCTGATTACCGAAACGGGCATAGAACCGTTTTCATCTGCGCCACACACACTGCTTTATTGACCACAATCTTGAAAGGGTAACAATTATGAAAAAAATAACTTCCACAGCCGCACTGCTGGCGGCTGTCATTCTTACAACAACCGCCTGTGGCAACAGCGGCACTGCTTCTTCCGCACAGGAGCCGGAAACGAATGAGCCGACGGTTATTCGCTTCGGCGCGCGTCAGGATTATAACGGTATTTCTTACATTGATGATTCCGGCAACCTGACCGGGTATGACATTGAGGTGATGAAGGCCATCGACGAAAAGCTGGAAAACTACGTGTTTGAATATGACGCCGTTGGGCAGGAAGCACTGCTGACAGGGCTGGAAGCCAAACAGTATGTCGGGGCAATCGGCGGATTTTTCTGGAGCCAAAAGCGGGCCGACGCGTATTTATATCCCCAGAACAACATCGGCGCATCTCTGGCCTGCCTTCAGGTGCGGCAGGAGGATATCGGCAAGCTTGTCACGCTGGAAGACCTCTACGACCGGGGCGGAAAGCTTGTCCCCATTTCTCCCATTAACGGAACATACGGCGTTGTGGTAGAGTACAACAAAGCGAATCCTGACAAACAGATTGAGCTGGATACCATTGAATGGAACTCGGTGGGAACCGAACAGGTCAGCCAGTGGATTCATGACGGCGTGTATGATGCCAACGTTTCGCTGGTGAACGGATGGGACCTTGCGCAGGAACAGGGCGTCAACAACTTTGATACCGGCATTGACCGCGACCAGCCGTTTACGTACATTAAAAGCTATACGCTGTTTGCCAAAGGGCAGGAGGCATTTGCCGAGGAATATGACAATGCGCTGAAAGCGTTGTTGGAGGACGGCACCATATCCGAGATTTACACGCGCTACAACGGGTTTGATTTTCTGACTCTTCAGCAGCCCTGATACAGTCCCGCGATCGGGCGGAACAGCCCGCGCACATAGACTGCATACAGCCTGTGTGCGCGGTATTTTCCAAAACAAACGGAGGTTTGTAATGAGTATTGAAAAAACTTTGTATTATCTGGGTTTGCTGCTGCCAAATCTTTTGATCTCCCTGCAAATCATGGGCTATACTTTTTTGTTGGGCATTCTTTTCGGTGCGGCACTTGCCGCCGCAAAGCTGAGTCGGCACAAAATCCTGCGCAGCCTCGCATACCGATATACAAGTCTGATGCGCGGGATACCCACCATCATTCTGCTGTTTATCGTCTACTACGGACTTCCTGCGTTGCTGCGGGCGGTCTTTGGCTTGGAGCTGGATGCGCAGAACAAGCTGCTTTACATCGTGATCACCCTTGTGCTTTTCAGCTCATCGCAGATTTCGGAGTTAATCCGCGCGGCATATGAGGCGGTTCCAAAGGGACAGATGGAAGCGGCTTTGAGCATTGGTGAGACTCCGTTGACGGCAATAAGGCGCATCATTCTTCCGCAGGCCGCGCTGGTTATTCTGCCAAATCTTGCGGATATGATTGTTTCTTTGATGAAAGAAGCGGCGCTGGCGTTTGTCATTGGCGTGGTCGACATTTTAGGCCGCATAAACCTGCTTAAGCTAAACGCATACGGCAAAAACGTTGTGGAGATGTATGTTGCGGGCACATTGATATTTTGGTGTTTTTCGCTGCTGACGCAGCTTGTGTGCTCGTTGCTGGAGCGCAGGCTGTCGCGTCACAAGCAGGCATAGGAGGCGGTTGGATGTTTTCAGTTTCTTTTCTGCTTGCATGCCTTGCAGAGGCGGCGCGAGGGATTCCATATACACTGCTGATTACGGCTGTTTCCATCATCACGGCGCTGGTGCTGGGCTATGGCTTTGCCTTAATTCGGATACATAAGATTCCCGGGCTTAACGCACTGGTCATTCTGTTTGTCTCCCTGATTCGGGGAACGCCGGTCATTGCGCAGCTTTTTCTTGTGTTCTTTTGTCTGCCAATGGCGGTTATGTCAGCGTTTCCGGACGTAAATCTTTATAGCGTCAATCCACTGTTCTTTGCCTTTATCGTCTTTTCACTGAATGCCACCTCCAGTATGACGGAAATTCTGCGCTCGGCACTGTCGTCTGTGGAAAAGGGCCAGTTGGAAGCAGCGCAATCAATCGGGATGACTCATTTTCAAGCCTATCGGCGCATTATCATTCCCCAGGCTGCGGCCACAGCTCTGCCTGCGCTGTGCAACCTGACCACGGGCATTTTGAAGATGACTTCGCTGGGGATGCAGATATCTGTGATGGAAATTACCGGACGGGCAAAAACGCTGGCGTCCGAGAGCTACCGTTATCTGGAGGGATTTGTTGCATGCCTGATTATTTACTTGCTGTTGAATTTCCTTATTGAAAAATTCTTTCGATCTGCGGAAATCCACATGAAGCAATACAAGGCACTGCCTGTTGAATAAGGGAGGCATCAATGCTTACAAATCTTCCCGGCTATGTGCCTGATTTAAATAAAACCCTGCATCATTTAAATTCCAATCATATCACCGCCATTCTTCAGCCTAATGCCGAAGCGGCGCTGAATTGGATAAAGGCTACGCTCACGCCCAAAAGCCGCGTGGCCATTGGAGGTTCAAACACACTGCGCGATATCGGCGCAACGGATTACATTGAAACCGGCGACTTTTTGTATACCAACCGCTATGTGAAGCATGTTCCCTTTAAACTGGACAGCAGTATTCCGCAAGAAGTCGTTGAGCGCTCTTATCAGGACGCATTTACGGCGGATTTCTACCTCACAAGCACCAATGCTGTCACCGAGCAGGGAGAACTGGTTAACGTTGATGGGTTAGGAAATCGTGTGGCAGCCATTGCATATGGGCCTAAAAAAGTGATTGTGGTGGCGGGACGCAACAAGATCGTTCCGGATCTGCCCGCCGCGTTTGAACGATTGGGCCAGATTATCAGCCGCGGCGGCATGGGGGAACAGAGAGGAATCGACACACCCTGTCGGACATTGGGGAAATGCATTGATTGCAAAAGCGACAACCGGCCTTGCTGCACCTATTCTATTGTGCGGTATCAACGCAGGCCGCGGGGTGATGCGGATACACGCATTCAGGTTTTGCTCATTGACGAGGATCTGGGGTTTTAGGGCTTTCCAAGCTTTCCGATAGAAACCCCGTACAATGGCGAGAAAGGAGATACTCCATGATTGAAGTAAAAGGAATTCACAAGGCGTTTGGCAAAAACGAGGTGCTGAAAGGCATTGACCTTACGGTGAAAAAAGGGGAAGTGGTTGTTGTGCTTGGTCCCAGTGGATCAGGAAAAACAACACTGCTTCGCTGCATTAACTTTTTGGAAAGAGCTGACGGAGGCGAGCTGTCTATCAAAGATGTTGCTGTGCCGTTTGCCACGGCAACCAAACAGCAGATCCAGACTGTCCGCAGGCAAACGGCCATGGTCTTTCAAAATTATAATCTTTTTCAAAATAAGACCGTGCTGGAAAACGTGATGGAGGGGCTGACAGTGGTCCGAAGAATCCCCATAGCCGAAGCGAGGGACCGGGCGTGCCAGGCTTTGGATAAAGTGGGTCTGAACGAAAAGTACGACGCGTTCCCATCTCAGCTTTCCGGCGGTCAGCAGCAGCGCGTGGGCATTGCCCGTGCGGTGGCAATCAATCCCGAGGTCATTCTTTTTGACGAACCTACTTCCGCTCTCGATCCGGAATTGGTCGGCGGCGTGCTGAATGTGATGAAAAAGGTGGCGGAAGACGGCATTACAATGATTGTCGTCACCCATGAAATGTCGTTTGCCAGTGATATTGCCAATCATATTGTTTTTATGGATGGGGGTGTTATTGTTGAGGAAGGGACTCCTGATGATCTGTTTTTTCACCCCAAGCAAGAGCGTACCAGGCAGTTTCTTGACCGCATATTACCCAAATGGGGCTACAATATTTAATAGTTCTGAGGAGTTGAAACTTATAGCATGAGTATTTTTGATACCGTTTTAGAACGGCGGGGAACCGACAGCGCAAAATGGGGCGCACAAGGTCCTGATATTCTGCCGCTTTGGGTTGCGGATATGGATTTTGCCGCACCCAAGCCTGTGATAGATGCCATGGCAGAACGGCTGAAACATCCGGTGTTTGGGTATACCAGACCTGATGATTCAGTAAATCAGGCCATTATTGACTATTACCGTTTGCATCATCAGACAGCGGTGAAAAAAGAATGGATTGTGTTCCTGCCCAATGTAAACGTGGGTGTCAATCTTGCGTGTCGCGTGGCAGAGGGGCAACTGATGATGACCACTCCTATATATTCTCATATTTATATGAGACTGGCGGACGAATCAAGAAAACAGCGTGCAGTGGTGCCGCTGCTTTGTGAGAACGGCCACTATTCCATGGACTTTGAGGCAATGGAGCGAAAGGCGAACGAAGAGCACATCGGGGTATTCATCCTGTGCAATCCGCACAACCCGGTTGGCCGTGTATATACCCGTTCGGAATTGGAGGAGTTGCTGGCCTTTGCGCAGCGGCACGATATTCTTGTGGTATCGGATGAGATCCACAGTGATCTGGTGCTTTCAGGCCGTCATATTCCCTTTTTCTCTCTGGGGGAAGCAGCGCAAGAGCAATCTATCACATTGCACGCCGCCAGTAAAACCTATAATATTCCCGGTGTACCCATTGGATTTGCCATTATTCCCAACGAAAAGCTTCGGGCAGAGTTTGCGCATCAGTCCTATGGGCTTCTGCCGGGACTTTCTGCATTTGCATTGGCAGCGCTGAAAGCCGCCTTTACGGACTGCGAAGCTTGGCGTCAGGAGCTGATTGCGTATTTACAGGAAAATCAGAACTATCTGCGCAAGCGCGTGGCAGCAATTGATGGGCTGGCACTGAAAGCGGAAAATGAGGCCACGTATCTTGCATGGATAGACGCATCAGGGATTGGGGCTGAGCATCCCTATCGCTTCTTTCTGGAGCAGGCGCGTGTGCGCTTTGGCGATGGCGCCGAATTTTCTGACAGTCAATTTGTGCGTGTTAACTTTGGCTGCCCGCGCTCTGTTTTAGAGGAGGCGTTTGACCGAGTTGAAGAAGCTTTGAAGCGTAACAGGTAAAAACAAATTTCTTGAAAAGCGAACATTAAAGTTGACAACTACTTAGCGGAATTTTTAACAGCAAAATGGGCTGCATGTTTCTATGTGGAAACATGCAGCCCATTTTGTTGTCAGCAGCCCATTTTGTTGTCAGCAGTTCATTTCAAAACTGCTGACGTTTTTTTGTGAAAGACCTGAAAGCATTGCAAAGCGTCTTCTATAAGTCAATGATGGCTCTTTACTTTGTGACCCAGGAGAAAACATACTGTATACCTTCCGCGCTATGCGTTTGGGGAGTTTTCAGCTTTTCAAATTTGCCCACCAAGCCTTTTTCCAAGGCGGCCATGTGAAAATGGCAGGCGGCGATCCCCAGATCGACCCGCTGGATGTCAATTTTTCCGGCTTCGTTTTTCAGCGCCGTTGTTTTGTAAAAATGATAGCTGCCGTGATCCTGTACAATCCGCCAAGGCTGCTTATTGACAGCCGAGGGGGCAAGCCGCACCATTTCCAGCGGAAAAGCAAAGTCTCCTGCCTCGGATTGGGACAGAGGTTTAGAGAACGTCTGATTAAAAAACAGCTCGTTCCATTCCTTGCGCTGATCTGATTTCCCCGCCCATCGGATCAGAGATTCCATGGTGCGCTGTTTGCCCTTGGGATATCCAACGGGGGAGATGCAGGGAAAAAGCTCCCCTGCATTTAAGTTCATGGCGGCGGCAAAGCCGCTGCGGTTGAAGGTCCCGCCCAGCCAGCAGGTGCCAAGCCCAAGGGAGGTTGCGTATAAAACCAGCTTTTCAAAGGAGTAGCCAAGCGCCTCGAGAGACAGCTCGCCGTCCTTTACCGAGGCACCGATAAACTCTCTGGCGCCCTTGATGACCCCATAGGTTCCCAGTTTTTCGCCACCGGCTGAGGTGGAAGCTTCCAGCAGGCGAAAGAAAACCTCCACCGAAAAAGGATTGGACAGCTGTGCCATAAAGACCTGAAGCTGCTCCTTTTCCTTTTGTGCAAGGCTGCGGTCTTCGTAGGTCCGGATACTCTTGCGGGTTCGAACCACCTGTTCAACGGAGAAGTCAAAAGTCATATGCTTTGAAGCTCCCTTTGTCAGATCAATGTTTTATAGAGGTTCATCTCGCCGGGTTTTTCCGCTAATGCAGGGAAGGCGGGAACTGCTTTTTTGAAATGCTCCGCTGCCATATGTTTGTCAAGGGATTCCTGATCCGCCCATTCCTCCAGTATGGTCAGCAGCTGCGGGTTCTTCATATCCTGCACCAGCTCATACCGGATGCACCCGGCGTCGTTTGCTCTGGTGTCCAGCACCAGCTGCTTGGCCAGTGCAATAAATTCATCTACCTTTTCCGCCTTGATATAATTTTTGGCAACAATTTTAAGCATCGTTTTTCCTCCTTGCCGCTTACCATTTTTCGTGGTGCACCTTGGCTGCATTATACCGGTCCACAAACTCGTTTTTCTGATCCTCCGGATAGCCTACGGCGATCAGGGCATAGGGCTTGATGTTGTCGGGAAGGTCAAACAGGCTGCTTACGTTGTTCGATGTTTCTTCCGAGACGGAGACTCCCAACCAAACGCCGCCCAGGTCTAAATGAACGGCCTCCAGCAGTAAATTTTCAGCGCATGCACCCATATCCTGCTGCCAGGCCGTGGGTACTTTCATCACACGTTCGTCCGCAAGCAAGACAAAGGCAACGCCACAGCTTGCAACAGGCTTTGCGTAGGCCGAGGCCCCGGCAACCTTTGCCAGCTTCTCTTTATCCTGCACCACGATAAATTCCCAGGGCTGCTGATTGGCTGCCGACGGCGCCTGCATAGCGGCCCGAAGCAGTTTGTCAACCTTTTCAGGCTCAACGGCCTGATCTTTAAACTTGCGAATGCTTCTGCGGTTGAAAATTTCTTTCATAGTTATGACCTCCTGCACTATTTTTTAAATTCGTTCTTCCGGGTATCCAGCGCCTTCAGCAGCTTATTACTGATTTCAACAAAGCTGGAAGCTTCTTTTTCCGTTAGGATATCCAGGAATCCATGATTAAGCCGATCCCATGATGCCACGATTTCATCCTGTAAGGCTAACCCTTCGGGCGTTGTGCCGAGATAAACATTTTTCCCTTCGATGTTTTTCGAAATGCATTCTTTTCTCTCCAGCTTTTCAATCAGCCGCGTAATTGTGGATGGGGTTAAATGCAGCATTTCACCAATTTCTTTCTGGTGTATACCGCCCCGAAGGTTGACTATATACAACAGCAGCGCATGGCTCGGTGAAAGCCCTGTTTTCAAAAACGCATCCTCAGCCAGCTTACCCAATTCCCGTGCCAGCTTTGTGGCGGAAAAAAATAGGCAGCCATCCAGCCTGCATTCCTGCTGTTCTGCGTCCAAGTTCCTGTCCAACATATCACCTCTTTTGCTTGTACATACAAATATTATCATGGCTTATTTTCATTGTCAAGGCAGGGGATAAGGTAGAAATGGTGATGGGCTTGAATATTTCCAGACCACGGTTTTTCTCTTCGGCAACCATAGGGTGAATTGCGGTGTACATGCCACAATTGGGATTAATAAAGCAATGTGAGCCGATATTGGGTAAAAGCTGTTTTAAAAATGCTTCCTTTTTCTCTGCATCTTTTGGGCGGGTATTATTAAAATCAAGCACAGCTCCTCGGCTTTTTGCCTTTTCTCCAGAAGCTCCGCATCGTTATTGGCATTGCACCGAATCCCTTTTTCAAGCTTTTCACGTTCTGTTATTTAATTAATTTCCTTCTGAGCGGGAGCTTTCGGTTGTTTTCCCCCTGTGGTTACGTACATTACAATCCACCATGCAAGACCTGCTATCGCCACGGTAAGGCCCCACCAGGTTTTAAAAAGCAAAGCGCAGCCAATGAGCAATATTGCTCCACCGGACAGAAGCAAGACCCAGAAGCGCGCATCAGACGTGCCGGAAAGCGTTACGACATCAGCACCCGAATATCGGATGGGCCTTCCCCTGTGCTTACAGGTGCAGACGATAAGCCATATCCACCAAAGAAAAAATCCGCCGATTGTATTTCTGTTACACGAGTCTTCCGGATAGCCTTTGCTTTTTACGATTGCCCGGCAGGCAAGCCCAAAAATAAGCCCGCCGATGAAGTACCCAGCCAGCACAGCGGCACTGTGCGCCTGCAAGACGATATACAGCCTGCTATAAAACCATCCCATAAACAAACCCCTCCCACGCATTTTTGCAAGATTGGTTTACGAAAGCCGAAATAAAAGCTTTTAATATGATAACCACATTTTGGGAAAACGCACCACAAATAATTGCGGTAGTCCGCCGTGGAAAGCAATATAAAACGGCACGATGGCAATAGAAAAGGCGCCTCCGAAGAGGCGCCTTGGCGCAATGCTTATCTGCGGAAACAATCGCTGCAATAGATGGGGCGATCTCCCCGGGGCTCGAAGGGGACTTTGCAGGGCTTGCCGCATTCGGAACAGATGGCGTCGAACATCTGACGAGCGCCACCGCCGCCCCGAACGTTCCCCTTGCGGGCATCACGGCATGACTTGCAGCGCTGGGGTTCATTGGTGAAGCCCTTCTCCGCAAAGAACTCCTGCTCTCTGGCGGTAAAAGTGAACTCCTGGCCACAATCCTTGCAAACGATAGTTTTGTCTTGAAACATGAGATACCTCTTTTAAATTAGTTCGCCCTATTCGGCGACATGCTTAGCATACGCCTATGTAGGCAATAAGTCAATACAATGTTTTAAAATAACGCCAAAAAATGGGACGTTTTTAAATAAAAATTGTGCCGGACAGGCAAAAAGGCTGTTGCATGATTTTAAAACTGTGGGGCGGGCATCTATGGGAGCGGGGGAGGACGCTTTGACAGAGTATCTGAATGTGATAAAGGGCAATCGCTGAATCCATGGGTCTGGCAAGAGGAAAAGAAGCAGGGCTGCGCAGGAACGCTGCTATCTCATCGGGAGAAGTAAGACTTTTTTTGTGAAAAAATATGTGGTATTATTAAAACAGAGACGAAATGCCCTTGAAAGTGAAGAATCGGGGGCGAGTTACCTCACCCCCGCACGGAAAACGCACCAAAGGCAAAGAAGCCCGATTTATTTACACAGGAGGAAAAGTATATGGAAAGAAAAGTTCAGCAGCAGGTGCAGGGATTCCGGACCAAGGACGGAGCCGGAGTAAGCCTTGTTCGCGTTTTGGGCCATGGGACTGTTCAGCAATATGACCCGATTTTGATGCTCGACTCCTTTGACAGTATAAACCCGGATGAGTATACCGCAGGGTTCCCCATGCATCCCCACAGAGGCATCGAAACCATCAGCTATGTGTATCGCGGACAAATGACCCACAGGGACAGTCTGGGCAACACGGATACCATCGGGGACGGAGAGGTCCAGTGGATGACGGCAGGCTCGGGAATTCTGCACGAGGAAATGCTGCCCGCGTCGGAAAGAATGCTGGGTGTGCAGCTCTGGCTGAATCTTCCGGCAAAGGACAAGATGGTTGCGCCAGCCTACCACAGTGTCAAAAATGCGGAAATTGAAGAAATTGCGCTGGAAAACGGAAAGCTAAGGCTGCTTGCCGGGGAATTTGAAGGCAGAAAGGGCTATGCCGGCAAATATCTTCCTCTGGATTATTATGATATTCATTTGAATGCAGGCGGCTCCGTGGTAATCAATACGGAGGAGGATCGTTCTGTGCTGGTGTTCACGCTGCTGGGCGACGCAATTGTGGGCGGCGAGCCGGTTCGTGAAAAAACAGCGGCAAAGCTTTCGGCGGGGAGTCATATTGAGATCAAGGCGGGCGCTGAAAACGCACAGGTTCTCTTTATCAGCTCCAAGCTGCTGGATGAGCCTGTGGCCTGGGGCGGCCCGATTGTCATGAATACCAAGGCCGAATTGCAAAAGGCGTTTGACGATCTGGATCGGGGAACCTTCCTGCAAAAAGAGATTGCATACTGAAAAGGAGAACGACATGCCGGACGGAATAGGGGCATATGCCCCGGCATACCGTGGTATGGCACGATGATTTCTTTCCGCCGTCCGGACCGGCTGTGCGGCAACTTTTTCTAAAGAAGCAAAATGACCTTTCGGTTCCAAAACGTCCCAAAGGGACTGTACGGAATCGAAAGGTCATTTTATTGTGGCCGGATATTTTTTTGCCCCGGTTCGTTTCTGCATTGGCGAGCTGGGCATTATGAGCTGAACGTAAAATCCTTCACAGAGGCGTCAAAAAAGGCGCTAATTGCTTTGGTGACTGCCTTACAGTCGCCCCGTTCAAATTCCAGCGCCACCAGACTCCGTTTTTCAACGGAACTCTTTCGCTCGTAAGGGGATTCCAAAATTTTCAGGGCCGCCTCCCGGCGCAGCAGAATGATGGTCTGCATCAGCTTATAAAACACGTCGTTTCCGCAGTTTTGAGCCACATAAATGTCCAGCCCTTCCAGAAGCGCGTTAAACTTCTCCGGCGTGCAGTCGTCCGCGTAAGCCTGCGCCAGCAGAGTGACCCGCTTGCGGATATTGATGACGATCTCCTCTGTTTTCCGCTCAAAGCACGCAAGATAAACGGCGGTTTCAATCAGGCGGCGGGCTTCGTAGACCTCATGGTAATTGCTGACCTTCTGACGGAAAAGCCAGACAATTGTCTCCTCCGGCATTTCGTCAATCTGATTGCCCACAAAGGTGCCGCCGCCCGGCTTGATGGTGACAAAGCCGATAAGAGACAACGCCCGCAGGGCTTCCCGGATGCGGCTTCGTGAAACCTCCAGCATTTGAGACAGCTCTCTCTCCGGAGGAAGCTTTTCGCCGGGCTTCAGCTCTCCACTGATTATTTTAGCCGCAAGCTGCTGCATGACCTGTTCGGTTAAAGTAACCTTATTTAAGGATTCAAACTGTACGCTCATACAATTACCCCTATATCCATGTCCTGATTTCTCAATCAGTATATCATACTGCGTATTTTTGTCAAACAGTTCCAAAAAAGAAAATTGATAATTTGTTCAAAAATTAAGACAAGTTTTGTTGAAACGCACAAATATATTCTGATATATTGACATGCAATCAATCAAATGATACATTACTTTTGGAACGTGGTACTACCAGAATAACAAAGACCAACTATTTTTGGTATGGAGGAAATAACAGTGCCTATTCATTTGACAGGGATGACGTGGTCCCACAGTCGGGGTTACCCTCCCATGGTTGCGGTTTCACAGCGCTATGAGGAGCTTCATCCGGAGATTCGGATTACATGGGAAAAGCGGTCGCTGGCCAATTTTGAAAGCCAGTCGATTGAGGAGCTGGCACAGCGGTACGATATGCTGGTGCTGGATCATCCGTGGACGGGACGGGCGGTAGCCTCCCAAATACTCATTCCTCTGAATGAGCTGCTTCCCGCGGATTTTTTGGAAGATCAGAAGAGAAACAGCATTGGCCCGTCCTATCGCAGCTATACCATGCAAGGCCAGCAAATTGCACTGCCGATTGACGGTGCCGCTCCGGTGGCGGTGTATCGGCAGGATCTGCTGGAAAAAGCCGGGGAGAGACTACCAAAGACTTGGGAGGACGTGCTCTCCCTTGCCAAGGGGCGGGGCGTCATCTTTGCAGGCGGCCCGGTATATACGATTCTGGATTTCTTCGCCCTGTGCGCCACGATTGCCGGTGGGGATGAGAATTTGTACGCAGAGGAAGAGCTGGTTCCCTATGCCGTAGGGGTAGAGGCGCTGGAGCGCCAACGGGAGCTGGCGGCGCTGTGCGATCCGTCACTTTTTGAAATGAATCCGATTCAGGTCTACGAGGAGATGAGCAGGGAGGACAGCCACTACCTGTACAGTCCTTTCATTTTCGGCTATGCGAATTATTTTCGTCCGGGCTACGGCGAACGGGTGCTGAAAGCGGCAAACGTGGTGTCCTATCACGGCACAATGCTGAAAAGCACACTGGGAGGAACGGGGTTGGCGGTTTCCGCCAATGCGAAAAACCGAAAGGAAATTGCGAATTTCTGCCAATACGTGGCTTCGGAGGAAATTCAGAAAACAATCTTTTTTGACGCGGGCGGACAGCCCGGTCATAAAACCGCATGGGAAGACCGGTGGGTGAACGAGCGATCCAACGGCTTTTTTGAAGATACCATCGATACGATGGAGCATTGTTCTATTCGGCCAAGATACAACGGGTACATGGATTTGCAGGATCAGGGCGGATTCATTGTGCGGGAATACATGAAAACGGGGACTGATATCAAGGGCGCTCTGGAGAAGCTGAACGCGCTGTACCTGAAGTCCCGGAGAGGAACACGATGAAGCTGCTAGAGGGAGTTATTGTACTTGATTTTTGCCAGTTTTTATCCGGTCCGTCGGCGGCCATGCGGCTGGGAGACTTGGGCGCGCGGGTAATCAAGGTGGAGCGGCCCGGCGTGGGCGACAGCGGTCGTCAGCTCACGCTGAATAATCTGATGTCCGACGGGGATTCGGTTAATTTCCAGATTATCAACCGGGGCAAGGAGAGCTACGCGGCGGATCTGAAGAATCCGGAGGATTTAAAGTCCATTCGCCTTCTGATTGACCGGGCGGACGTGATGATCTCCAATTTCAGGCCGGGCATTATGGAACGGATGGGGCTGGATTACGAAACGGTGAAGAAGACCAATCCCGGAATCGTCTACGGTACGGTGACCGGTTACGGGGCGGAGGGCCCTTGGGTAAAAAAACCCGGACAGGACCTGTTGGCGCAGGTCATATCCGGCGCGGCGTACTTAACAGGGGACAGGGACGATCCGCCCATCGCGCTGGGCCTTTCCCTGGCGGACTCCATCACCGGCACCCATTTGGTGCAGGGCCTGCTGGCCTGTCTGGTGCGGCGCGGGAAAACCGGACTGGGCGGAAAGGTGGAGGTGTCCCTTCTGGAGTCCATGATGGACCTCCAGTTTGAAAATTTTTCAAATTACTTGAACAGGGACGGGCGGCTTCCCCAGCGCAGCAAGCTGGGAAATGCCAATGTGGACCTTGGCGCGCCTTACGGAATCTACAAAACGAAGGACAGCTTTATCGCTGTTTCCATGGGCTCCGTAAAGACGCTTGGTGTGCTGCTGGACGAACCGGAGCTGATGAAAGATGCCGACCCAATGGAAAAGAGAGACGAGCTGAAGGACATCATCGCCCGGCGTCTTGCAACGGACACCACCTCCCACTGGCTGGATGTGCTGGAAAAAGAGAACTTCTGGTGTGGAGAAATTTACGATTGGAATCAGATGGTGCAATCGGAATTTTTTACGGCGCTGGACGCGCTGATTGATATTCGCCGCCCAGAGCAGGAGGACCCCATCTGGACCACAAAATGCCCCATCCGCGTAAACGGAAACCGTGCGGGAACCGGGACATTTGCGCCCCGGCTGGGGGCGGATACCGAGAAGCTCAAGCGCGAGTTTGGTTTGTAAGGAGGGGAGTAGAAGGCATGAAGCCATTGGAAGGATTTACGATTTTGGATTTCAGCCAGTTTCTGGCAGGCCCGTTTGCAAGCTTGAGACTGGCTGATATGGGCGCCACCGTTATCAAGGTGGAGCGTCCGGGCACTGGGGACTCATACAGAAGCAACTACGGCCCGGAATTGAAATTTAACGGCGACAACGCGGGCTACTATTTTGTAAACCGAAATAAGGAGAGCGTGAGTCTGGATCTGAAGAAGCAGGCGCAGCGGGAGAAGCTGATTTCTCTGATACAGTCGGCGGACGCAATGCTCATCAATTTCCGGGCCGATGTGACGGACCGGCTGGGCCTTGACTATGAATCGGTCAAAAAGATTAACCCCACAATTGTGTATGGAGAAATTACGGGCTATGGCCGGGACAATCCATGGAAAAGTCGCCCGGGACAGGATCTGCTGGTGCAGTGCGCCACAGGCGCCTGCTATCTGAGCGGAAGCGGAGCGGACCCGATTCCCTTCGGCGTTTCGGTGGCGGATGAATTTAGCGGGATGTACATGGCTCAGGGCATTCTGGCGGGCCTTTACCGGCGGGGGCGCACAGGGGAGGGCTGCAAAATCGAAACAAGCCTTGCCGAGGCGATGCTGGACATTGAATTTGAAAACTTCGGGGCGTACCTGAACGGCGGTCGAAAACTTTCGCCCCGCAGCGAGGTGAACGGCGTGAATCCCTGCCATGGAGCGCCCTACGGAATTTATGCGGCGCAGGACGGATATCTGGCTTTGGCGATGACATCGGTGCCGGAGCTGGGAAGGCTGCTTGGCTGTGAGCCACTGACCCGGTACACGGAAAAATCCGACTGGTTTGACAAAATGGATGAGATTAAAAGCTTCCTGCGGGACCACCTGCAAACCGGGACGGTGGACTGCTGGCTGCAAATTCTGGAACCGGCCGACATCTGGTGCGCGCGGGTTTATAACTGGGAAGAGCTTCTGGAAACAGAGGGTTTTCAGAGTCTTGAAATGCTCCAGACGGTGGAACAGGAGGACGGCGGTTCGTTTGTCACCACCTGCTGCCCCATCCGCATAGACGGCGAAAGGCTGCTGAATGAAAAGACCGCGCCCGCTATTGGAGCGCAAAATCAAAAATACGGTCTGGCAAATTAATTAGCTTATCAAAAAAAGGAGAGACAGATATGAACAGCATGGCAATTTATTTTGAGGATTTTAACGTTGGAGACACGCACACTACTTACAGCAGAACGATGACGGAGACGGACATTGTGCTTCACGCCGACCTTGGCGACGTATTTCCGCACCACATGGATGTGGAATTTGCGAAAAAGAGCGAGTTTGGCCAGCGGATTGCCCACGGAGCGCTGACATTCAGCATGGCTGTGGGCATGAAGGCCGCCATCATCAACACCGTGGGCTTTTCTTACGGATATGACCGCCTGCGCTTTGTAAAGCCCGTGTTCATCGGCGACACCATCCATGTGGTGGTGACGATCACAGAGAAGCGCGACCATCCCAAGCGCCCGGACATGGGGATTGTCGTTGAGCATATGGACGTAATCAACCAGCACGGAGAGGTGGTTTTGATCTGCGACCATCTGACATTGAACGAGCGGCGCACACCCCTTTCCAAGTAAGTCTGCTGCCGCGGATTTGCGCTTCAGTTGTTCCCTCCCGTCCCGCCCCTACCTCGGAGCAAGGAAACTACAACCGGCGAAAGCTTCACGCAACAAAAAACCAAACAATGAAAGGGAATGGATTATGAAAAGATTTTTGACACTAGTGCTTTCTCTGGCAATGACTTTCTCTCTCGCCGCATGCGGGAACAACGGCGCGGCCTCCTCTCCCAGTGCGTCTTCCGGCGCTGCGTCTTCCAATGGGGACGGAAAGGTTTACACACTGAAGATGTCCTATACCATTTCTGGAAACGAAACCGTGGCCCAGTGCGCGCAGGCTATGGCCGAAAAGGTTACGGAACGGACCAACGGCGGCGTGGTTTTTGAAAATTACCCGGACGGACAGCTGGCCACCGACACGGATGCGCTTGAGCTTTGCGCGCAGGGGGCGAATGTGATCTCCTTTGGAACACCCGACTTTCTAGCGGCATACGCACCTGACCTCGGTATTTTGGACGGCCCCTTCCTTTTCGCCGACCCCAGCGAGTTTCAGCTGATTGACGAGTCCGACTGGATGCAGGACATGCGTGGCCAGTTGGAGAGCCAGGGAATCAAAAATCTTGGAATGAGCTGGTACTTCGGTTCCAGAAACCTGACCTATTCCGGCGACAAGGGCGTTACCACGCCTGCGGACCTGAAGGGAATGAAGATTCGCTCCGCATCCTCTCCCACCCGTGTGGGAATGCTGGAGGCTATGGGCGCCACGGTAACCCAGATGCCTTGGAACGAGGTGTACAGCGCGTTGCAGCAGGGTGTTTGCAACGGCTGCGAGGCGCCGCTTTCCACGCTTTACAGTTCCAAAATCTATGAGGTCTGCAAGAATATTACGCTGGACAAGCACATTATGGCCATCTGGAGTGTGAATATGTCCGCCGATTACTTCAACTCCATGCCCGCAGAGTATCAGGCCATCCTTCAGGAGGAAATTACCAATGCGGCACAGGTCACCGTTGACAGAGTGACTGTGGACGAGACGGGATTCCAGACCATGCTGGAAGACGAAGGCGTCACGTTTTATGAGGCGGACCACGACGCGTTTGTGGAAGCCACAAAGTCCGTCTACGGGAATATCAGCGGCTGGTCCGACGGACTGTATGACACTGTATCCGCCATCCTGAAATAAGAACAAAGAAAGAATCGGGCGGCGTAGGGTGCGCCGCCTGCGAAGAAACAAAAAAACACAGAAAGCTTCTCACTACATAAATTCGGACAGGGCGGGAACGTCTGCCGGCAGGCCGCTTATAAGGCGGCCTGCCGACAGACAAAGAAAGGGGATGGGATTATGAAATTATTCAGGTGGATTGGCAGTCATATTTTGGAGGTGGTCTCCGGAGCGGCGTTTATCACCATGATTTCGGTGGTTTTTTTCAATGTAATCCTGCGATTTACCACAGGCCGCTCCCTCGTGTGGAGCGAAGAAGTTGCAGCAATTGGCTTTATCTGGACAATTTTTATTGGGGCGGCGGTCTGCTGCAAAGAGCGGGGCGGCCTGATCAGCGTGGATATCTTAATCAATCTGTTCCCTTCTAACATGAAAAAGATAGCTACACTGATCATTGATATGGCGCAGGTTGCGATTTGCGCCGTGATGTGTGTGCTTGGTTGGAAATTTGCCATGAGTGCGGCCAATAAGGTGTCGCTGAGCCTTCAGCTCCCTTACACGGTTTACGATATTCCCATCGCAATCAGTTTTGCGTTTATGACTTACTATACGGTAAAACGCGTGGCGGAGGATCTCAAAGCATTGAATTCCGCCGCAGAGAATGAGGGGGAAGACATCAGATGAACTTTATGCCGCTGATTATTTTACTGGTTCTTTTTTGCTTGAATATTCCCATCGCTTATTCGCTGATGGTATCCGTGCTTTATTATTTCGTGTTTTGCAACACGACGCTGGCTCCCTTTATGATTTTTCAAAAAATGGTGGCACAGGGCGAATCCTTCACCCTGCTGGCGGTTCCGTTTTTTGTCTCCGTGGGCGTTATAATGAATTACTCGGGCATTGCCACCCGGCTGATGAATGTGGCCGATATGCTTACCGGGCGCATGGTGGGCGGCCTTGCGCAGTCCAACGTGGTTCTCAGCGCGCTGATGGGCGGCGTTTCCGGTTCGGCAAATGCCGACGCGGCCATGCAGTCTAAGATGCTGGTGCCGGAAATGACCAAGCGAGGGTACAGCAAGGGCTTTTCTGCTGGTGTCACGGCCGCCTCCTCAATCCTGACGCCCATCATCCCGCCGGGCATCTGCCTGATTCTCTACGCCAGTCTTGCCAACGTATCCGTTGCAAAGATGTTTCTGGCAGGCTATGGCCCGGGTATCTTCCTGATGATCTGCCTGATGGTTACGGTGCACTTTGTGTCTAAAAAGAAAGGCTATCTGGGAACCAGAACCACAAAGGTGAAGATGGCGGACGCTCTGCACACACTGCGGGATGCGTTCTGGGCGCTGTTGATTCCTCTTGGAATTATTATGGGCCTTCGGATGGGTGTGTTTACAGCCACCGAGGCAGGTGCAATCTGCGTGTTCTACTGCATTTTTGTGGGCGTTTTTATCTATAAAGAGTTGAAAATCAGCATGTTTCCCCAGATTATCAAAGAGTGTGTCGTCAGCACGGCGGGTGTCATGCTGATTATTAGTGCTGCGGCCTCCTTTGGAAACTACATGAGCTGGGAGCAAATTCCTACCAAGCTTTCTGAGGTTTTGCTGACCATCA
Organism: Bacillota bacterium; assembly: GCA_023402075.1. Classification (GTDB taxonomy): domain Bacteria; phylum Bacillota; class Clostridia; order Oscillospirales; family Oscillospiraceae; genus Oscillibacter. Next base: position 48,569 of record JAEXCS010000025.1, on the reverse strand, counting down.
CAACCAACAAATACGTGATGCTGATACTGGTAAACCTGTTTTTGCTGGTGGTGGGCATGTTCCTTGAAGGAACGGCGTCTTTGATTATTCTTACGCCGCTGCTGGTGCCCACCATGACTGCACTGGGCGTAGACCCCATTCTCTTTGGAATCGTTATGTGCGTCAACGTCACGCTGGGCGGCATCACGCCCCCGTTTGGAACGCTGATGTTTTTGACCTGCTCTATTATTAAAATAGGGATAGACAGATTTTTGAAAGAGTCGTGGATGCTGATTCTTGCCATGGTTATCGGGCTGCTGGCAATTACCTATATTCCCCCCATTACCCTGCTGCTGCCCCGACTGCTGGGATAAGGGGTGATGCCGTGATGTTTGACTTGACGGGAAAAAAGGCAATTGTCACCGGGGCTTCCCGCACAACCGGCCTGTGTTTTGCGCAGGCCCGTGCCCTGCGGGAAGCCGGGGCAAGCGTCGTCTTACTGGGCGGGTCGCCCAGCAATCTGGAAGCTTTGCGCGAAGAGTTGACAGAACCCGGCTATTTCATTGTGGACGGACAGCTGACCGACCGAACCTCAAGAGAAGCCGCTTTTCACCGGGCGGTTGAATTGCTGGATGGTTCGCTGGACATTCTGGTCAATGGGGCGGGAACACAATTCCGCTGTCCCGCAGAGGAATTTCCCACGGAGCAGTGGGAAAACCTGCTTGCAATCAACCTGTCCGCCATGTTCTATCTGTCGCAGCTGGCGGGGCGGGTAATGCTGGCACAGGGATATGGAAAAATCATCAATATTGCTTCCATGGCCTCCTTTGTCGGAGGGCAGAATGTGGCGGCCTATTCTGCCAGCAAGGGTGGAGTCGTTCAGCTAACGAAGGCGCTGTCCAACGAATGGATGCCCCGTGGAATCAACGTGAATGCCATTGCTCCGGGGTATATGGAGACGGAGCTGAGCCATGATCTCATGGTCAGCGAAGCCGGTGCGCGGATTACCGGACGCATTCCGGCAGGACGCTGGGGCAGAGCGGAAGATATGAGGGGTGTGACGGTTTTCTTGGCTTCTGCCGCTTCAGACTATCTCTCGGGGAACGTCATTCAGGTGGACGGCGGATTTTTATGCAGTTGAGGGTGGCCTGTGAAAGCAGGCAATGATGGTACTTTAACAAAAAGAGGAGAGGGCAGAGCTGAAAGCTTTGCCCTCTCCTCTTTTTTACGGTGTTCCCTGACAAATTAAATAGGATTCCACAGAAACCCAATCGCTTTAATACAGCCGCGCGGCAATTAATTCCTCTGTCAGCGCTTCCTTTGTAAAGGAACGTTCTTGGATATAGTGTTCTTTTTCAGGTGTGCCGCCAGACTCCAAAACCTGAATGACGTTGGCTGTCAGTGGGCCAAGCAGGGGGTTGCACTCCACAGCCAGAGAAATTTTCCCGTTAAGGCACTGGGTAAGGCAGTTGCGGGTTGCATCAAAAGCAATGACGGCGATGCCGCCCTCCCCACAGGTGTATCCTGCCTCCTCCAGCGCCTGAATGGCGCCGAATGCCTCGTTGTCATTCTCACAGTAAACCACATCGATTTCAGGAGGAGCCGGTTGCCCGGACAGGTATTTTTTTACCTCTTCGTAGGTTTTCGCTTGGGTAAAATCCCCATCCAGTCGGGCTTGCAGCGTCCAGTCCGCATGACGTGCAAAGGCGGCCTCCAGCGCCGCCGTGCGGCCAATTTGGGCGGTGGAGCCGATTGTACCCTGAATGTGAATGATATTCAGCGTTTTCTTTCCTGCGGATAGGGCATAGTCCTCCAACCAGTCCACCGCTTTTTCGCCCTGACGGCGGAAATCGGACCCCACGTGGGCGACAAAAAGCGTTTCGTCCTCCACATCCACCATGCGGTCCGCCACAATCACGGGGATTCCGGCGTCCCTGGCCTCCTGGAGTACGGAATCCCAGCCGGTTTCACGCAGGGGGAGCAGCACGATATAGTCCACCTGCTGCTGGATGAATTTACGGATGGCGGTAATCTGGTTTTCCTGCTTCTGCGTGGCATCCTCAAACAAAAGGCGGTAGCCGCTTTCCTCGGTGAAAACCGCCTTCATGGATTCCGAGTTGGCAACCCGCCAGTCAGATTCGGCCCCTACCTGAGAAATGCCAACCACAATTAAATTTTCCTCGGGCGGCGGGGAAGCCGTCTGCCCGGAGCAGCCGGATAAAGCACCGGCCAACAGCAGCACCGGCAAAACCCATTGCATTTTCATGATGTGGTTTCCTCCTGCAAAGAGCGTTTTGGAATCCGAATTGTCACTGTGGTGCCAACGCCCTCGCGGCTTGAAAGCGTCAGGCCATAATTCGGGCCAAAAAACAGCCGGATGCGTTCGTGCACCGTGGAAAGACCAAACCCAACCCGTTCTCCTCTGCCCATGGCCTGACGCAGCTCCTCCAGCCGCTGGGCAGGGATCCCCACGCCGTCGTCGGTCACCTGAAGCACCACGTGGTCGTCCTCCGCCCGGCCCACCACATAGAGGTGGCCCAGCCCTCGCTTCATTTTGATTCCGTGATAGAGGGCGTTTTCCACCAGCGGCTGCAACGTCAGCTTTGGAATCAGAAATTCCCCCAGTTCCGGGGCAATATTGACGGTGTAGTGCAGAATATCCTTGTAGCGCACCTGCTGAATCTGGAGGTAGCTGCATACGTGGCGGGCCTCCTCCTGCAAAGAGATGACGTCCCGGCCCTTGCTGAGAGAATGGCGGAAAAAATCGGAGAGATTGGAAACCATGTCCATCGCATCCTGGGATTTATCCGCTTCAATCAGCCAGATAATCGTGTCCATGGTATTGTATAAAAAGTGGGGGTTAATCTGGGATTGAAGCAGTGCCAGCTCCGTTCGCCGCAGCGTAGCCTGCTTTTGCGTGTTTTCCCGGATTTGGGCGTTGAGACGGCTTACCATTTGCTCCACGCCCACGCTTAGCGTCTGAATCTCATATATTTCCGACTGCACCGGGGTGTGGGCGTTTAAGTCACCCGTGCTGATGGCCTCCACCCGGTCGCACAGATTTACAATGGGCGCGGTAATGGATTGTCCCAGCCGAAAGCTCCGTTGGGTGGAAAGCAGCACCAGTCCGATGATGAGCACCGTCACAAACACAACCTCCGCAAAAATCTGGTGGGAGAACTGTGTTTGCAGGGTGCTCAGGTAAACCGCTTCGTGGTAGAGGTAGGTATACATATACTCCTGAATCAAAGCGGTCAGCACGTAGATGTTATTTTCAAGCTGGGCCTGCCGCTCGTCATAGCTTTGGGCTGCATCAATCTGGTTAATTTTCTCCTCCAGATTTTCGCACAGGTCCAGCACACTGGAAATGGCCAGACGGCTTTCTTTCTGCGTGGTGGTGCGCAAAAGACTTTGGGCAAGAAGCTGGGCGTCCTTTACCTCTTCGATGGGAAGGCCCTCGGAATACTGGCTTTCAATTACGTAATAGTACATTTTCAGGTCGATGGTTTCCTTGAAATCCTGATTGAATTCCGAGGCGGTGGTCACGTTGTGCAAAAGTCCCTCATAGTGCCGGTTGTAGGCGGCCAGCAGCCCTAAAATTGCCGCCAGAATCACAATGGCGGGCATGGCAAAGGACACCAGAAGCCGGCGCATGCTGCTTTGGACGGAAAAGGATTTGCCTGCACTGCCATAAAGCTTCATGCCTTGCCCCTCCCGGCGCGGTAGTCCCGCGGGGTGCAGCCCTGCGATTTTTTGAAGAGGAAGCTGAAATAGTGGGGGTCCTTGTACCCCACCTCAAACGCGATTTCTCCGGAGCGCTTTGCAGTGGAGCGCAGCAGCTCCCGCGCTTTTTCCATTCGCTTTTCCGTCAGATATTCCGTCAGGGTGCAGCCCATCTCCTGACTGAACACGGCGGAAAGGTAATTGGGGCTGATATTCACCTGCTGCGCCACCCGGTTCAGCGACAGATCGTTTTCCATATAGTGCTGTTCCAGATAACGAACCGCTTGCTGCAAAAGACCGTGGTACTGGCGGTTGGAGGTTTTGTCCCGCAGGTCCGCCGCAGCAATCAAGACCTCCCGCAGGTATTCTTTCAACTCCTCCGTCGTGACGTTTCGGCCAACCTGTTCCAGACAGCCGAGACTTTCTAAAAACGCCCCCTGATCGCAGCCCAGCGTCTGTGCGTACTCCGCGGCGGTGAAGCGGGCGCTGAGCATGAGATACTGGCAAAAGGGCTTTGATTCCAGCGCCTCCGCCATGCCGCCCAGATATTCGTCAACAAAGCTGGGAATCTCCTCCACACCGGCGCTGCGCATCACGCCCAGCAAAATGGAGGGATTGACCTTGGCCGCGTCCAGCTGCGTCAAGTTTCCGCCGCCCCCGGTGTCCACAAAAAAGTCCACCGTGTCCTTCGTCAAAACGTGCCGCTCCGGCAGAATGTGCCGGTACGCCCACAGGCGGGATACCTCTTCAAAGCAGGCAGGCAGCGTACTTAGCCGCTGCGTGGGCGTTCCCACCGCCACATACCAGCTCATTCCGGGCGAGCCTGTCTCATACCGGCTTTGGACGGTGCCGATGCACCGCCGTATATAGTCCGGCATCCGGGCGGTATCCCCTTTGAGCAGCACGGCATAGGTGGTCAGGTTCCAGCGCAGGAGAATATATTCCGGATATTTCAGAAAGTGCTCCAGCAGCGCATCCCGAATCTGCGCCCCCGGCTCCGAATAATGCTCTGTTTCACCGGGCTTTTCCGGCAGAATGGAGAAAAATGCAATGGTATAGCACTGGGCGCGCAGGTCCAGATCCAGCCGGTCGGCCTGCTCGTAAATCTGCTGGATAGAAAGCTGCCCGGCCACCACCTGCTCAAAAAAGCGGCGGCGGGCGTATTGCTCGTATTCCTGCGCTTCCACGTGGAATTGGGTCATAAAGCCGCCCTGTGCCCGCTCGCTCTCAAGCTTTTCGCGGATATGCTCCAGCACCTCCAGAAGCTTGCTTTTGGTGATGGGCTTGAGCAGAAACTGCTCCACGCCGATGTCAATGGCCTGATGGGCATATTCAAAGTCGTCATACCCGGAGATAATGATGACCTTCGTTTTTGGCAGCTCGCTGAGGACCAGCTTGCTCAGGGCCAGCCCGTCCATAAAGGGCATCCGGATGTCGGTAATCAGCACGTCCGGCTTTGCCTGGCGAATCATGGGCAGGGCAATTTCGCCGTCGCCTGCTTCCCCGGCAAACATATATCCATACTGGCCCCAAGGCACCGTGTCCCGCAGTGTCTCGCGGATAATGCTTTCGTCCTCCACCAAAAATACGCGCAGCAAAGCGTTCCCTCCTCCGGACGGTTCCCGTCGCCTTTTTTTACAGCATACCATATCCGGCGGAAAACTTCCATTGCGGTTTCAAAATGCAAGCGTTAGCCGCGTCCGTTAGCCGCTGGTTCGCTCTATCAGCTCCCAGGCCAGCGCATGAGAGGAACCGCCCGCGCCCTGAAACATATGAATTAGCTGCTCCGCAGCGACACGTCCCATTTTATTGTTTCTATGGCACAAAGAGGTGATGGGTGTGGAGCCGATCTGACTGTAATAGCTGTTGTCAAAGCTGACAACAGCCATATCCTCCGGAACGCTGATCTTCATGGAAAGCAGCGCCTGCACCAGCAAATGGGCGATTTCATCATTATAGCAGATCACAGCCGTGGCAGCAGACGAACGGGATTCCCAAAAGCGTTTTAGAAGCTGGGGATCGCGCCGGTCCAGCAGCACGGCCCGGTCGTGAGTATCATACCAGCGGAAGCTGTCGTCGTGAATGGGAAGGCCCGCGTCCCGCAAGGCGCAGACCACGCCGTGATAGCGCTGAGGCCCCTGAATATCGTCGCATTTAAAAATCCCTGCAATATTTTTATGGCCCTTTCCGATGAGATAGCGGGCAAGCTGATAGCCTCCGCCATAATTGTCGTCCGAGACACAGGGCACACCGGTCAATTCAGAATAGGCCCCATGGAGAAAAACGATGGGGATGTCCGCCTGACGAAGCTTTTGATACAGGTCGATGTTGGGATTGGGCAGGGCGGTTTTCGCGCCCTCCACCAAAATTCCCCGAACCGGCTCCAAAAGCAGTTTGCATAGAATTTCCCGTTCCCGCATGACTTCATTCTCCGTGGAAAATACCAGCGTGGAATAGCCTTCCTGTGCAAAAACGGTTTGCGCGTCATGGAGAACGGTGGGAAAAATGTAGTCGTCCAGAAAGGATGTGATCACCGCAACCTGCCGGGAGGCAATATCCACGGGCTTTCCGGTGGCGTAGATGCCGCTGCCCTGCCGGGTTGCCACAAGCCCCTCCTCCGCCAGAAGCTGAATCGCGTGCCGCACGGTCTGCCGACTCATCCGGTATCGCCGGGCCAGTTCTGCTTCCGTGGGAAATTTGTAGCCGCCTGAGATGCCCCCGTGGAGCAGCTCTTCCCGCAGAATACCGGCCAAAACACTGTATTTTGATGCCATGTTTCCACCTCTGTCACTATGATCGATAGGTTGATTATACCAAACACTCCACAATATGTCCAAAAAATAAAGTTAATTTTTTTCTGATATTTACAATGTGCACAATACAAATATTTAAACATTTCTTCCTGTTGTACAAAAAAGTGGACATGCCAATCATAAAATAATCCACTTTTCAAAAAGAAGTGTCTGCCTTTCAGCCCCGGATGGGCAAGTATGTATGCCTGTCCCCGCAAAAAGGTTCTTGGAGGAAATCATAAAATATTGAACAAACAAACTCTTTTATCGTAAAATATTAAACAAAATTGCACTGGAAAGCGATTGAATTTCAAAACTTGTATGATGTTTGTTTATTTATGTTAAATTTGTTTTGTTTATGCATACAAATATGGTAAAATAGCACAAACGCATATTGACTTTATGCCCGGAATCAGGTTTAATGCAGACAAGAAAGCCCGACGGAAGAAGGAAGTACTTCCGGATGACGGTTTTCGTACCGCATGAAACGCGATGAAATGAAAGTGAGGATGAAACATGAAAAAGTTGCTTAGTCTTGCATTGTCTCTGTGCATGGTTGTCGCTCTGGCCGCTTGTGGCGGCAACGGTGGGGCTCCCGCCGGAAGCGCCGGTTCCGCCGGCAGCGCCTCCGCCGCCCTCGAGGGCGGCAGCGACCTGATCAAAGTCGGCATCATCAACAACGACCCCAACGAATCCGGCTACCGCACCGCCAACGATAAGGACATGAAGGCTACCTTTACCGAGGCCAACGGCTACGAGGCGTCCTTTGCATACAGCCTGAAAAATGACGAGCAGATTGCCGCCGCCCAGAAGTTCATTCAGGACGAGGTGGATTATCTGCTGATCTCCGCGGCCGGTACCTCCGGCTGGGATTCTGTCCTTCAGGATGCGCAGGCCGCCGGAATTCAGGTAATTCTGTTCGACCGTACCATTGACGCTGACGAAAGCCTGTATGTGGCCTCCATCGTCTCTGATATGGCCAAGGAAGGCCAAACCGCAGTGGACTGGTTGGCCGGTCAGAAGCTGGATACATATAACGTCATCCATATTCAGGGCGTGATGGGCTCTGCCGCACAGATCGGGCGCACTGGTGCGCTAGACGAGATGGTGGCCGCCAACGATAACTGGAACATGATTACCCAGCAGACAGCCGAGTGGAATGCGGAAACCGCACAGCAGATCGTGCAGTCTGTCATCGATTCCGGCAAGTCCTTCAACGTCATTTACGCTGAGAACGACGACATGGCCAAGGGTGCTGTGGCTGCGCTGGACAAGGCAAACATTTCTCACGGCGTGAACGGCGACGTCATCATCATGGGCTTCGACTGCAACAAGTGGGCCCTTGAAGAGCTGCTGGCCGGCAACTGGAACTATGACGGACAGTGCAACCCCTTCCAGGCTTCTTACATCAACGACATCATCCACGAGCTGGAGAAGGGCAACGCCCCCGCCCAGAAGGTGGTCATCATGGATGAGAAGGGCTTTGACGCCTCCACCATCACGCAGGCCGACGTGGACACCTACGGCATCTAAGCTTCGGCAGCGTTAAATCCTAAATAAACCCGGGCGCGCGGTACGGCATATTTGGATGCTTGATCCTTGTAGCCGCGCCGCGCGCCCTTTTATCTTCAAATATCTCATCCTTGACTGGAGGCGAAGAAGCTATGCAAGAGGGCGCCGTATTGGAACTGCGCGGTATCTGCAAAAACTTTCCGGGCGTACGCGCCCTGCAAGATGTGGACTTTACCCTGCGCGAAGGGGAAATCCATGCGCTGATGGGCGAAAACGGGGCGGGAAAATCCACATTGATCAAGGTCCTTACGGGTGTGTACCCGAAGGATGAAGGAACCATTTACATTCGCGGATATGACGGCTCTGCTGCCATCAAATCTCCGCAGGACGCGCAGGAAATGGGTATTAGCACGGTCTATCAGGAGATCACCCTCTGCCCGAACCTAAGCGTGGCGGAAAACATGTACATTGGGCGGACAAAAAACAGGCTGACAAATTGGAAAAAGATCAACCGCGACGCAGGCGCGCTGCTGGATACGCTGGGTATCCCTGCAAGTCCCACGCAGCAGCTTGCAAGCTGCTCCATTGCCGTGCAGCAGATGGTGGCCATCGCCCGTGCGGTGGACATGGAGTGCAAGGTGCTGATTCTGGATGAACCCACTTCTTCTCTGGATGAGCAGGAGGTCGCCAAGCTGTTCCATCTGATGCTGGACCTGAAAGCCAAAGGCGTGGGCATTATCTTTGTCACGCATTTTCTGGATCAGGTATACGAGGTCTGCGACCGGATTACCGTCCTGCGGGACGGACAGTTGGTGGGCGAATATGTCATAGAGGATTTGCCCCGGGTTTTGCTGGTCTCCAAGATGCTGGGCAAGGAGCTGGACGACTTGGACGGCGTGAAAAAAGCGGATGCGCGGGTTGGATTTGACCCCGGGGGCATCCCCGTGATGGAAGCGTCCCAGCTTGTCAGCACAGCGGGAATCAAGCCATTCGATTTCTCTATTCAAAAGGGCGAGGTCAACGGGTTTACGGGCCTTTTAGGCTCTGGCCGAAGCGAGTGTGTCCGGGCGCTGTTCGGCGCGGACCGGACCATCGGCGGCACCATCTCCATGAATGGAAAAAAAGTGCGGATTTCAAAGCCCTTGGACGCGATGAAGCTGGGCGTGGGCTATCTGCCCGAAGACCGCAAGCGGGACGGCATTGTGGGCGATTTGTCTGTCCGGGAAAATATTATTCTGGCCCTTCAGGTGATGAAGGGCTTCTTCCGCCCGTTTTCCAAGGCACAGGCCGAGGCCTTTGCTGACGAGTACATTCAACTGCTGGACATCAAGACGGCTTCCGCCGATACGCCGGTCAAATCCCTCTCCGGAGGGAATCAGCAAAAGGTCATTTTGGCCCGCTGGCTGCTGACCAACCCGGTGTGCCTGATCCTTGACGAGCCTACCCGGGGCATTGACATCGGCACCAAGCTGGAGATTCAAAAGCTGGTGCTGAAGCTGGCCGCGCAGGGCAAGAGCGTTACCTTCATCTCCTCGGAAATCGACGAAATGCTGCGCACCTGTTCCCGCCTGATTGTGATGCGGGACCGCAGAGTGGTGGGGGAACTGACCGGGGATGACCTGACGCAGAACAAGATCATGACGACCATCGCCGGAGGTGACAATTCATGACGACATCTACGAAAACACCGATTCAGGCGCCGCCCGGGCGCGTGAAAACAGGTTCGCTTTTCTCGCGCCTGACCCGGCATCAGATTTTTATTCCCATTGCGGCGCTGCTGATTCTGGTACTATTCAATCTGATTGCCGACCCATCCTTTTTTGCAATTTCATTGGATCACAACAGTGCCGGAAATCCCGTTCTTTCAGGATATCTCATTACGATTTTAGACAATGCCTCCGAGCTGGTAATCCTCGCCATCGGCATGACGCTGGTAACGGCTGCATCCGGCGGACAGGACATCAGCGTGGGAGCCGCCATTGCCATCGGCGGCAGCGTGGTGCTGCGGGTGCTTTGCGGAACAGACTCCCGACCGGAGACACTCCACGCCCCCATCATTGTGGCTTTTCTGGTGTGCTGCCTTGTATCCATGCTTTTTGGTGCCTTCAACGGCGTACTGGTGGCCTACTTTAAAATTCAGCCTATGGTTGCAACGCTGATTTTGTTCACGGCGGGCCGCTCCATCGCCGCATGGATCAACAACAACGAGCTGCCCATCATCAGCGATGCGACCTTCGGCTATTTCGGAAACTTTATTCCCGGCATTCCAATCCCTACGCCGGTCTTTATCGCCGTGATCTGCATGGCTGTCATTGCGGCGGTGCTGAAATTTACAAATTTGGGGCTGTATACCCAAGCAGTGGGCATCAACGCCCATTCCTCCCGGCTCAACGGCATTGACCCCGCCATGATCAAGTTTATCACCTATGTGATTATGGGGCTTTGTGTGGCGGTGGCAGGCTTTATCAAGGTCAGTCGCTTTTCCACCATTAACTACTCCGTGGTGGCCAAGGATATTGAAATGGATGCGATTTTGGCGGTGGCTTTGGGCGGCAGCGCCCTCAGCGGCGGCAAATTCAACATGACTGCGTCCATTCTGGGCGCGTACGTCATTCAGTTTCTCACTACCACGCTGTTCAAGTTCAATGTGGTGTCCAGTGCGCTGCCGGCTTATAAGGCCGTCGTGGTTATTCTGCTGGTGGTTATGAGCGCGCCTGTGGTCCGGGAGAAACTGGGGATTCTCGTCAAGAGATTCTCGCCTGCAAAACCCGCAAAGGAGGTGGGTTAATATGCCGACCGCAAGTATTGTGACGAAGGGGAAGACGCCCCGGCTGAAAAGCCGCGGCGGTATCTCCGACACGAACCTGCTTCTGCTGATTACCATTTCCGTATTTATCGCTATGTATGTCTGCGCCGTTTTGTTTCTTGGCTCCGGCTTTTTAAAGCCTCAGACTTTTTTCAACATTCTCAACGAAAATGCCAGCCTCATCATTCTCTCCTGCGGTATGAGCATCGTTATGATCACCGGGGGAATCGACATCTCCGTGGGTACGCTGACGGCGCTGGTGTGCATGAGCAGCGCCGTCCATCTGGACTATCAGGGCGGCAGCGTGCTTACCTCGCTTCTGCTGGCGCTGGGCATCGGGCTAGCGTTCGGGGCCGTTCAGGGATTTTTAATCTCTTATCTTGAGATTCAGCCCTTTATCGTTACGCTGGCGGGTATGTTCTTTGCCAAGGGAATGACCACCATCGTCAATGCTACTCAGTTCAATGTGGAAAACGAAGCGTTTAAGGCGCTGAAGGCCATTCGGCTCTATGTGCCGGGGATGGGCTCCGTCAACAAGCTGGGAGTTTACGTACCCGCTTATGTGGAAATCGGCGTGGTGGTGGCTGTGGTCACGGCAATCCTGCTGTTTTGCCTGCTGCGCTGGACCAGACTGGGCCGCAATTTTTACGCCGTGGGCGGCAATACGCAGAGTGCCAACATGCTGGGCATCAATGTTAAGCGCACCAAGTTTATGGCCTATCTGCTCTGCGGTCTGCTTGCAGGCATCGGCGGCTTTGTCTACTTCCTGCACGTTGGCTCCGGCTCTCCCTCTCACGCCAGCGGAGCGGAGATGAACGCCATTGCTTCCTCCATCATCGGCGGCACGATGCTGACCGGCGGAGTGGGCAACATTGCAGGTACATTTTTCGGCGTGCTGTCTTTGAGCACCATTAAGAATATCGTTTCCTCGTTGGGACTGGACGAAGCGTGGTGGACCAACATCACCGTGGCGGCCATGATCTGCCTGTTCCTGGTGGTTCAAAGCGTGGTTCTCCTGCGCAAAAATAAGAGCAAGCAGTAAGCGGAAGGAGCTTGTGCGTATGAATACATTTCTCGGGATTGAGCTGGGCTCCACCCGCATCAAGGCGGTGTCTGTCAACACAGCCTGCATCCCTGTTTCCTCCGGAGATTACACGTGGAAAAGTCGCTATGAAAACGGAGTCTGGACGTATCCGCTGGAAGAAGTCTGGACGGGACTGAAAGCGGCTTTGGGCGGCATTCAGGACCGTCGACAGGTGCAGGCCATGGGCATTTCCGCCATGATGCACGGGTATTTGGCTTTTGATCAAAATTGGAAGCTGCTGACGCCGTTCCGCACATGGCAGAACACCATGACAGCCCAGGCGGCTGAGAAATTGACGGCACTTTTTGACTTTAATATTCCCCAGCGCTGGAGCATCGCACACCTGTATCAGGCGATATTGAATCAAGAGCCCCACGTGGAGCAGATTGCCCATATTACTACCCTGGCAGGATATGTCCATTTTATGCTCACCGGCGTGAACGCCGTGGGTATTGGAGAGGCCAGCGGAATGTTTCCCATTGACAGCGCCATTCGCAGCTACAACGAAGAAATGCTTCGAAAATTCGAGCAGCTGACGGCGGAGCAGCCATGGAGCATCCGCGACCTGCTGCCCCGCGTGCTGCCGGCTGGAACGCCTGCCGGTGAGCTGACTGAGGCGGGTGCTCGCCTGCTGGAGGGGTTGCTGCCTGTGGGGATTCCGTTTGCCCCTCCTGAGGGGGACGCCGGAACCGGGATGGCGGCCACCAACGCTGTGGCGCCCCGCACGGGCAATGTCTCCGCGGGTACGTCTATTTTCTCCATGGTGGTTCTGGAAAAGCCGCTTTCCAAGGTTTATCCGGAAATCGATATGGTCACGACACCCGGCGGTGCGCCCGTGGCTATGGTGCACTGCAACAACTGCACGGGTGATATGAATGCGTGGGCGGGCGTGCTGCGGGAGACTGCGGAGCTTTTCGGAGCCTCTGTTTCAACCGACCAGCTTTTTACCAAGCTATACGAGAAGAGCATGGAGGGAGACCCGGATTGCGGCGGCGTGCTGACCTATAACTATCTGGCGGGGGAGGGCGTTACCCATCTGGATGCAGGGCGGCCCATGGTGGTGCGCTGTCCGGAAAGCGCCTTTACTTTAGCTAACTTTCTCCGCGCTCAGCTTTACGCCACCATGGCGACCCTGAAAATCGGCATGGACATTCTGGCGTCTGAGGGCGTGATGATCGACACCTTGACGGGACATGGAGGCCTTTTCAAGACCCCGGTGGTAGGACAGCGGTATCTGGCCGCCGCCAGCAACGCCCCCGTCACCTGTATGGAAACCGCTGGGGAGGGCGGACCCTACGGGATGGCGCTGCTGGCAGCGTATCTTCATAACGGGCAGGGAAGAACGCTGATGGAATTTTTGGCGCGGGATATCTTCGAGGAAATCCCCGGCACCGTTCAAACGCCGGACGAAGAAGATGTCCAAGGCTTTCGTGCCTATCTGGAGCGCTTTTGCACGGGCCTTGCGGTAGAGCGCGCCGCAGTGAGCTATTTGTAAAAGGAGAAAATACTATAATGAAACAATATGAATTTTGGTTTGTGGTGGGCAGCCAGTTTCTGTACGGCCCCGAGGTTCTGGAAACTGTGGATGCCCGCGCCGCAGAGATGGCGGCGGAGCTGAGCCGGGTGCTGCCGTATCCTCTGGTTTACAAGCTGACTGCCAAAACCAACCGGGAAATTGCCGACGTGGTCAAAGAGGCCAATTACGATGACCGCTGCGCAGGCGTCATCACATGGTGTCACACCTTCAGCCCTTCCAAGATGTGGATTAATGGCTTTGTGGACCTGCAAAAGCCGTATTGCCATTTTGCCACCCAGTATAACCGGGAGATTCCCAATGAAGACATCGACATGGACTTTATGAACCTGAACCAGGCCGCCCACGGCGATCGGGAGCACGGCTTCATCGCCGCCCGGCTGCGTCTGCCCCGCAAGGTGATTGCGGGCCATTGGCAGGACGATACCGTCCGGGAGCGCTTGGGGAGCTGGATGAAGTCTGCCGTGGGCGTTGCCGTTTCCAAGGGGCTGAAGGTGATGCGCTTTGGGGACAATATGCGGGAGGTAGCCGTCACCGAGGGCGACAAGGTGGAGGTGCAGGCAAAGCTTGGCTGGCAGGTGAATACTTGGGCTGTTGGTGATCTTGTGAAGGTGATGAACGCGGTCACCGAGGAGGAGATTGACGCGCTGATGGCCGTCTATGAAAAGCAGTACACCATGGCAACCGACGACATGGACCTTGTGCGTTATCAGGCACGGGAAGAAATTGCCATCCGGAAAATGCTGGACACAGAGGGGTGCATGGCTTTTTCCAACACGTTTCAGGACCTTTACGGCATGGACCAGCTCCCCGGTCTTGCGTCCCAGCATTTGATGGCCCAAGGCTATGGCTACGGCGGCGAGGGCGACTGGAAGGTGGCAGCCATGACCGCCATTTTAAAGTCCATGGGCGAAAACGGAAACGGCGCGTCTTTGTTTATGGAGGACTATACCTATCATCTTGTCAAGGGACAGGAATACAGTCTGGGCGCGCATATGCTGGAGGTCTGTCCCTGCTGTGCTGCGGAAAAGCCCCGCGTAGAAACGCATCATCTTGGCATCGGCATGAATGCGAAGGACCCGGCCCGGCTGGTTTTTGAGGGCAAGGCAGGAGACGCCATTGTGGTCAGCCTTGTGGACATGGGGGGCCGTCTGCGCCTGATCTGTCAGGATATCCACTGCGTCAAGCCGATTCTGCCCATGCCAAATTTGCCGGTGGCCCGGGTCATGTGGCAGGCGGAGCCGTCCCTTTCCACCGGCGTGGAGTGCTGGATTACCGCGGGAGGAGCGCACCACACGGTGCTCAGCTACGACGTGACCGCCGGGCAGATGAAGGACTGGTGCGCTATGATGGACATTGAATTTGTCCACATCGGAAAGGACACCACGGTAGAACGGCTGGAGCACGATTTGTTCCTCAGTGATCTGGCGTGGAAGTTGAAGTAAGGAGCTGAAAGTATGCTGGAAGCGCTGAAACAGCAGGTGCTGGAGGCCAACCTCCTCCTGCCGGAACATCATTTGGTAACCTTCACATGGGGCAATGTTTCCGGCATCGACCGAAGCAGCGGCCTGATGGTCATCAAGCCCTCCGGTGTGGAGTACGGCGGGATGAAGGCGGAAGACATGGTGGTGGTGGATTTGGAAGGGAACCGGGTAGAGGGCCGCTATAAGCCCTCCAGCGATACAGACACCCATCTGGCGCTGTACAAGGCCTTTCCCACGCTGGGGGGCATTGTGCACACCCATAGCCGCTGGGCCACCAGTTTTGCGCAGGCCGGCCGGGGTGTTCCCGCCCTTGGAACCACGCAGGGAGACTATTTTTACGGCGAAATTCCCTGTACGCGGAAGATGACAGATGCGGAAATTGCCGGGCAATACGAGCTGGAAACTGGAAATGTCATTGTAGAAACCTTTAGAAGCCGGGGCATCGACCCTGCGCAGGTTCCTGCCGTGCTGGTTCACAGCCACGGGCCGTTTGTATGGGGAAGCGACCCCTTCAACGCGGTGCACAACGCGGTGGTGCTGGAGGAATGCGCGTTTATGGACTTTCACGCCATGGCCCTTACACCCGGTCTTGCCCCCATGCAGCAGGAGCTGCTGGATAAGCACTATCTGCGAAAGCACGGAAAAAATGCTTACTATGGACAGGGCTGAGAAGGGAGAGTCGGCATGGATGCACCGATGAAACAGATTTTTGGCCACATGCCGGACGGCACGGCAGTGGAGCAGTACACCCTACATTGCGGGGAGCTGTCCTGCGAAATTTTAACCTACGGCGGCGCACTGCGTTCTCTCTGGGTGCCGGACCGCAGAGGGGCCGTCGTGGACGTGGTTCTGGGCTTTGACACGCTGGAGGACTATCGCAGGCAGGACAAATATATCGGTGCGCTCATCGGACGGTTTGCAAACCGTATCGGCGGCGCAAGCTTTGATTTGGACGGAACGCACTATCTACTGGCCGCCAACGATGGGGAAAATCATCTTCACGGCGGCCTGACGGGCTTTGACAAGCAGGTCTGGACCGTGGAGGAGGCTTCTGCCGACACGCTGGTTCTCTCCCTGCTCAGCCCCGACGGACAGGAGAACTATCCCGGAAATCTTTCCGTTCAGGTAACTTATCGCTTGGAGAACAGTGGCTTGACCATCGAATATCGGGCGGAATGTGACCGGGATACTCTTTGTAATTTGACAAACCACGCCTATTTTAATCTCAACGGACATGACAGCGGGCCAATTTTAAGTCAGGAAATTCAGATTGCCGCCTCCCGCTATACGCCCACCGACGCGCACTCCATTCCCACGGGAGCACTTGCCCCGGTGGACCATACTCCCATGGATTTACGAAGCCCCGTGCCAATCGGGGCGCTGGTGGATGATTCTTTTGAGCAGCTTGTCTTTGCCAAGGGATACGACCACAACTGGGCTGTGGATGGAGCACCCGGCTCCCTGCGTTCCGCCGCCGCGGCCTACGGGCCGGAAACCGGTATCGCTTTGGAAGTCCTGACTACTCAGCCCGGAATTCAGTTTTACTCGGGAAACTATCTGGATGGCTGCCTCGCGGGGAAGGGGGGCGCACCCTACGCAAGGCGCTGGGCCTTTTGCCTGGAAACGCAGGGCTATCCGGACGCGCCCCATCATCCCGGTTTTCCCGAAACAGTGCTGCGCAAAGGCGAAACCTATCGCCAGACCACGCAGTACCGCTTTTCAGCACGTTGAGAGCGATACTCACGCCTGCAATGAAGAGCCGATTTTTGAAACCGTTTTGAGGTTAAAAGCCGCCATTCCACGAAAGTGGAATGGCGGCTTTTCTGTGTGTTCTGCCTGCGCTTCAACTGCCAAAATGTTTTTGTCAGTATGTGATGATATAACAGTTTGATAAATTGAGAAAGCCCATGAACAAAACATACAGGGCAGCATTTTCCGGACTTGTATATGGAAACGTCGATAAAATCAAGCAGATGCAAACTCCGGCAAGGTTTGCGGAAATGCCTGACCGGCTGGCACGGGCTTGTCTTATTTTTCGGAAACATGCTCATATCCCTGTTTGAACAGGGGCGCGATATGCTCGTCATCCAGAGAATAATAGACAATTTTACCATCTTTACGGTACTTGATTAGCTGGCATTGCCGCAGCACTTTCAGATGATGGGAAACAGCGGGGCCGGTCATCTTAAGCAGATAAGCAATATCACATACGCACATTTCGGACAGCATGAGTGCATTAACAATTTTCAGACGGGTAGGGTCGCTCATGGCCTTAAATAATTCCGCCATTTTCATAAGCTGCGTTTGGGAGGTCAATTCGCCTTCTACATTGCGCACGATATCCTCATGTATTACGGTACAGCCGCATTGCGTCTCGCGGTCTTGGTTCATCGCCATCATAGAATCCTCCAATAAACAAACGCGAAGTTGCGTATTGCAACTTATTATAGGCGCTAAGTTACCCAGTGTCAACAAATGCGCAATGCATAATATCGAAGAAAAATGAAAGGAAGAAATGCGGGTGGCAAAATAAATTTTGAAATACATGGCTTTTGCTTGCTGCCAAATTGCAATTGCAAGCGGCGGTATAACCGGGGTTCAGAGTTGACGCAAAAAAAATAATATGGTATCATATAGACATGTACTTGATTGTTTATTTATAAATATTTAAAACCAAAGCAATTATATACTTAACAGCATGAAAAGAAGATGGGGAATGGATCGAGAACAGTGGGAAGCAATTTATAAGCATGATAAGAACTACGATGGAAAGCTTTTTTACGGATTAAAAAAGGGCAAGGTGGTATGCCGCCCCTCGTGGCACAGGAGACGTCTCTTAAATCCGGATGAAATTGTGATATTTACCTCGCTGGAGGAAGCGAAAAAATTTGGATACAGGCCGTGCAAACGCTGTAAACCGGAAGATATGCACTGGCCCGGTGCAAAGGCAGAGGTTGTTTTAAAAGCGAAAAATCTGATAGATAATACATTTTCCAGAAAGTTTGACTTGGGAGAACTTTCGGAAAAGCTATTTGTAAATCGCTGCTATTTATGCAGGGTTTTTAAAAAAGAAACGGGAATGACCTTGCTTGAGTATTGCAATAAAGATCGGTGCGAATATGCAAAGAGTCTTTTGACACAGTCAGAGCTGTGCGTTGCCTACATAGCCGTACAAAGCGGATTTTCCAACTCATCGCAGTTTTGCCATCTGTTTAAAAAAATGGTGGGGAAGACACCTTGCCAGTATCGAAAAGATTATTTCAAAGAAATTCAAGCGAGCTGATGCCCTGAAAAATTCGTGAGATCGTTGTAGACTGAAAACGTTTTATGATCAAACATAGTTTTAAAGATAGAAGCAGCACAGCTTCGTTTTAGATTGGCGGAGGCATGCTATGCACATAAATACATCTGGTCTTTTGATGGCACTGTTTGTTTTTTTAGCAATTGGACTGTTTCATCCAATCGTTATTAAGTGTGAATACTATTTTACTGCTAAAATTTGGCCTTTTTTTTGGTTTCTGGCTTGATTTTTGTACTTTTATCGCTTTTTACAGAAGGAAATATTTCTATTATGCTTGGGATACTTGCGGCATCCTGCTTTTGGAGTATTTTGGAATTGAAGCAGCAGGCCAAGCGGGTGGAAAAGGGATGGTTCCCGAAAAATCCTGCCAGAAAATAAGGATAGACTCAATTCTGCGTGTGCATGGAAGATGGGACAGCCGGGTATAAGCGGGAGACACGCGCGTTTAAAGTTAAATGCTTTTTTGGGGCAGCAGTTTTCACTGCTGCCCGTTTTTACGCAGAAAAGGGACAGAGGCAGTGCGGCTCCCAGCATTTACATATGGAGGATGCGGATATAGCTGGGCCAAGCTTTTGCCTTCAGAAGCGGGATCTACACCAATTTTAAATCAAAAAGTCAATATTAAACAATGATTCACATTTAACAAGTCAATAAAAGAACATTCCTAGTATTTTACTGTGATATACTTATCGAGGCATTTATTTGCAAGCCTATATGTAGGACTCGAGGTTAGCTGCGTCTAACATTTGACATCTTAACAATTTTCGTGCGGGAGGAGCAGGTATGCATGGATATAAGAATGTTGGCCTACGCCGAACTCCGAGTTTAAATTGTAAAAAGCCGGGAAAACAGAGCGCCCGGTTTGGAAACGGCGGACAACAATCCGTGGACAGCAAAAAGGTGATGATTGAACGGATTATGGAATCAAGGAAGCGCGGTATGGTTAAACAGGAAACAGACAGAAAGAAGGCGGGTTTGGACCATGAGATCCAATTATTTTGCGAGTAAGCTTTTATCGGTTGTGCTGCTTGCCCTTAGTATTTTTTTAACACTGGGCACGCCGTTCCTTTTCCACGCGTGTGAAGCGGGAGCCGACGGCAGCTATATGCTGTGCCACTGGGCACAGCGGGCAATCACCGGCGCCGCCGCAGTGCTGGCACTTTTACATATTTTTAATCTGCTGGCAAAAGACCCGAAAAGCAGGGCGGCATTTCTGATAGCGGGAATTCCCGTAACGGTTCTTGCCATGCTGATTCCCGGCAGGCTTGTTCCGCTGTGTATGATGGCGGACATGAGATGTCAGGCGATTATGCGGCCTGCCGTGCTGACAATCGGCGGCTTTATACTGGCGCTTACCGCAGTGGCACTGGTCCTGAATTTCAGGAAGGAACGGTGATATGCCAATTTCCAAAAGCCTTTCCGTTCAAAACTGCGTGCGAAGGCCGGTCAGAACCGCGGCGCTCATATTGTTATCGGCATTTTTAAGTTTTTCTGTGCTGGCGGGGTCCTTAGTGATTTCCGGGCTGCGAAACGGACTGAATTCATTGGAAACGCGCTTGGGCGCGGACATCATGGTGGTCCCCTATGAGGCCACAACAAAAGCGGCCCTCTCCGGTTTGATTTTGCAGGGTAACCCGGGATATTTCTATATGGATAAGTCGGTTGTGGATCGGCTTTCTTCTGTAAGCGGCGTAAACCAAATTTCAGAGCAGTTTTTTCTGGCATCCTCCAGTTCAAGCTGCTGCTCCTATAAAGTGCAGATTATCGGCTTTGACCCCGAAACAGATTTTACAATTATGCCATGGGTTCAGCGCACCTATGAGGACGAGCTGGGCGACATGGAGGTTTTGGTGGGAAGCAGCATCAATGCATTCAAAGGGGACGAGCTGATGTTTTACGGCTCGACCGTACAGGTTGCGGCAAGACTGGACAACACCGGAACCTATCTGGACACTGCCCTGTATGCGAATGCAGATACCATTAAAACACTGATTTCCGCCGCCAAAGAGAAGAAGATATTTAATTTTGGGGACGTCAATCCGGATCAAATAGTTTCCTGCGTGCTGATCAATGTGGCCGATGGTTATTCCGTAGAAGAGGTGCTTAACGACATTAATCTCCACGTCAAGGGCGTTCAGGCGGTTCAGACGCAAAGTATGATTTCGGATGTGGCGGGAAAGCTTTCGGGCGTCTCCGACATGACGGGAAGCCTGATTGTCGTGGTGTGGCTGCTGGTAATTATGATTATGTCCGTTGCGTTTTTCCTGATTTCCAATGAACGCAAAAAAGAATTTGCGGTTCTTCGGATGGTGGGGGCGTCACGAAAAAAGCTGATATCCATTTTGATGAAGGAAACGGTGCTTGTCAGTGCGCTGGGAAGCGCCGTAGGAGCAGCTTTGGCGATTGTGCTTGTTTCGGCATTCAGCAACCTAATCGAGTCAATGCTGGATTTGCCGTTTCTCATCCCGGAAATTGGCGGCTTGGGGCTGATAACGGCGTGTTCAATTGCCGTATCTGTCGCTGCCGGAACGCTGTCGGCCTCTTTGAGTGCATACCGGATCAGCAAAATTGACACGGCTGTGGTGCTGAGAGGTGACAACGGATGATTTTGAAAGCAGAAAAAGCCGGCAGACGGTTTTTCCGCAAGCGCGGCGGCAGCAATTTCTTTTATGCAGCACAGGATATTTCGCTCACGCTTCAATCGGGGCAGCTAGCTGCGCTGTTTGGCCGATCGGGCGGCGGAAAAAGCACGCTTTTAAATATGCTGTCCGGGCTTTTGGCGCCGACAGACGGACGGGTGATGCTTGACGATAAAGACTTGTATCAGATGGACGACGGGGCGCTGTCGCAATTCCGCAATGAACATTTCGGGGTGATTCCTCAGGGGCAGGCCGCATTGCAGTCGCTTACCGTGCTGGAAAACGTGTTGCTGCCATGCACTTTGTTTCAGGACTCCTCGCCGCAGGCGGAGGAACGGGCCATGTCTCTGCTGGAGGAAACGGGAATCGGGGATTTGAAAAACGTCAGGCCTGCGGAGCTGTCGGGCGGCGAAATGCGCAGAATGGCCATTGCCCGCGCGCTGATTCGAAACCCGGATGTGATTTTGGCGGACGAGCCGACGGCGGATTTGGATGACGAAAATACAAAGACGGTTCTAAAGCTGTTAAAAGCCGTGGCGGAACAGGGGAAAATTGTGCTGATCTCCACGCATGACAAGGATACCGTTGACTATGCCGACGCGGTCTATCATATGGACGCCGGAAAGATCAAGAAAGAAGAGTGATATGATGCAGACGAAAAAATTTGCGTTTCACAAGCTGATTGCCGCAGCAATGCTGGTGCTTTGTTTACTTCCCAATATGGTGCAATCCGCTTCGGCGGAGGAAGCCTACTACGCAACGTGGGAGGAATATCAAGCGTCGGGGCAGCCTGCGTCCACATGGAACGATGTGGTTGACGCCATGGAGGCAGTGTTTGAAACCGGTAAGGAGCTTTATGCCGCGGGAGATGCCAAGGGCGCGTACGACTGCGTGAACCATGGGTATTACGGCTATTATGAAACCACCGGCTTCGAGCGGATTGCCATGGGCTATATCTCCGGCTCCAGAAAAACGGAAATGGAGCTGCAATTTTCAAGGTGCAAGGCGGTCACTAAAAACAGCGGAAGTACCGATGAATTTAACGAACAGGTGGACCTGCTCGCCTCCATGCTGCGTGAAGACGCGAATGTGCTGGACGGCACCACCGGAGGCGATGATACTTCCGGCAGTTCCGGAGGTTCCGCTACCGGAG
Source organism: Bacillota bacterium (assembly GCA_023402075.1). Classification (GTDB taxonomy): domain Bacteria; phylum Bacillota; class Clostridia; order Oscillospirales; family Oscillospiraceae; genus Oscillibacter. The sequence continues at coordinate 26,562 of JAEXCS010000025.1, read as the reverse complement.
GAACCTCTGCGGCGGCGGCCACCTTTGCCGCCTGCTTTTCCATCATCCTGCGGGAGGGCTTTGAAGCGATTCTAATTGTTGGCGCAATCGTGGCATACCTGATAAAATCTGCGGGCGACGACCTTAGACGGCGCAAAAAGCTTGTAAACCCCGTATACATAGGTTCTCTTGCCGGTATTGTGGCCAGCTTTGTTCTCGCATGGCTGCTGAACCAGCTGAAGCTGGCAAATACCGCCTCGCAGGAAGTAATTGAGGGCGTGACCGCTTTGACAGCAGTGTGTGTCCTGTTCTATGTAAGCAACTGGATGCTCTCTAAATCCGAATCGGATGCGTGGGTTTCTTACATTCAGACCAAAACGCAGAAATCCACAGAGGGCGGAAGTGTCTTTGCGCTGGTAGTTACTGCATTTCTGGCGGTTTTCCGCGAGGGCGCCGAGGTTGTTCTCTTCTATCAGCCCATGCTGGCAAATGGCAATACGGGCAGCGTGTGGGCCGGCTTTATCATCGGAAGCATTTGTCTGGTGTTTGTCTATCTGGCCATTCACTTCCTCAGCATCAGGATTCCCATTAAGCCCTTCTTTACGGCCACAGGCGTGCTGATGTCCTTAATGGCCATCTCGTTCCTTGGCGCGGGAATTAAAGAGCTGATTGAAGGCGACGTCATTACCATGGTGTCTCCTGAATGGCTGGCATGGATTCCCACCAATGATCTTTTGGACGTGCTGGGAATTTACCCGACGCTTCAGACGCTGGTACCTCAGCTGATTCTGCTGGTGATTGCAGTGGTTCTTTTCGTGGTACAGACAAAGAAGAACCGGGCCATTCACATTGAAGCGGAGAAAAAGCGGGCGGAGGAGCGCGCCATTGCGCAGGCCGAAGAGAAGAAAGCGGCCCACGAAGCTTTGAAAGCGGAAGTGAAAGAAATTCTTGAAGAGCTGCGTGCGCAAAAAGACAGCACCGCAAGTAACTGACCATTCCATTCGTTAATTCACAGGAGAGCCGTATGCAGCTTTTCTTGAGTTAAAATATATCATCCATATAGGAGGAACCATTATGAAGAAATCTCTTGCCCTTATGTTGTGCGCGATGTTCACCGCTCTGGCGCTGAGCGGCTGCGGCAACAACACGCCAGCATCCTCGAGCGCGCCCGAGGAAGTGGAGTCCAATATCAGCTCCGATGCGGCGGTAGCTCCCGGCGATGCTGCCGGATTCACCGAGTATCCCATTTTTGAGGATCAGGAAGTCGGCTTCCTGAATCTCTCCGCCGTTTACTTCCAGCCCGTTCCCATGTCTAACGGCAATGGTAACATTGAGGATTTCGACATCCATCTGGAAGCCGATATCTCCGCCCTGCAAAACGATCTGGGCTTCGGCGTGGGTGACTGGGTTCCCTATCTGACCGTTGACTACAAGGTTGTCGGTTCCGATGGCAAGGTTGCCGCGGAAGGCACCTGCATGGAGATGAGCGCTTCTGATGGCCCGCACTACGGCGCCAACATCAAGCTGCCCAACGCCGATACTTATTCCGTGACCTTTACCATGCACAACCCCGAGGAGAACGGCTATCTGCTGCATACCGATGCGGAGACTGGCCCGGGCGGCTCCTTCGACGAGTTCTTTGCCAACGGGAATCTGAGCTACACCTATGACGGTTGGGATTATACTCCTCAGGAGTGGTAATTCCGTCCTAAAGACACTGCGCTGTGCCGGGGAAGTCTCATTCTCCCGGCACAGCGCTTCGGTGCGTCATCGCGCAGTGACTTTTATTGCGGATTTCGGTTGATTTTCAAATAGGGGCAGGTATATAGAATGCTAAAATATCTTGTAGAATCGACGGAGCAGTTGGCCTCTTTGATGATGATGGCCGGAATGCTTCTTGCGTATATTCGAAGTGCCTATCAGGGCAGGGCCGGAAAGGTGATGCGGTGCAGCCTTGCCGTCGGTCTGATCAGCGCGGTAATCATGGCTGTTTTTAAAACCATGACCAGTAAGGTGGATACCGGAATCTGGAATTTGTACATCTATGCAGTTTCACTTCTTGCACTCATCCTGTTTTGGGTGTTTACGCTTTTGGGTAAAAAGCTCAAAAAGCTGGAAGTGTTGCTGCCCTCCTTGATGATGGCAGTTGAGCTTGCAATGCTGCTTTTCTATTTTGTGCCCGGGTTCCTTGAAATGCCGCATACCATCCTGCTTACGGAAGAGACGGTGGCGTCCACAGCGTTTGTCGTCAAGGTTCTGGGGATGCTGCTGGGCTTTTTGGTGACGTTTTTGCTGGGCGTATCCATCTATCAGGGCACCCTTTGCGTATCAAAGAATACCGCTCTTTTGCTGACATCTTTTGTGCTGCTGGTTAACACCTTCAAGCAGGTGGCGGCGGCTTTCGGAATTCTTCTGGCCAAGCGGATGATTCCAAGCAATCATCTGCTGTTCGTCACCTCAAAATACGCGTCCAACTTGAGCAATTGGTTTATCTATTGCACGATTCTGATTGCGGCGGCTGTCCCGGTGATCTTGCTGATTAAGAGCCTTTCTGTCAGCGAACCGTATGAAAACAGCGCCCAGCACAGAAAGATTCTGGCTAAATGGAGAAAGCGGAGACGCTGGAGCACCGCCAGCCTCGTTTGCTTTGTGCTTGTGATATTCACCATGACAGTGGTACATGCTTACGCAAACAAAGCGGTGGAGCTTTCTCCCATTGAAGATGCAAAAATTGAGGATGACAGTGTCATTGTTCCCTTTGACCAGGTAAATGACGGGCATCTGCACCGCTTTGGCTATACCACGGATAGCGGCGTGGTAATTCGTTTCATCGTTATTCAGAAGCCGAATTCCTCGGCTTACGGCATCGGACTGGACGCCTGCGAAATCTGCGGCGAAACCGGATACTATGAAAAGGATGGCCAAATTGTCTGCAATCTCTGCGATGTGGTGATGAACATCAATACCATCGGCTTTAAGGGCGGATGCAATCCCATCGTCATTGATTACAGTATTGAAAATGGAAATATTGTGGTTCCTCTTGAGGGACTGCTGGAATATGAATCGGAATTTAAGTAAGGGGGAGAGGGTCGTATGTTTTTTAAAATGATTCGCGGTACACTTCTCCACCAGTGGAAGAAAATGCTGATGATCGCGCTGACCATCGCGCTGGGGTCTTCGCTGGCCACCGCCATGATCAGCGTGGTGATGGATGTGGGCGACAAGGTGAACCAGGAGCTGAAGGCCTATGGCGCAAACATCACGGTGGTGCCAAAGCAGTCTTCCATTGTGAGCAATCTGTACGATGTGGAGAATGAAACGCCCGGCAGCGCATATCTGAAGGAGTCGGAGCTGGGTAACATCAAGACCATTTTCTGGGCGTTTAACATTGTGGATTTTGCGCCTTTTGTCACCACAACCGCCGCGCTGACGGACGGAACGGAGGTACATGTGGTGGGAAGCTGGTTTAACCACCATCTGGATTTGCCCACAGGAGAGCAACTGGATGCCGGCATGAGCAGCCTGCGCTCCTGGTGGGATATCCGCGAGGGCCAGTGGATTGACGAACAGTCTGACGCTGGAACAGATGTGGTTATGATTGGCGCGGCGCTGGCGGAGAAAGAGCAAATCAGCGTGGGCGATCAAATTGGCTTCAGCGGCTCTGCAAATGACGCAAAGCTCACCGTGGTGGGGATCTATGAATCCGGCGGGGACGAGGACAATCAGGTCTACGTTCCCCTGCACGTTGCCCAAAATTTAGCAAACCTGCCCGGCTCTATCGGCAGCATCGAGGTCAGCGCCCTGACCACGCCGGACAACGAGCTGGCAAAAAAGGCGGCCAAGGACCCGTCCTCTTTGACGGTTGCCCAGTATGAGGTTTGGTACTGCACTGCCTATGCAAGCTCCATCTGCTATCAGATTCAGGAGGTCGTCACGGATTCGGTCGCGTCCCCCGTCCGTCAGGTGGCGGATTCCGAGGGAGCCATTTTGGACAAGACGGAACTTTTGATGCTGCTGATTATGTTCCTGAGTCTGGTTGGATCAGCTCTTGGCATCAGCAATCTTGTCACAGCCAGCGTGATGGAGCGGTCGGGAGAGATTGGACTGATGAAAGCGATCGGTGCTTATAACCGCTCTGTCACCGCCCTTGTGCTGACGGAGATTTTGATTGCGTCGATTATCGGCGGCGTAGTCGGATTTTTCGCCGGAATCGGATTTGCCCAAATTATTGGGCAGAGTGTTTTCGGCTCCGCCATCTCCATTCGTACCGTGGTGATTCCCATTGTGGGCGTGTTGGTGACCTTTGTGACGCTGGCGGGCAGTATTCCGGCCATTCGGATGCTGCTGGGCTTGCAGCCTGCGGAAGTGCTGCATGGCAGATAAATCATTTTGGCATGGAGGAACCATGGTATGAAAAAAAGAAAAATGCTGATTCGCATGATCACCGCCTCCCTGCTGCGGCGCAGGTCGCGGATGCTGGTGGCGCTGCTGGCCATCGCCATCGGGGCTACGATTCTGTCCGGGCTTGTGACGATTTACGTGGATGTACCCCAGCAAATGGGCGCGCAATTTCGCAACTACGGGGCAAATATGATTTTTATGCCTGCGGAGGAAAGCTTTACGGACGCGGACATGCAGGAAAGTCTTTCTTCCATCTCGTCCAAGGAACTGGTTGGAGCGACTCCTTATCAATACAATACGGTGCGCATCCATGAGCAGCCCATTCTTGCCGCCGGAACAGACATGGCGGCTGTCCAGAAGACCAGTCCCTACTGGTTGGTGGAGGGCCGGTATCCTACCGGGACACATGAGATTCTGGTGGGGAAAAACGTGGCGGAAAGTCTGGAACTGGACGTTGGAGAAAGCGTTACCGTCAGCTTCACACCAGAGGATAAAAGCAAGCTGGACACCACCATTGATTTTGAAATGACCGGTGTTCTGAATACCGGCGGCTCGGAGGAGGAGTATGTCTATCTCTCCATGGAGGATATGGAGGAGCTGACTGCGCTTCCGGCCCATGTGGATATCGCCGAAATCAGCGTCTCCGCCGGGGCGGCACAGCTTCAAACCTATGTGGATGAAATCAACGCGGGAAACGGGGCCATCAGCGCAAATCTGGTGAAACGGGTCACGGCTTCCGAAACCACGGTCCTGTCCAAGCTGCAGGCGCTGGTGCTGCTGGTGACGGTCATCGTATTGGCGCTGACCATGATTTGCGTGGCCACTACCATGACCGCGGTGGTTTCCGAGCGGCGCAGCGAGATCGGCCTGAAAAAGGCAATCGGGGCGTCTGACTCCGGCATTATTGCGGAATTTATGGGCGAAGGAATGCTGCTGGGCGGTCTTGGCGGAATTCTTGGGTCCTTTGTGGGCTTTGCGTTTGCGCAGTTTGTCAGTATCAATGTGTTTAGCAGCTACATTTCGTTTCGCTGGATTCTTTTGCCAGTTACAATTATTGTTTCCATTGCCGTAACAAGCGTTGCCTGCCTGCTTCCCATCCGCAGCGCAACCTCTGTGGACCCGGCGTTGGTACTGAAAGGAGAATGATGTATGAGCCTGTTAGAATTTCAAAACGTATTTAAGATATACGGCGAGCTTCACGCATTGGATGATGTGAGCTTTACGGTGAACCGGGGCGAGTGGATTTCCATTATGGGGCCTTCCGGCTCCGGCAAGAGCACCATGATGAATATGATCGGCTGCATGGACAAGCCCACCAAGGGGAATATCCTGCTGGACGGCGTGGACGTAGCCAAAGAACCGGCTAAGAAGCTGACGGATATCCGGAGGGATAAAATCGGCCTGATTTTTCAGCAGTTCCATCTGGTAAACTACCTGACTGCCCTGGAAAATGTGATGCTGGCCCAGTATTACCACAGTATCCCCGACGAGCAGGAGGCCATGGAGGCGTTGGAGCGGGTGGGGCTTGCGGAACGTGCAAAGCATTTGCCCAGCCAGCTTTCCGGCGGCGAGCAGCAGCGGGTCTGCGTGGCAAGAGCGCTGATTAATCACCCGGAAATCATTCTGGCGGATGAGCCTACGGGAAATTTGGACGACGCCAACGAGGAAATCGTGGTGGATCTATTCCGCAAGCTGCATGAAGAGGGCACGACGCTGATTGTGGTTACCCACGATCCCGAGGTGGGCGATGTGGCGCAGCGGCAGATTGTTCTGCGCAATGGAAAGATTGCGCGGCAGACGGTGAATCAAAACTTCACCGGGCATATTCGATTCACGGAGTGAGGTGGAATTGTGATGAATTTAAAACGTTGGATTGGCGCGCTGATGATTGCTGCCAGCCTTGGCGGCTTAACCGCGTGCGGTGACAAAAATGTCAGCTATCAGGACGGCACCTATGAGGGGAAAAGCTCTGTATATACCAGTGAGGACGGCTCTGACGACAACAATGGCTATGGACAGGTGAGCATTACCATAAAAGACGGCGCGGTTACCGCGTGCACCTATCAGACTTATGAGCCGGACGGCACCTTGAAAGACGAGAGCTACGGCATGGAAGGCGGAAAAATCGCCAACCGGGATTACTATAATAAGGCCCAAAAGGCGGTGGCCGCCTGCGAGGAGTATGCCAGCCAGCTTGTTCAAAGCGGCAGCGCAAAGGACGTTGACGCAATCACCGGCGCGACCATCAACCACGATTTGTTTCGCGAGGCGGTTGACGACGCGCTGAGCGGGGCAAAAGCGGCTGGATGAAAGCGGGCGACGCGCTGAGGCACGGGGCAGTTTGCCTTTCGTCGGTGTTTCTGCTGCTGGGGCTTCCGTTTCTTCGTTCCGGGGCCTTTTCGGAGCTTTTGAGCGGTAAAGGGGTGGATACGGTTTCCGGCGCCACCGTGGTGCTGGAGCAGCCCTCCGGCGAGTATATGGTTTTGCTGAATACCGCCATGCATCCGGATGCGGAAAAGCTGGCGGACTGGATTACTTTTTTTTCCGGCGGCGAAATTGCCTATATCTTTGAGGATGTCTCCTGTTCCGTGCCTAAGGGAGATCAGGGCGCGCTGCGTATGGCAAGAAGTTTTCAGTCCCGCCTGCCGGAAAATCAGATGAAGGTGCATGCGGAGGACGCGTCGCTGCTGTGTTCTCAAGCAGACAACGGACTGTTTGATATCATCATTCTGTCCAGAGAATATGCGGATGCCTACCGTGCGGAAAGCGCCCGTTCCGACGAGGTTCAGGTGCTGGCATTGACCGGGGCGGAAGGATTGGATACTCCATGAGAAAATGGAATGCAATTATCAGTGTGCTGGTCATAGTGCTTCTGCTCATTCATGCCATTGCGGGGGGATATCAGCTGCTGGGCGTGCTGCCCGGCGGCAGGACTTGGCTGAAAGCTTTGTCGTGGTGCATGATGGTGCTGCTTTTGGCCCATGTGGTTTTGGGCGTGTGCCTGACGGTGAAGACACTGCGGGCCTGTAAAAAGTCCGGCGCGTCCTATGTTCGGGAAAACAAGCTGTTTTGGGCCAGAAGAATCAGCGGCTTTGCCATGATTCTGTTCATTGCCTTTCATGTTGTGATTCTGACGGGGATGAAAGGGGAAGCGTACCGCCTTCGGCCCTTTGGAATGCTTCAGCTTGCCGGCAGCTTGCTACTGGTTATTTCGGTTGCGGTGCATATCCTGAGCAACATAAAGCCTTTGCTGATTGCCTTCGGGGCGAAAGGCGTGGGCGCTTTTATAAGGGACATGCTGTTTGTGCTGTCTGTGGTGCTGCTGTTCTGCGGGGTGGCGTTTGTCATCTACTTTCTCAGATGGAATGTGCTTTGGAGGTGAACGCTACGCAAGCGGGCTTTGTAAATATCATCGGGGCGGGGCTGGCGGGGCTTTCCGCCGCCATCCATCTGGCGCGGCTTGAAATTCCTTGTCGGCTGATTTCCGTACAGCCCTCTGAACGGGCGCAGTCCGTGCTGGCAGAGGGCGGCATCAACGGTGCGCTGGATACCATGGGAGAGAACGATTCTACTGCGGCGCACTGCGAAGATACCCTGCGGGCCGGGTGTTATCTGGCCGACCCGGCGGCGGTAAGGAGCCTTGCGGAGCATGCGCCGGAAATCCTTGGCTTTCTCGACGGCATTGGCGTTCCCTTTAACCGAAGGGACGGGACGATTCAGCTTCGAAATTTTGGCGGGCAGAAGAAAAAACGAACAGCGTATGCAAAATCCAGCACCGGAAAGGTGCTGATGTCCGCCCTGATTGACGAGTGCAGGAAATATGAAAGCCGGGGCTTGGTGACCCGGCTTTCTCATCATGCCTTTTCGACGCTGCTTTTTTCCGGAACAGAGGTGCCGGAATGCGCCGGTGTGCGGGTGGTGGACTTATATACTGACAAGTACATCAACTTTACGGGTGCTACAATTCTGTGCTTTGGAGGACTTAATGGATTTTTCCCGGGTATGACCACCGGCACAACGGCAAACACCGGAGACGCGGCGGCGCAGGTGTTTAGGCGGGGGATTCGCTTTGGAAATCTTGAAATGATTCAGTACCATCCCACCACCATTGGTATTTCCGGAAAACGCTGTCTGGTTAGTGAGGCTGCAAGGGGTGAAGGTGGAAGGCTTTACACGTTAAAAAACGGAAAGCCATGGTATTTTATGGAGGAAAAGTATCCGGAGCTTGGAAATCTGATGCCCCGGGATGTAATTTCACGGGAGATGCATTTCGTTTTTCAGGACCCGGACTGCGGCGGGCAGGTGTTTCTGGACTTGCGGGGCTTGCCCGATGAAACGTGGAAAAAGCGATTGCCCGATTTGCGTGCCGAGGTAAAGCACTATCTGGACCTTGACCCGGCCAAAGCGCCGATTCCTGTGGAGCCGGGAATCCATTATTTTATGGGCGGCATTGATGTGGATGTGTTCCACCGGACCAATGTTGGAAATCTTTATGCGGCGGGGGAGTGCTGTTGCCAGTATCACGGGGCAAACCGGCTGGGCGGAAACTCCATGCTGGGCGCACTGTATGGCGGGCAGGCAGCGGCGGAGCATCTGGCGGGGCATCTGCCCGGAACGCTGGAACCGCTTCTCGGCCCGCAGGCCGACCATGACGGCCCAGACCCCAAAGTGATTTTGAAAATCAGCGAAATCTTGATTAATGCGCTGGGGATTGCCCGGGATGGAAACACCTTGCAGACCGCGCAGGAACAGCTTGGAAATTTATTGGAGTGCACCCGCAATGAGCGGGAACGCAGCCGCATTTATCTGGCGCTGGCGATGCTCAGGTCGGCTGCGTTTCGGAAAGAGAGCCGTGGCGCACACTTCCGGGTGGACTTTCCCACGCCAAATGAAGAATACCGGCAGCAAACCGTGGCGCATTTTGATGGTCTGATAAGAATCGGCTACCGAGCGCAAGGGGAGACTGCGCCATGAACATACGAATTGAAATTCTCCGAAGAGCCACAGGGGACGTGCTGCCTTGGTGGCAGAAGGTTCCGTTTGAAACGGAACGGGAAAATACAACGGTTGCAGCCGCCCTCAATGAACTCAATCACGGAGGCTTTCTGGATATAAATGGCCGGCCGGTAGAGCCGATTCGCTGGGACTGTGCCTGCCTTCAAAAAAAGTGCGGAGCCTGCGCTATGGTCATCAACGGAAAGCCGTGTCTGGCCTGCGATGCCTTGCTTAAGACTGCGTCGAAGAAGGGAATTGTCACGCTGAAGCCTCTGCGGAAGTTTCCCGTGGTTGCCGACTTGATGGTTGATCGGAGTATTCTGTTTGAAAATCTCGCCCTCATGAAAATCTGGGCGGAAAAAGAGCTGGTGATGACGGACCAGGCATCTGAGGAAGCCTATGATGCGTCTCGCTGCCTGCAATGCGGGTGCTGTCTGGAGGTGTGTCCCAATTTTTGCCCGGGAGATACGTTTTTTGGCGCGGCGGGGTTTGTACCTACCTCCCGCTTGCTGGCTTCCATGACAGGGGAAGAGCAGGCGCGGGTTTGGTCGGCATATGCCTCCCACGCCTATGAAGGCTGCGGAAAGTCCCTTTCCTGCGCCAAAATCTGCCCTGCGGGTATCGACATTGAGCATCTGCTCCTGCGCACCAACGCGCGGATGTTCCGGAGGAAGCATGACAAAACGTAGACGAATTGCCGTTGCGGGCATATTGCTTTTTCTGGTAGTGGGCGGGGTAATGCTGATTTCCGGGTGGCTTTTTCAACCGCTTGAGTATGTTCACAGCGAGAACCTTGCTGTGGTATTTGATAACGAAGGGGAAGTGCTCCGCAGGGTTCAATCTTCCCTGAAAAAACATGACCGCCGTATCACGCTGACCTTTTCCTCCAAGGGGGAATATATGAAGGACATCAGCGTGCTGGCAAGTGACCTGATGAAAAACGCAATGTCCATGGGAGACAGTTCGACGGATGGAGATTATATGCGCTATCAATACGGCGGCTATACGCTTTCGTATCGTCACGAATGGGTTGGGACACAATACCGGTATACCATCCAGATCGAGCCGATCTATTACACGACCCCAGAGCAGGAACAGCAGGTTGATAAGGCCGTAAAGCGCATTCTGGCAGAACTGGATTTTAAGAGAAGTACCACGGATTATGAAAAAATCCGTGCCGTTCACGACTATCTGGTCCGGACCGTCACCTATGATACCATCCACAAGAAAAATGAAAGCTATCATCTTGATACAACGGCCTATGCGGCCTTCCTGAATGGCACCGCAACCTGTCAGGGATACAGTGTGGCGGTCTATCGGCTTCTGAGGGAGGCGGGCGTTCATTGCCGCATCGTCACGGGAACCGTAGTTGACGGCGAAACCGCCGAGCGGCACGCATGGAATCTGGTGGAGCTGGACGGGGTATATTACAACTTGGATGCTACATGGGATACCCTGTTAGAGACGGAGGATTATTTCTTAAAAAGCGATGACGCGATTCCGAATCATGTCCGGGACAGTGAGTTTAAGCAAGAGTCGTTTCAAGCGCGGTATCCGATGTCTGAGACGGACTACTTAGACAACACCGCGAAAACGGCGGGTTGATTAGAAAAATCAACCCGCTGTTTGCTCGTTTCACTGCTTCTTTTGCATGCTAATTCAATCTTTGTGCCGACATCTTTTATTTGTTTGAAAAGGGCAGATTTGTTCTTGTGAAGTAAAACAGATGCAATTTATCAGAACAGAAAAGGCGCAATCAACTTTTTTCAATAAATTTGTGGAAATTTCGATAAAATTTTAAATGAAACCAGTTGTATTTCATAGTAATTTAGTATAGTATAAAGAAAAGGTTAGCATTTCTAACTATTTCACCGCCGAAAGGCGGTAAGGAGGTTGAAATAGATGAACAGTCCGTTGCTTGAATTGCAGGACTTGAGTGTGTCCGTGGAGGACAAGGTGATCTTGGACGGTGTCAATCTGACGATTCGCCCGGGTGAGCTCCACGTGCTGATGGGACCCAACGGGACGGGAAAGTCCACGTTGGTTTCTGCGGTGATGGGCGATCCTCGGTATGAGGTTCGGCGGGGCCGTATTTTTCTGGAGGGCCGCGACATTACGGAGGAACAGGCGGATGCCCGCGCCCGGGCGGGGGCGTTTCTTTCCTTCCAGGCGCCGGAGGAGATTCCCGGCGTTACCTTGGAAAACTTCCTGCGCACCGCGCGGGGCGCGGTGGACGGAAAGCCGCCCAAGGTTTTGCTGTTTCGCAAGGAGCTGCGGGAGCAGATGGCCGCGCTGGACATGAACGCGTCCTACGCTGACCGGTACTTGAATGTGGGCTTTTCCGGGGGCGAGAAAAAGAAGGCGGAGATTTTGCAGATGCTGATGCTCCACCCGAAGCTTGCCATGCTGGACGAAACCGATTCCGGGCTGGACGTGGACGCGGTGCGCACCGTGACGCAGGGAATCAGGGCCTTCCGCTCTAAGCAAAATGCCTTGCTGATTATCACCCACAACGCCAAAATTCTGGAGGGACTGGACATTGACGCGGTTCACATTCTGGAGGGCGGACGGATTGCCCGCACCGGTGGGGCCGAGTTGGTTTCCGAGATTACGGAAGGCGGCTTTAGCGAGCTGAAAAAGGAGGCGGGGGTTCATGAGCCGCTTTGATGAAGAAAAGACTCGGGTGGAGGCGGTGGACCGCAGTGTCTATGACATTAAAGACCGGGTGGACCCTTCCTTTGAAGTGGATTCCGGCCTGACAGCCGCAATCGTGGAGAAGATTTCGGAGGAAAAGCACGACCCTGAATGGATGCGGCTTTTCCGCCTGAAGGCTCTGCGGACATACAACGAGATGTCTCTGCCTGCGTGGGGGCCTCCTCTGGACGAGCTGGACATGGAGCATATTGTCACCTATGTCCGCCCCAAAACCGCCATGCAGGGCAAGTGGGCCGACGTACCCGAGGATATCAAAAACACCTTTGAGCGTCTTGGCATTCCCGAAGCAGAGCGCAAGTCTCTTGCGGGAGTGGGCGCGCAGTATGACTCCGAGGTGGTTTACCACAATGTCCGGGCAGAGGTTGCCGCCCAGGGCGTGGTTTACACCGACATGGAAAGCGCCCTCACAGGCCCTTATGCAGAACTGGTCCGCAAGCACTTCATGCGGCTGGTTCCGCCCACCGACCATAAATTTGCCGCGCTGCATGGGGCGGTTTGGTCCGGCGGCTCCTTCGTCTATGTGCCGCGAGGCGTATCGGTGGAAATCCCGCTTCAGTCCTACTTCCGGCTTAACGCGCCGGGGGCGGGACAGTTCGAGCACACCCTCATCATCGTGGAGGAGGGAGCTTATCTGCACTTCATCGAGGGGTGCTCCGCCCCTAAATACAGCGTGGCAAACCTCCACGCCGGGTGCGTAGAGCTGTACGTGGGCAAAAACGCCCGGATGCGGTATTCCACCATTGAAAACTGGTCTAAAAATATGTACAACCTGAACACCAAGCGGGCGCTGGTGGAGGAGGGCGGCACCGTGGAGTGGGTGTCCGGCTCCTTCGGTTCCCACACGTCCTATCTTTATCCCATGAGTGTTTTGAAGGGCGCGCGTTCCCGGATGGAGTTCACCGGCATTACCTTTGCCGGCGCGGGTCAAAACTTAGACACCGGCGTGAAGGTGCTTCACGCCGCGCCCAATACCACCTCCCACATCACCACCAAGTCCATTTCCCGGGATGGGGGTATCTCCACCTTCCGCAGCGCCGTCACCGTGGCTCCGGAGGCCGAGGGAAGCAAGTCCTCCGTCTCCTGCGAGTCGTTGATGCTGGACAGCCGTTCCCGCTCTGACACGGTGCCGGTGATGGATATTCGCTGTGATCAGGTGGACGTGGGACACGAAGCCAAAATCGGCCGCATCAGCGAAGAAGCTATCTTTTATCTGATGAGCCGGGGCCTTGCCGAGGAGGACGCCCGTGCTTTGATCGTGGGCGGCTTTGCAGAACCGATTGCCAAGGAGCTGCCCTTGGAATACGCGGTGGAGATGAACAATCTCATCCATCTTGAAATGAAGGGCAGCATCGGCTGAAAGGAGGAACCGAAACATGAACAGTGCAATCAACCGTTTGCCGGTTCCGACATGGAGCTGGACCGGTGTAAATCAGGCGGAGGACAGCGCGGCGCTGCCGGAGCTGGCTGCCCGCAAGGCGTTGCCCCTGCCATATGGTGGGGAATTACCGGAAGGAGTGGAGCTGCTTTCCTCGTTGCCGGAGACTGTCGCGTCCATCCCCGGCGGGATGGGCGAGGCGGTGGATCGGTTTGTGATGGACCACGCGGGCACCGTTTGCTATCTGCGGGCGCAGGACGGCAAAACCGCCGCTCCGCTCATGCTGACCCGGACGCTGAGTTCTAAACAGAGCGCCGCCGTTACCCACTGGGGCATTTCCGCCGGAGAGGGAAGCGCCCTCACCGTGGTGCAAGTGCTCCGGGGAGGAGCGGACCACGGCGCGGCGGCGGATTTGACCCAGATCGACGCAGCGCCGGGCGCAGTGGTGCGTCTCATTCAGATTCAGCTTCTGGAAACCGACAGCCGAAGCTGGAGCGCCGTGGGCGCGCGGGTGGCCGAGGGTGCACGGGTAGAGATCGTCCGCGCCGTGCTGGGCGGCAGCGTGGCTGCCTGCGGAACGCGGATTCAACTGGAAGGCCGGGCCGCGGAATACAGTTTGGACACCGCCTATTTTGGAGACGGGGAACAATCGCTGGATTTCAATGATCTGGTGATTCACACCGGAAAGGATACCCATAGCGAACTGCGCACGGCCGGTGTGCTGGCCGACCGAAGCCGCAAAATTCTGCGGGGTACTATCGACTTTCGCCAGGGAGCCGTCCGCGCCGTGGGCCATGAGCGGGAAGCTGTTTTGCTGCTCAGTCCCACTGCCCGCAACCGCACCGCACCGCTGATTCTGTGCGGGGAGGAGCTGGTGGAGGGGCAGCATGCCGCCACTGTGGGCCGGTTTGAAGAGCAGCAGCTTTACTACCTCTGCTCTCGCGGTATTTCCCCCGCGCAGGCCAAGCGCCTGATGGTTGAGGCCCGCTTTGCCCCGGTTTTGGACCAAATCCCGGACGAGGCGCTGCGTGCGGAAATTCTTGAAAACATCGGAAGGAGGCTGGGTCAGCCATGAACGAACTGCAAAAACAGTTTCCCATTTTAACCGTGCCGGAAAACGGAAAGCGTCTGATTTATCTGGACAACGCCGCAACGACGCAAAAGCCGTTGTCTGTCCTGAAGGCCGTGGAGGACTATTACCGTCAGGACAACGCCAACCCCCATCGGGGTGTGTACGAGCTGGGCGTTCGCGCCACAGATGCCCATGAGAACGCCCGTGTGGCGGTGGCAGGCTTTCTCCATGCCGCGCCGGAGGAGCTGATCTTCACCCAGAATACCTCCGAGGGCCTGAATCTGGTGGCATACAGCTATGGTCTGGAATTTTTGAAGGCCGGGGATGAAATCGCCCTCTCTGTGGCGGAGCATCACAGTAATCTGGTTCCCTGGCAGCGGGTGGCCAAGGCCACCGGCGCGAAGCTGGTATATTTTTATCCCGGCCCCGACGGGCGCCTGAGCGAGGAGGAGCTGGACCGGAAAATTACGAGCCGCACCCGGCTGGTGGCCATTGCGCAGGTTTCAAACGTCCTGGGGCTGGAGGCTCCGGTGGCTGGCATTGTGCGCAAGGCCCATGCCGTGGGCGCAGTGGTGGTGCTGGACTGCGCACAGAGCGCGCCCCATCTGCCTGTGGATGTGAAGGCGCTGGACGTGGACTTTGCCGCCTTCTCCGGGCATAAGCTCTACGCCCCCATGGGCGTGGGCGCGCTGTACGGGAAGAAGGAACTGCTGGAGAAAATGCCGCCCTTCCTCAGCGGCGGAGATATGATTGCTTCCGTCCATGAGCAAAGCGTTTCTTACGCCGAAATTCCCCGCTGCTTTGAGGCAGGAACCCGCAATGTGGGCGGCGAGGTAGGTCTTGCCGCAGCCATCCGGTTTATGGACTCTCTTGGCTGGGAGCAGATTCAGGCCCACGAAAAGGCCCTGACGGCCCGGGCGCTGAAGGGACTGGCTGCGATTCCCCATGTGACGGTGTACGGCGAACCCGTCCCGGAGGAGCGGTGCGGCGTGATTTCCTTTAATGTGGACGGTGTTCATCCCCACGACACCGCCACGATTCTGGACGCGGACGGCATTGCGGTTCGGGCGGGGCATCACTGCGCCCAGCCGCTGATGGAGTTTTTGGGGATTACCGCCTGCGCCCGGGCCAGCTTCGCCGTGTACAACACGGAAGAAGACGTGGACGCGTTTTTAAGCAGCGTGGAAAAGGTCAGGAGGTGGATGGGCCTTGGAACTTAACGCCCTGTACAATCAGATTATCGTGGAAAACAGCCGCGCACCCCAAAATCGCCGCAAGGTGGAGGATGCAACCATCGCGCTGGAAGGCGTGAACCCAAGCTGCGGAGACGATATTGTTCTGGAACTGCGGGTAAAGGCGGGCGTCATTGAAGACGCGGGCTTTACGGGAGACGGCTGCGCAATTTCTCAGGCCTCCGCCTCGCTGATGATCGATCTGGTCAAGGGGCGAACGGTGGAGGACGCGCGCGAGCTGCTGCATCTCTTCTTCGGGATGATTAAGGGAGAGGTGGCGGACGAAGCCCAGCTGGAAAAGCTGGAAGAAGCCGTGGCTTTACAAGGGGTTTCCCACATGCCTGCCCGGGTGAAATGCGCCGTGCTGGCATGGCACACGCTGGAAGAAGCACTGGACGGTAAACAGCAGAAGGAACTTCGGCTGTAAGGAATCCAGACCTCGGTTACAATGTCTGTTTCCGCATATCTCTCCGCAGGGGCGGTTTTCCGGCGGCCGGTCTTATGACCGGCCGCCCCTTTTTCGTGTATCGCGTGGAGCCTGTGTTAACAGCACAGGTAATACTTTCTGGTTTGAAAAGTATGGTTGCTTTTTGGCAAAATACGTTTTGCCTACGGCGGAGGTTAACGTCAAAGTGCGGGAACAATATAAATATAACAAAAAGTTCCAAAAACGTCCAAAAATCAAATTTTTGTGACTTTGTTACTTGCAAATAAAAGCGCAATATGATAACTTAAGCCGAAAATAAGATGAGAAAGCAGAATAAAAGCAAACCCGGCGAAAGCCGGCGACGCAAAGCTATAGGGCCGTATGTGGAACTCCTGCCCCAGAGGAGCGGGTTTTCCATTCGGCAGCCAGCTGCCACATGCCAAGATGCACGGTTGGTGCATTGGAAAAGTGCTAAAAGCTGTCGTGCTCACGGCAGCTTTTCATGCTTTTCGGAGGATAACCATGCTGGGAACAAGCAGACAAAAACCAAGGAATACACAAGGCTTTACCTTGATGGAAACTTTGGCGGTCATCGCAATTGTGGGGGTCTTTGCGTCTTTTACTGCTTCGGCTCTGTATGAGCAGTGGAAACACCTGCAACTGACGG
This sequence comes from Bacillota bacterium, assembly GCA_023402075.1. Taxonomy (GTDB): domain Bacteria; phylum Bacillota; class Clostridia; order Oscillospirales; family Oscillospiraceae; genus Oscillibacter. The sequence continues at coordinate 9,699 of JAEXCS010000025.1, read as the reverse complement.
ATTTGGACGGCGCCGCCCGTGAAATTTATATGTCGGCCCAGAGTGATTTGATGGATCGGAAGGTCTCCGGTACGCTGGGGACCCTGACGGCGGATGCCGGAGGAAGCGCACAGCCGGAAACGGTAAGCGGCGGCGGGGTTACGGAAACACTGTATTACATAGATTCAGCTGCGGTGGGAGACAGTCTTCCTAAAACCGGTAATCTTCTTTTTACACTGCTTGGCAGCTATGTGCTGTATCTGAATCCCCGGACGGGAGACGTCACCGATGTGTACTATTCCAAGGGTTCGCTGACATATGACGCGGTGGATACGCTGCGAAAGCTGATGGATGGCACCGATGATCCCGATATTCGCGCAAAAGAGGGAATCGGCTATTACGGCGGAGGAACACTCAGTGAAACCGTTGGAGGGTCCGACAAAGAAGAAATCGGAGAGCCTCATGGAACCGAAATGCTGAAGCTGGTCAATCAGGAAGACCTTTATGTGGAGCTGAGGTATCCGAATTTGGGGTCTGCCGCCACCAATCCCGAAAACGCAAAAGCCATTATTTCGCTGACAGATGAGAGCGGTGATACCGCTGCCGTGACAGTGGACGGACAGCCGCCGGATACGGACGGAACCTCCGCTTCCCATTTCTGGGGCAGTATTGATTCTGACAATACATATACGCTTTATGTTCTGCTGGACAGCATGGCGGAGGGCGGCTCGTTTACAGAGCTGTTTCCTGACCTTACGGCGGGGGACGACATTACCGTTAAGGCAACACTCTCCTACGCAGGAAAGCCGCTGTATCAGGAAGCCCTGATCGGCACGGCCAACAGCCTGTTTGCCCAAAAGTATGACGAAGACATTACAGTTGGCGGCATAAAGCATCGCGGGGGCGTGGAGTTTGCTTATGCACGGCAGTTAAGCAATCTGCGGTATTATCATCAGGGCAGGGCGGTCGCCGTACAAATGGGAGACATTGATTTTACAAAAACCTTGCGTCAGGAAAAGATGCTTCCTGCAAAGGCGCAAAGGGACGCCGCGCCCGATAGCTTTACCCCTATCCTCCTGACGGATTCCGCAGAGCAAGGCGGAATTACCATTGACGGACAGGACGACGCGGGAACGGTACATACCCTCAGCAATTTTAAAATTTTCCAAACAGGAAACGCGGGACTTATCGGTGAATCCACGGTTTCCGCCACAATGCAGAATCTGCGGCTGAAGGACTGGACCGTATCGGGCGGAGCCGGAACCGGCGCGCTGATCGGCTCGCTGAATAGCTCCAGAGGCAGCGTTACAGTGAAGAATTGCGGTGTATACCTCACCGGCGCGGGGAAAGGCTTTGTAACCGGAGGAAACGGTGTTTCCAGAGCGGAAGCGCCCACAGGTGGTCTGATCGGGGAGGTACAGGCGGGCGGGAAAGCCGTTTTGATTCAAAGCTGCTTTTCCTCGCTGGCTGTGGGAAACAGCAAGCAGACCACGGGCGGCCTGATTGGATGGGTCGGCGGCGGGACGTCCGGCGTACCGGTGAAGATTCAAAACAGCTATGCCGGCGGTAGCGTCGCTGCGGGAACATTCGGCGCGTACCGCACTGCGGTGGGCGGCCTGATTGGTGCGTCTACTGGTGTTGTGAAGGTGAGCGACAGCTTTTCAACCGCCGCCGTATTTGGCGCGTCAGCCTGCGGCGGTCTGGTGGGAGCCGCTTCCGGCTCTTTGAGCATTGACGGCAGCTATGCCTGCGGAACGGTTGTTACCGGCGCTGCGGAAACATACGGCCCGTTGGTGGGCAGCGGCAGCGCGGTTTATACCGACTGCAAATATCTCAGCCAGAGCGGAAATGCGGTTGTGGCGGATGCAGGCGCAACGCCTGATGGCGTCTCTGCGTACGAGTATGACGATCTTGCGAAAGGCGTGAAAAACACAGCGGCGAAATGTCATCCGTATCGGCAGGACCTTTTGAAGCAGGCATATCCCTTCCCCATGGTGACGGCGGAGTATTACGGAGACTGGCCGGAACGATATGAGCCAGCCCGGAAGATGGAGACGCCATATGGATTGAGCTACTATGAACAGTACAGTGATGGAACGTGGGGCTTTTACGGATATGATAAGGCCGGAAATTTGGCGGATTCGCTGGATTACGCCAATGCGAAAACAATTTCCCTGACCGGCTATGGCGTGCTTGTGCCGGAAGGGACGGACAATGTAAAGGTGCCGCGATTAGACAAGTCGAATCTTTACTGGGGCGTGGCCGTTTTTGACGGCAAGATTGCGCTCTCCACGCTTGAACAGGACTTGTACCCCCTGAGAAACGGTGGAAGCGATTTGCTGAATTACAACAACCAGACCGCACGTGTGGCATATGATGCGCAAGCCGATCGAAGTGTTTATTTAAATCCGCTGTTTGCGGCAGCGATTTCCATGGAGCCGTTAAAGGTAAACGAAGCCGATCCCATGCAAATCCGCACGGAGGAGCAGCTACGCAATAAAAATAGCGTGAACGAGGGGTGGTACTACAAACAGACGCACAATATTACGGTGACAAAAAGTGATACCGGCTATTTGAACCTGAATTACACGACCGGCGGGTTTGACGGCGGGAACAATTTGATTATCGGGCTAAAGGTGCCTTTGATTGGCACAAATTCCTGCCCTGTGAAAAATGTAAGACTTGTGAGCGTGGACATTTATCAATCCGGAAACGTGGGAGCTCTGGCCGTTACCAGTCAGGCGGCAGTTCAGAACTGCCATCTGATCTCCGGCTCCGTTGTCAGCACGGGCGGTAATGCCGCCGGGCTGATAGGCGGACTGAACAGCAATGGGGCCGACGTTTCCGACTGTTCCGTGGGCGGCTTGGATGCGGCGCAAAAGATAACCGTCCGTGCGGGAGGCCAGTATGCGGCCGGGCTTGTGGCAACGGCAACCACCGGAAGCATCAGAAATTCCACGGTGGAGAATACCGCTGTATCCGCAACCGGAAACTATACATCCGCCGCCGGACTGATCGCGTTTTCCAACAGCATCGTTGTTGACGGCTGCTCCGTTGGCAAAGCGGCTGCTTGCAGTATTACGTCCCAATATGGCAGTGCCGGTGGGCTGATGGTGAAAAGTCAGGCGAAGGTTACCGATTGCTCCTTTGCCGGAACGGTTAAAGGATACGGCGATGCGGCAGGGCTGATTGTCTCCACGGAAAGCGCCAGCAGTATTACGTCCATGGACGGCAGCACCGCCAATTGCGATGTTGTTTCGGAAAACGGCAGTGCAGGCGGCCTGCTGGTGAAAAATCAGGCGCCGATTACCAACTGTTCCTTTACTGGAACCGTTACAGCCGCCGCTGATGCGGCGGGTCTGGCGGTGACGAATCTGGATGGAGGTAACTCCCGGATAAACGGCTGCGCCGTCGACGCAAACATTTTGTCCTCGGGGGGAAACGCGGCGGGTCTGGCGATTACCAATGGCAGTTCGACTTCGATTTCAAGCTGCTCCGCAACAGGCACTGTGACCGCGCGAAAGACCGGGAAAACCGCGTCGGGCGGTGTGATTACCAACCGGGGAACCATCAGCCTGAGTTATTCCGTGTCTACGGTAACGGCTTCCGGCTCCGGGGGTAATGCCGCCGGATTTGTGGATTTGATGCAATCCGGAACGGTGGCGTCCTGCTATTACAGCGGTACGGTAACTGCCGCAGGCGGAACGGCGGCGGGCTTCTGCCGAAGCATCGCACAGGGAACCGTTTCCGATTGCTTTGCCGTGGGAACGGCCAGCGCCGGAAAGGGAACGGCCGTGGGCTTTGTGAAAACGGCGGAGGTATGGAACAGCCGGTCTGTGGTGAACAGTTATTCTGCGGTGGAGGTTTTGGCCGACGCTGGCGGAATGACAGCGGGCTTTACCACTGACGATGTAAAGGCTTATATCAATCATACGGCAAAAGAAGACCGGTACGTGAATTGTTATTGGGTGTCTCAGCCCGGATTTAACGAAGCTGTGTCTCAGATAACCAATGACGGCGGCAAGGTTGTCTCTGTTACGTTTGCGCAGCTGGAGACGCTCAAGACCGTGTTTACCGGTTGGAACTGGGACTCCGGCGATGGAAGCTGGACACTGAATACTTCAGCCGGACAAACGCACCCGTTTTCCGAGGCGCTGAAGGGGAGCGCCTATCCCTATCCCCGCATTCTGATGCTGGATTTTTACGGAGACTGGCGGCATTGAGGAAATCCTAAAACGCAGCCGACTTGCGGCAGGAGGAATTCATGCGGACGATTTTTCGAAAACTGCATAACCGTCGCGGGGCGTCCATGCTGATTTCACTGCTCTTTTTCATGGCCTGCCTGACCGTGGGTTCTTTGATTCTTGGCGGGGCTTCGGCCAGCGCTGCCAAAAGTGAGGGCCGCTATGCCGATCAGCAGAACTACCTGGCGGCGGCGTCCGCCGCCCGCCTTCTGGTGGACGAGCTGGGAAAAAGCCCCTATGTTGTGGGAAGGACACGAAGCCCCGATGTAACGGATCCGGACACGGGGGAGGTTACATTAGGGACGTGGAGCCCGTTTGCGTTGGAAAGCGATGCTGATGCAGACTTGCTGACCGGTGTTTACAACGAAGTTTACAACACCGACGCATCTTACAGCGGAACGCTGACCGTCACGGCGGGGGAGGGCCTGCCCGCCGTGGCCGCGGCGCTTTCCATGGAGAAGACGGGCGACGCCGCGATCGCGCTCACCGCAGGTGATTACACCATGAAGGTGACGTTCCGTGCCCGGACGGCGGAAAATACGGATGGCGAAACCTACGATTACCGGACCACCTCGTGGAGCGCGGGCGTGATTAAAAAGGGGGCCGTGGCATGAGGCGAAAGAGACGGACCTCCGGCGAAACACTGGTGGAAACGTTGGCCGCGATTCTAATTGCCGCTCTTGCGAGCATTCTGTTTTTGCAGATGACGGTGGCTTCTGTGCGGATTAACAAAACGGCGCGGCAAATGGATGAGGACTACCGAACCGCGCTGTCCGCGGTGGAAAGCCAGCGGGAAGGAAGTTCCGACGGGGAAGAAGTTGCGATTGCGCTTGACAGCCCGGGAAAAAGGTGGAACTATGCAGTTAGCTATTATCAGTCCGGAGAGCTGACCTCTTACGCTGCCCGGGGAGGTGGAGCCGGGTGAAGCGAACGTCTTTTTCATGGCGGGCCCGATCTGGAATGACACTGGTGGAAACGCTTGTGGCCGTTCTGATGGTGGTGTTGCTGACGGCAATGGTTGCCACGGGCATGGCGGCGGCGGTTCGGGTTCGGGTGCAAAGTACCTTTGTTTCCGGAAGCCAGCAGGTTGCAGACACCATTGGCGCGGCGCTGTCCGATGTGCTGCGGTATGCCACGGACGTGGAGACGGACGGAGAAGGCGCGGTGAGTGCATTTACCAACGTGAATTACGGTGTCACGGCGGGCCTCGTTTATGTGGGCAAAGGGGATGAAGATGGAGATCTGGGCGTGATTTATCTGAACGCGCCGGGCGCTGCGAAGAAGATACCCCTGTTGACCAATCCCACCTATTCGGGGCTGGCGGTGGTGTCGGAGGACTTCGACTCTGATGATGGTCGCATCGGCGGTCCGTTTGCGCTGCGCTATTCCGACGGTGTTTTTTGGGGTGTCTATCGGCTGTATGATTCTGCCGGGGGAAAGCTGTCGGAGCCGATTGAATTTACATTTCGCGCCCTCAACGGCTGATGAAAGGGCATAAAGGAGAAACGAGTATGACTTATACCCGCTTGGGGGATTTGCTGGTATCCGTGGGGCTGATCTCGCCCGAACAGCTGGAGCACGCGCTGGAGGTCCAGAAAAAAACCAAGAACCGCTTGGGCAGCGAGCTGATTGAGGAGAAGATCATTACTGAGCAGCAGTTGATGAGCGCCCTGCAAAAGCAACTGGGTGTGGAGTGTGTGGATCTGTCCCAAATACAGATTTCGCCCCGGCTGGCGGAGCTGCTGCCAAAAAACATTGCCCGAAAGTATGGCATCGTGCCGGTAAAGCTGGGTGGAAATACCCTGTATATCGCTATGAGCGACCCCTTGAATTTCATGGCCATTGAAGAGGTCAAAACGGCAACACGGAAGCGCGTGGTGCCGATGATTGCCACCTTGGCGAATATTGAGCGCGCCATTTCCACGCTTTACGGCAACGAGGGCGCGGCACGGGCAATTGAGGACATGAAGCGGGAGATCGCGGTGGGGACGCAGGCCGCCGTCCAGTCCGCCGATAATTTTACCGCCAGCGTTCTGGGCGGTGAGGAAGAGAGCGTGTTCGCACCCACGGTGCGTTTGGTCAATTCCATTATTGAACGGGCGGTGGAGGAAAACGCCAGTGATATCCATATTGAACCGGAGGAGAAGGAGCTTCGGGTTCGGATGCGGATTGACGGGGTGATGCACAGCATCATGTCTGTACCCAAGGATTTGCAGGCGTCGGTCATCTCCCGCCTGAAAATTATGGGCGGTATGGATATCACGGAGCGCCGGATTCCGCAGGACGGGCGGGCAGCTGTGAAAAGCAAAGACCGGGATGTGGATTTGCGGATGTCTACGCTTCCCGTGATTTATGGCGAAAAGGTGGTTATCCGGCTGCTGGACAAGGATGCCCAGCTTCTGAGCAAGGAACGGCTGGGGCTGACGGGCGGCGATCTGGAAAAATACACGGATTTGATTCAAAGGCCCTCCGGTGTGGTGCTGGTGGTGGGTCCCACGGGGAGCGGAAAATCTTCCACAATGTATACGATGATCCGCGAGCTGAACACGGAACAGGTCAACCTGATTTCTCTGGAGGACCCCGTTGAATATAACATCGACGGAGCCAATCAGGTTCAAATTAACGAGAAAACAGGCATGACCTTTGCAGGCGGCCTGCGGGCCATCCTGCGGCAGGACCCTGACATTATCGCCGTGGGGGAGATCCGGGACGGGGAAACGGCGCAGATCGCCATGCGGGCGGCCATCACCGGGCATCTGGTTTTGTCCACCATACATACCAACGACGCTCTGTCCACAATTGACCGTCTGAAGGATATCGGCGTAGAGCCGTATTTGATTTCAGGCGCTGTGAACGGCATCATTTCCCAGCGCCTGGTGCGGCGTATCTGTCCCGACTGTCAGCAGGAGTACGACCCGAATCCGGAGGAGCGAATGGACATTGGTATGAACGACAGCGCGGCAAGCCGGGTGTCCCGAGGGGCGGGCTGCTCCCGCTGCTTCGGCACGGGATACAGGGGACGCATTGCCGTGTTTGAAATTTTAGCGCTTAGCCATACACTGCGTCTGGCAGTGAATCGAAACGCATCGCGGGAAGAACTGGAAGAGATCATCCGCCGGGAGGGACGCTTTGTCTCGCTGGCAGAGAATGTCCGGCGTCTAGTACTGGAAGGGACGACCACTGTTGAGGAGGCGAGGAGAATTACCGTCTCCGGGGAGAATCTATGACCGTTGAAGAGTTGATTGTACAGGCAGCGGCGGAGAACGCCTCCGACATCCATCTGATTTGCGGGCTGCCGCCGAAATATCGGGTGGGAGGCGCGCTTCGCTCCATGCGGGACGAGGCCCTGACGGATGAGGACTGCGACGAACTGGTTCGTCAGCTGGCCGGGGAGAAGTATGTTCGGTTTTTAGAGACGGGCGAGCTGGATGCTGCGGCCACCATAAACGGTGTGCGTATCCGCGTCAACCTGTTTCGCCAGCAGGAACACAGCTCCGTGGCAGTGCGGCTGCTGGCCGACCGGATTCCGGAGCTGGAAGGGCTTGGGCTTCCGCCCAAGGTGGAGGAGCTGACAGAGCTTTCCCGGGGAATTGTTCTTGTCACCGGGGAGACGGGCAGTGGCAAATCCACAACGCTGGCCGCGATGCTCAGCCGCATAAACCACAGCCGCGCGGCGCACATTTTAACACTGGAGGACCCGATTGAGTACATTTACACGCCTGAGCGCTGCATTTTCAATCAGCGGGAGGTGGGCAGGGATACGGCCAGCTATGCATCCGGTCTGCGGGCAGCGCTTCGGGAGGATCCGGACATTTTGCTGATTGGCGAAATGCGGGACCTGCCCACGATAGAAACCGCGCTGACTGCGGCGGAGACGGGGCATCTGGTGCTTTCCACGCTGCACACCGGCGGTGCGGCAGACGCGGTGGACCGCATTGTGGGCGCTTTTCAGGAGGCCCGTCAGCGGCAGATCAGAATGCAGCTTTCCATGACGCTTCGGGCGGTGCTGTCTCAGCAGCTGCTGCCGGGCCGCAGCGGCGGACGGGTGTGCGCCTGCGAGCTGATGGTGGTGAATGGGGCCGTCCGCAATCTGATTCGGGAGGGGAAGACTCCTCAAATAGAAAACGCCATTGCCACCTCTGCGGCAGAGGGCGGCATCACAATGGACAACGCGATTTTGCGATTGTACCGGTCGGGGAAGATTTCTGCCGAAACTGCGCAGCAGGCCGCCCGCGACCCGGAGTACATTAAAAAAAGCCTGATGCGCTGAACTGATTGGGAAAGCAAGGTGAATCCTGTTGCAGACATTTAAATACAAGGCAATTTCCAGGGACGGCGCGGAGGTTTCCGGTGTGGTGGAGGCGTTTGACGAGTTTGCGGCGGTAGCCCGGATTAAGGAAACCTGTTCCGTGGTCACCAAAATTACGCAGGTGCGGGAAAAGTCCCGGATGCAGCAGGATGTGACGCTGAGCAATATCGACGAAAAGGCGCTGGCAGTGATGTGCGCGCAGTTTTCCATCATTTTGGGTGCGGGGCTTCCTGTGGTCCGGGCGGTGGAGCTGATTGCGCAGCAAACTGCGGACCGGACGCTGCGGAAAATTCTGAGCGAGACGGCGGAAGACGTGGCGGCAGGGTTTGGCTTGGCCCGAAGCTTGCAGAACAAGGGGAAGAATCTTCCCATTACGTTTATTGAAACAATCCGCTCCGGCGAGGAATCCGGCACGCTGGATGTGGCGTTCGGACGGCTGCGTGACTATTACGACAGGTCGTCAAAGCTGAGGGGAAAGGTGAAGGCCACCATGATATATCCCCTGTTTACCCTGTGCGTGGCCGTGGTGGTGGTAATCATCATCATGGTGGTGGCGGTGCCTGCCTTTACCTCCAGCTTTGCATCCATGGGCGTGGAGCTTCCGGGCGTCACCCGGGCGCTGATCGCCGCAAGCGGATTCTTTTCAAGATTCTGGGCGCTGCTGGTCATGCTGGTTGCAGGGAGCATCCTGTTCTACAAGCTGTACGGGCGGACGGAGCGGGGACGGATTTCCCAGTCCCGGTTTCGGCTGAGGATTCCATTACTTGGGAGAATTGTCCTTTTACGGACGGCATCCCAGTTTGCCCGCACCATGTCCACGCTGCTGACGGCGGGGCTTCCCCTGCTGCGGGCGGTGACGGTGACGGCGAAGGTGCTGGAGGACGAGTGGATCGGCTCGGAGCTTTCCAAGCAGGTTCCGAGGCTGGAGGAGGGAAAGACGCTGAACAGCTGCCTGCGCGCCATGGGGGTTTTCCCGGATTTGCTGGTGGAGATGGCCGGTGTGGGTGAGGAAACCGGCGAGCTGGAGGGTACGCTGGATACGGTGGCCGCCTATTACGACAACGAAGTGGAACTGACCTCAAGGAAGGCCCTGAGCCTGTTGGAGCCGGTGGTCATCTGCTGTCTGGCCGGCATCGTGGGATTTATTCTGCTGTCCGTTTATCTGCC
>JAEXCS010000045.1 GCA_023402075.1 Bacillota bacterium | reverse complement strand
TTTGGTGGGGGAAGATGGATTCGAACCATCGAAGTCGTAGACAACAGATTTACAGTCTGCCCCATTTGACCGCTCTGGAATTCCCCCATATTCACTTGGAGCTGGTGGACGGATTCGAACCCCCGACCTGCTGATTACAAATCAGCTGCTCTACCAGCTGAGCTACACCAGCGCATCCAACAGCAAAAGTTATTCTAGCAGACGGAGAGGGGTTTGTCAACCTTGTTTTTGATGGGAGGGCGATTTTTTATGAGAAAAATACCGTACAGAGGGGATCAAGGCCCCCGCTGCGGCCTATGCGGCGGGGAACTATGCCCGGGAGAGTCTTACTGGCAGGTGAATGGAGAGCTGATTTGCGCCGCCTGCCTTTTGGAGTATGCCAGAGGAGAGCTGGAGCCATTTCGCAGGGTGCTGGGAAAAGAGGTGAAAGCCTGATGACCATGCTTGAACTGTCTGTTACATATCATGCCCAGGCCGATGTCTTGCGTCTGCGTATCCGGGAACTAAAACAAATGCGGCAGGGACAAGCCGACCCGGAGGAGATTTTTCGCCTGAGGCGGCGCATTGCGGAGCTGGAGCCGCTGCTGCGGGAAGCGCGGGAGCTGGCGGCGGTGACTGCCCATTATTATGAACGGGGGTATCACAAGGATGAAAAATACTGCTTCTAAATCGTTTTCTACCCGCTCCAGCGAGTGGATGGGAGACATGACAGTGTGGCTGCGGGAAAATAGAGAGGACAACAGCGACCGTCTGGCCCGTCTGCGCCGCCAGCTTCATGTGGCCCGCCAGCAGGAGCTGACACCCCGTCAGCGCCAGTTTTTGGACAGGTACTTTGACGATGGCCTGACCATGCGGGAGATTGCGGAGGAAGCAGGGGTGGACCCTTCCACCGTGTCCCGGACGCTGTGCAGGGCAAAAAAGCGTCTGCGCCGCGCTTTGAAATACGCGCTATAAGGAATTTCCCGGCTTTCCCTCTTGTGCTTTTGGCTGGGGTTACGTATAATAGGCTTGCGACAGTTTTTGTTGCGCTTAAGCCCCGCGCGTCCCTCCGGGAACCGGGGAAATAGAAGGAGGAGCCTTATGATTTACACCGCGCTGCACAACCGCTGGCTGCGTCTTCTTGGTGCCGTATTCGGACAATTCCTCGCCGCGCTGGCGATGAATTTATTTCTGGTTCCCATGCACCTGTATACCGGGGGCGTGATGGGATTCAGCCAATTGCTCCGGACGCTGATGACAGACTATATGGGGATGAGCTTCGGGCAGTATGACATTGCGGGAATTCTCTATTTTCTCTTTAACATTCCGATTTTGCTCTTTGCATGGAAGACGCTGGGACGCGGATTCGTGGTGCGGACGTTGATCTGCACGCTGGCATTCTCTGTTTTTTACTCCATCATTCCCGCGGCGTCCACGCCCATTGTGGAGGATATGCTGACATCCTGTCTTCTGGGCGGGATTATCACGGGCGTGGCGTATGGCATCGTGCTGACCTGCGGCTGCTCCGGCGGCGGGCTGGATGTGGTGGGGCTGGCGCTGGCGGCCAAGGGAAGCAATATTACCGTGGGAAAGTTCAGTCTGGGCATCAATGCGGTGCTGTACACAGCCTGTCTCGTGCTGTTCAGCCCGGAAATAGCCATCTACTCTGTGATTTATAACTACTTTTCCGCTACCGTTCTGGATCGGCTGCACCAGCAGAACATCTCTATTCAGGCCATGATTTTCACCAAGGAGAACGAGAAAGAGCTGGTAAAGTATATTACAGAGTCCTTTGGGCGGGGCGTTACCTATTGGATGGGAGTGGGGGCCTATACCGGCGAGGATGTCCACGTGCTGTATGTGTGCCTGTCCAAATATGAGGTGGAGGAGCTTCGCCGTGTAGTCCACACCATAGACCCCCACGCATTTTTCGTGATTCAGTCCGGGATTCAGGTGGACGGCAACTTCCCCAGAAATCTGGGAAACTGAGAATTGGATATAGGCGGCGGACAGGCGGTTTTCCGGCAAGAGCGCCTGCGGCCCCGGGTGGGCTTTTTGAAAGGTTCGCTGTGGGGAACAGAACGGGGAAGCCGCTGAGGCTTTCGGAGAAGAAAAAACGAAGGACAGGGGAAGGGCGCCGCTCTGGCGGCGTCCTTTTCATGAAAGGAGAGCAGAAAAGCTATGCGGCTGCAAGGCGCGATTTTTGATATGGACGGGACGCTGCTGGATTCCATGGGGGCGTGGAGAACGCTGGGCTCCGCCTTTATCCGGCGGCAGGGGAAGGAGCCCGAGGAAGGGCTTGATCGAACGCTCCACGCCATGAGCATGGGAGAAGGCGCGGCCTATTGTGTGAAGCGGTACGGCCTGAATGTCAGGCCGGAGGAGATTTCCCGGCTGCTGTACGCCGAGATGGAGGAGTTTTACCGGTTTCAAATTAAGCCCAAAGCGGGAATTGAGCGGCTGCTGTCCGTTTTGAAAATGGAGGGCGTGTGGATGTACGTTGCCACAGCCACAGACCATCCTTTGGCAGATTTGGCGCTGGAGGTTTCGGGTCTTGCGAAATATTTTCGCGGGGTGGTGACCTGCGGCGATGCGGGCCATGAAAAGAACCATCCGGAAGTGTATGAGATGGCCCTGCGCCGTCTGCGCTGCCGGAAGGAGGACACGGTGGTGTTTGAAGACTCTCTCTTTGCCCTGCGCACCGCCAAAGCCGCCGGCTTTCGCACAGCGGCAGTCTATGACCCGTCCGAGCCGAATCAGGAGGCCATGCGGGCGGAGGCGGATTATTATATTCGCTCTTTTGAGGATTGGACGCAGACGGAGTAAACGGGCCTTTGCGGCTTGTCTGCACCGGAGAAAGTCAGTTTGAAAATGGCAAAAAGGGGCCGCCGGCGAATGGTACGCCAGCGGCCCAAATGGGTGGGATATTGGAAAGCTTCCTTCATTATCGTACTCCATGCGGCTCAAAAACGCAAGGGGGAAAATTGGTCGATTTTTGACTTTTTTTGCACGACACGGCCTTTTATATCACAGGATTCAAGAGAAAATCCGCAGCTCCGAAAAGGAGCTGCGGATTTTTTGATTACTTTCTTCTCTTGCCGCCGCGCTTCCCGTCCACGCTGCGATTCAAATCAGCCATCTTTCCCTCGGAAGCGGAGAGAAATTTCTTCAGCTTGTCCTCAAAGTCCACGTCACCGGAAGGGGGAATCGCCTGAGCACGGGCAGGGCCGGGACGGTTTGCCGGCGAAAATCCGCCGCCGGCAGGCCGGGGCGCACCGTTGCCCACAGGCCGTGGTCCGCCGCTCACAAATGGACGCGGCCCGCCTGCGCCCCGTGGGGCAAAAGAGCGGCCTTCCTCCGGTGGCAGTGCTTTTTTAATGGAAAGATTGAGCTTTCCGTTTTCCGAGGTCAGCACCCGGACCTTGACGCTCTGTCCCTCCTGCAAATAGTCGTGGACATCGTTTACGTAGCTGTTTGCGATCTCCGAGATATGTACGAGGCCGGAGCGGCCTCCCTCCAGGGCGACGAACGCGCCAAATTTCATAATGGCGGTTACCTTGCCCTCCATGATGCTCCCAACCTCAGGCTCTACTCCCATACTGCGTCCTGTTTCTCCCTTCTCAGGTTTCGTTTGTCCGCCGAAGGCGGAAAGATATTCAGATGACCGGCAGGGCGCGGCGCGCCCGTGCCGCTCAATTGCTCACATCGTAGAACACACGATCTCCCGGGGCCACCAGACCCAGCTCATCCCGGGCGATTTGCTCCATCTGATCCTGTGTGCCGCCGCCATCGATGGCCTTTTGAAGCTGATCGTTGCTTTGCTGGCTGCTGCGAACCTGCTCGCTCAGCAAAATCTTCTGGGTTTCCGCCTGTTCCACCTGCGTCCGCAGATGGTATAGCTGTAACCCCAGCGCGACGATGAGCGACGCCAGCAGCAGTTTTCCGAACAGGCCCAGCCTGATCTGCCGGCGGCTTTTTTTGGGCGCGCCTGTCTTTGCCACGGCTGCTCCCTCCCCGACCAATTTTGTAATGCCGACACGCAATTTTCTCTATTGTATAGCATTTTTTCATAAAAAGAAAGATGTTTTTCAGACGGAGGCCCATTTTTTCGGAGAAATTTTTCAACCAAATCCAAGGGATTTGCAGCAAATGAAGCAAAAAGTCCATTGTATCGGCCCAAAAATCCCAAATCGGCCGCAGGAGCGCGGAAAACAGGGTGAAAAACAGCACGGTTCCGCCAAGGGTGCCCACCAGCGTAAAAATGCGCAGTTGCCCCTGGGTCCGGTTCAGGGCGAAGAGAAACAGCGCTGCGGCTGCCCACAGGCAGTAAACCCCGTCCAACACCCAGGCAAACTTAGGCAGACGAAGGCGGAAGGGGCGAAGCAGATCATGGGCCACCCCGATGGCCAGCCCAAGCAGAATTGACTGGAGAAAAATCCCCAGTTGCTGGTCCACAAAGTTTCGCATATCATCCCAGCAGCCGCCGCAGCAGCCCTCCCCGGCTTGTGGATGGCTCCTCGTAGGACAGGGAATCAATTTTCCCATCCACCCGCAGCTCACCGCCCTCCAGAGAAAGCTGGCCGATGTGCAGCTCTTCCCCCGTCACCACCAGCGTTCCGGCGGCGGTGGACATGACAATCCCCGTCTCGTCAAACCGCTCTACATCCTCCACGCCGGAGACAATCAGGTGCTCCCGCCCATTGAGCTCGACGCGATGGGCCTGCGGCATGGCGTTTCCATAGTCGTTCATCTTACGTCCCTCCCCGGTCTGCGCCGGTCCAAGCCGGCGGTCACACCATTCTATGGGAAAGGGCGGCGGATTATGCCCCGCCGGAAATTTCGCGGTACAGGCCCGCCGCGTCCGCCTGACGGACGTTTTCAGAAACCGCCAAAACCTCCACCGTCAAGGTGCGCACACCAAATCGCAGAGAAAGCACGTCCCCCACCTTCACCTCGTAGCTGGCTCTGGCGGGCTTTCCGTTGACATTCACAAGGCCGTTGTCGCAGGCCTCGTTGGCCACGGTGCGCCGCTTAATCAGTCGCGCGGTTTTGAGATATTTGTCCAGCCGCATAAAATGCTCCTTTTTAAAACTTCCTGAGAATCTTGGATTGGAAAACGCGCGGGGGGACTTTCGTCCCTCCGCGCGAGGCGTTTATTTAACGTTGCCGCGCTTACTGTGCGACGGTGTCCTTCAGTGCCTTGCCGGCCTTAAAGGTGGGGATCTTGGAGGCGGGAATCTTGATCTCCTCCTTGGTCTTGGGGTTGCGGCCGATGCGCTCGGCGCGGCTCTTCACTTCAAAAGAACCGAAACCAACCAGCTGCACCTTGTCGCCCTCTTTCATGGCGGTGGTGATGGCGTCCAGAGTGGCGGCAATAACAGCTTCGGCTTCTTTCTTGGAAACCTCCGTCTTGGCGGCAACAGCGTTGATAAGCTCAGCTTTGTTCATTTGTATTTCCTCCTATAAAATTCACATCTTCCAGAATATATCTCAAAGCGAAGTCCGCTTTTAAGATTCGTGTTTTTTTGCCTGTTCCCACAGGGCTGTTTTTTCCGCAAAGGGAAGGGAAGAAAGGGTTCCGCCCGCGTGCTCTTCCACAAAGCGGAAGCGGCGGGCAAACTTGTCGCACCCGGCGTGCAATGCCTCCTCGGGGTCTATCCCGTAGCGCTGGGCAATCCGCGCGGCCACAAACAAAACGTCCCCCACCTCCTCGCGGATGCCGTGGGGTGCGTCCACTGGGCGGTTGGTGTCCTCTGCCGCTTCACGAAGCTCGGCAACCTCCTCGGACAGCTTGTCCATCGCGCCAGAGGCCTCCGGCCAGTCGAATCCGGCTGCGGAGGCTTTGCGTTGAATTTTCTCGGCCCGCCACAGGGCGGGCAGGGTTTTGGCAACCGCGTCCACCGCGTCTGCGGCAGAGGTTTGCCCCTTTTCTTTGCGCTTCATGATCTCCCAGCGAGCCGACTCCTCAGCGGAGTCCTTGACCTTCTCGGAGCCAAACACATGGGGATGGCGGTAAATCAGCTTTTTGCAAATGCCGTCCGCCACGTCGTCCATGGTAAAGCCGCCCTGCTCGCGTTCAAGCTGGGCGTGAAACACCACCTGCAACAACACGTCGCCCAGTTCTTCACATAGGGCGACGGGATCGCCCCGATCGATGGCTTCGGCAGTCTCGCAGCACTCCTCCAAAAGGTTTCTCCGAAGGGAAGCATGATCCTGTTCCCGATCCCAGGGACAGCCTTCGGGAGAGCGAAGCAGCTCCATAATCTGAAGAAGGTCCTCATATCCGTATCGGGACTTACATTGAAAATCTATCATATCTTTTCTGCCTTTGCAAGATAAATTCACGGAAAATGCTTGATTTTTCAGGTTTTTTTCACTTTAGCCTCAAAATTTTTGCTAATTTTTTGCCATGGGGCATGGATTCCAAATCCTCCGCCCGGAGAATCCGAAGGGCCAGAACCAGAATTCCGTATACCACCACAGCCACTGCGATGGCCCCCAGAGTGGCCGCAGCACCGGCCAGATATCCCGAGCCGGGGCTCGTCAGCAGGCGGCTGAGAAGGCCGTGAGCCGCCCAGGCGGCAAACCCCATTGCCACAGAGGCAATGGCGGGCTTTGCGAAAATCTGGAGATACTGGGGCTTTTCCGGAGAGTATTTCCACACAAAGAACAGGTTCAGCCCAGCGATGACCAGATAGCAGCAAAGCGTGGAAATGGGCGCGCCCATGATATTGATGGAGGGGGTACCCACCAAAACATAGTTCATGACAATTTTAGTGACGCCGCCGGCAACCATGGTATAGATCGGAATTTTCTCTTTACCGTACGACTGCAAGATGGCGTTGGTCAGGTTCATCAGGCAGATGAAGATGCACGCCACGCCCTGCACCCGCAAAAGCGGCGCACAGGCAATCGCGTCCTGAACCTGCGCGGGATACAGAAGCAGTAAAATCGGCCCGGACAGTACGCTCAGTCCAACGCCTGCGGGAATGGCTAGCAGTGCAATCAGCCGCAAAGCGGAGGAGACAACCCGGTTGGCACGCTGGTTTTCATGCCGCGCCAGTGCCGCCGCCACAAAGGGAATCAGGCTCATCGTCACGGGAAAGACAAAGGAGGGCGGCAGGTTTACAAGGTCCGTGCCGTAGCCATACTGTCCGAACAGGACGCTTGGAGAGGCAGGAAGCTGGCTTTTGATATCGGCCAGACGGCGCAGAACGATGGTAGTGTCCAGCATGGTCAGAAGACTCATGGCGGAATTGCTCAGTGTAATGGGAATGCCGATGTGCAGAACCTGTTTCATCAGCGTGCCGCTGGAAGGAGGCACATCGTCGGAAAGCGCCTGATAATCCCGATGACGGAATAGATAGAGCGCCATAAAGCCCAGAGAGATCACTTCGCTGACCGTGACGCCCAGAATGGCGCCCGCAGCGCCGTAAGCCACGCCCTTTTGCATTACCCGAATCAGGTACCATGCCAGCGGCAGGCCCACCCCCAGCTTAAAGGTCACCTCAATGACCTGTGATACGGCGGTGGGTGTCATGTTGCCCTGCCCCTGCGTGTAGCCCCGCATACAGGCCAGAAGGCTGACACACAAAATGGTGGGCGCAAGCGCCCGGATGGCGTGGGCCGCCAAGGGCTGGCGCTGAAGCTCGGCCAGTTGAGTCGCCCCGAAAAACATCAGCAGCGAGCCGATAAGGCCGATTCCCAAAAACAGCCAAATTGCCGTGCGGAACAGCTTGCGCTTTTCATTTTCACGCCCCGTGGCGTGGGCCCGGCTGGTGAGCTTGGAAATGGCCAGAGGGAGTCCCGCAGTGGACACGGTCATCAGAACGTTGAAAATATCGTAGGCCACTTTGAAATAGGTTTTGCCCTCGGCACTGAGAAGGTTGTTCACCGGAATGCGGTAAACCGCGCCCACAAGCTTCACAATGGCCACGGCGGAGGCCAAAATTGCCGCACCGCCGAGAAAAGACTGCTTTTTCGCGTTACTTGCCATGAAGTTACCTCAATTTTTTAAAAGGTTGGAGACAGTTCTCCAACAAGGATATGCGTGCACTTCGCCGTCATGTCTTAGTTACAGGCGGGTTCCGCAGTGACGGCAGAAAACGTCGCCCTGATTCGGTCCAAATCCGCACAGGGGGCATATCCGGGGTTCAGATTGCCGCAGACGCGCAATTTCCGCACCGGTGCGGTCCAGTTCCGCGTTTACCTCGTCAATCTCGCGGAGCTTTGCAAGAAGCTGGTCGGAGTCGGCAATTTTTCCGGTGTGGGTTCCATACACCATGGAGCCAACCTCCTGCAAAAGTGCGCTTCGCTGGGCCTTCAAATCCGCCGCGCGGACATTCAGCTTGCTGACGGAGAGAAGGGAAGATGCCTTTTGGCCGGCGGCGGTAAAAAGATCGCCTGCGGCGGTACCCACCTCTTCGGCTGTTTTCTGAACGGTATCCAGAAGCTCCTGCAATCTTTCATCCATGTTGACGCCCTCCTTAAATTAATAGGTATAGGTGCCGCCGCCCACAAATTCGCGGGCCAGAGAATCCAGTGCCAGATATTCGGCGGTCATACCCTCAAAACGCTCGTAGGCGGTGAGAATCTGGTCCGCCACAGGGTATTTGCCCCGGGGCAGCTCTTTCAGCAGGGGAACCACATAGGGCTTGAGAACGGAAAATTCGCACTCGAGAGAAGAGTCGAACATCAAATCCGCGTTTTCCTTATAGGGAGAGATATACAGCTTTTCTCCCCGGCGGACATTATCCCACATTTTCAGCGTAAATTCCGCGCTGCTGCCCCGGAAGTTATGATCCCGTACAATCCGGCGGCAAAGGCGCAGCCAAGCATGGTCGAACAAAGGGGTTCCCGCCTCGTCCAGCACGCTGCTGCGGGCGGCAATATAGAGCTTAAAGGCGTGGGGGTTTTTACCCACAATCACGTCGTTCAGGGCGTGAATGCCCTCAAAAATCACCAGCTCGTCAGGCCCAAGACGCATGGGCTGGGACATGATGTCCGAGCGCATCTGGCGGGCAAATTCATACTTGGGCACATGGATTGTCTCGCCCCGGTCCAGCATGGCGAAGTGGCGGTTCAAAAGATCAATGTCCAGACAGAAGGGGGACTCAAAGTCGATGGCGCCCTCCCGGTTGCGGGGGGCGGTTTCCGGGTCCACGGTGTTAAAATAATTGTCCATTGACACCGTGTAAGTCATGATTCCCATGGACTTCAGCGCGTCTTCCACCTTCAGGGCCGTGGTGGTCTTTCCCGATCCGGAAGGGCCAGAGAGCAAAATGATGCGGGACTCGCCCCGGTGGTCGGCAATTTTTTCCGCGGCCATACGCACCTTCTTCTGAAAGTCCTCGTCGCAGCGCCGGGAAAACTCCTCGGGATTGCTGAGGGCTGCCTGATTGATGTCAATGAGAGAATACGCCATGATTTCAAACCCCTTTCCAAAGTGGACCCGCGGCGCGCTTTGCCCGCGCGTCCGGATTCAATCCCCCGCTGTCTCCCGCCCGGGGGCGGAAGGGGAGGGCGTAACTGCGGCATCCCGGTAAAACGCGGCAAAGGCCGCCTGATTTTCCGATATTTTAATGGGCCGCGATGTATATTCCACCGGGTATTTCAAATTAAACACCCGGCTGATACGGCCCGGCCCGCCCACCATTTTGGTGGATCCACCCGCGCCGCAGGAGAGAATGGAGCACAGCTCCGACATGATATAGACATTATAGAGATTCTCGGCCCCCGGTTTGCACCAGCCCGTGTTTTCAAAGCTGCCGGACATATATTTTTGGCGATAGAGATAGTAAGGCCCGTATCCGGCGGCACGAAGCGTGGGGTCTGCATAGTCCAGCATTTCGCCCACAGCCTCGGCGGAGGGAATGCGCAGGCCTTCCAGCGTAATGCGGCTGCCCTTTTTCAGGCTCAGTGTATGAACCGTGATATTGTCCGCCCCCAAGTGAATGCAGGCGTCCAGCGACCGGCGAAAGCCCTCCGGGTCGTCTTCGGGCAGACCTGCAATCAGGTCCATGTTGACATGTTCAAACCCCGCGTCAGCTGCCTGCTCCATGGCGGAGAAAATTTGGGCGGCGCTGTGGCGGCGGCCAATGGCCGCAAGCACCCGGTCTTCCATGGTCTGGGGGTTCACGGAAATCCGTGTCACGCCCCGGTTTTTCAGCACCCGCAGCTTTTCCGGCGTCACCGTATCGGGCCGTCCGGCCTCGACAGTATACTCGCAGCAGTCCGCAAAGTCAAACGAATCGGAGAGGCTGCCCAGTAAACCGTCCATCTGCTGGGCCGAAAGGGTGGTCGGAGTTCCGCCGCCCATGTAGAAGGACCGAACCCGCAGGCCCAGCTCCCGGCAGAGCTTTCCCGCAGAGGAAATCTCGGCTTTTAAAGCGGCCAGATATGGCTCCACCAGATGAAAGCTCCGCTCTACGCTGGCGCTGACAAAGCTGCAATAGGCGCAGCGGGTGGGGCAGAAGGGAATGCCCACGTACAGGGCGATATCCTTAGGGCCGAGGTCCTCCCGCACGCGGCGGGTGACGCAGGCCGTCTCTGTGGCAAGCCTTGCCCGGCGGGGCGTGACGAAATACTCGTCTTCCAGCATCCGCCGGACGGCTTCGGGGGAGTCGCCCAAATCCAGAGCGGACACCGCCGTTTTGTCGGGCCGAACGCCCGTTAGGCTCCCCCACGGGGGAGTCAGTCCGGCGGCTTCCCGGGCGGCCTTAAAAAAGCTCATTTGCAGGAGTCTTCGGCGCTGACCCTCTTGTTCATAGTCGGTGCCGCTCAGCTCCCGCCCAGCTTCGCCCCGGCCCGTGCGCCCCTGATAGAGCATTTCGGTCACTGCTTCGGCACGATTGCCGCTCTGGCGCAGCGTAATTACAGCCCGGTTGGGGTCATCCCCCTCGTAGACGGGGCGTTCCTCCGGCAGCAGGGCCATCAGGGTCTGCTCCATGGCGTACAACTCCTGATGCCCCTCAAATTTCAAAAGCATGGCTCAGCGACCCAGCGCCTGAAGCATAAATGGATTGTATTCCCGTTCCCGGCTGAGAAGAGAAGAACCCATGTGGCCGGGGAGCACGGTGTATTCCCCCTCAAGCCGCCCCAGACGGGACAGGGATGCCAGCATATCGCCCACATTGCCGCCGGGAAGATCTGTCCGCCCGCAGGAGCCGGCAAACAACGTGTCTCCGGCAAACATGGCATCGCTGCACAGCAGCGTCACGGAGCCGGGAGAATGGCCCGGGGTAGAAAGGACAGAAACAGTGAAACCTCCCACCTGAACGGTGTCCCCCTCGCCGTAATCCACCGTGGGGGGAAGGGACAAAAACAGCTCCCGGGTCCGCCGGTCCGCGTCATCACCATGGACGTCGCGGCGATTTAAATAGGCGGGAATGCCGGGATACCGTCCCAAAAGCTCCGCCACCGCACCGGTGTGGTCGTAGTGTCCGTGGGTCAGGAAAATGCATACGGGGGCGCAGCCGGTTTCCTCCACGGCACGGGCTACCCGGTCCGCGTCGGCACCGGGGTCCACAATGGCGCAGACCTTCGCGTCCTCGTCGCAAAAAATATAGCAGTTGGTCATGATCGCGCCAACCTGCATGGTAACGATTTTCATGGCAAAAGCTCCTTACAGCGTGTCAGTGTCTAAAATCAGTGTCAGCGGACCGTCGTTTACGGAGTCCACCTTCATGTCTGCGCCAAATTCGCCGCTTTCCACCCGCGAAACCTTTTCCCGGCAGGCCGCGATAAAGGATTCATACAGGGGGATGGCAACTTCCGGCCGCGCGGCGGCAAGAAAGTCCGGTCTGCGGCCCCGCTTGCAGCTTCCGTACAGGGTAAACTGGGAGATAATCAGCAGCTCACCGTTCACAGCGTCCAGTCCAAGATTCATCTTTCCGTTCTCGTCCTCAAAAATGCGAAGACCGCAGATTTTATCGGCCAGCTTGAGGACTTCGGCCTCCGTGTCCTCATGGGTGACGCCCAGAAGGATGAGAAAGCCCTGACCGATTTGGCCCTTTACCGCCCCGTCGATGGAGACGGAGGCCTGGGTAACTCTTGTGACGACCGCGCGCATACTTATATCTCCTTTACTGATTCAATAATATCTGCTGCGTCTTCTCATCGCAGCCCCAGCCCATCACGGGAAATCCGCTTTGCGGCTTTCCGTGAAAAGGAGCGGCAATGGAGTGAATGAGCTTTTCCCGCAGGGCAAAGCGAGGGATATGGAGCGTGCTCTAACGCAGCCCCCGTCTTAATCTCCCCGAAAAGCGGTTGCGCCGCATTTCGGGGAAAAGGAGGAGCGGCGGAATGAGCGAGCTTTTCCCGCAGGGCAAAGCGAGGGATATGGAGCGTGCTCTAACGCAGCCCCCGTCTTAATCTCCCCGAAAAGCGGGTGCGCCGCATTTCGGGGAAAAGGAGGAGCGGCGGAATAAGCGAGCTTTTCCCGCAGGGCAAAGCGAGGGATATGGAGCGTGCTCCGACGTCATCCGGCGGGCCGCGTAACGCTTAAAACCCCCGAAACCTGATTGAGCCGCTTCATCAGCGATTGAAGCTGGTCGCCGTCCTTGACGCTGATCTCCAGCATGATGACGGCAAAGCGGTCCTCTGTGGTGCGGACGTTCAGCGCCGCCACCCGGGTATTGGTCACGGACAGGGCTGCGGAAACGTCCAAAACCAAATTGTTCCTGTCCTTGGCCAGAATTTCCAGAGAGGTGCGATAGCTGTCGTTGGTATCCACACCCCAGGTGACCTTAATCCACCGACCCTGCTGGTCCGGCTGGCTGCGGCGCTCCGCCGAGGCGTTGGGGCAGTCGTGCCGGTGGACGGACACGCCGTATCCCCGCGTGATAAAGCCGATAATCTCATCCCCGGGTACGGGGGTGCAGCATTTTGAAAATTTTACAAGGCAGTTGGAAAGCCCCTCCACGATGATGCCCTGTTCGCTGCGGGCGCGCTTGGGAATGGCAGTCTTTGCCGGTTCTTCGGATTTGCCGGCTTCTATCGCGTCTTCCAGAGACTTTTCCTGCTGGTGCAGCTTTTGAATGCGTGCCAGCTCGCCCTGCATCCGGTTCACGGCCTTCTGGGCGGAAAATCCACCGTAGCCGATGGCGGCGTACATCTCATCCAGCGTCCCGAAGGACACCCGTTTCAAAAGCTCTGGCAGGTTCTCAAGCGCCAGCACGTCCTTCATGGCGATGCCGCAGTGCTTCAGCTCCGATTCAAAGGCGGCGCGGCCGTTGGCAATGTTCTCCTCCCGCCGTTCCTTTTTAAACCACTGCCGAATTTTGCTGCGGGCCTCGCTGGACTTGGCAATTTTCAGCCAGTCCCGGCTGGGGCCCTTAGCGGTTTTAGAGGTGAGAATCTCCACAATGTCGCCGTTTTTAAGCTGAAAGTCATAGGTGACGATGCGTCCGTTAACCTTGGCGCCGATCATATGGTTGCCCACGGCGGAGTGGACGGAATAGGCAAAGTCGATGGGCGTGGCTCCAGCGGGAAGGTTCTGCACATCGCCGCCCGGGGTAAACACGAACACCTCATCGGAAAACATGTCGATTTTCAGAGAGCGGATATACTCCTCCGCGTCGGTGCCCTCCTGATTTTCAAGAAGGCGCCGGACCCACTCGTATTTCCCCTCGGTGCCGCTGCCCTGCCCGTTCTGCTTGTATTTCCAATGGGCGGCCACGCCGTATTCCGCGATTTCGTGCATTTCCTGCGTGCGGATCTGCACCTCAAAGGGAATGCCGTCTCCGCCCATCACGGTGGTGTGGAGGGATTGGTAGCCGTTGGGCTTGGGCGTTCCGATATAGTCTTTGAACCTACCCAGAATGGGCTTATAAATGTCATGAATAACGCCCAACACGTTGTAGCAGTCCCCCACGGAGTCCACCACCACGCGGAAGGCAAACAGGTCAAAAATTTCATCCAGAGACTTGTTCTGGTTAAACATTTTGCGGTAAATAGAGTAGGGATGCTTCATCCGTCCGTAGACCTTGTGGCGAATTTCCATTTCCCCCAGGCGCTGGTCAATCTGGGCCTGCGTGCGATTCATAAAGTCGTCGTACTCGGCTTTTTTCGCACTCAGAGTCGAAACAATTTCGTTAAATCCAACCGGGTCCAGATATTTTAGGGACAGGTCCTCCAGCTCCCATTTTATGCGCTGCATGCCCAAGCGGTGGGAAATGGGGGCGTAAATTTCCATCGTCTCCAGAGATTTTTGCTTCTGCTTCTCCGGGGACTGATACTCCATGGTGCGCATATTGTGCAGCCGGTCGGAAATTTTGATGAGGATGACCCGGATGTCCTTGCTCATGGCGATGAGCATTTTGCGCAGATTTTCCATCTGCTCGTCTTCCTTGGTGGCGTACTGGATGCGGGTCAGCTTACTGACTCCCTCCACCAGATTCGCAACCGTGGGAGAAAAAAGCCGGGCAACCTCCTCGTGGCTTGCGGGGGTGTCTTCAATCACATCGTGGAGAAGGGCGGCCTCAATGGACTCGGAGTCCAGCCGCAGCTCCTCGGCCACAATCTGGGCCACCGCCAGAGGATGGATAATATAAGGCTCGCCGCTTTTACGCTTCTGGGCAATGTGGCTTTTTTCCGCAAATTCGTAAGCGGCCCGGATGTGAGCAAAATCCGCCGAGGGGTTGTAAGCCCGGATGGTGTCCTCAAGCAGTTGATATTCCTCTTCTACGGTCATTGGGCCTCCCTCCCTTCCCATACCTGCGCCCCGGCATGCAGCCTTTGTAAAAGGGGGCAGGCGCAAAGATCCACGCTGTCTTCCCATGGAAGCAGCGCAATGTCAAAAAATTCCTCATCCACGGGAATGGTGCGCAGCAGTCCCCGTTCCTCAAACACCGCCAGTGCAAGGGCGGCGCGCAAAAACGCTTCCCGCCCGCCGAAAAGCTCGCCCACGGAGCGGAGAAACGGAAGCCTTGCAGCCGTTGCCCGTCCCTGCGGAAGCAATCGTCGAATGGCCCTCAGCAGTACGCGAAACTGCTCCAAGGACACGTTCAGGCGATCTGTCTCCTGTGCTGTCAGCCCTTCTCCGCAGTCCAGCCGCCGAATCAGTTCAAGGTTTTCCACCTCGCTGCGGCTGGGGACGCGGCTGAGCCGAAGGTCCACCATCTGTAATTGCAGAGTGGTTCGCCCGCGGAAGGTGTTGCCCTGAAGATAAAAGGCGGCGTCCACCCGATCTCCCACACGGATACCGCACTCCTCCGCCGTGGCGGAGAAAAAGATGGCGTCAAACCGGCAGAGGCCCCGGCTCAGCTGTAACTTGAGGTGCTTTCCCTGCCCCACGCCCTGAAGCCCCTCCACCCGCGCGCCAAGCAGCGCGAAGACAGGCCGGGGATTCCCCGCGCCGTAAGGGTCCAGATGGCCAAGCTGCTCCACCTCGTCCATGGTCAGGTCCGCGGGGTCGGCTACGGCGGCGTCGATCTCCAGCGCGGGAACGGGAATGCCCTTGCCGCAGTGTGCGCGGACATAGCCGTTCATTTTTTCCCGGAAAGGGGCAATGTTTTCCCTGCGGATGGTAAAGCCCGCGGCCAGCTCGTGGCCGCCGAATCCCTCCAGCAGGCTGGAGCAGGCTTCCAGTGCGGCAAAGAGGTTAAAGCCCCCGAAGCTCCGGCAGGAGCCTTTTCCCAAGCCGTCCTGAATGTGAATCATAAAGCTGGGGCAGGAAAACTTTTCGCTGATGCGGGAGGCCACGATGCCCACTACGCCCTGATGCCAGTCGTCGCTGTCCAGCACCAGCGCGGAGCGCTGAGCGTCCGGCAGGGACTCAATCTGGCGCAGCGCGTCGGCGCAGATGTCCTGCTCCACGGCCTGACGCTCCCGGTTCAAATCACAAAGCGCCCGGGCCAGCTCCTCGGCGCGGGCGGGATCTTCGGTTTCCAGCAGGTCGGCGGCGAGATCTGCCGCACCCATGCGCCCCGCCGCGTTGATGCGGGGGGCCAAAGAAAAGCCGATCTGCACGGAGGTGACAGGCTTTCCGTCCAGCCCCGCTTCTTTTAAAAGGGCGTGAATGCCCACAAAATCCGTTCTCGGCAGGGCGGCAAGGCCCCGCTGGACAATTACCCGGTTTTCTCCCTCCATCCGCATCACGTCGGCAACGGTGCCGATGGCGGCAAGGGTGCAGTATCGGCAGAACAGCCGCTCCTCGTTGACGGAGCCGCCCAAAGCCAGAACCAGCTTCAGCGCCACGCCCACGCCCGCAAGGTGCTTGAAGGGGTATGGACAGTCGGGCCGGTGGGGGTCCACCACGGCGGCGGCCTTGGGCAGGGGGCCTTTGCACTCGTGATGGTCCGTAACCACCACGTCCAGCCCCAGAGAAGCTGCAAAATCCACCTCATCCGCCCCGGTGACACCGCAGTCCACCGTCACCATCAGCGTGGCGCCCTGATCGTGAAGAAACTGAATCGCATCCCGGCTCAGACCGTAGCCGTCCTCAATGCGTCTGGGAATATAGCGCAGGCAGGAAACACCGCAGTTTTTTAAATAGTCCAGCAGCAACACGGTGGAGGTAATGCCGTCCACATCGTAATCGCCGAAGACGGCCACGGTTTCCCCGTCCGCAATGGCGCGGCGGATGCGCTCCACAGCCTTATCCATGTCCGCCATGGCAAAGGGGGAGAGTGTCAGCGCGCCGTCGCACTCCAGCCGCTTGGCCGCTCCCTCGGCGGAAACCACGCCCCTGCCCGCCAGCACAGTGGACAGCAGCGCGGGATATCCCGCCTGACGCAGCGCTTCCACCGCCTCCGCAGAGGGTGCGCCAATGTTCCACTTTTCAAATTTCATCACGGCAGCCCCCCTTCCGACAAATTCTGCGGCACAGTTGTGCTATTTTCCAAAATAACTCCACTATTATACCAAAGTTCCACGGAAACGTAAAGAAAATTCTAACCTTTGGCTGGAAATTTGACGGGCAGGCCGGATTCTGCTAAAATAACCGGATTATGATGCTGGAAGATTGAAAGCAGTCCGGGCTTTGCCGGGCGGATGATTATGTGAAGCGTTTAAAGAAGGAGATGATTATTTGCTGAAATACCTGAAACGACTGGCTGCGGCAGGCCTTAGCTGCCTGTGTCTTTTGGCGGCGCTGCCGGTGAGCGCGGCTGCGGCCTCCAGATTTCCTGATGTGCCTAAGACCCACTGGGCGGCGGAGTCCATTACCCGGGCGGCGGATAAGGGCCTTTTGAACGGGCAGAGCGATGGTAGGTTCGGTATGGGAGGGTCTATGACCCGGGCGGCGTTTGCCGCGGTACTGTGCCGCCTGTTTGCGTGGGAGACAGTGTCTCCTGCCGTCGGCTCCTTTGCTGACAATCGGGATACCTCCAAGTGGTATTACGGCGCGGTAGAAA
The DNA here is from genome assembly GCA_023402075.1 of Bacillota bacterium. Lineage (GTDB taxonomy): Bacteria > Bacillota > Clostridia > Oscillospirales > Oscillospiraceae > Oscillibacter. The sequence goes on along the minus strand of JAEXCS010000045.1, from coordinate 1,268 downwards.
CCGTGCTCGCCCGGGGGGCGGTGACGCAGCAGGAGGAGAGCTTCCGTCCCGGGGACGCGATTACCCGGGCGGAGATGGCGGTGATGCTGGTGCGATCTCTGGGCTATGGGACGCTGGCGGGACTTGCGGGAGAGCGAAAGTCTCCCTTTACCGATGTGACCTTTAGCTTGGGTTATTTGATTCTGGCCAGCGACCTTGGCATTATGACGGGGAACACCCGCCAGGAATTTCAGCCGGACAAGCCGGTCACACGAGAGCAGGCCGCCGCCGTGCTGATGCGGGTTTATGACAAGCTGCACGCCCCCGCGCCGGAAATCATGGGGATTGCCCGAGAAGTGTCGGGGACGAACCTTGAGGGCGTCAAGACTGTGGCGGTTCCCGCGCTGAAGCTGGTGTACAGCGGTACGCTTCAACTGGTTTCCGACGTTTCGGAGGAAGCGGCTGCCGCCATTCGGGCAGCGGCGGGGGACAGGCGCGTGCTGCTTCAGGTTTCCGGTTCAGGATCCGCTTTTGCCAAGGCGGATCCTGCGGCGCTGGCAAAAGAAATTGCGGCGGCAGCCGCTGTCGGCGGCTGGGACGGCGTGTTGCTGGACATTTCAAAACTGGCGGGCACGGACAAAGCAGTCCTTACGGCGACGGCCACCGCCCTGCGAACAGCCATTGGGAAGGACAAGCTTTTTTTCGTGACGGCGGAAGCGCCCGTCCGCAAGGGTGGCACGGCCTACAACGGTTATGACTTTGCCGCGCTGTCTGCTGTGGCGGATAAAATCATTTTGCGTGTCGCGCCCTATTATCAGGTGATTTCCGGTCTGCCCACCACGCCCAGAGAGCCGCTGGAGGAGGTCTATTACGCGATGGAAGCCGTGGCATCCGCCGTTCCGGCGGAAAAGCGTGTGCTTTTGCTTACCGTGTCCGGCTCCAAGTGGGTGGGAGAACGGGCTGAAGGAGATGTGCCCGCGGCGGAGCTTTCCGCCCTGCTGTCCACCTCCGGCATCACAAGCTACTGGTCCGGGCGGTATGCCGCGCCCTATCTCAGCTATACGAACTCCGGACAAAGGGTGGTGGTCTGGTATAACGATGCGCGCTCTGCCCGAGCGCGGTGGCAGCTTTTGTCGTTTTTCGGCGGCGGCGGACTGTGCCTTGACAATTTGTCCGGCCCTCTGGACGGGGAGAACGGGATTCTTGCGGGGCTGAAATAGGCGGGGAGCCGCAAAGGTAATTGAAATCAGAAGCGGCGGGGTGTTGAAAGCACAACCCCCCGCCCGTCG
>JAEXCS010000039.1 GCA_023402075.1 Bacillota bacterium | reverse complement strand
TTCGCTGCTCGCAGTCCTGTCAAAGTCAGTAAATCCTTTCAATATGGATTTGCTTTTCTTAGTCATACTCGAACCTTTGATTTGTTAGTGTTTGTTTTTCTTGTAATTTTAGTGACTTGTGGCTATTCCTCCACGGCTTATTATCACCGCTTCACAGGTCATGCCACTACTCTCAGTCAGATAAAGCCAAGTTATGTGAAAATCACTTTCCTTGACAACGCTTCATAGAGGGCAACTCTCTGCGTTCTGACCTTTCCTCGTTCCGATATTCCTATCTTTACATGATGCCCTTAGGTAATCCTCTGAGCCTGCATACTTGATACCGCCTGTAACGGTATAGGGTATTTCATAGGACGACAGTTTTACTTTACCCCATATGCCAAACCGTAGTTTCACATACATTTCTATATGTTCAGCCTTATAGACCCGTACATTCGGATTTTCGTCAGTGTTAGTCTTACACATTCTAACCATAGGCATTTTATAGACCCCCGACCTATCAGCTACACCTCTCACCTCTGGGAAGCTTTCGTTTTCAATGGTAATCATTGAAGCTACGGTAGCTTTCAGCCGACTTCACCGAGCTTTATACGCTTTGCTTTTTGCCAAGCTCACGCATATCGGAGTATCAGGGTGAGCGTTTCAAGGCGTTACCCCATCATTCCACTCATTGAAATATCAGTTCTCCAAGAACTGCATTACATATTTTATTAAGAGATAATGCAGACTTGTGCGTAACCTTTTCAGTTACGAACGAGTCGCACGCGTCCATGCATCCAGCACGCGCACCGGCACGGTGTACGCCATATCGTCCGGATACCACAGCGGCGTGTAATGAATGCGGTTAGCGTAATAAGAAAACGGGTTCTGTTTAAACGCCCAGCGCCGCACGTCCACTTTTTCCAGCAGTCGGTTATACTTCTCATACCCAAACTCCGGAAACGTGGCCACGGCGTTTTGAATCTGTGTCACATCGTAGCTCGATACGTCGGTGCCATACTGCACCATTGGGTCTACACTAATCTCCACCGCATAGCCGGATTTCATGGTGGTCTGGCCGTTGCCCATACGGTACGACGTTTTGCAGCGCTGATCCGGATTCATAGACGAATCATGGATAGTAAGCGATGCTTCATAGCTCACATAATAAAAATACCAGTAGCCGTAGGTTGCAGAAACCTGAATCCAGCGGGCATACCACTCGCCCCAGGTCGTCCTTACATTGCTGCCGTAGTCCGGTACCTCCGGCAGCGTGAAGCCGTCGTTTCGGTCGTAATACATTGGGTCTGGCGGGAGATTTTCTTCCAGCTCCACCACGTTGATATTGAGCGTAACGGGATTGCCCGCGCCGGTGGCGGTAGCGGTAAGCTGCTGCGGCCCGCTGGGCGTGTGCCAGCGTATCCAGATGAGCTGCGTTCCGCCTGCGGGACAGATAAATGACTTTCGGTAGGTTTTCCCGCCAATACTGAGGGTTACATATGCGCCATCATCGGGGTTGATTTCAGTCGGCGAAGAGATTGGAAAGCTGACAATTACATCCGTGTCCGTATGAAATTCGTAATCATACTCGCTGGGTATCACGGGCGGCGCAGCTTTGAAGGTGACAATGCCCATGCCCAAATAGCGGATAATATTGGCGTTGTTTTGCTTGCCGCTCTTTGCGCCCGTCCACTTGTCCAGGTGCAGCTCCGTGTCCGACTTCTCAAGGAACATGGAAAGCGGCAAATTCTGATGGGTCAGGGATTTCATCCAGGCCCGAAGCTGGCCCTCAATCTGCGCGTCGTACATGGCGGCCTCGGTGGCCGTCATGGCCCACTTGACGCCTTTGAATGTGAAGTAGGCGATTGGCTCCAGCAGGAGCTTGTATTCCCCGCCGGTCAGGTCGTCGTAGGGAACGCCAATCCCACCCGATATAGAGTTAATTACATTTTTGTCCGTAAAGTAGCGTTTGATGGCCTCTATGTTATTGCCGCCTGCGCCACCTACAATTGTGGGCATTTTAAGGGGGACAACGGTGCTGGTATACTGAGTGCCGACCACAACATTGAGCGATGCGGCGTGGAGATAATCCATCTTATTCTTTTTCGCAAACCAGCGTTTTACTGTGGTTTCAGGCTGATTACTCCAGTCCATCTGGTAAACCTTCTGTCCGTTCTTCAAAACGGTGATACGGCAGCCATCTTCGTTGTTCCAGTAATTCTGCTTGCTGCCCTCACCCATGCCCCCACCGCCGTCACCGTTTCCCCCGCCGCCGTCAATGTTGCCGTCGCCCACAGCCAATGTGGGGACAACTAGTAACGACAACAGCATAACTGTGCATAGCAGCACCGCTAGAAAACGTTTTTTCTGCAAAAATCTCATCCTTTCCAAAAGGAAAACTCCCTGCGTCCATTGGTACGCAAGGAGTTTCGTGTGCTATTCTGTTTTGCTGGCCCGGAAGACCCTCAGCCCATCTCTCCTACCTGAATTCCGCTCAGTTCATCCGGCATTTCAATGTAGTCCGGAAATCCTCCGTTATCATCTTTACCAGTGCCGACATCTACCCAGCCAAACCCATCAACGTATTCCTGCTGCTTCCCATTCTCAGTGCGAACATCTCCATCATTCGGCGTGGAGTTGCTTGGCGTAGATGGTGTACTGGGCTTAGAAGGTGTGCTGGGCTTGGTAGAGCTATCGTCAGACGGTGTGATAGTCTTATCGCCGGTGGAGGGTTTCGTGTTGTCTGCACCGGAGTTGCCGCTGGTGGAAGGGGTGGTGCTCGGCTTCTCCCCGTGATAGGCTCCGTCCGTGCCGGTGATCTTCCCGCCACCGCTGCCGATGTTGGCCGTTGGCGCGCCGGGAGCCGCCGTTGAGGTGTCCTGCTCATC
>JAEXCS010000032.1 GCA_023402075.1 Bacillota bacterium | reverse complement strand
CCGGCTTTCGGAAAAATTTATTCGTCACCGTCCAGCTTGAGAACAGCCAGAAATGCCTCCGTGGGGACCTGAACGGTGCCCAGAGAGCGCATTTTCTTTTTGCCTTCCTTCTGCTTTTCCAGCAGTTTTTTCTTTCGGGTGATGTCTCCGCCGTAGCACTTGGCAAGCACGTCCTTGCGCATGGCCTTCACCGTCTCCCGGGCGATGACCCGGCCGCCGATGGCCGCCTGAATGGGGATTTCAAACAGCTGGCGGGGAATGTTGTCTTTCAGTTTTTCGCATAGCCGCCGTGCCCGGGGATAGGCTTTGTCCCGGTGGGCAATGAAGGACAACGCATCCACATGGTCGCCGTTGAGCAGCAAATCCACCTTCACAAGGTCGCTGGGGCGATATCCGGAAAGCTCATAGTCCAAGGAAGCATAGCCCTTGGTGTTGGCTTTCAGCGTGTCAAAAAAGTCGTAGATGATTTCGTTGAGAGGCATTTGATAGTGCAGCTCCACCAGATTCGTGTCCAGATACTGCATATCCTTAAACTCGCCGCGTCGGTTCTGGCACATGGGCATGATGTTGCCCACATATTCATTGGGGCTGATAATGGACACCTTTACATAAGGCTCCTGCGCGTCCAAGATGGCGGCGGGGTCGGGATAGTTGTGGGGATTGTCTACGGTAAGCTCCGCCCCGTCGGTTTTCGTCACATGATAGATAACGGAGGGGAGGGTCGTCACCAAATCCAGGTCAAACTCCCGTTCCAGCCGCTCTTGGATGACCTCCATGTGCAGCATTCCCAAAAAGCCGCATCGGAAGCCAAAGCCCAGCGCCGCAGAGGACTCCGGTTCGAAGGAAAGAGACGCGTCGTTCAGTTTGAGCTTGTCAAGGGCATCCCGCAGGTCGGGATATTTGGACCCGTCCTCGGTGTAGATGCCGCAGTAAACCATGGCCTGCGCCGGGCGATAGCCGGGAAGCGGCTCTGTTGCCGGGCGCTCCGCCCCCGTCACGGTGTCACCCACACGGGTGTCCTTCACATTTTTGATACTGGCGGTGAAATAGCCTACCTCGCCGGCTTCCAGCGTGTTGCAAGGCTCCAGTCCCAGCGGCAGCAGATGGCCGCACTCCACGATGCTGTACACCGCGCCGGAAGCCATCATTTTCACCTGCATCCCCGGGCGCAGAGTTCCGTCCATCACACGCAGATAGACCACCACACCCCGGTATGCGTCGTACTGGCTGTCAAAAATCAGGGCTTTCAGCGGGGCGGCCCGGTCCCCTTTGGGGGCGGGGACATTTTTCACCACGTCCTCCAGCACCGCGTCGATGTTAATGCCCATTTTCGCCGAAATCTCCGGCGCGTCAACAGCGGGCAGGCCGATGATGTCCTCCACCTCCTGCTTGGCCTTTTTGGGGTCGGCGGCGGGCAGGTCAATTTTGTTGAATACCGGCAAAATCTCCAGATTGTGCTCCATGGCAAGATAGGTGTTGGCAAGGGTCTGTGCCTCCACGCCCTGAGTGGAGTCCACCACCAGAACGGCCCCCTCGCAGGCGGCAAGAGAACGGGAAACCTCGTAGTTGAAGTCCACGTGGCCGGGGGTGTCGATAAGGTTCAGCTCGTAAACCTCGCCGTCCTGTGCCTTGTAGTTCAGCTTCACGGCGCGGGCCTTGATGGTAATGCCCCGCTCCCGTTCCAAATCCATGTTGTCCAGAAGCTGGCTGGACATCTCCCGGGCGGAGACGGCCTCGCATTTTTCAAGCAGCCGGTCGGCCAGCGTGGATTTGCCGTGGTCGATGTGGGCGATGATGGAAAAGTTTCGAATATGAGACTGATCGGTCATAGATGGAAAGCCTCCTTGGCGCCTGCCCCACAGGGGGTGCAGCGCAATTTATGCAAAGATTTTTTCGTAGTCGTAGTTTACCACAAAGGCGTGGAGCGCGTCCAGCCTCTTGCGGTAATTCTCTTCTGTCAGGCGGTATTCGCTTCCGGGCATGGCCTGAGACATGGCATAGGTCACCCGGCCTGCCACATGGATATGGTCGGCGTAGTTCTCAAGATCGCAAATGGTATCGGTGTCGGTTAAAAAGCACTGAAGGTTCGCGTTTTTATAGGGCAGCAGCGTTTCCACCGTGCGCCGCAGAAGGGAAAACACTGCATCGGTTTCCCCGAGACGCTGCATTTTGTCCCAGTAAAGGATGCTGTACGGCGAGAGGAAAAAGACAAACTCCGTGTCGGGATGGGCCTCCATCCAACTTGTCACCACCGTCAGATTTTCGTCGCAGTTCTTCAAAAATGCGTCCGCAGGGAGGGGCTTGTCCGCGATTTCCGGCCGCTCGTAGCTGCCAAGCGCCAGCTCCCGGCTGAAATACATAGTTCCGTCCCACATGAATGCATCCTGCAAGGGAAGTGTCTGCCCCCGGGCCTTTTCCCACCCCGCATATGCGGCGCGGAGCAAAACGTCCTTGCTGAAAAGGTACTCTGCATCGTTCCACGGATTGTCGTCATAGAGATAGGACGGAAGCTGGTCCGGCGCATCCGATGCGGGACGGGCCAGAATGTTGGGGTCCAGACCGAAAATTACCCGCTTCACGTCCTGCCGCGCATAGGCGTAGTCCAGTGCCTGCGTAAACTCGTGGAATCCTCCGTTGGGAAAGGTCACTTTTACAGTGGAGGTTTTGTAAAACACGTCAAACCAGAAGGGGCGATAGTTGGCGGCAAGGGATGTGCCCATCAGGACTGTTTCGTAGTTCTGGCTTCGCAAAAGGCCCGCCGCCTGATATCGCTCGTCAAACCAGACCTCTCCCTCTGGGTCCGGGGCGTGGTAATGAAAAAAGGGGTCCACCGCCCGTACCGTGCCGGCGCAGAGAAACAAAATGGACATAAAGCCTGCCAAAAGCCCCACGGCCCAGCGCTTTTTTGCGTTCTTCACAGCGCCCTCCTCAAAAATTCGCATAGATAAATGTGGTCACACCGGAAAACGACAGAGCTGCCCATGCCAAAAGAATGCAGCACATGGCGCACCGCAGCCCGGTGGGCCGAAAAGCATCCATCCGGCGGATGGTATTTCCCGGCTTCAGTGCGGCAAGCAGCGCGATGGAGAACACCGCCGCCAGCAAAAGCACACTCGCATTTGGGCCAATCCCCAGTGCGGAAAGAGCCGTGGTTTCGGAGGGAAGCAGATTTTCAGTCAGGAACGGGGAAAGCCCCCCACTTCCCAAAAATGCGCTTCGCAAAACGGAAGCCGCCGCCGTCAAAGACGGGGCGCGGAAAAAAACCCACGCCAGATTGACAAATAAAAACGTTGCTGCCCAGCGCAAAGTCTTGGGCAGACGGGTAAGCCGCGTCCCGGCGGCCCGCTCGGCAATCTGCGCAAGGCCGTGGAGCAGCCCCCAGATCAGAAACGTCCAGCCCGCCCCGTGCCAGAAGCCGCTGATGAGAAACACCAGCAAAATGTTGCCGTAGGTTCGCAGAGGTCCTTGTCGGCTGCCCCCCAGCGGGAGGTACAGGCACTCCCGCAGGAATGTGGTCAGCGTGATGTGCCACCGTTTCCAAAACTCCCCCACGCTGAGCGCGCGATAGGGCGAGTCGAAGTTTATCGGCAGGCGGACGCCCAGCAGTCGGGCCGCACCCGCGGCAATGTCGCAGTAGCCCGAAAAGTCAAAGTACAATTGCAGGGTATAGCCCAGAATGACAAGCCAAGCGCCGGGGGCTGTCAGTTGGGACAGATGTGCATAACCACTGTTGACCACCGCGCCCAGGGAATCTGCCAGCAGGACTTTTTTCGCCATACCAAAGGAAATGGCGTACAGTCCCGCGGCCCGGTCGTCCCAGTCGGGACGGAGAAATTTTTCACTCCGAAGCTGTGGAAAAAAGGTGCCCGGACGTAAAATGGGGCCGGAGGACACCGTGGGAAAAAACAGAGAGAACAGCGCAAACTCGTTTCCCTGCAATCGCGAGGGTTCTAAAAGGGAAAATTCCCCGGTGCAAACTTCCTTTAAAAACCATAGCTGCTGAAAGGTAAAAAAGCTCAGGCCCAAGGGCGCCCAGCCGAAAGACACGGCGCCCCCGGTGAAAAAGCCCAAATACTTAAAGCCCAGCAGCACCGCGATATGCCACGTAGCCGCTGTCAGCAAACCCCGTTTTTTTGGGGTTTTTCCCACAGAGAGAAAATTCCGCGCGGCGGCAAAGGTCACAAGGCTTCCAAGAGCCAGCACGGCAAGGCCAAGCATGGCGTAAACGCCCAGCCCCCACAGGTAGAATAGCACAGAAAAAAACGTCAGCAACGCGATTCCGGCCGATCTGCTTTTTTTCGCAGCCAAAGGGCAGAGAATCGCCGTCAGCGCCAGAAGCAGCAGAAAAGACAGAGATTGAAACCCCATTTCTTCACTCTTTCACAAGGGCGGCAGTTCTTGCGTCGGCGCTGTGAAGCACCTGTGTAATGCACTGGCCGCTGCCGGGATAGCTTTTGCTCAGTGTTTCGCCGGTGGTGTCGGGAAACTCTGTCCGCTGGGCCCGCAAACTCTCCAGCGAGCGGGCATACCGCGTCTCCGCCAGCTTCATCCCCGCGGCGGGCAGTCCCATGGACACCAGCTCTCCCGGGGCGGAAAACATGGATTCGTTGCCGCCTCCCGCCCGGTGCAGACGGCGAAAAAGGATGTAAACTGCGCTTCCCAGCATTTGTGCGGCTTCATTTACCGCGTCTTTGTCGTTCAGCCTGCCCAAAAGGTCAAACAGAACGCTCACCGCGCCGCCGATCAGCTTGGACTGGAGGGTAGCCAGCACGCTGCCCCGCAGAATGTTTCCCTGATCCGCCATGCTGACAAGGTCGTCCTCCGTCAGCGCGCCACCCTCCCGGGTGAGGGTTCGACCCAGTAAAAAGTCCGCCGATACATGGTAGTATTCGCAGGCACGCACCACAAACGCAAGGCCCGGTTCCCGCGCCCCGTTTTCATAGTGGCTCAAAAGGGCCTGAGAAATGCCCAGCTCTCCTGCCGCCAATCGCTGGGAAACACCCCGCTCCTGCCGCAAAAGGGACAGGGTTCTAGAAAATTCCGTGTTCATGCGTTCTCTCTCCTTCATGCTGATTCGCCGCCGAATCATCTTCTCTTTAAAATCAAACTGCATTTGCAGTCCTCCCGCAAACAAATCCGGCAGGTGCTGCTGGATTCGCAGGGGAAAGCAAGGCAGTCTCCCATAGCCCACGTCCATATTAGATGAAATCGCGGACGCAAAATTACACGCTGTATAGTTTAACAGAAACTATACAGCGTGTAAAGAAAAATTCTTCCGCTTAAAACAGGCAGGCCTGCTCCGGCAGCTCGCATTGCCCCACGGAACGGCGTTGCTGGGTGTTTTCCTCTGTCAACTGCTCTGTAATGGCCATGCGCCGCAGAATGTTTTTCACCGTTCCCTCCAGCGCCGTGCCGGGGGAGTAGTCGGCAGGAAAAATGAAGTCCACCCGGCCCTTGGCCAGCAAATCCTCCACGCCTGTCCGGTTGGACGCCTGATAGACGGCGATGGCCTGTCCGCCGTAGGCCCGCATCATTTTCATACAGGGTACGTCGGAAAGACCGTCCCCCACATAAATCATATTTGTAAAAGGGACACGTTTGCCGTCGTCTGGCATAGAGGCGTTTAGGTCCCGGTCGTTGGATACGTCCAGCACGCCCTTGTTGATTCGGTAGACAAACTGGGTTTTGGCGGTAAAATTCACCGCCAGCTTGGGCCAGACCGGGCGGCCCTGCTCGTCGTAGTAAAACTCGCTGGCGTAAATTTCCTTAAACGCACCGCTGATGGAGCTGCCCTCGATAATTTCCCGCAGGCCGGAGGAGATGACATAGTGCTCCACCTGCACGCCCTGCTCCTCGCCAAAGGCGTTCACCCGAGAAAACCAGTCCTCCACGCCGGGAAACAGCACGATGCTGCGACCCTTTTCCACCAGCTCCTCCCGGGTAAAGGGCAAGTTTTTCCGGCCCGCTTCCCGCAGCATGGTGTACATATAGGCAAGAATCCCGTCTATGCGGTTTTCCTGACCAAAGCGGTTGGCCTGCTCCCAAAATTCCGCCGGGGCCATCCCAAGACTTGGGATAAAAGCATAGTCCTGCATATCGGTGGTGCACAGGGTTTTATCAAAATCATAGAGAAACGCCGCAATGGCTTTGGTTTCCCGCTGCATAAGCGTCCTTCCTTTCCCGGACAAAGCCCATAAAAAGCGAAACCGACCCAAACCGGCAGGCGGCTTTGAAAAGCCCCGCCTTGGTCTGGGCGGCTCCGTGCGCATTGCCCGTGCCGTGGTCCGAAAATTGCAGGTGCCGCCGAACGCATTGCCCGGCGGACACCCTTTACCGGAAAAGCGGAGCGGCAAGCGCCGCGCGTGTCCGCTTCCGGGCCTTATTCGGACCGGCTGTAATTCCGGCCGAATTTCAATTCGTCCAGCTCAATTTTTTTGGTCGGCTCTTCAGACATAGGGACAAACGGATTCCCCTCTGGATAGGGAAATTCCTCACTCTTTTCCGCGGTCGGCTGTGCAGATTGCTCTCTGGCAAGCGGTGCATTTTCCGATGCAGGGCGAACCGGCATCGTAGGCGGCTGCGGCTCGTTTTCGGGAGCCATACCCTGAACAGGCAAGGCTTCCCCGGAAAATGCCTCTGCCGGAGCTTCTGCCGGGGCGGATTCCTCCTGCCGGAAGGTGCCCATAATGCTGGCTTCAATTTCTCCGGCGGGGATTTCGGGGGCCGACGGGGTCGGCGCGGTTACCTCTGCCTGAGGAAGCTGCTCTAAAAACTGGACCTGCTGGCGGCATAGACTGCGCACCTGCTCTGAAAAGGCGGCAAGCTCCCGCTGGCCAAGCCGCAGACGCTCCTGCATTTCCTCTGCTTCCCGGCGCAAGGCCCCAATTTTTTCCTGCGCGTGAATTTCCGCGTCCCGCAGCATTTGGTCGCGCTTTGACTCCGCCTCCCGGACGATGGAGTCGGCCATCTTCTGGGCGGTGAGCAAGGTGGCGCGCATAGAGTCCTCCGTGGCGCGGTAATCCTCCACCTTTTCAACCAATACCTTCATCTTTGCCTTCAACGCCGCGTTTTCCTTGTACAGCGCGGTGTAATCGTCGGTCACCTCGTCCAGAAATTCGTCCACCATGGCCATGTTGTAGCCACCCATCACGGCCTTTGCAAACGCGTGGCCGGAAACCTCCTGCGGTGTCAGCAATGCAATAACCCCCTCCGCGTCCGCGGGGACGCCGGTATCATAAATTTTTCTCCCGGGTCCGCCGGGTGGACGGCCTTAGAAATAAAGGCCGTTGTTCTCCAGCTCATCAATGAGATCTCCCTGAATGTCTACGTGGTAGGGCGTGATGATATACGTATTGGCGGCAACCTTTTTAATTTTGCCCTCCCCGGCGTAGGCAACGCCGGACAAAAAGTCGATCAGTCGCCGGGCCACGTCCTTGTTGGTGGATTCCAAATTCAGCACCACGGTGCGCTTGTCCTTCAGGTGGTCTGCAATTTCCGAGGCATTTTCAAACCGCTCGGGCTTCACCAGCACAACTTTCAACTGGGTTGTGGCGTGAATATTAACCACCTTGTTGTGGCGGTCCTCTCCCCGGGCGGACTTGCGCTCTTCAAAAGCGCTGTCTCTGCGGGACGGTGCGTCAAAATCGTCAAAGTCCTCGTCCTCATCCTCATAGGGGTGTGTCCATTTCTTCAGTTCATCCAAAAGGCTCATACAGTTCCCTCCTGACTTGCGGCGGGGTACGCCCGGTGGCCAAAAATAGCCGTTCCCACGCGGATCATGGTGGCTCCGGCGCGGATGGCGTCGGGATAGTCCCCGCTCATCCCCATCGACAATATATCGAGTGTATTATCATATAATTTTTGATTTATGTCAACATAAAGCCTGCCGACTTTTTCAAAATTTGCAAGATTTTCCCCCGGCTTCGTTTCAATGGGGGGAACTGTCATAAATCCCCGAAGCCGGACATGGGCCAACTCCTTTGCCTTTTGCGCGGCGGCGGGAATATCCGCAGGGTCATAGCCGCTTTTGGCCGCTTCACCGCCCACGTTCACCTCCAGAAGAATGTCCTGCACGATTTCCAGCTTTTCCGCCTGCTTTTCAATCTCCTCCAGCAGCGCATCGGAGCCGACGGACTGAATCAGCGCCGCCTTTCCCACCACCTGACGCACCTTGTTGCGCTGCAAATGGCCGATAAAGTGGAGCGGCGCACCCTCATAGGCGTTTTCCGCCAGCTTGGACACAAACTCCTGCACCCGGTTTTCACCCAGCGCGTCAATACCGGCGGCGACGGCCTCCCGGCAGGCTGCGGCATCGTTCATTTTGCTGGCTCCAACCAGCGTAATCTCCGCAGGGTCCCGCCCGGCGGCAATGGCTGCCGCTGAAATTTCGGCGCGCACCCGTGCGATGTTTTCTCCAATGGACATAAAAAGCCTTCCTTTCTCTATCTTGCGTAGTTTACTACCGTGCCGTGTTCCAGACCCTCGGCGGAGAGGATTACCTCGTCGCCGGGCCGCAGGGCGGTTTTGTCAACCCCTTCCGCGCGGACTACGGCATAGTTGTCGTCCCCGGACCACAGCACCGTCACCGGCTTGAAGCAGGACTCCACGCCCACGATGCAGTAAACTCCCGCAGTTCCGTTTTCATCCACCCGGATGGCCTGTTGGGGAATCCGGATGCCTGAGTAGGAGGAAAGAATCACGTCCGCAGACTGACGGCGAAGCAGCGTAAGCTGCGCCAAAAAGGATCGCCCGCGGAACACCACGGCCACCCGCCCGTTTTCCGCCTCGCCGACGGACTGGACGGTGACAGTTAAGTCCCGATCCACACCCTTGGCAAACCGCAGCGTCTGCGTATCGCCGGGGACAAGGACCTTGGCGTCGGCAGCGGAAAGTGCGGCCACAAAATACCAGGTGTCTCCCGTCACCAGCTTTCCCACGTCGCCGGTGGCAGCTGCGGGCTGCAAGGCGCTAAGGGCCGCGGGTGTCAGGACGTCCAGCGTATCGGGGGTTAAAACAGTCTCATAGCCGTCTACCACAGCAGAGTACAGCCCCGCCTTTGGGGCCGTCACCGTCCGGGAAGAGCCTGCGGACTGGGATTTCAGCGCGGAAATCTGACTTTTCAGCTCCGCGGTCTGTGCCTTCAGCTCTTCCGCGTCCGTATAGGTGTAGTCCCGGCGCAGCACCAGTGCTTCCAGCTCGGCCACGCTGCCGGTAGCCTTGTCCAGTCGGTCCGCAGCCACGGACCGGTGCACGGTTACAAGCGTTTCCGCAATCTGGCTGTCCAGCTGAAGGGCCGCCTCGCTGGCGGAGGCGGCCTCCGATGCGTAGTTCAATTGGTCCAGGCGCGTTTGAAGCTTGTCAACCTCCGTCTGCCGGTCCAGTGAGGCCTGATCGGAGTAAATCTGCGCTACTTTTCCGCCTGCGGACACCCGCTCGCCCTCCCAGCGGGTCAGCCGCAGCAGTCCGCCTCCGGAATCCGGCAGCACCAGCTCGTCCCGCACCAGAAAGCCGGTGACGGAGAGGGTGTCCTCCACCTGATAGGTGTAAGCCACGGCGGTAATCAGCGGGTCGGCATAGGCCTGATAGACCTTCGTTCCAAAGTAGGTCAAAACAGCCAGAAAAATCAGAACCGTTAAAGCCTTGGCGCCGGGAGACCCGCCCTTTTTTCCGGCAGCTTCCCGCGCAAGGGCGGTTTCCTCCTCCGCACTTCTGGATGATTCGATTTTTGAAGCGTTATGTTTTTTCATAGGTACCTTCTTTGTCTTTTGGGCGGGACGCGCGGCTGTTATTCCGCCCGGTTATTCCTCATTCAGGTCCACCGTGCGCACGGGGGCGATGGTGGAGATGGCGTGCTTGTAAATCACCTGCTGCTTGCCCTCGGAATCCAGAACGACCACAAAAGAGTCGAACCCCGTGATAATCCCCCGCATTTGAAAGCCATTCATCAAAAACAGCGTGACGGGGACCCGGTCTCTGCGGGCCTTGGTGAGAAAAATGTCCTGCAAATTTGATTTGTTCTGCATATGTATCCGCTCCTTATCTTTTTTTCAAGCGGACTGAGCTTTCTCTGCCCGCCCTGGACCTAGAATAAGCCTTCCTCGGAGAGAATTTCAGTCGAAATCTGCATGGCGCGAACAAAATCTCGGTTTTTTTCCCATTCAATCCAGCGGACGGACGGGTCACGCCGCAGCCAGGTGAGCTGGCGCTTGGCGTATTGCCGGGAGCGGAGCTTCACTTCTTCCACGGCTTCTGTTTCACTTTTTTCACCTGCCAGCACCCCGGCAAACTCCTTGTAGCCGATGGCCTGCATGGCGGTGGCACTGCGGGAAAGCCCACGGCCCAAAAGAGTGCCCACCTCGTCCACAAGTCCCGCGTCAACCATTGCGTCCACCCGGCGGTCAATCAGTGCCTTCATGTCGTCCCGGTCGGCAAACCGCAGCCCAATTTTCACCGCGTCAAATCTGGGGGGCAGCGCCCGTTCGGCGGCGTTGTGGGCAGAAATAGTCCGCCCTGTCTCATAAAAAACTTCCAGCGCGCGGAGAATGCGCTTTTCATCGGCAGGGTGAAGCTTTTGGGCGGAGACGGGGTCAACCCGGCCCAGTTCCTCCAAAAGAGGACCGATGCCGTCTTGTGCCAATCGGGCTTCCAGTTTCGCGCGGGCAGCGCCGCCCGCCATGCCGGGGGCAAAGCCGTGCCCACGCAGCAGCGCGTCCAGCCACAGCCCGGTTCCTCCCACCAAAATGGGGCGCTTGCCCCGAGCCAAAATGTCTTCCACCATCGGCGTGGCAGCGGAGACATATCGGGCGGCGGACCAGTTTTCTTCCGGATCGGCCACAGCAAGCATGTGGTGGGGGATTCCCTCTGTTTCCTCCGGTGTGGGGGCGGCGGTACCGATGGTCATGCCCTTGTAAATCTGCATGGAATCGCAGGAGATGACCTCTCCGTTGTATTTCTGAGCCAACAAAACGCCCAGCTTCGTTTTTCCGCAGGCGGTGGGGCCCACCACGCAGATGAGCTTTTCCGCCATATCAGTCCTCCCGGCCCAGGGGAGTGACGATGGGTGTTCCGTTGGCGTTCAAAAGGGGGGTCAGCCCGGCGGCGGAACCGCTGAAGTGGAAGAAATAGTTTACGCCTGTCTCCCGGTCCACCCAGATTTCGCTGCCATTGATGGTTCCCTCTCCGTCTATCTTCACAAATCGTTTTGCCATTGTGTGGCTCCTTTCCGGCTATGCCCGTTTAAACATTTTCTCCAGCTCGTATTTGGTCATTCGCGCCTTCACAGGCCGCCCATGGGGGCAGTATTGAATTTCACCGGACTGCACCTTGTCCACCAGCGCCCGCAGCTCGCTCTCGTCGCTGTCCCAGCCCGCCTTGATGGCGGCCTTACACGCGATGGTGTGCAGCAAATTCTGCCGCTTTTCGGTGGGACTGCGCCCGGCGCGCAAATTTTCCGCCAGCTCCTCCAGCGTGGCGGGAATGTCCGCCTCGTCCAGATCCGAGGGAACCTCCCGTACCAGCACCGCCCCGTCTCCAAAGTCCTCGCAGGCAAGGCCCAGAGATTCCAGCAGAGGAAGATTTTCCAACAGAAGCCCGCAGTCCTCCCGGGAAAGCTCCGCCGCAACAGGGCGCAGCAGAGTTTGGCGCATGGGGGGCTGCTGAGACGCCATCAGGCGGTCAAAGTTGACCCGCTCGTGGGCGGCGTGCTTGTCGATCAGCCACACGTTCTGGTGCGCGTCTTCGCAGACGATATAGGTTTTTAAAACCTCACCCGCAATGCGCCAGGGGGCCTCCGGCCCGTCCTGCGTCATCCGCTCTCCGGGGAGAGTTAAAGTCTCCTGCTCCATGGGAATGGCGGGGACAAAGAGCCGTTCCTCCATGGTCTGCGGCCCTGCGGGTACGGAATCGGCGGATTGCGGGGCGAGCTGCATTTCATTGGAAGGGGGCACAGGCTGCTCCATTTCGTTCCCAGCCAACCGTGCTGGCACGGGCCAAGTCTTGTCCGGAGCTTCCGTTTTTAAGGAAAAGCCGCCGGAAACCGGAACGGAAAGCTCCACCGGGTGAGATGGCGCGTATGCAAACCCCTCACGGGCGCTGTCCGCCACGCGGGCGGAGGAAGGCCGTTCGGTGTTCCACCCGGTGAATGGGGGGACTTTTTCCTCCGGACTTTGCGCCCGGCCGGCAGTGCGCCACTGGGTTCCGGCATTGCCGCCCCCGGAAAGCGCGCTGTGGCGAAAGGCTTTTGCGTCCATGGTCTGGTAAAAATCCCCCCGGGAATTTACCACAGTCTCCGGTGCGGGCGCCGCTGTCTGGGGAAGTCCGTCCGCTGCCAAGCTGTCCAGCACGGTGTGGTACACCGCGTCAAACACTTCCCGGTCCCTTGAAAATTTCACGGTGGTTTTGGCGGGATGGACGTTCACATCCACCTCCGTCACCGGAAGGTCAATCCGCAGCACACAGCCAGGGAATTTTCCCTTCATCAGCTGATTGCGATAGCCCTCTTCCAGCGCGGCGGTGAGAAGCTGGGACTTGATAAACCGCCCGTTCACAAAAAATGTCTGCATGGAGCGGGAGCCACGGCCCAAAAGAGGCTTTGTCACAAAGCCGGAGACGGACACCTCACCGCCCCGGCCCTCCACGGGCGTGAGCGTGCGGGCAAATTCCCGGCCAAGGGCGGCGTAAATGGCGGAGTCCGCCTTTCCGTCACCGGGAGTGTGGAGGGCTTCGGCCCCGTCCTTAATAAAGCGAAAGGAAATCTCCGGATGGCTCAGGGCAAGATGCTGCATCAGGCCGTTCACCGCCGCGGTTTCCGCGCTGTCCTTTTTCATAAATTTCAGCCGCGCGGGGGTGTTGAAAAACAAATCCCGGACAGCAATGGTGGTTCCCTCCGGGACACCAGCGTCCCGCACCGGCTCTGCAATGCCGCTCTCCAAACGGAGGGAAGCGCCGGTTTCACCCCGGCGGCAGGAGGAAATCTCCACCCGGCTCACGGAAGCAATGGCGGCCAGTGCCTCGCCCCGAAAGCCCAGCGTGCCCACGCTCGCCAAATCCTCCGCAGCGCGGAGCTTGCTGGTGGCGTGGCGCAAAAACGCGGTGGGAAGCTCTTCCCGGGCGATTCCGCAGCCGTCGTCCGTCACGCGGATCAGGCGCATCCCGCCATTTTGCAGCTCCACCGTCACAGCGGAAGCGCCCGCGTCCACGGCGTTTTCCACCAGTTCCTTCACCACGCTCGCGGGCCGCTCCACCACCTCGCCGGCGGCAATCAGGTCCGCCACATGGGGGTCCAGTTGTTGAATGTGGGGAATTGTCATAGCAAAGCCTTTCTAATTCGTCCGCTTACAGCCGCGCGACCAGCACGCTCAGTGCGTTGGCCAGTCCGTGCAGCGCTACGGAGGTCCACAGGGTTCCCGAATGGTCATAGGCCCAGGCAAGCACCGCGCCGGGCACAAGATATTGCAGCATCAGCCAGAAATAGGCCGCGTCCTGATTTCCCCAGGCATACTGCCACACATGTAAAAATGCAAACAGTACACAGCTTACAAGATAAGCCACCGTGCGGCTGCGGCTGCGCAGACCGCCGAAGACAAGCCCCCGAAAGAGAAATTCCTCCACAAAGGGGGCAAGAAACAGCACGATGAGCAGGGTGCTTAAGGGCGCGGTGTCAATCCGGGCGGAAATGCTGACGTCGTTCAGATTGGTCTGATTGTTTATCAGCGCATGGGTCAGGCGATAGACAAGCTCGTTCAGGCCATACAGTGCCACAAGCCCCATGCCGAGGGTTTTCGCGGCCAGCGCCGCGTTATCCGCCAGCATCCGGGTGGAGCGGCCCAAAAGGCCGTGAAAAATCATCGCCGTAACGGCAAAGAGCACGTAATAATAAATGGCGCTTTGCATTCCGGCGCTGATGTTAACGTCCAAAAGCAGCTCTGCCAGCCGGAACAAAGGGTCTGTTGCAAAGGGAAGGACCAGAAGATATACCACAAAGAAAATTGTGCCGCCCGTTACCTCCCCGGAGGAGAGATTTGCGTTTGTGCGCTGTCTTGCCATGTAGTTCTCCTTTTCGTTGTTGTCAGGACAGCTTGCGTTTCAGCTCGTACAAAAGGCCCATGGCCTCGATAGGGGTCAGCGTATCCGGCTGACAGCGGCGCAGCGCGTCCAGCACCTCGCCCTCGCCCACCGCGTCCAAAGACACCTGACGGGCCTCCTGCCGGGGCTTTACGTACTGCACGCCGTTTTCCGCTTCCAGCGCTTCTAAAACGGTTCTTGCCCGGGTCACCACCTTGTCGGGCAGGCCCGCCAGCTTTGCAACCTCAATGCCGTAGCTCCGATCCGCCCCGCCGGGGACGATTTTGCGCAAGAAAATAATGTCTTCACCTCGGGTTTTCACGGCAATGTTGTAGTTCACCGCGCCGGGAAGCGTGTCTTCCAGCTCCGTCAGCTCGTGATAGTGGGTGGCAAACAGGGTCTTGGCCCCAAGCTTTTTGGGGTCCGCGCAGTGCTCCACCACCGCCCGGGCGATGGACATGCCGTCAAACGTGGAGGTACCCCTGCCGATTTCATCGAGAATCAGCAGGCTTTTTTTGGTGGCATGGCGGAGAATGTCCGCCACCTCGGTCATCTCCACCATGAAGGTGGACTGGCCCGCCGCCAGATCGTCGCTGGCGCCGATGCGGGTGAAAATCCGGTCTACCACGCCGATGCGGGCAGCGGCGGCGGGGACAAAGGAGCCGACCTGCGCCAGCAGCACAATCAAGGCCACCTGACGCATATAGGTGGACTTGCCCGCCATGTTGGGGCCGGTGATGATGGCCACCCGCTGCTCCCGCTCGCCCATAAACGTGTCGTTGGGGACAAACAGGCTGTCCTTCAGCACCTGCTCCACCACGGGATGCCGTCCCCCGGTCACTTCAATCACGCCGGACTCGTCCACATGGGGGCGGCAATAGCCGTTCCGGACGGCCACGCTTGCAAGGGACCCCAGCGCGTCCAGCTCTGCCGCTGCCGCCGCGGTCTGCTGGATGCGGGCGGCTTCGGCCACAATTTTTTCCCGGAGTCCGGTAAAAAGCTGATATTCCAGCGCCGTCACCCGCTCTGATGCGGTGAGGATTTCCCGCTCCAAATCCTTCAGCTCCTGCGTGACATACCGCTCGCCGTTTGTGGTGGTCTGTTTGCGGATGTAGCCGTCGGGAACCTTGTCAATCATGGACTTGCTGACCTCGATGTAATAGCCGAACACCTTGTTGAAGCCCACCTTCAGGGTACGGATGCCGGTTTTCTCCTTTTCCCGGGCTTCAATGTCCGCGAGCAAGCCCTTGCCCCCGTTCATCACGCCGCGAAGACGATCCACCTCCGGGTCGTATCCGTCCCGGATGAAGCCCCCCTCCCGGACGGAAAAGGGCGGCTCGTCGCAGATGGCGGCGGCAACCAGCGCCCCCACGTCGTCAAGCGGGTCCAGCAGTGTCAAAAGCTCGCCAAGCCGCCGGTCAGAAAACGCGGACAGCCGCGCCCCAATGTCCGGCAGCTTCTCAATGGCGGTGCGCAGGGCCGCAAGGTCGCGCCCGCCGGCGGTTCCGTAAGTAATGCGGCCGATCAGCCGCTCCAAATCCCCCAGACCGCTCATGGCGGCAATCAGCTCTTCGCGGCCAATGGTGTTGTCCACCAGCGCGGCCACGGCGGAAAGGCGGCTATTGATGGCGGTGACGGAGAGCAAGGGCCGCTCCAGCCAGCCCCGCAGACACCGCCCGCCCATGGAGGTTTTGGTTTTATCCAAAACCCACAAAAGGCTTCCCCGCCGCTCCTTGCCCCGCATCGTCTCCGTCAGCTCCAGATTCCTGCGGGAGCTTAAATCCAGCTCCATAAACCGGCCCTGCTCGTAATAGTCCAGCCGGTTAATGTGGCTCAAATCCGTCTTCTGGGTTTCGTAGAGATACTTTAAAAGCCCACCCAAGGCCATGCCAGCCGCAGGATTGTCCGTGGGCAGGCTTTGCCAGCCGTCTTCGCCGAATTGGGTGCGGATGTTTTTCTCTGCTTCCCCGGGGAGAAAGCGGCCCTCGCCGCCATTTTCCACCCGGCAGTTGAATTTCTCCCGCAAAGTCTCTGTCAGGCGCTCCTCGGCAAAGGCCCCGTCGTTTACCACCGCCTCGGCGGGAGAGAAGCGGCCCAGCTCGTTGACAATGTGCTCAGCCCGGTCTTTCCCCGAAAAGGACGTAACGTGGGTTTCGCCGGTGGACATGTCGCAGAAGGCTGCCCCGGCGTGTTTGGAGTCAAGGTAGATACCGCAGAGGAAATTGCCCGCCTTCTCATCCAGACACGCCGCGTCGATCACCGTGCCCGGCGTTACCACCCGGATGATGTCCCGTTCCACCAGCCCCTTGGCTGTGGCGGGGTCTTCCATCTGCTCGCAGATGGCCACCTTGTAGCCCTTGGCAATCAGCCGGGCGATGTACGCATCGCTGGAATGATAGGGGATACCGCACATGGGGACCCGGTCCTCCGGGGCCTTATTTGGGTCCTTGTCCCGGCTGGTGAGCGTCAGGTTCAGTTCCTTGGACGCGGTGCGCGCATCGCTGTCGAACATCTCATAGAAGTCCCCCAGACGGAAAAAGACGATGGAATCCGGGTTCTGTTCCTTGATTTTCAGATATTGCTTCATCATGGGGGTCAATTCCGCCATGGATGGGTCACCTCATTCTCTTTCTAAGCTAAAAGCCGTCGGTCCCGGCAACACGCGGGACAATCTGCATAAAAATTTGGGGGTTGAAGTACAGCGTACCGGGCGCTCAAGGCCGCGCCCGCACAAGATTCCATTCGTGGCTTTGCAGCCGATTCTGTCAGATTTCCACAGTCCCGCCACCGGTCATGTATTGAAGCCGACTGCCCATCTGCTCTTTTAAAATGGCAAACGCGTCCTGCCCGGTGCAGTGGCCGGTGTAATAAACCGTATGCTCCCGGGCCAAAAGCTCCCGGCCCACGGATTCCACCAGCTCCCGCGGTTCCGTTTCGCCGGTGCCGGGGTTGTGCAGATGGAACCCGGCAAATACCGCGTCCGGAGCGCGGCCCAAAAGCTCCTCCGCCCGGCGCAGAATATTAACGATGCCCCGGTGAGAGCAGCCTGCAAACAAAACCGCTTTGCCGTTTTCACAAATCAGGAGGTTTTGCTCATGGCGAAAGGCGTCCATGGGGTATTCCACCCCTTGCTTTTCTTTGAGCTTATCGTTCGCATGGGAGCGGTAGTCGGCGGTTTTAATGTCAGAGAAAAGCCGAAGCGTATCGTCAATCTCCAGTTCGTCTCCCGTCAGCGTCAGGCGGTTTTCATAAACCTTGACCTCTTCGGGAACGCCGATGAATACCGGCGCTTTTCCGGAATCCATTGCGTAATAGTCGCCCATGGCCGCGCGGCTGAGATAAACCCGCGCGGTTTTATTGACGGAAAGAAACGCGGCAAGACCGCCCGAGTGGTCGTCGTGGGCGTGAGAGAGCACAGCGGTGTCCACCAAGGTCAAATCTATGTCCAGCGCGCGTGCGTTGTCTAAAACGGCGGGGCCGGGGCCCATGTCAAAGAGAATTTTATGGGTGTTCGTCTCCACATACTGGCTCAGTCCGTGGGCATGCGCCACGTCCGCGCGGCAGGAGGTGTTTTCCAGCAGGGTCGTAATCTTCATGAGATTCGCTCCTTTCAAAAACCCGCGGCAAAAAGCCGCGGAGAAACTCAGACCGTGACCGTCTCTCCGTACAGCGCCCAGGTGTTGCTGGCGGTAATTTTTACATTCGCAAAGGTGCCGATGAGGGATTTATCTCCCTTAACCCGCACCAGCCGGTTCCCCTCCGTCCGGGAGGAGAGGGGCCAGTCGGCATCCTCGCTCTCACCGTCCACCAGAACGCGCTCGATTTTCCCCACGTAAGCGGCGTGGGCGGCGGCGGACTTGGCGTTTTGCACCTCCAGCAGCCGGTCAAACCACTTCTGCTTTTCGCTGCGGGGCACGGGGTCGGGCAGCTCCGCAGCCTTCGTACCGGGACGGGGACTGTAAATAAAGGTGAACAGGGCATCAAAGCCCACGTCATCTACCAAAGACACGGTTTCCATGGCCTCCGTCTCCGTCTCTCCGGGAAAGCCAATAATCACGTCACTGGTAAGCACCAGATTGGGCATTTTCGCCTTGGCGTAGTTGATTTCCTCCAGATATTGCTCCCGGGTGTACCGCCGGTTCATCTCCTTGAGAACCCGGTTGTTGCCGGACTGGAAGGGAAGGTGAAGCTGCTTTGCAATGTGGGGACACCGGGCCATGACATCAAACAGCTTGTGCGTTGCGTCCTTGGGATGGCTGGACATAAAGCGGATGAGATAGTCTCCGGGAATCTGGTCAATGTCGGAGAGCAGATCCGCAAAGTCGTATCCGCCGCCAAGGTCGTTTCCGTAGGAATTTACGTTCTGGCCGAGAAGGGTGATCTCCTTATACCCGGCTTCCACCAGCTCCCGCACCTCGGAAAGAACCGCGTCCTTGTCCCGGCTGCGCTCCCGGCCCCGGACGTAGGGGACAATGCAGTAAGAACAAAAATTGTTGCACCCGTACATAATGGAAACCCAGGCTTTGGACCCCTCCTGACGGAGGGTGGGAAGCCCCTCTGCAATGCTGCCCACTTCGTCCTCCACGGCGAACACCCGCCCGTGGGACTCGTATACCTGCCACAAAAGCTCCGGGAATTTCCACAGCGCGTGAGGGCCAAACACCAAATCCACATGGCGGTAAGACTCCTTCACCCGCTTGCTAACCCGATCCTCCTGCGCCATGCAGCCGCACAGGCAGATAATCTGGTGGGGGTTTGCTTTTTTCGTGTGAGTCAGGGCGCCGAGGTTGCCAAACACCCGCTGCTCCGCATGCTCCCGGATGGCGCAGGTGTTGAGAATCACCACGTCGGCCTCCTTTGGCTCTGCGGTGAGGGAAAAGCCCATCTCTTTCAGCATGCCCATCAGCTTTTCCCCGTCGGCCACGTTTTGCTGGCAGCCGAAGGTATCCACGCAGGCGGCAGGACGGCTCTCCCGCGATAAAAGCATGGTGTGAATCAATTCGGTAAAGCCCCGCTGGCGCGCAATTTCCTCTGGGGCAATGGTCACGTTTTTGCGTTCCAAGGGTAAATCCTCCAAAACCTGAAAATGTCGATAATTTATCCACGTTAGCTTATCACAAAACAAAAAAAAGCACAAGCCGCATTTCCCGGGGGCGCGTCCCGCGTCCGGAAAAAACGCATCGGCGGGGAAGTTGCTTTTTTTGCCAAATTGGGGTAGTATAGGGCATAAATCTTTTAAAGAATCGGCGCATACCGCGCAGGGAGGTCTTTTATGCTCTATCTTATCGCCGGCGCAGGGCTTTTGGCTGTGGATCAGTGGGTCAAGTATTGGGTGACAGTCCATCTGGAGCTGGGCGCGTCCGCGCCGCTGCTTCCCGGTTTTTTGGAGCTGCTGCGGGTTCATAACTACGGCGCGGCATGGTCCAGCTTTTCCGGAATGCGCTGGCTGCTGCTGGCAATGACCGGGGCCATTGTGCTGGCGGTGATCTTTGCCGTGGCGAAAAAGCTGGTGCGCCATCCGCTGGGACTGGCCGCAGCCACGCTGATTATCTCCGGGGGCCTTGGCAACATCCTCGACCGGGCGCGGCTGGGGTATGTGGTGGATATGTTCAACTTCCAGTTTGTGCGCTATCCTGTGTTCAACGTGGCGGATATCTGCATCGTGTCCGGGGCGATTCTGGGGGCGGCATACTACCTGTGGTTCTATGAAAAATACGATGGGAAGGAAACCTCCGATGGAAACGCTGACGCTGAAAGCAAGTCCTGAGGACGCGGCGCGGCTAGATGCGTTTCTTGCCGCCCGGGGCCCCGGGCTGACCCGTTCCGCCGCCGCACGGCTGATCGAGGAGGGCCGGGTGCTGGTGGACAGGAAAAAACCCGCCAAGAGCCTGCGCCTTACCGGCGGGGAAACGGTGACGGTGGAACTGCCCCCGCCGGAGGTGTCCGAAGCTTTGCCGGAGGATATTCCGCTGGACGTGGTGTACGAGGACGGGGATGTCATCGTTGTGAACAAGCCCCGGGGGCTGGTGGTTCACCCCGCTCCGGGCCACCCCGGCGGCACGCTGGTGAACGCGCTGCTGAACCGGTGCGGTGATTCGCTTTCGGGCGTGGGAGGGGTGCTGCGTCCCGGCATTGTCCACCGCATCGACAAGGACACCTCGGGCCTGATCATCGCCGCGAAAAACGATTTTGCCCACGGTCGGCTTTCTGCCCAGCTTCAGGACCATACACTGGCCCGGACCTACGAGTGCATCGTGGTGGGAAATCTCAGGGAGGATTCCGGTACGGTGGATGCGCCGCTTGGCCGCTCTCTTTCCGACCGAAAAAAGCAGGCGGTGGTGCAGGGGGGCCGCCGGGCCGTGACCCATTGGGAGGTCATCGCCCGCTATCCCGGGTTTACCCATGTCCGCTGCCATTTAGAGACGGGGCGCACCCACCAGATTCGCGTCCATATGGCCCATTTGGGTCATCCCATTCTGGGGGACACGGTGTACGGCGCGAAAAAGCCTGTTCCCGGATTACAGGGCCAGTGCCTTCACGCGGCGGGACTGCGGTTTCTCCATCCCCGCACAGGATTGCCGGTGGAGCTGACCTGCCCTTTGCCCGAGGAATTTATGCGCCAGCTTCGCAGGCTGGAGGAGGGGCGTCGGCCTCTTTGAGGGGAAAACCCGGGCTTTAAAGGAAAATGAAAAATGCCTGTTAAATCGGGCTGTTAAAAAACCAGCCGCGCCGGAGAATATTTTCCGGCGCGGCTGTGTTTATTCAGTTACCATGGATGGAAGCTGCGGGACTGTGACTCGGTCATAGCGAAATAGCGGTAGTCCACGCCGTTTGCACTGTCGCCCCAGGTGGTGTCAATGTGGTAGGAAGTGCCGTCCAACGTGGCCACTGTCCAGATGTGATTGGGATTGGACAGAGCGTAGCAGTCAATTCCCTCCAGCTTCAAAAGCAGGTTGTAGGCCCCGGAGTACCCGTCGCACACAGCCGTTCCGTGGCGGAACAGGGAATAGGCAATGTGAGAAAGAGATTCGTCTCCGGCAGCAGTGTCGTAAACGCAGTTGTTGCAGATCCACTCGAAGTAAACGCTGGCCTTTTCCATCTGGGTCATATCTGCCGTGATGGCGCCCTCGGCCCACAGCCGGTCATGCAGGGCGACGGCGGCCTGAAGGGTGTAATCCCGATAGGCGGGAAGATTTGCTCCCGCCGTGACGGCGGAAAAGGTCAGCGTCATCCGTCCGGTAATGGTCTCATAGCTGCACTCCACAGAGTTGTACATCTGCTCGCAGTAGGACTTGACGATGGCCAGCGCTTTGTTCATCACGTTACCCGCCTGCGCGGAGGAAATGTATGTGCCGTAATCAAACTCCAGCACGTTCGTCTCCTGAGAAAGCATATAGGCCACGCTGGAAGCAATCTGCTCCTGCGTGGAGGGTGCGGGGAAATACGTGGTGTCTGAGGTAATCAAGTCTCCCCAGGAGATACCCGCCACGCTGTAATCCGGGGCCTGCGGGACTTCCAGCACGGTCCATGCGGGCGTCAGGCGCAAGGAGGGGTCTACCATCCGGGTCAGCATCGCCGCCGCTGCCCCCCGCGTCACCGCGTACTCGGGGCCAAAGGTTCCTGTGCCGTCAGACCCGGCGGCCACGCCCGCTTTGTAAAGCGTAAGAATATCACTGTAATAGGGCGTATACTCCGTCACGTCCGTGATAAACTGACGGGAGGCATACGCTCTGGTCACCAGATCGTCGTTGATGGGGGGCAGTGTTTCGGCCGGAAGCGCGGCTGCCAGCACATGGGCCGTCTGCGCCCGGGTGGCGGCGCTTTTGTAAAGTCCGTCCAACTCAGAGGAAAGCGCGCCCACGCTTTGGAGATACGCGAGATACGGCTCATAGGCCGACTGGCCCTCGGTTTGGAAGGCGGAGGCGCCGGATTCGGCATCCCCCGTGGCGTACAGGCTGCGGATGCGGCCCGCAAAAATCACAATCTGCCCCACGGTCATGCTGTCCTTCGGGCCGAAAGTGCCGTCACTCTTGCCCACCGACAGTCCGTATTCGTACAAAGCGGCAACATTGCCGTAAACAGCCGAGTCCGGGGTCACGTCGGTAAATTCACCGGCATAGGTTTTCTCGCGTACAAAATTGTCCGCTGAATTTTCAGCTGCCGATGCGGGGACAAACAGGCCCGCCGCCAGAACAAGCGCCAATAGCAGCCCCGGCAGGCGCAGCTTCAGATGTATCATAGGGCCTCCTTCTCTTTCATCAGATAACTGTGTTCAGGAGAGGATATTCAAATCCTCCAACACCCGGTCTTCCACGTAGGGGTTAAGATATTCGTTGACGATGCTCAGCACTTCGTCCGCGTTCAGATAAATATAGGGGGAATGCCACTCTCCGGGCAGGGTGGAAAAATTCACGTTGTCCGCACCCATGGAGAAAGCTTCCTGTCCCAGCCACGCAAGCTCGCCCAGCTCCAGATCAGTTTTCACGTACTGCTGAAAAATCTTTGCAAACTGGGAAACCTTTGTCAGGTTGGCAGGACGCAGTGTTTGCTTTGCCACGGCCTTTAAAAAGTCCTGCTGGGTTTTCATCCGTCCGATGTCCTCGCTGCCATAGCCTGTGCCGTCGTTGTTGTGGCGAAACCGCACCACCTTCAGCGCTTCCGCACCGGTCAAATGCCGGGTTCCGGCGGTGAAGTGAATAGACAGGTTTTGAATCGGGTCGTCATAGTCCATGTTCACGGGAATGTTGAAATCCACGCCGCCGATGGCGTCCACCAGTGCGGAAAAGGCTTTTAAACTGACCTCCACGGTATAGTCCACCGGAATCCCCAACTGACTGGACAGGGTTTCCGCCGTCTTGTCCATACCGCCCAAATTGTAGGCGGCGTTAAACTTGTAGTTTTTGCCGTTGATGCGGCTTTTGGTGTCCCGGGGAATGTTTACGCCGTAAATCCGTCCGCCCCCTGCGTCCACCGCCACCAAAATGTTGGTGTCGCTGCCGCCGTTTCCGTCGTCCACGCCGGAAACGAGAATTGTATAAAAGTCAGACTTTCGAACCGAGTGAGCGGCCTTTGCCGCCAGAGCCAGCTGGTCGGCATCCTGTAAAGCAAGCTCCGCCGAGGAGAAGGCCTGTGACGAGGCGGGAAGACCTGCGCTGTCCCCGTCCTCCAGTTGCGGCGGACGGACGATGGCCTTATAGGTCAGAGTCAATCCCACGAAAACGGACAGAATGACAACAAGCGCCATTAAATGGCGCTGAAGCGGGGAAACACGGCGGCGACGGCGTTTTTTTACCATGAATGCGGCGAACTCCTTATAGGCCCCCGCCCCTGCGGACGGAAGGACTGTCAAATCTAAACGGCGGCCCGCGCGGGATGAAAAAAACCGGGGCGGCTGTTGCTTTTCATTATACCGCCTGACGGCGCAAAGCGCAAGATTGTATTTGGGAAAAAGGGCTAGCGACTCTTAGCGCGGGAACGCTTTACAAAACGGCTGAAAGCGTGCTAGAATAAAGAAAAAATACCCCGCAAAGACGGAAAGGGGGGAGGAACGCCGCATGAAGAAAAGATTTGCCGCCGCGCTGTTGGCGCTGGTTCTGCTGGGAACCCTCTGCCCCTCCGTTTCGGCGGAGGATTCGGTGTATTTCACAGCCGTGGACGAGCGGGTTCTGGATTTGAAGGATTCCACCATGCCCTTCTGGTTCGGCGGGTATTTGTACGTGGCTGCCACGGTGTTTCGGGAGTCCGGCGTGGGCTATTCCTACAACGTTGTCACCCAGACACTGGTGCTGTACGATTCCAGCCGGTCCTTAGTGTTCGACGTGGCCACCGGTTCCGGAACTACGGGGCAGGGCGAACTGTACGACCATGTGTGCGTAACCCGGGGCGGCGAGACTTTTGTGGCGGCCTCGCCCGTGGCGTCCTATTTCGGCAGGGCATACAGCAATACTCCGGTGAACCATGGATACCTGATTCGGGTGAAAAGCGCTGCCGCCGTTTTGCCGGACAATATGTTTACGGATACGGCATCCTACCAGTTGGACGCAAAATACCAGCAGTATCAAAAACAGAGCACTGCCGAGACGCCGGGCAGAAACGAAACGCCGCCGGGAGACACCCAGACAGAAGAACCTGCCGCCTCCGGAAAGTCCATTTATCTCTGCTTTCTGGCAGAGGATGCCGAGACTGTGACCGCGTGGCTGGACGCACTGGAGAGCCGGGGGTTTCACGCCGCCTTCTATTTCACGGAGGAGGCCCTTGCCCGCAGCGGGGACCAGCTTCGGCGCATCGCGGCCTCCGGCAGCGCTGTGGGCCTGATTCCCGGATTTGGAGCGGGCGGGGCGGAGCGGCTGACGGCCATGAACCGGACATTGTTTGCCGAGACGGGGATGAAAACCCGGCTGGTCTATGGGGCGGACGGAGACACAGCCGCCCTCCGGGCGGCGGGCTATTGCCCCCTGAGCCCCATGATTGACCGCGCGGAATACGGCCTTGGCTCCTCCAGCGCGGCGAATACGCTTTTGAATCAAATTGGCAAACGGCGGGGTCCTGTGTCCGTGTGGCTGGGAAGCGATGTGACTGCCGCAGCCCTGCGGGCGTTTCTCGCCTCTGCGGCGGAGGAGGAGGATCGGCTGCCCGCCATGACGGAAACAGCCTTTTAAGCACTTGTTTTACAAAAAATTCAACATCTGGGAACCAAAGCGTATATAATGGACAACATAGAGCGGGGAGAAGACCCGATTTTAAAAAGTACGGAGGCAGGACTATGGCGCGAAACATTCTGGTTGTGGAGGACGATTACAATATCTCCGACCTGATCCACATGTATCTTGTGAAGGAGGGCTTTGACGTCCGAATTGCCGCGGACGGGGGCAGAGCAGTGGAAGAATTCCAGAAGCAGGCGCCCGATCTGATTCTGCTGGACATTATGCTGCCGGTGATGGACGGCTGGGCCGTGTGCGCCAAAATTAGGGAAACCAGCAAGGTTCCCATTATCATGCTGACTGCCAAGAGTGAGGTGTTCGACCGCATTCAGGGCCTGGAGATGGGCGCGGACGACTATATTGTCAAGCCCTTTGAGATGAAAGAGCTGCTGGCGCGGATTAACGCGGTTCTCCGCCGGACGGAGATTCCCAATGACACGTCGAAAAAGCTGACCTTTGACAAGCTGGTGGTGAATCTGGATTCCTATGAGCTGATTGTGGATGGGAAAAAAGTGGACACGCCTCCCAAGGAGCTGGAGCTGCTGTATCATCTGGCGGCTACGCCCAACCGGGTGTATACCCGCAACCAATTACTGGACGAGGTGTGGGGCTTTGACTATTTCGGAGACAGCCGCACCGTGGATGTGCACATCAAGCGCCTGCGGGAAAAGGTGGAGGACGTATCCGACCAGTGGGCGCTGAAAACCGTGTGGGGCGTGGGCTATAAGTTTGAGGTGATGGGCGCGGCAAAGCAGACGGAGAAGGCATGAAACGGTTGGGCGAGCGCTTCCCGGGGCTGTATTGGCGGCAGATGCTCTTGACCATGGGCACCGTGCTGCTGACACTGGCGCTGCTGGGGGCATCTTATTCCGCGCTGGGCTATAACTTTCTGCGCCAGCAGCGGATCAACGACATGGAAACCCGGGCCGGCGTGGTGGCCCGCCTGTCCGCCGGGTATTTGAGAAGCGGCGGGTTTTCAAGTGAAACGGAGCTTTTGACGCTGGCGGGCTTTGCCGCGTCCATATCTGATTTGAATTTTCTCGTCTGCGATACGCAGGGCCGCGCCCTTCTTTCCACCGACGAAGGGCTGGACGGACTGTCCGTCACCATCCCTCAGAAGCTGCTGGACAAAACCCTGACGCAGGGGGTGAGTTCCGGCCGCTCCGATCTCAACGGTGTGTATACGGAAAAGCACCTTGTGGTGGGCGTCCCGGTGGCGGATGCGGCGGGGAAGCAAGTGGGCGCGGTGTTTGCCGTGTCTGTGCTCCACTCTGCGCTGGATAAAATGTGGCAGGGATTTATCGGCCTGTTTGTCATGACCTCCTGTGTGGTGCTGATGGTGGCGTTTATGTCCTCTTCCGTCACGGCCATGCGGCAGGTTCGGCCTATCCGGGAGATGGTGGCCGCCACAAGGCGGTTTGCCGATGGGGAGTTTGACATCCGCATGCGGGACACGGACCGGAACGACGAAATTGGCGAGCTGGCGGTTTCCTTCAACAACATGGCCGAAACGCTGCTGCAAACAGAGCGAAAGCGCAGGGAGTTTGTTGCCAACATCTCCCACGAGCTGAAAACCCCCATGACCACCATCGCCGGCTACACCGATGGCATTCTGGACGGAACCATCCCCTATGAAAGCGAAAGGCAGTATCTGCAAATTATTGCCGAGGAGAGCCGCCGCCTAAGTCGTATGGTTCGGCGGATGCTGGACGTGAGTCAGCTTCAGGCCATCGACCCCATGAAAAACGGGGCGCATTTCGACCTTTGCGAAAGTATGCGCCGGGTGCTGATTTCCATGGAGAAGAAAATTACCGACCGCGGTCTGGACGTGGACGCGGACATCCCTGAAGAGCCAATTTTGGTTCTGGGGGACAACGATATGATCACCCAGGTGATTTACAACCTGTTGGAAAATGCAGCAAAATTTGCAACGCCCGGCTCCGTGCTGTATCTGGGCGTCACCCGGCGGGACGGTAAGGCCCGTGTCGTTGTGCGCAATGAGGGAGACACCATTTCTCCCGAGGAGCTTCCGCTTTTGTTCGAGCGGTTTCATAAAAGCGATAAGTCCCGCAGCGAGGATAAAACCGGCGTGGGGCTGGGACTTTATATTGTCAAGACTATTTTGGAGCAGCACCGGGAAAAAATCAATGTGACCAGCGAGAACGGCGTTACCGAGTTTTCGTTCTCCCTGACCGCGGAATAACGAGGCGCAGATGAACGACCAGTTTTTAAAAACGCAGCCCCTTGGACAGCAGGAGTCCGCACCCGACGGGGCCGGACCCGCAACCGACGGGGCGGACCCCCGCGAGGTGGTGGAATATTATCCGCCCCTGCCCCGGCCACAGGAGGTGGTGGAGGTTTATGTCCAGCCGCGAAGGCTTCCGGGCCGGGCGGAGCAGCCGCTTCCTGTGAACATACTCTCTGCTGCCGCGCCGGCTTCTGCCCCCGCGGTTTCTCAGAGGCGGACACGGGGAAGAAGGGGACTGTGGATTTTTCTTGTTTGCCTTGCCCTTGCCGGGGGATTGGCTGTGGGCGCATTTTTCTTAAATGGCGGATTTTTTTACTTCAGGCCCTCTTCTCCGGGAGAAGAATACCTGCAAAACGAGGATTGGGATCAGGAAGAGGTTTCCATTGGAACCTATCCCTATGGCCAGGGTGCTGTGATGGAGCTGGCTGGTTCATCAAGCGGCGCGCTGAGTATTCAGGAAATCTACCGCAAGGTGAATCCGGCGGTGGTGACGGTGATTGCGCAGCTGGACCGGGGCGCTTCCGTAGGAACCGGCATGATTTTTCGGGAGGACGGGTATGTTCTCACCAACTATCATGTGGTGGCGGGAAGCCACGATTGCAGCGTAACGCTTTCTTCCGGCAGGACCTATGAGGCCCTCTATGTGGGCGGTGACAGCGGAAACGATGTGGCGGTTTTAAAGCTGGAGGCCACGGGTCTGCCTGCCGCCGAGATGGGTGATTCCGATGCGCTGACAGTGGGCGACACGGTATATGCCATCGGAAATCCTTTGGGCGTTGAGCTGCGGGGAACACTGACGGACGGCATTGTCTCCGCCATCAATCGGGATGTGGACGTTTCGGGCCGCACCATGACGCTGATTCAGACCAACGCGGCTTTAAATGAAGGCAACTCCGGCGGCCCCCTCATCAACGTGTTTGGACAGGTGGTGGGCGTAAACACCATCAAAATGATGTCCTTTTCCTCAAACGTGGAGGGGCTGGGCTTTGCTTTGCCCATGCGGTCGGTGCAGAAAATGGTGAATGACATTCTGGAGAGCGGGCAGGTTCTTCCCGAGCCGCGGCTGGGCGTCACCATCCTAGACATGCCTAAGGTACTGCCCGATGGAACGCAGGGCGTGGAGGTACAGGATGTGAGCATTGACTCCGCCGCCGACAGGGCGGGGGTGAAGGCCGGGGATGTAATTGTCTCCGCGGGTGGGCAGGCCGTGACCGAACGGCATATGCTGCTGAACATCCGCCGTCAGTTTCGCATCGGTGACGACTTGCCCATGAAGCTTTGGCGGGACGGGGAGTATTTGGAGGTGGTCCTCCATCTGGACGAAGCATTTGAAGAGCTGCCCGCCGATTGAAGCCGCAATAAAACCGGAAAGTAAATTGTGCGGCAGTTCGTGAGAGAAAACGGAAACCGGATATCGATTCCTGCAAAGGGGCGGACAGTTAAAACTGTCCGCCCCTTTTTATTGCCCGCACGAGAGACCCGCGCTGGATGACTGCCGAGATACATCACGAGACAGAGAAACTCCGCCGGTAAACCAAGACACGTCGATACATGGAGAACGGAAGAAAACGCGGCAATATTGGGTTTTTTACAGGACATTGTTTACTAAAAAGTCCCCCTCCTGCGCGGTAAGCGCAGGAGGGGGACAGTTTAATTTTGCTATGGTGAAAAGGCGCAGGATGCAATTCAATGGGTTTTAGCAAGCTCTTTTTCTTCCGGGTTTTTTGCATCCGAGGGTTCCCGGGGCGTGCCTTCGGGAACCGGATTGCTGCTGGAATCGGTGGGGGTCTTTGCTTTCCGGCGGAAAGGAGAACGCTTAAACACGGCAGAATGCTCTTTTTTCTCAGATGCTTTGCCAGAGAAATCCTTCTGCTTCTTAGGAACGCGCTTTTCAGACGCAAGATGAGAGGAAGACAATTTGCCGGAAAGGCGTTTGGTTTCCGGCAGCGAGGGCTCGCTGCCGCTGACGGCCGCTTTCTTTCCAACGGGAAGTCTTTCACTGGCAGCTTGCAGCGCCTTTGCAATGCGGGAGGGTTTTACCGGCGGGATGGTCCTCCAGTAGCGGCTGGTTTTGTTAAATACCGGCTCGCACACACTGAGAATGGAAGGCATAATAAAAATACTGACCGCCGCCGAAATCAGCGCGCCCCGGGCCAGCATTATGCAGATGGACCCGATCAGGTCGATGCTGGAGACGAAGGACACGCCCAGTGTTGCGCAGAAGAGGACCAGAGAGCTGGTGATGATTGCAGGATCGGAGGAGGTGGCGGCAATGTGGATGGCCTCGTCCCGGCTTTTTCCTGTGCGCAGCTCCTCCTGAAAGCGTGTGGTCATCAAAATGGCATAGTCCACCGTGGCCCCCAGCTGCACACAGCCGATGATGGTGGGGGCGATGAAAGGAATTTCCGACCCGGTAAAATAAGGCACGCCCTGATTGATGAAGATGGCAAGCTCGATGGTGCCCACCAGCACCACCGGAATGGTGAGGGATTGAAATACGAACAGAACAATGAAAAAGATGGCGGCCATGGAGATGTAGTTCGTGATTTTGAAGTCCACGGAAGAGGTTTCAATCAGGTCGTTGGTCATGGCTGCCTCGCCGGTAATCAGAGCGCCGGAGTCGTATTGCTTGAGAAATCCCCGCATCCCATCCAACTGGTTGGATACCTCATCAGACGCGGTGGCATATTTGGAGTTTACCATCAACATCTGCCAACCGTCCTGCTTCAGCATGGTGCGTACCTCCTCCGGCACAAAAAACTCCGGAATCCCTACACCCAGCAGGGAGTGATAGGACAGCACCGAGGTAATGCCGGGCAGGTCTTCAAGGTCGTTTTCCAGTTGATTCATGTCTGTTGCGGAGATGTCGTCCCGTAAAAGCACAAAGTGAGACGTGCCCATGTCAAAGTCACTTTTCAGTTTTTCGTTGGCTACGATGGAGGGAAGGTCCTGCGGCAGGGATTCATCCAGCTTGTAATAGATGCCCGCGTGATTCTGCGCGTAGATGGCCGGTAAAAACAGCAGAAGAGTCAGCCCCACAAAAACCCAGCGGTGCTTGAGAATGCGGACGTTAATTTTGTCAAAGCTGGGAATCAGGGCTTTATGCTTGTGCTGGTCGATCTGCTTATCAAACAGCAGCACCAGAGACGGCAGAACCAAAATGACCGTGGCAATGCCCAGAAGGACGCCCTTTGCCATCACAATGCCAATGTCCCGGCCCAGCGTCAGGCGCATAAAGCACAGGGCCAGAAAGCCCGCAATGGTGGTCAGGCTGCTGCCGGAAAGAGAAGTAAATGCGGAGACAATGGCCTTTGCCATTGCGTCGCGCGGGTCTTCGTAATTCCTGCGCTCTTCCTCGTAGCGATGGTAAAGGAAGATGGAGTAGTCCATGGTAACGCCCAACTGCAATACGGCGGCAATGGCCTTTGTAAGATAGGAAATCTGGCCAAGAAAAATGTTGGAGCCAAAGTTGTAAATCACTGCAAAGCCGATGCTGGCAAGAAATATAAAGGGAAGCACCGTGGATTCCAGTGTAACCGACATTGCCGCCAGTGCCAGAACAACCGCAAGCCCCACGAAAAGCGGAAGCTCGCTGTCCATCAGGTCCCGGGTATCCTTAATGACCACGGAGAAGCCCGCCAGAAAGCACTTTTCGTTGCATACCGCCCGCACCTGATCGATGGCTTCCATCGTCTCGTCGGAGGCGCCGGGGTGGTCGTACTGAATCACCATCATCGTGGCGTCGCCGGAGAAAAACATGTCTCTGAGATTGGCGGGGATGAAGTCGGTGGGAATCTGGATGCCCACCATACTGCTGACCCAGATGGCGTTGCTGACGCCGGGGACATCCCGGATTGCCTGAATCAGTCGGCTGCTGTATCCGGCGGGCATATCCTCCACGATCAGCATACTGGTGGCGGCCATTTTAAACGGCTCCTCCAGCAGCTTTTCCCCCTGAGAGGACTCGGAGCTTTGGGGCAGGTAGGACAGAATATCATAGTTGACGCGGGTGGCCGCAAACCCGATTGCGGACGGAATCAGCAGTAATACGGCGATGAGTGCCACCAGCTTGGGCCTGCGTGTCAGCCCGTGTGCAATTTTTTCAATCACAGGAAGTCACCTTCTTCTTTCATACCGGCGGTTCCTCAGTGGAAAATCCCGGTGATTGAGGACCAAAAATCATGGAACATCTGGCCCACGCGGCTTCCAAAGCTGCCCTTGTCGGCGGCTGCGGGTGCGATCTCTTCTTCCTCTTCATCAGGCACCTTAATTTCCTGAGAGCGGATCAGCACCTGAATGCTCTGGGGAGCGGGGTTCTGCCCGGAGGTCAGCGACTGGGCGGGGGCGGTGCTGTCCATGTTCAGCAGGTTATCCACATCGCCCGTGTGCTCGTTCCATGTGTCTGTAATAATGCTGTCCAGATTGCTCTTGGCGGATTTGATGTCCTTGCTGGTGGCAAGGGCGGCGGCGGTCCGGCGCAGGGAGGCGGCCAGGCCCTCCAGCGTCTGCTTGGTGCCGTCGTCCAATTGCTGGCCGGAGGTGCGGGCAAGCGCTTCCGTGTCCGAAATCAGCTTTTGCGCGTTGCGGATGGAGCTGGCCGCAGTAACGCTTAAATCTTCCAGCGTTTTAAGGCTTTCCTGCGCTTTTGGTTCGTAAGTACTCAAAAGTGTTTGCAGCTCGCCCACCTTGCCGAGGAGGGTGTCCGCCTTGTCTGCGGCGGTCTGCCCGATGTGGGCCAGATCCTGCGCGTCGCCCAGAAGATTGTACAGCGCGTTCATTTCATCGCAGATGGAGGCCAATCCGTCCACTAAGTTAGCGGTGGGAGTTTTGATTTTGCTCAACGTGCCGTTGACGCTGGAGGTCGCGTCGCCGATGCTGCCCGAAATGGAATGAATTTCATCCAGCAGAGTTGCCTGCGTTTCTGCATCATCGTCGGAAACTCCCTGACCTTTTAAAACCTGCACACAAAAAGCCTTAAAACTCATACTGCTCTTTGCATTATATAGCCCCTCCAAGGTTTTGGCCTGAGTCCAGGCAGCGGTGAGTCCATTGCCCGGATCGCTGGGATATGCGGTCAACGCTGCCAATTGGTCTGCCTGTGCTGAAGCGGTATCGGCATCCGTTCCGTTTGCGATCAGCATGCATTTTATAAATGCAGTTAAATCCGTCGCTGCATAAGCATTATATAAATTATCTGCAAGCGTTTGCATGGTGGACGGCGTACCGGTGCTGATGTCGTCAATGTCATTCAGCGCGTTGCGCAGACTCCAGAGGCTTCCCTTGAGATTTTCCATATCGGTGGCCAGGTCTTTGAGATCCTTGCTGTCGTCCTCCAGATTATTGAGCGCATTTTTGGTCTGGGACAGCTCGGTTTTCAGCGATACGACCGTGTCGCTCATCGTCTGGACAATGGCCTTGGAGTCCGTCAGGGTTTTGCTGGCGGCTTGCACCTGCTCCGCCACCGGGTCCAGCAAAGCGGCGATGCTTTCCATGTCCAACTTGGAGGTGTCGATTCCGTCGTAGATAGCGCCCTTTCCAGCGGAAATGGTGCCCCGGGCCTTGTTTAGCGCGTCAAGCCCCTTGGCGCTGGAATTAAGACTGCCGGTCATGCTGTTCAGGGCATCCAGCGTGGTGTCCAGACTGTGGTTGAGCTTTTCGTAATCGTCTTCCAGCTCGTCCTTGCGGTCGCTCAGCTTTGCAATCTGGTCCAGCTGCGCCAGCGTGGCAGGAAGCATCATAAACGTCATGCCGCCAAAGGAGAAGTCGTCGGAACCAACCTCAATGGTAAAATGCTGCTCCTCTCCCGGCAGGGCCAAAAACAGCACCGTGCGCAGATTGCCCACCAGCTGAACCTGTGCGCCCTTCGCTTTCAGGGAAAGAATATCGTCCTGATTAAATAAGGCCATAGCCTCCAATGTATAATTGTTTTTTGCGTAGTCGCTGGCGTTTTCGTTGGGGAGAATGTCCAGATTGATGTTTACCACACCTGTTTTCCCTGCCAAATCCTCCGCCTTCGTGGGAACGCCATTGAGCGTGTAGGACAGGGTAATGGTCCAGGGCAGGGCGGCAAAGGGTGCGGCCGTCTTTCCCTCAAAATAAAAGTGAGCGGGTGCGGTTTCCTTGCTGAAATCAAAGGTGGTGGTATCGTCTTTTTCGGCAGGAATGGTGCCGTCGGTCAGGTTTACCACCTCGTCGTAGACGCCGTAATCTGTCAGGGCTGTGGCACCGTTGAGCGCATAGCTTTTCACCACGCTGCCCTCTGTCAGGTTGCCGTAGTAATCCAGCGTGGCGTAATATGCTTCGTCATAGATGGGGGCCACGCCGTCGCCAATCTTTTCTGCCGCGCCCACCGGGATCAGCGTGACCGGAAGCGCCACCGCCAGCGTCAAAGCAAGCGCGCGTGTGAGCCGGACGGCGCGAAAAGGGGGTTTGTAAACCATAAAAATGCTCCTCTCAATTATATACACATGTTCATTAATCAATTAATGTTAATTTAATGCCAGAGAGAATTATAGTATGGTCCACCTTAAAAAGCAATAGCTTCAGACAAAAATAATCAACAATTTTTCATTAAAATATTTTTGTTGATTTTTAGACAAAGCTGAATTATAATAGCCGCAAGCGGCCTTATTTGAATCTCTGTTTATTTTGTGCAAAAGGCGACCGGATTTTTGGCTCTGCCAAAAGGGTTTGCGGCGGCTTGGGCCTGCGGAAATATTTTGGGAGAAACGGGCTGCGGATTCACTTTTATGTGAAAGGGGTATCAACATGGCGGAAAAAGGAGAGGATCGGCGGTCGCGCCGCTCTCAAAAGCTGCTGAAAAGGGGACTGCTGGAGCTGATGCTGGAAAAAAAGTTTTCCGCCATCTCCGTGCGGGATGTAACGGAGCGGGCGGACATGAACCGGGGCACGTTTTATCTTCACTATCCGGATACCACCGCTCTGCTTCAAAGCGTGGAAACGGACATGCTGGCAGAGGCGCAGCTTCTAATCGATGAGCATGTGGCGGAATTTGAAGCGGGCGGCTCTCTGCGCCCGGTGTTTCAGCCGATTCTGGATTACATTGTGAAGCATCGCCCGGAATTTGAGGCGCTGTTTGCCAATAATTCCACCAGTAATTTTACCGACAGATTGCAGGAGCTGATTCACCGTAATGGCGTCAGCCTTGTGCGGGCAAAGTTTCACGCGGCATCTTCGTCTCAGATGGATTTTTTAATCAGCTTTATTGGGTATGGGTTGATCGGCCTGATTAAAACATGGTTCGATCAGGACATGGTTCTGCCAAGAGAGGACTTGGTCCGGCAGGCGGACCGTCTGGTTAATGGTGCGGCAATGGGAATTCTTGCAGACTCGGCTGATTAAAAACGGAGGGAACGTCAGAAAATAGCGCAGAAGCGGAAGAAAACGCAGCAGGCGTTTTCTTCCGCTTCTTATATTTACCGTGTACTTAATTTTTTAATGCGCTGGAAATTGCTTCGGTAAAAATATCTTTAGATCTGCCTAGGCATCTTTTTCCGACTCGCCTTCCGGCGATTCGGAGTTCTTTTTTGAGGGCCACAGCATGGAAATGCCGGAAATCAGCAGATAAATTCCAAATGGCTTGCGCAGCAGCGCTACATCCACCGCTGTGGCGGCCCAGGCGCCCCCAAGCGCAAAAACGACCGCCCATGGGACGGAACGCTTTAGCGTGGGCTTATCCAGAAATCCGTTTTTCCAATGGAACACCAGCGCGGCGGCAGCCGTGGGCAAAAAGAACAGCAGATTAATGCCCTGCGCCGTCCGTTGGTCTACGCCTAGAAACAGCGTCATTACCAGCAGCAGCAGCGTTCCGCCACCTACGCCCCAGGCAGAGAGAATGCTGGCGCCCAACCCGCAAAAAAAGGGCAGCAGCCACATCACAGCAAATACCTCACCGCTCCGTAGAAAAGGAAAGCGGCAAACAGCCACTTAAGCCACTTGACGGAAACTTTTCCATACAGCCGTCCCCCTAAAAATCCCCCTGCAAGGCCGCCCAGCAAATAGGGCAGGGCGGTTTTAAAGGACAGCTCTGCCCGCAGAAAATACACCGCTGCCGACACAGCGCAGATGGGGAAAATTACCCCGACACAGGTGGCATAAAGCGTTTGCTTTTTTAAGGAGGACCGGCTCATCACCGGAATAAACACCATGCCCCCGCCGCCGCCGAACAGGCCGTTTGCAAGTCCTGCCGCTGCGCCCGCAATGCGCCCCCGCCACTTTTCGTTCATGCTTGCCACACTCCCCGGTTTCTATGTATTTCCGGAGGCAGAGCCTCCGGAAAGCTTGCGGATGGGGCCGCAAGCGACTGACTTAACTCTGCCTTACTTCAGCTTGAAGCTTTCGCAGTCCACGCACTTGCTCTCGGTGGGGTTAGACTCATGGGTGCCCACAGAGATGGCATTCAGTCCGCAGTACTGCTTGTCCTGGCAGTGATGAGCGCAGTTGTCAACGGTGCATTTCACGCTGGTGTTGGGAGTGCATTCGCTGCCGCAGTTGGTCATGTCCTTCATCATAAAAAAAGCCTCCTGATGAAAAGAATGTTGAAGGACTGCCGGTTTTGCCAAGATTGTCGGCACAACCGGCGATCCTTTGGCTTTCGCCGCAAATAGTCTGTGCAGGGATGTGGCTTTTATGCTAAAAAAATTTATAATCAAATATCATTAAAAAACAAACGAGGTCCGGAGGCATTTGCCTCCGGACCCTTAAATATTGCTTGAACAGATCGGCGCTTAGGGTTGTCAGCCGCTTACCATGGTGGGTAGGCCTACCACCAATTGCGGGAAGGCAATGCACAGGATGGTTACAATGACAATGATAATGATAAACGGAATTACGCCGCGATAGATTTCCTGAATAGTGACACTTTCCGGGACGATGCCCTTGATGTAAAACAGAGCAAAGCCAAAGGGGGGCGTCATAAAGCAAGTTTGCAAAATGACTGCCGTCACACCCACCAGCCACAGGCGGTCTACGCCAAACTGATCCATAATGGGCAGGAAGATGGGAAGAACAATCATCACGATACCGGCCCAGTCAATGAACATACCCATGATAAATACAATGAGCATCATAATCGCAATGGCGCCAATTTTGCCCACACCCATGCCCATAACCATGTTGGTGACAATTTTGTCGCCGTCCAAAGACATAAAGATGCCGGTGAAAGCCGCCGCGCCAAACAGGATGATAAACACCATGGAGCTGGTTTTTGCCGTGTCAATGACGGAGTCGTACAGCATCTTCCAGCTGAATTGCTTGTAAAAAATGGCCAGAAGAAGGGAAACCAGCGCACCTACGCCCGCAGCCTCGGTGGGTGTTGCAATACCGGAAAAAATGGAACCCAGCACACCAAAGATCAGCAGCAGGGGCGGAATCAGGTTGATCAGGGAGCCTTTCACCCGGTCCTTCATCGGCATCTCGGCCAGCTCCTCCGGACTCATGGCGGGGCCGTAATCGGGATGAATATGGCAGATGACCATAATGTAAACGGCGTAGCCCAAGGACAAAAGCAGGCCGGGAACCAAAGCCGCAAAAAACAGCTTGCCCACGGAAACCTCCGCGTAGGAGCCCATGGTCACCAGCATGATGGACGGCGGAATCAAAATGCCCAGAGAGCCGCCCGCGCACACCATGCCCGCGGCGAGACTGTGGTTATAGCCGCAGCGCAGAAGAATGGGGATGGAGAGCATGCCCATGGTGACCACGGAGGCGCCCACAATGCCGGTGGTTGCGGCAAAGATGGTGGATACCACGATAACCGC
The DNA here is from genome assembly GCA_023402075.1 of Bacillota bacterium. Lineage (GTDB taxonomy): Bacteria > Bacillota > Clostridia > Oscillospirales > Oscillospiraceae > Oscillibacter. The sequence goes on along the minus strand of JAEXCS010000032.1, from coordinate 4,986 downwards.
CAGACCCAAACCGCCCTTTAGGGGGCCAAGCAGATAACGGATGGACAAAAACAGCCCGTCGGCCACCTTGGAGTGGGTTAAGAAGTTGGCCATCAGTACAAACATGGGAATTGCGACCATGGCATAGCTTTGCATCTGGTCAAATATCTTTGTCATGGCGATGGACAGACCTGCGTCACCCCAGGCGATGACCCCAATGATAACTCCGGCTCCGCCCAAAACGAAGGCCAGCTCCTGACCGGCCACCAGTCCGATAATCATAATGAAGAACAAAATGCCAATCAGCAGTGCGCAGAACTGCTCTGTATTCATACCGGCGGAGGCAGCAAAGCCGCCCACAATATTTTGCAGCAAGGACAACATTTACTTCTCCTCCTTTCCCAAATCCGGCTGTTCGTCGGACGGCAAAGTGCCTTCGGTCAGGTCCGCGTCCAGCTTATGGCCTCCGTTTTCCAGAATGACCATTTCAACGGCGCTGGGGCCAGCTTCAATTTGCGGTTCTTTTCGACCGTTGCGGAAATATTCGATCACCCAGTCCACATGCTTCAGAATTTCGGAAATGCCCTGAATGCACAGCAGGGATAAACCCACAAACAGGGCCAGCTTTACAGGCCATGTGGGCGGCTGCCACACCGAGTAGCTCAACTCGTGGGTTGTATATGCTTTCAGGAAAAAGCGATAGGCCACCGGAGCAAGCTTGAAGGCAAAGGGGACAAAGAAAACGGTATAGGTGACAAGGTGCAGGATGTGGCGAAAAACGCTGGGCAGCAGGGCATAAACAACATCCACCGCCACAAAGGCTTTGCGTAAAAAGCCAAACGCGCAGGTAAGCACAACATAACAGCCAAAGCTCATGACAATCATATCCATCGTCCAAATCTGAGGACGGTTGAGAATGCGGCGCATAAAGACCTCAAAAATAATGACACCGAGAGTGATCAGGGTGATGAAGGCAAAAACGCGTCCTGTCCACTCCGTAAAAGTGTCGATTCCTCGACAAATCATTTTAATTGGTTTCATTTAGTACCTCTCTCAATCTCTGTTGACTAAAGTAAGGGTCGAAGATCAGTGCAAAAAATCTTCTTGCCGGGTCCCACCTTCTGCCGAAGTCCCCGGTGGAAAGTGGGACCCGGTTTATCATTGGGCTTTTGTCTTCCGAGAGAATCAGTTCAGGCCGTGGGTAAAACCGTAGCCGTAGCCGACATTGTTGAGCATCTCGCGATAGGGGTCCACAACCTTGCAGTATTCCAGCATAGAGTCGTAAATCATCTTGAAGTTGGGATTGGCGGCGGCCTCTGCCTCATAGACCTCCTGCGCGGTGGCCTTAATGGTGTTCAGATCGGCCTCGTTCATGTAAGTAACGGTGACGCCATCTTCGTCAATCATCTTGCTGGCGGCAACGCTGTCCAGCCAGGTGTAGCGGGCCAGACCTTCGCCGCGGCAGGCGGCGGAAGCGGTAATGATGGCCTGCTGATAAGCCTCGGGCAGCGCCTCCCAGGCAGCCTTGTTGATGATAACGCCGTTGTTTCCGGCGGACTGATACCACGCGGGCTCGCACCAATATTTCGCCACTTCTTCCAGCTTCAGGGTGGAGTCGGCGTTGGGTCCGGAGAACTCACCGGCATCAATCACGCCGCGCTGTAAAGATTCATACAGCTCTGCCGCCGGAACGGTGGTGATATTGAACCCCAGCTTCGCACCCACACGGCCGGCCATCACACCGCCCAGACGGGTCTTCATGGTCTGGAGGTCTTTAATGCTGGTAATGGGCTTGGAGGAACGGATGCCGGACTCAGAGAAATGGCAGAGGATGGGGAACCACATCAGGTCATACTGCGCATACAGATCCTGAGCGGCCTCAATACCGCCGCCCTGCTCAAACCAGACGTAATAATCCAGACCGGAAAACAGGTTCATGGTGGTGGAAAGCAGCTCGAAGGCGGGGTCCTTACCAGCCCAATAGCCTGCCCAGTCGCCGCCGGCCTGCACGGTGCCGTCCTGCACGGTGTCAAACACCTGACTGGCGGAGCAAAGCTCGCCCTCACCGTAGTTGGTAATCTGGAACTTTCCGCTGGTCAGTTGGCTTACCAGCTCGGAAAAGCGCTGGTCAACGGTAAAGTGGACGTTGCCGGAGCCCCATGTCGAAACCATTTTCCACTGCACAACCGGCAGCTCGTCCCCGCCGGCGGCAGCCGCCCCTGCGCCAACCTGACCCATCGCGCCGCCGCTGTTGCCGCCGCCACCGCAGGCAGCCAGAGAAAATGCCATCGCACCCGCGAGTACAAGAGAGAGTAGCTTTTTCATTTTTTTCCTCCTAAATCATTTCTCAAATTTTGGGGGATCTATCATTATCCATCAGCGAGCCAAGTTCATAGGCTCCCGCTGGAAAATGCGCTGGTCCATCTGCCTGAGATTGTCCGATACGATGGGAGTAAAGCCCATCTGGTCCAGAATGTCCTTTTGGAGGTCCGTGCCCGGGGCAATCTCCTCCAGCAGCATTCCGGATTTCGTCAGCCGAAAAACGGCCCGCTCGGTAATATAGAGGACCTTCTGGCCCGTCTCATTGGCAAATTTTCCGGAGAAGGTAATCTGCTGGACCTGAGAAACCAGCTTTTTGACCCTTCCCTCGTGCCGGATGAAAAGCTTTCCGTCCCGCACCTCCACCTCCAGACCGCCGGAGGTCATGGTGCCACAGAAAATAACAGTCTGTGTCGCTTGCGTGATATTGATAAAGCCGCCGGCCCCGGCAACTTTGGGGCCGAATTTAGAAACATTTACGTTTCCGCAGGCGTCGGCCTCCGCAAGGCCGAGGTAGGCCAGATCCAGGCCGCCGCCGTCATAGGTGTCGAACTGCGTGGACTGTTCCAGAATGGCCTCCGGATTCAGGGCTGCGCCAAAGCCGATGCCGCCCACGGGAATCCCGCCCACGGGGCCGGACTCTATGGAGAGCGTCAGCCCGTCGCGCAGACCCTCCTCCTCTGCCACAACGCCCACACCCTCGGGAACGCCGATGCCCAGATTGATAACGGCGTTGGGAATCAGCTCCATGGCTGCGCGTCGGCTGATAATTTTCTTTGCGTCCAGATGAATCCGGTCATTCGCGCTGCGGAGGACCTTCCGGCAGTTGCCGCAGTATGCGGGATTGTTCTGCTCATCAAAGGTCATCATATGATTGCCGTAATCGGCGACAGGCACCACGTAGTCCACCAGCGTTCCGGGAATGCGCACTCTGCGCATGTCCAAAGAGCCGGTGGTCACCACCTCTTTTACCTGCACAAACACAATACCGCCGCTGTTTTTTACGGCCTGTGCCGCCTGAATGGACTCCAGATAGCAAGCCTCTTCCTCCATGGAGATATTGCCCCGCTCGTCTGCATAGGTTCCGCGCAAAAGAGCGTAGTCCAGCGATTCGGGGTGGCGGTACCGCAGGTATTCCTGCCCGTCCAGCTCCATCAGCTCCACAATGTCCTCTGTGGTTGCGGTGTTCAGCTTTCCGCCATCCACACGAGGATCTGCAAAGGTATAAAGGCCCACGCGGCTGATGGTGGGGCGCTTGGCCGCTATGTCCCGAAACATGTGGGAAATGACACCCTGAGGAAGGTTATAGGCCCGAATTTTATTTTGGGCAATCATGTCCTGAAGCTTAGGCATGGGACCAAAGTGTCCGCCGATAATTTGGTCCAGCATGCCTTCATGGGCAATGTGGTTCAGCCCGCGCTTGTCCTTGTCCCCCTGACCGGAGGAGTGAAACCATTTGAGATGCCGAGGTTGGCCTGTGGCGAGGAAGCGCTTTTCCAGCTCCAGCAGAAGCTCTTCAGCCACGGCATTACCGTTCATGCCCTGAGAGCAAAGGGTGGAGTTGGAGAGAATCATCGCCGCAGCCTCGGCTGAGGTAATAATTTTCATAGTAGTCTCCTCTGCGTTCTGCTATCTTCAGCGCATGGCCAGAGTAACGTCTCCGCTGACAGCCAGCTCGCCGTGATTGTAAATCTCTGCAGAACAGGTGGCAATCGCCTTTTCGGCCCGCTCAGAAGCCATTTTTGCCCGAATTTCAATGGTGTCGCCCGGCAAGATCTTTTTTAGAAAGCGCACGTTGTTAATGCCCAAAAACAGGGGGATTTTTCCTGCATAGCGCTCCATCTTCAAAAGCAGAATATCAGCGGTCTGCGCCATGCACTCCACAGAGTAAACGCCGGGAAGCACCGGTTCGCCGGGAAAATGACCCTTAAAAATTTCCCGGGCCGGATCTACATAAAACCGGGTTGCAATGTGTTCACCGGGAACCAGTTCCTCCACCGTGTCTACCAACAGCATGGGGTCGCGGTGGGGAATGACCTGCTGAACCTCTTCGTGCGAAAGCTGCATAAAACGTTCTCCCTTTCACCAATCAATATTTTTATGTGGAAGTGCGTCGCAAAACGCACTTTCGCACACATGATTGTTATAAAATTAACAATACCGGATATACAAAGCGGCATGTCAGTGAAGCGACGCTGTATCGCAACAGGTGAGATGCCGTACTTGGGAGAAGAGGTCCCGCCGATTGCCGCAGCCAGCGGCGGGACCTCTTCGCAGTGGTATATTGCGCGATGGATTTGCCTCGCGGTTTTTTTATTTCCCGGCCTTAGCGGCGCGAACAGCGTCGGTGAGCAGGGGTGCAACCTTGAACAGGTCGCCGCAGATGCCATAATCGGCAATCTCAAAGATGGGAGCGGTGTCGTTCTTGTTCACCGCGATGATGCACTCGGAATCCTGCATGCCGGCTTTGTGCTGGATTGCACCGGAAATGCCAAGGGCAACATACACCTTCGGGTGCACGGTCTTGCCGGTCTGACCGACCTGATGGTCGGCGCTCAGCCAGCCCGCGTCAATCGCCGCACGGGAACCGCCGACAACGCCGCCAAGTTCCTCCGCAAGCTCTTCCGCAAGCTTGATGCCCTGCTGCACATCGCGGCTGATGCCACGGCCAACGGAAACGACGAAGTC
>JAEXCS010000005.1 GCA_023402075.1 Bacillota bacterium | reverse complement strand
TTGTAATCGAGTCATTCGGAGCACCCGCAAAGGTAATGCCGCTCAGCTGGGTGGGCTTTACGCCGCCAAAATTTCCTTCTACCAGCAGATAGCCGGGAGCGGGTTCCAATTCTCTCACATAGAACGTCCAGGGGGGAAGCTTATCGAAAACAATCACGCCGTTTTCCTGAATTGTGTGGGCGGTAGGGGTGCTGTCACTTAGGGTCTGCGTAGCGCCGGTTTCTCCGAATGGCGCTCTGTCCACACCGGATTTGTACTGGAAGTCTCCCTTAGCAGACACAAGCTGAAGCTTGACGCCGTTCAAAGGATCTCCATTTTCATCAATCTTCGATACTTTCAGCACATAGGAGCCGGAACCGCCGTTTGCATAGGGGTCGACCACGTTGATTCCGACGATATCATCCTTCGCCTGAGGTGAAGTGTTGGAGCCTTTGAAGAAAACTGTATTCGTAAGAGGGGAAATCTGACCCAAAACCGAGGTTGTGAATTTCAGGACATAGGCATGAGGTCCGTCCGGCAGGGAAACGGTCAGCTTCTGGAGGTCGATCTCAATCCCATACTCATTTTCGCCCAAGGTGACAGTGGGCGTGGAGCCGGGGACCTTCGTCAGCGCCGCGCCATCCAGCGTCAAGTTGCCGTTGGAGGGGTTGATGGAAGCCCTGTACAGCTCAATGCTGTCGGGAATCAAGCTCAGGCTGTTATTCAGGGTATCCTCTGCCTTGGCGTCCTGAAGGTCGATCTTGGCCTTGTTCAACGCCACAGTCCATGTGATGGTGTCCTTATCGTTTCCTTCGGCATCCTTGCCGCTGCCATAATCATGGCTTTTGTCGACGATATCGTTGTTGATTGTTTTGGTGCTTTTTGCCTCAAACGCGCCAGTGTGTTCGCCGATATTCAGCGTAGCGTTGTTTTCAAAGGTTTTTGCGCCCTGAGACAAAACCGCCTTTTCCTCCACATGGGTGGTGATGAAGATTTCGTACATGTCCGAGGTCTTATTGCTGTCTCCCGTGGGCCAGGTGAGGGTGAAGCTGGCTGGTGTGGACTCACCGGCTGGCGTGGACGCAAAGTCAATGTTCAGCTCGGCCAGGGTTTTCTCCTCCGAGCCGCCATTAACCTTTACCTTGATTGCGTCTCCGCTTTCCGGATTGAGCCGGGTATTTTCGGGAAGCGTGTCGGTGACCACCGCGTTGGTCATGTCCAGACGGTTGCGGTTGACCACCATCTTCCACACAAGCTCACGCTTGGCATAGTTGTATGACCCGCTTTTGCTCAGCATTTCAAGATTGTAAGTCTGAGTGGCATTTACCGTGAGAGCTGGGAGAACGCCCGGAGTCAGGGTGGCCTCATTCTTAAAGCTTTTGGTAATGTCGCTTGTGGCGCCGGATGCCTTGTTCTGATACATTTCGCTCAGCGCGGTGTCAGTGAGCTTGGTGTAAAAGGTGACGGTGTACTTCTTGTTGAAGTCAGAGCCATATTTGCTGAACGTAAAGGTAAAGCCAGTGTCGGAAACATCGCTCAGTGTGCCAAGGTCTGGGTCGGAGCCCGATTCAGAAGTGAACTTCTTTACAACCTCGGGGCTGCCCTTCTCCGTGACGGTGAGCGGGTGGTCTGCGTCAATCACCAGCTTATGGAGGTCCTGATCTGTGACGGGGATGAAGTCGGTAATAGAGACAGTGTTAGGAGCATTTCCCATGTCCGTTCTCAGGCGCTCGTTCACCGTGATGGTCCACTTGAGATAATCGCCCTTGTTTGCCTCATTCGACGAGTGGTCAAAGTTGACCGTGTCACCGGCTTCCTTCCGGATGGACGCGCCCTGCTTGATAATTTCCTTACCCACGATAATTTCGCCGATATCGGCATTGTTGCCGCTGCCGGTTCCCCAAGGAGATGAAGGCCCCCAGTTCCATTCCACCTTGGCCTTGTTCTCTGCCTTGATGCTGTCGTTGCTGCCTGAGCTTACATCCCAGCTATCAATCTTAGTGTAGTAGGTCAGCACCATGGTTTTGGTTGTGTTGTTGGAGTTGGTCGTTGCTTCAGTGTCGGTAAAGAGATAGACCAACTCCTTGCCATGCATGTAGAACTTGCCCTTGTCGCCATCCGTAATGAGGTTGGGCACAGAACTTTCAACCACCTCTTTTTCATCTGTTCCCAACTTGGGTGCAAGGTTTTTTCCACCCGCAGTACCGCTCGGGACAAAATGATGCTGTACTCCGTCCGTAGGCAGCGTGTCAATCAGCTTCAGGTCAGGAAATGTGTATGCGCCCGTTCCGGACTTGGGAAGCGTCACGGTGACCTTCCACTCTACATACCGATTGTTTCCATCCACGATAATATCCGTCCCGGCTGCCTTGCCGAAGAAGTTTTTCATCTCAAAGGAATCTTTCGCAGAGCCAAGATTGGGATAGCTGCCCTTGGACAGCTTTACCTCGTTTTCAAACTTGTTACTGGCGGTACCCGGCGAAATGGCGGGCATGGTTTTGTAGTGGACTGTTTGAGGGCCTTTCGTCCCGGTGGGGAAGGTATAGGTAATGGTTTTTCCAGTGGGGTTGTACGTTGCGGAGGGATCGGGAGCTGCAAAGCCCCCGCCTGTGCCCAGACCCAGAACTTCAAAGGAACCGTTCTCATATGTATGCGCGCCTGTCAGTTGGTCCACCATGGTATAGCCGCCGTAATCATAGTTTGCAATTTCATCGGGATCGGTGACGTCGGCCGGTGGAGTGATTTCGACAGTCCAGGTGATTTCGTTTGTGGAAGGATCGTAATCGTGGGATTTGGCGACGGTGCTGGCCACGGGAGGCGTCCCGTCCTGATTGCCCGGCGTGCGTTTAATTGTAATGGTTTCCGAGCCAAATTGAATTTGGGAGGTTTCGCCGTCGTCATTGTCCGAAGGCAGATAGGCAAATGTGCCTGTAAAGCCAAAATAACCGTAAATATCGGAAGTGAGATCGTCATAATCGTCTGCAATGGTGACAATTGCCTTATTGTTGCTGGTATCAATTGCCCAGGTGGCAAAAACAGTTTCGCCGGATTTTATTTCGCCGCGAATCACCGCATCCGGTGCAAAAACAATGCTTTTGGGAATGTCGATTTCAAAGTAATCGCCGGGATGCACGTCGTCGTACTTTTCATTGCTGATGTGGAAGCCGTATTGCAGCTGAATCGTTTCGCCAGCCTTTACATTGTTTAATTCAACAGGCGAATCACCGGTAATTTCAATGTCGTTGAGCTTTAAAAAAGACTTTGCATTTCCATGAATATTGGCAGTTTCAAAGGTGTCTGTGGAGTTTCCTTCCCGATCATGGATGAAAAAGTCATCGTCCATGGTAAGCGCTCTGGGTATTTCGTCCAGGAACAGTGCCTCCGCTTGCGGGGTCTTCGCGCCTTCGGCGGACGCGTCCGCCTCCGCCGCCTGCACAAGGTTCAGCGGCAGCAGCTGCATAGCCAGCAGCACTGCCATCAGCAGGGAAAATGCCTTTCCTTTCCGCGCCCTTGTATTTCGTACTCTCATAAAACAGTCTCCTTCTCTTTTAAGTCCTTCAAGAATTTCTTGAAATTATGTCGCCGCACCGCGGCGAAGGCCAAATGATTTTTTGGCCGGGGTATATATTGAAAACGGCTTTTGCCGGAAAGCTGGGATTTTTTAAAGTCTAATATATAAACTCTAAAAAAAGAGACGAAAGGGGAGATAAAACGCGGTTACATAGCAGCACTTGAAATAAATTTTTGACATAAAGTAAAAATAAACGCCTTTTTAAAGTTGAAACACGGGAACGGGTGTGATAAAATCTGCGGAAGTCCCTCTGCGGAGGAAGTTGAAACCGAGAAAGTGCGTCGCTGTGGCGGCATCCTGCGGGATATACATTGCCACCTGAGCGGTAAAAGCGCACTTGGAGAAGATACGAATGACAGAGGAAAAGATGATGTCGAAAAGTACCGAAAAGCGGCGGAGAGGGCCACGGATGACGATGGCGCTGGGTCTTGTGCTGGTAGTTGTGGCCATGGCGCTGGAGGCGGTGGATTACCCATGGGGACGGCTTTTCGGAATTGTTCCTGAAACGCTGCCGGACCCCGCCCCCATCGTTTTGACCGGCGAGGATGCGGACAGCTTTCTTACCGACGAGGTGGAGCCTGTGCCGGAGGACGAGAGCGGCATTCTTCCCGGCGAGGAGACGGAAACCGGCCCTCCGGCGGCCTATGTCCGACTGGGAATTTTCAAAATACCATCCCTTGGCGTGTCGCAGCATGTGCTGCAGGGTACGGGGAGGCAGATGCGCTACGGTGTAGGTCATGTAGTGGGAACGGCGGGCCTTGGACAGGAGGGAAACTGTGCTATTTCAGGGCATCGGCCCAGCCCTTTCCGGTATCTGGACAAGCTGAAGGAGGGGGATAAAATTACGCTTGGTGAGGGAGAAAATTTGTATACTTATGCTGTTTACGAGTCCTTCAGCGTGCTGCCGGAGGAAACATGGGTGCTTTCCGATATTCCGGGAGAGACGTCTACCCTTACGCTCATTACCTGCACGCCCTATCTTGTGTCCAGCCATCGACTGATTGTACGCGCGCGGCTGGTCGAGGCTGGCTGAAATCCGCGCGCGTCCCGACTTTAAAAGGACAAAAAAGGAAATATTTTATAAAGATTTTTCAAAAAGTCTTGCATTCTGACACGAAGGCGCGTATACTTTAGAAAACGGATATATGTATACATGACATACAGACCGATAATGGCAAACCATCCGAAAGGGTGGGACGCAAAGCCGCGGATCTAAGGTTTTGAAAAAAACTATGATAGCCGAGCTGCCAAAATTGATGTCTCATTAGGAATTTAGTGAGTCCTTTTTGGTAGTAAGCCAAAGAGGACTTGCTTTTCTTTATAGGCACGATTTCAACTTCCTGCGAAAAGGGGTTAATAATCGTGAAAAAGATGCATAAACTCTGGGCAATTTTTGCCGCAGCTGCTCTTACTGCCGCGCTTGCCGTTCCGGCGCAGGCCACCGCTTGGGAAAAAGGAACGAATAATGTCACCACTTCCTCCGCCGTTGCGGAGAAAAATGCGGACAAGACCCTTACTGCCGAGGAATTTTCGGCCGAGGTGCTGCGCCTGATCAACGAGGAACGCGCCGAGAAGGAGCTGGAGCCGTTTGTGTCGGACGCAAAGCTGGTCAAGGTTGCCGCTGTCCGCGCAAAGGAGAGCGCCACGAAGTTCGCCCACGAAAGACCGGACGGACGGTCTGTTTCCACCGCGTTTCAAGATGAAGATATCACGTTCATCAAGGCTGGCGAAAATCTGGGCAAGGGATACAAAACGCCTGAAGAGCTGGTGAAAGCATGGATGGACTCCAAGACCCACAGAGCCAACATTCTCAGTGAAAAATTTACGGCTGCAGAGCTTGGATTTTTCACAAACAGCGCCGGTACAATACATACGGCACTTATGTTCCTCACCCCCTCGGAAAGCTGAGGAGCAAAACCCATCGGATTTAACGGCATAGCGTCCGCTTGGCGCTATGCCGTTTTTCGAGTCCGTAAAACCACGCGGCCTGCGTGGTTTTTGATTTGGTCGAATCAGGGAAAACAGCGGGACTATTTTTTGCCACCATATTTTTCCTTGAGACGCTGCAAGTAGATATACTCCAGCACGGCCTTTCTCACACCTGCTCCCAATGACAGCACGGAGGAAAGCAGTCCGCCTGCCGTAATGCCGTCGGTTATCTGCTCCCGCAAGGAGGAAAGGCCTTCTTTGGAGTCGGTTCTTCCCAAAAGATAATCCGTCGATACATCATAGTAGTCGGCCAAAATCACCAATGCACGGGTGGGAAGGTCGCTGCTGCCCATCTCATATTTGGAATATTGCTGCTGAGTGGTACCAATCAATCTGGCAATGTCGGATTGCTTCAAATCTCTGTCTTCACGCAGTCCTCGAAGAATTTCTATTGTTGTCCTCATGCATTGCACCTCTGTCGAAAATCATATCAAAACAATGGCAAGTATATTGCCAAATACAATTGATAAGTTTACTATTTGAAAATACACGTCTTTAAGATGTTCGAAATATGCAGCGTATATGCAGGGAAATCAAAAGCGGGATGGCTATGGAGGGAGTCGGTCCCAAAAGGTTTCGCATTTCACTGTATTTTAAAAAAATAACACGCGAATTTAGAGAGAAAACAGCGCATTTCTACTGCATGGAAGGGGATATTATTTATGGGACGGATTGCAAACCTGAAAATTGCCACAAAAATGGTGGCGGGCTTCTTAACCGTAGCGCTTATTGCGGGTATCGTTGGAGCGATCGGACTTGTAAACATCAATGCGTTGGCCAAGTCTGGGAGACTACTCTACGAGAAAAACACCATGGCTATTTTGTATTCAGGAGACGCCAACACTTCATATCAGCGGATTCGGTACAATGTGGCTGAAATGCTGCTGATGCAGGCGGACTCTCTGAGAGACAATTACGTGAAGGAATGTGAAACGCTTCTCGCAACCATTGAAGCGGATATGACCAATTACGAGGCAGGCATTACCGAAGAAGATGATCAGGCGCTGTTTTTTGACCTGAAGTCAGACTGGATAGACTTCAAAACCTATATGCAGCAGGGGCTTTCCTATGCAAAGGTGGGGCAGTATGAGCATGTGCGGCGGGTTCTGCTGGTGGAAGCGAACGCGGTGAGCGGCAGCCTGATGGATTCTTTCGCAAAAATGTATGAGTACAATTCAAATGAAGCGGCGGCAAGAGCTGCGGAAAACGACAAGCTTGCAACAATTTCGAATCTGATAATGGTGGCGGTGATTTTGGCCGCTTTGGTGCTGGCAATTGCTCTGGGCGTGTTGATTTCCAGAGGAATCAGCAAGCCTCTGAGTAAAATGGTGGAGGCTGCCGACAGGCTTGCAAAGGGTGACTTCAACATTGATGTGGCTGTCAATTCCAAGGATGAAACTGGAATGCTGGCCCGCAGCTTTGACAATATGTCTAAGACGCTGAGAGCTATTATCGAAGATGTTTCCTGCGGGCTGGGAGAGTTTGCCAACGGGAATTTTGCGATTGACTCCGTGTCGGAGGAGATCTATACGGGAGATTACCACCCGCTGCTGGAAAATATCCGGCTAATGCGGGACAGACTCAGCGACACGCTGCGCAGCATCAACACGGCGGCGGAGCAGGTGACCGTGGGTTCGGATCAGGTGTCCGGCGGGGCGCAGGCGCTGGCCAGCGGCTCCACCGAGCAGGCGGCCACCGTGGAGGAGCTGAACGCTTCGATTGCGCAGGTTGCCGATCAGGCGGAGAAGAATCTTGCTACCATCAAGGTTGCAGCCGAGAATATCGAGCAGGCCACCGCGGGTGTGAACGGCAGCAACGAATATATGCGCCAGCTTTCTGCTGCGATTGGGGAGATCAGCACGTCTTCCAGCCAGATTATGAGCATTACCAAGGTCATTGAGGACATTGCCTTCCAGACAAATATTCTGGCATTAAACGCCGCGATTGAGGCTGCCCGGGCAGGCAATGCGGGCAAGGGCTTTGCCGTGGTAGCGGACGAGGTGCGCAATCTGGCCGGAAAATCCGCCGAGGCTGCCCGCCAGACGGCGGAGCTGATTGGCGTTGCCGTGTCTACGGTGGCGCGGGGAACGGAGATTACCGAAAAGACGGCGCAGGAACTGCGCAATACCGAGGCAAGCACCGGAAAGGTTGCGGCGAGCTTCGGCCTGATTGAACAGGCATCTATTCAGCAGACCGACTCTATCGAGCAGATTCGGGACGGACTGAATCAGATTTCCTCTGTGGTGCAGACCAATGCAGCCACAGCGGAAGAGAACTCCGCAACCAGCGAGGAGATGTCTGCCCAGGCAATCACCCTGCGCCAGGAGGTTGGCCGGTTCAAGCTGTGGGATGGAGTCGACAACTATCACGTGGAGACGGAAAAAACCGCTGAGTCCGATACATCCGACGCGGACGGTATGCCCGGCGAGGATGGAGGAGCGGCCCCTGATGCCGGTTTGGAAAGCAAGACGGCGCCTGTCAATCTGCCTGCGGGGAAATACTGAAGCAGAAAAAATGCAAACGCGGATGAGCGCATCCGGAGCTGTTTGCCGCATTGTAAAATAAGTATGGGCCATATGCAAGGCGTGTAAAGTGTGCTTTTGGCGCAGAAATAGATGACAAAAACCCGTTTCCGACCGGAAACGGGTTTTTGCTGCTTGGCGTTTGCGCCATCTTAGGAAATCTTGCAATTTGCCGGCGTGTGTGGTATGGTGGGAAAGCAAAAAACAGTGCTGCCGAAAGGCGGCCTTGGAAGGGGGGAGCACCTTGCAGCAGCGCCCATTGGCAGATGAAATACGGCCCGCAGCCATAGACGAAGTGGTGGGCCAAAAGCACCTTTTAGGCCCCGGCGCGGTGCTTCGTCGCCTAATTGAAAGCGGGACCTCCGCCAACATGGTATTTTACGGGCCTTCCGGAACCGGCAAGACCACCGTGGCAAATATTATCGCAGAAAAAACCCAAAAAACGCTCTACCGGCTTAACGCCACCACCGCCAGCCTTCAGGACGTGAAGGAAGTAATCGCAAACGTGGGGACGCTGCTGGCACCCGGCGGCATTTTGCTGTATCTGGACGAGATACAGTATTTTAACAAGAAGCAGCAGCAGAGCCTGCTGGAGTTTATGGAAAACGGGCAGATTACCCTGATTGCCTCCACCACGGAGAATCCGTATTTTTATGTATACGGCGCACTGCTCTCCCGCAGCACAGTGTTTGAGTTTAAGTCCGTGCCCCCGGAGGAGGTGCTGCCTGCCGTGGAACGGGCGCTGGAAATTGAAAAGGGCCGTCAGGAGCTTCCGCTTGTCTGGGAAGAGGGCCTGCCGATGGACATTGCCACCGCGTGCGGAGGAGACGTGCGCAAGGCCATCAACGCTGTGGAGCTTCTGTGCCGGGCGGCGCGGCCCGATCAAACCGGTGAGCTGAAGCTTACACGGGACGACGCGCGGCAGCTCTCCCAGCGCAGCGCTATGCGCTACGACCGGGAGGGCGACGCACACTACGATATTTTGTCGGCGCTTCAAAAGTCCATCCGGGGCAGCGACCCCGACGCGGCGGTGCATTATCTGGGGCGGCTACTGGAGGCGGGGGATCTGCTGTCCCCCTGTCGGCGGCTGCTGGTCATCGCGGCGGAGGATATCGGCCTTGCCTATCCCATGGCGATTGCGGTGACAAAGGCCTGTGTGGATGCGGCGGTGCAGCTGGGTTTGCCGGAGGCGCAGATTCCTCTGGCCGAAGCTGCGATTCTGCTGGCCACCGCACCCAAGTCCAATTCCGCGGTGAATGCCGTGTCGGCGGCGATGGGGGATTTGAAGGCCGGACGCACGGGGGACATCCCGCGCAGGCTTCAAAACGTTCACGCGGATACCACTGGGTTTGACAGTCGCCAGAATTATAAGTACCCCCACGCCTATCCGGGACATTGGGTGGAGCAGCAATATCTGCCCGACGCGCTAAAAACTGCCCGGTATTACGAATACGGTGAAAACAAGACCGAGCAGGCCGCGCGGCGGTACTGGGAGGAAATCAAGGGCGAAAAGCGGTGAAATCCGTGGCCGCCGGGGGCTTTTCATAGCAGGCAGGGGAATAGACCCAATGATCCAGCGTTCCATCAGTAATCTGATAGCGCAGCGGAACGGGGTAAACGGAGGGCGTGAGCCGCTGGATAATTTGGAGCTTGATTTTCATGTGTTCCGGGCGGATGGAACGAATGTAAACGGAAACCCGATCCCCCTCCGCCACGTCCTCCTTTAAATCCGCAAGGCCTGAAAGATTGGGGGCCAGCTCTACAAAAGCCCCATACTCCCGGATGGAACGGACAATGCCCTGAACGGTTTCGCCGGGAGAAAAATAACTGGCGTTTTCCATCCAAGTACCCAGCAGCTCCCGGTGGGTCATGGTGAACCGGCGGTTTTCCCGGTCAACGGACAGCACCGCCGCCAGGATTTTTTGGCCTGTGCGGAAGCGGGCCGCAGGGTGGGGGATGCGGGAAACGGAGATGCGCTCAATGGGCAGCATGGCCACCACGCCGCAGCCAATGTCCAAAAACGCGCCGAAGGACTCCATATGCGTCACCCGGCAGGTGAGGACCGTTCCCGGCTCCAGCGTCTCCATGAAATGCGCGATGGCTCGCTCCTGCACGGCCCGGCGGGACAGGAGAACCAGAGGCGCACCCTTTCCATCGGCGGTAAGGCTTGCCACCTGAAAGCAGATGGGCTTTCCGACCAGAGATAAAAGTGCGATGTCCCGGTCCGCGCCGCCAATCCAGGGGGAGACGGCTTCGCTTCGGGGAATCAGGCCCTCTATGGGACCAAGGGAGACGTGGAGCGTCCGCTCTCCGTCGCACCGGACCACGGGGGCTTCCAGAATTGTGCTGTGCTCCTGGGCATCCCGCAGCAGGGCGGGGGTCAGAGGGGAGCGGGGGCGCAGGCCCTCCGGCAGATACATTTTATTTTCCGGCATGGCAACTCTCTCCATCCGCCGCGCAGCGCGGCGCAAATTCAGTCATCTGAATCACTATATGCGCCCTTTGGCGGGGGATTGACAGGAGGAATTTCATGGACTTGCATCTTCACGACCATGTGGAACTGAAAAAGCAGCATCCCTGCGGCAGCAAGCGTTGGGAAATTCTGCGGGTGGGCATGGATATTAAGCTGAAATGCCTGGGCTGCGGACATGAACTGATGCTTCCTCGAAGCCGGGCGGAAAAGAGTATCAAAAAAGTTTTGACGGAGGAGGAAAAAAACAGATGAACAAGGGAACCCGCATTGCGGCCATTGTGATTGTGGGACTGCTGGTGTTTTCGCTTTTGGCGTCGCTGGTGGTGCCGTTTATGGCGTGAAGCCGGTTTGGTCAGGCGCGCCGCCCGGGCAGGGAATACTGAAAAACTTCCTTAAGGCGGCCCTGACGCCGCAAACCCCATTGACAATGTAAGAAAGTGTGCTAAAATAGCAACGTAATCTGATAATGCTATGACGAAGCCAGCCGTGCGGACGGGTTTTAGCGAGGGGGAGCCGGTGAAAGTCCCCTACCCAAGACCGTGCAGCAGCCACTTCTGAGCATCCCGCGATGAGTGGGGCGGTTCATCCCCGATATAAAGATGGCTAAGACGCCCCGCAAGGGGATAATTAGGGTGGTACCGTGAAGTTTCGCTTCGCCCCTATGCCGGGGGCGGGGCGTTTTCTTTTTTACCGCAAACTTGAGAAATTTTGAGAAATACGGAGGAAACATATATGGCACATCCGGTATACGGACTGAACGAGCTGCGGGAGATGTTCCTGAGCTATTTTGAAAGCAAGGGTCATCTTCGCCTGCCCAGCTTTTCCCTGATTCCCCATAACGACGCAAGCCTTCTGCTGATTAACAGCGGCATGGCCCCCATGAAGACCTGGTTTACCCGGGAGGAAGAGCCGCCCCGCAATCGGGTTTGCACCTGCCAGAAGTGCATCCGCACCGGCGACATTGAAAATATTGGCAAAACCGCACGCCACGGCACCTATTTTGAGATGCTGGGCAATTTCTCCTTCGGCGATTACTTCAAGAAGGAGGCCATTCCCATGAGCTGGGAATTTTTGACCGAGGTGGCGGGGCTGGAAGCGGACCGGCTGTATCCCTCTATTTACGAAGAGGATGAAGAGGCCTTTGAAATCTGGAACAAGGACATGAACATTCCCGCCGAGCGCATCTTCCGCTTCGGCAAGGCCGACAACTTCTGGGAGCATGGCCCGGGGCCATGCGGTCCCTGCTCTGAGATTTACTATGACCGGGGCGAGAAATACGGCTGCGGACGGCCGGAGTGCACCGTGGGCTGTGACTGCGACCGGTATATCGAAATCTGGAACAACGTTTTCTCCCAGTTTGTCAACGATGGTGAGGGTCACTATGAGGAGATGACAAACAAGAACATCGACACCGGCATGGGCCTTGAGCGGCTGGCGGTGGCCAGTCAGGGTGTGGCGTCCCTGTTCGACGTGGACACGGTGATGCACATTACAAACCACGTCAGCAAAATTACCGGTGCCCACTACGAGGAAAGCGCCAAAACCGACGTGTCCCTGCGGGTCATCACGGACCATATCCGCTCCTCCGTCATGATGATCTGCGACGGCGTGCTGCCCAGCAACGAGGGCCGGGGCTATGTGCTGCGCCGCCTGCTACGCCGCGCCGCACGGCACGGAAAGCTGCTGGGTGTGGACGGGCCGTTTTTGTACAAGGTGGTGGCCACGGTGGCCGAGGTCAACAAGGCTGCGTATCCAGATGTGGCGGAGAAGGAAGCCTATATTACCAAGGTGGTGCGGACGGAGGAGGAGAACTTCCTCAAAACACTGGACGCGGGCATGAAAATTTACACCGAGATGCTGGCGGCCCACAAGGAGGAGAACAAGACGCTGTTCTCCGGGGCGGATGCGTTTAAGCTTTACGACACCTATGGCTTCCCTCTGGATCTGACGGCTGAAATGCTGGAGGAAGAGGGGATGCAGGCGGACGAGGCCGGGTTCCGCGAGCTGATGGAGCAACAGCGCGTCCGGGCCAGAAAGGCCCGCGAGGCGCTGGGCGACGTGGCATGGGCGGGCATTGATCTGGGTCTTGACGCAACGCCCACGCTGTTCACCGGCTACGACCATAACACGGATTCCGGCACGGTGCTTGCCATTGTGGCGGAGGATGAGCTGCGGGACGCCATCGTCAAGGGTGCCGAGGGCGTGCTTGTGCTGGATAAAACGCCGTTTTACGCAGAGATGGGCGGACAGGTGACCGACCATGGTACCATTTCTCTGAACGGGGCGGTGTTCGCCGTCCAAAATGTTCAGAAGGACAAGGCCGGGAAATTCCTGCACCATGGAGTGATGGAATCCGGCGAGCTGAAAAAGGGAGACGCCGTTACCTCCACCATTGATGTGGAGCGCCGTCAGGCCGTCCGTCGGGCCCACAGCGCCACCCATCTGCTGGATGCAGCGCTGAAAAAGATTCTGGGCGACCATGCGCATCAGGCTGGTTCTCTGGTAGAGCCGGATCGCCTTCGGTTTGACTTTACTCATTTCTCTGCCATCACGGCGGAGGAGCTGTCCCAAATTGAACGGCTTGTGAACGACGAGATTTTGGCGGGCCTGCCGGTTGGGACGCAGGAGCTTCCCGTAGAGGAGGCCAAAAAGCTGGGGGCTGTGGCCCTGTTTGGCGAGAAATACGGCAAGACCGTCCGCGTGGTTTCCATGGGCGAGGATGATGACATCGCCTCTATGGAGTTCTGCGGCGGCACGCATCTGGACAACACCGCGAAAATCGGCCCCTTCCGCATTCGGTCTGAGGCGGGCATTGCCTCCGGCGTGCGCCGGATTGAAGCCACGGTTGGCAAGACCTCGCTGGAGATTATGAACCGCAATCAAGAGCTGCTGTTCCGGGCGGCGGAGCTGCTGAAAACCAGCCCTGCAGACCTTGTGGATCGGGCGGAGCAGGTGATGCTGGAAATGCGGGAGCTGCGCCGCGAGGTGGAGCGGTTTCAGGCAAAGGCGTCCCTTGGCGACGCACAGCAGTTTTTGATGTCTGCCAAGGCCGTGGGCGGTCTGAAAATCGTGACCCACAGCCGTCCGGGCACCGACGCGAATGCCCTGCGCCAGATGGGCGACTTCCTGCGCGACAAAGAGCCGAACGTGGTGGCAGTGCTTGCAAGCGCTTCGGAGGAGAAAATTACGTTCCTTGCCGTGTGCGGCAAGGAGGCTGTGGCAAAGGGCATCAAGGCGGGGGACCTTGTGAAGCTGGTGTCCGGTATTGCGGGCGGCTCCGGCGGCGGCAAGCCAGACTCCGCTATGGGCGGCGGCAAGGACCTTTTGAAGCTGGACGACGCGCTGGCTGCTGTGGACGACTTCGTGGCAGAAAGGCTGAAATAATATGCTGCCGAAGGACCCTGCCATTTTACTGAGCGTGGTGAATACCCGCCTACGAGATGATTACGCGGATTTGGACGATCTCTGCGCCGCCGAGGACGTGGACCGGGCGAAATTAGTCAAGACCTTGGAGGGATTGGGCTATCACTATCACGCCCAGCGCCGCCAGTTTATCTGAGTAAAACTCATTTACAATTTTTAAGAGGGAGGAACCGAGATGTCAGAGTGCTTATTCTGCAAAATTGCCGCCGGGGAGATTCCCAGCGACAAGCTGTATGAAGATGAAGTGTGCTATGCCTTCAGCGACATTGCGCCCCAGGCCCCGACCCATTTTCTGGTGATTCCGAAGAGTCACATCGCTTCCGTGTCTCACATTGACGGGAGCAACAGCGCATTGGTTGCCCACATTTTCGAGGTGATTGCAAAGCTCACCGCCGAAAAGGGGATTCAAAGCTATCGCGTGGTTTCCAACATCGGGGATCAGGCGGGGCAGAGCGTGCCACATCTGCACTTCCATGTGCTGGGTGGGCGGGATATGACCTGGCCCCCGGGCTAACACCGGAAAAAGTTTATTGCTTGCGCGTAGCGCAAAAAAGGGGTCGGGGAAGTGAATTCCCCGGCCCCTTGCAGCTTGTCGCTTCATCTTTGGCGGCTGCTGGGCGTACTCTCGCTGGAGAAAGCGCTCCGACAGAAAGGGCGGGGCGGACGATGGGGCCACACTCCGTCCGTTGGCCCCTCGGGTGGGGCAAAGCCTGCGTTTTTCTGGGAAAAATCCTGTCCGGCGCACTTGTTCTTTGCACTTAAATTTGATATACTATGCAAGTTAGGGCGGCATAGGAGCCGTCTTTACGGAGAGCGGCGGCCAAACGCCTGCCGCGCCGGAGAAAAGCGGAGGAGGGGCTTCCCGTCCATCGCGGTTCCGGAATCTGCCGGACGAGGTATGAAATGACAAACAACATGACAGAATTGACGGCGGCGGCTCCGGACGCGGTTCGGGGGCAGGGCCTGTATGAATGGGTGCGGGCGCTGGTGTCCTCCGTGCTGGCAGTGGTGCTGGTGTTTGCCTTTGCCGTGCGGCTGATTGGAGTGGATGGGCAGTCGATGCTGCCCACGCTTCAGGACGGGGACCGTCTGGCGGTTACCGTTGGCCTGCTGGCGGGAAAGTATAAGGCTGGAGACATTGTGGTTTTAAGAAAGCAGAGCTTTTTGCAGGAGCCGATTGTCAAGAGGATTATCGCCGTGGGCGGGCAGACGGTGGACATTGATTTTGACGAGGGCAGCGTGCAGGTGGACGGGAAGGTTTTAAACGAGCCGTACATCCGGGAGCTGACCTTTCGCTGCGACGGAACGGAGTTTCCCCTGACGGTGCCGGAAGGCTCCATATTTGTGATGGGAGACAACCGAAACCACTCCAACGACAGCCGGGACGCGCGGCTGGGTACGGTGGACGAGGGGTATATCATTGGCAGGGCGGCGCTGATTCTGTATCCCGGCAGGGATTCGGAAACAGGACAGCGGGATTTTTCCCGCATCGGCCTGATTCGGTGAGCGCACAAGGAGGAAACACGTGGAAAACGGACAAAATTTAAATATTCAGTGGTATCCCGGCCACATGACCAAAACCCGGCGGATGATTGCCGACCAGCTGAAAAACGTGGACGCGGTGTGCGAGCTGTTGGATGCCCGCATTCCTGTTTCCAGCCGGAATCCGGACGTGGACGAGCTGACGGCGGGAAAGCCGCGTCTGGTGGTTTTAAACCGGGCGGATCAGGCGGACCCCGCTAAGACGCGGCTGTGGGCGGCCTATTTCCGGGAGAAGGGCTATGCAGTGCTGGAATGCAGTGCAAAGAACGGCGACGGAGTGGAGCGGTTCCCCGCCGCCGTGCGGGCGCTGCTTGCGGACAAGCTGCGCGCCTATGCCGAAAAGGGACAGGTGGGGCGGACCATGCGGGTGATGATTATGGGGATTCCCAACGTGGGAAAGTCCACCTTCATCAACCGGGTGGCAAAGCGGAAAACCGCCAAAACCGAGGACCGGCCCGGCGTTACCCGGGCGAAGCAGTGGGTCCCTATTGACCAAGGGCTGGAACTGCTGGACACGCCGGGAATTCTCTGGCCCAAGTTTGAGGATCAGAGCGTGGGGCTGAATCTGGCCTTCACCGGTGCGGTGCGGGACGAGGTGATCGACATCGAGACGCTGGCCTGCAATCTGATGAGCTATCTTGGGGCCCGGTATCCGGAACAGCTTTCCGAGCGGTATAAATTTCAGCCCCAGCCGGGGGCTTCCGGCTATGAATTGCTGGAGCAGGCCGGGCAGAAGCGGGGCTTTGTGATTCGGGGCGGAGAAGTTGACACGGAGCGGATGGCCAAAATCCTGCTGGACGAGTTCCGTGGCGGGAAGCTTGGCCGCTTTAGCCTTGAAACGCCGGAGGAGCGGGAAAATGGCTGAGATGGAACATCCGTGGAGTATTGAGGAACAGTGCTTTGTCGCCGGGTATGAAACGGTGTGCGGTGCGGATGAGGCGGGCGCCGGCCCGCTGGCGGGGCCTGTGTATGCGGCGGCGGTGATTTTGCCCCGGGGGCTGATCATCGACGGGCTGAACGACTCAAAAACGCTGTCGGAGAAAAAGCGGGAAGCGCTGTTTGAAATCATCCGGAATGAGGCGGAAGACTATTGTGTGGCCCGGGTGGAAGCCGAAGAAATTGATGCGATCGACATTCTCAACGCCCGGATGAAGGCCATGCAGCTTGCCATCGACGGGCTGAAAAAGCGGCCCGATTTTGCTCTGATTGACGGAAACCGCGACCGGGGAAGCCTGTGCGCCATCACCGCGCCCCACGAAACCGTGGTGGGCGGGGACGGCAAAAGCGCGTCCATCGCGGCGGCGTCCATTCTGGCGAAGGTCAGCCGGGATCGGTTTGTGACTGAGGTGCTGGACAAAGAATATCCGCTTTACCAATTCGCAAAGCATAAGGGATATGGAACCAAGCTGCACTATGCAATGCTGGATGCTTACGGTCCCTGTCCAGCCCACCGGCGGAGCTTTTTGAAGAAATGGGAGAGGGGACGGCCATGACCACGAAAAGCGCCGGAAACCGGGGCGAGGCGGAAGTTGCGAAATATCTGCGGGAAAAGGGTTACGGGCTGCTTGCCAGCCAGTGGCGCTGCCGATTTGGGGAAATTGATTTGATTGCCCGGGATCCGGAGGGGTTGCTGTGTTTTGTGGAGGTGAAGCTGCGGAGCAATTTGCAGGTGGGCCTTCCCAGAGAATTTGTGACCGGGGCAAAGCAGGCGCGGCTGAGATCTGCCGCCGCGCTGTACATGAGCGTGAAGGATATGGACGAACCCGCCCGGTTTGACGTGGCGGAGGTTTACGACGAGAATGGCGCGCTCCGGGTGGAATATCTGGAAAACGCGTTTGAATAAAGCTGCCGGGAATTGGATGGAAGACACGCGGCGGCGCGACAAGCAGGAGGAAGAGACATGAAGTATTACAGCACGCGGGACACCGCGGTGGACCTTAGCGCGGCGCAGACCGTGCAGCAGGGGTTGAGCCGGGACGGCGGCCTTTTGACCCCCACGGAATTCCCGACGCTTTCTTTAAAAGAGCTGGAGGCTTTGCTGCCTCTGAGTTATCCCCGGCGGGCGGCGGCGGTGATGGGCCTGTACCTGACGGATTACAGCGCGGAAGAGCTGCTGGACTTTGCGGAAACGGCCTATGGCCCCGCCCGGTTTGACACGGCCGCCGTGGCGCCGGTGCGGACGCTGGACGAAGCCACCCACTGCTTAGAGCTGTGGCATGGGCCTACCTCTGCGTTTAAGGATTTGGCGCTTCAGATGCTGCCCCGCCTGCTGTCAGCGGCCCTGAAAAAAACCGGGGAGAAGCGGACGGCCTGCATCCTCGCCGCCACCTCCGGCGACACAGGCAAGGCCGCCATGGAGGGCTTTGCCGACGTGGAGCAGACAAAAATTCTGGTGTTCTATCCCAAGGACGGTGTTTCCGCCGTGCAGGAGGCCCAGATGCTTACCCAGCGGGGTGAAAACGTGGGTGTTTGCTCCGTAGTGGGGAATTTTGACGACGCACAAAGCGGCGTGAAGCGTATTTTTTCCGACGAAGCCCTCCGGGAGGAGCTGGACGGGCGGGGCTATTTCCTCTCCTCCGCCAACTCCATCAACTGGGGCCGGATTCTGCCGCAGGTGGTCTACTATATCTCCGCCTACTGCGATCTGGTGCGGGACGGGAAGCTGAACATGGGAACGAAGGTCAACTTTTGCGTCCCCACCGGAAACTTCGGCGATATCCTTGCGGGGTATTACGCGAAAAAAATGGGTCTGCCCGTTGGAAAGCTCATCTGCGCGTCCAACAAAAATGACGTGCTGACGGAGTTTTTGACCACCGGGACCTATGACCGCAACCGGAATTTCTACAACACCATCAGCCCCTCCATGGACATCCTGATTTCCTCCAATCTGGAGCGGCTGCTGTTTGACCTTTCCGGGCAGAACGGCGAGCAGATGAAGGACTATATGGACCAGCTTGCCATGAGCGGCAGCTACCGGGTGAGCGACGGGATTTTGGAGCAGATTCGTGAGCTGTTCTGGGCCGGGTCCTGCGGAGAGGCGGAAACCGCCGCCGCCATCGGGCGCTATTATGGGGAGCGGGGCTATCTGCTGGATACCCATACCGCCGTGGCTGCGGATGTGCTGGAGCAGTATCGCGCCAAGACCGGCGATGGTGCGCCCGCTGTGTTTGTGTCCACCGCGTCCCCCTTCAAGTTCTGCGACAGCGTGCTTGCCGCCATCGGCGAGACGGCGGAGGGCACGGGCACGGAGCTGATCGACCGGCTGCAATACGTCACCGGGCAGTCTGCCCCGTGGCGGCTGGCGGCCCTGCGGGAGAAGGAAAACCGGTTTGACCTGTGCCGAGAAAAAGAGGAGATGCCCCAGACAGTGCGGGAGTTTCTCAAATAATTCTTAAGTGTTCGACGGGGGTTACCGCCCGCGAGAAATCAAGAAAAGGAGGGCGTGAATGGCCCTGTATGCAATTGGCGACCTGCATTTATCCCTGACGGCGAACAAGTCTATGGAGGTTTTCGGGGAGGCATGGAAGGACTACGTAAACCGAATTGCCGCATCCCTTTCCATGCTGACGGAAGAGGACACGCTGATTTTGGATGGCGACACCTCCTGGGGCATGAGCATGGAGGAGGCGGAGGCAGACTTCCGTTTTCTGGAGCAGTTTCCCGCAAAAAAGCTGCTGGTGAAGGGAAACCACGACTATTGGTGGACCACGGTGAACAAAATGAGCGGCTTTTTCGCGGAGAAAGGGTTGACGAGCTTTTCATTCCTTCACAACAACTGCCATTTTTACGGGGAATACGCCCTGTGCGGCACCCGGGGCTGGTTTCAGGAAGAGCGTCAGAAGCCCCCGGACGCAAAGGTTCTAAACCGGGAGATCATGCGGCTGGAAACCTCCCTTCGGGCGGCGGGAGACAGGCCGATTCTGTGCTTTCTTCATTATCCGCCGCTGTACAAGGGCTATCAATGCCCTGAGATTCTGGCGCTGCTGGAAAAATATCGGGTAAGAGCCTGTTACTACGGACATCTTCACGGGCCGGTGATCCGCCGCCGTTTTGAGGGAGAACAGAGTGGAACCGACTTTTCTCTCATCTCCGCCGACTACTTGGAGTTCGTTCCAAAAAAAATTATCGAATCATGAAAAAAGTGTGGATTTTTCCTCATTTGTCTGATATTATAGGGAATTGTACCGGCTTGCACCGGTCATGAACGGAGGAGTAAACAATATGAACGTGAAAAACTGCGAAAAACAGGAAAAAAGTACCGTCGCTCTGACCGTGGAGGTCAGCGCGGAGGAATTTGAGGCCGCTCTCGTAAAGGCATATCAGAAGATGCGCAAACAGATCAATGTGCCGGGCTTCCGTCCCGGCAAGGCGCCCCGCAAGATTATCGAGGGGATGTACGGCGCAGAGGTGTTTTTTGAGGAAGCGGTTAATATCGCCATGCCCGATGCCTATGAGGCTGCCGTGGCTGAGCAGAAGCTGGAAGTTGTGGGTTATCCTCAGGTGGATTTGGAGGGCGAGCTTACCAAGGAGGGCTTTACCTTCAAGGCTGTGGTTCCCGTCTATCCTGAGGTGAAGCTTGGCCAGTATAAGGGTCTGGAGGCCCCCAAGTCCGCCGTGAAAGTCAGCGCCGCCGATGTGGACGAGCGCCTGAAGGAAATGGCCGACCGCAACACCCGTCTGGTGTCTGTGGACCGGGAAGCGAAAAACGGCGACGTGGCTGTGATTGATTTCGAGGGCTTTCTGGACGGCAAGCCCTTTGACGGGGGCAAGGGTGAGGGCCACAGCCTTGAGCTTGGCTCCGGCAGCTTTATCCCCGGTTTTGAGGAGCAGGTGGTCGGCCTGAAGGCCGGCGAGGAGAAGGATCTGGATGTGACCTTCCCCGAGGACTACACACCGGAGCTTGCGGGCAAGGCCGTGGTGTTCAAGGTGAAGCTCCACGAGGTGAAGGAGAAGGACGTTCCCGCCATGGACGACGAGTTCGCCAAGGACGTGAGCGAATTCGACACGCTGAAGGACCTGAAGGCGGATATCGAAAAGAAGATCACCGACGAGCGTGAGCAGGTGGCCCGTCAGGCGTTTGAAGACGCGCTGATGCAGAAGGCAGCGGAGAACATCACCGCAGACGTGCCCGATGCGCTGGTGGAATCTCAGGCCCGCCGCTTTGTGGACAACTTCAAGAATCAGATTCAGCAGCAGGGCATTCCCTATGAGCAGTATATGCAGATGACCGGCATCACCGAGGCCAAGCTTCTGGAAGACGCCAAGGAGCCTGCCCTGCGGCAGGTTCGCATGGATCTGGCTCTGGCCGCTATCATCAAGGAGGAAAAGATCGAGATTTCCGACGAGGATGTGGAGGCCGAGTACAATACCATGGCCGGACAGTACGGTATTGATCTGGAGAACATCAAGAAGTACCTGCCCGCCGAGCAGATCAAGGATCAGCTCAGCAGCCGTAAGGCCATCGAGCTGGTGCGGGACAGCGCCGTGGCAGTAGAGGCCAAGGACGCGGAAGAGGAAGAGAAGCCCGCCAAGAAGGCTGCCGCCAAGAAGACTGCCAAGGCTGCTGACGGCGAGGAGAAGCCCGCCAAGAAGGCTGCCAAGGCTGCCGACGGCGAGGAGAAGCCCGCCAAGAAGCCCGCTGCGAAGAAGCCCGCCAAGAAAGCGGAGTAATCATCCGGAAAACCGTTTACTTTTTACAGATTCGACACATTCTCTCATGGTACCTGTGGTATCATGGGAGAATGTTTCTAGACGGACCAACCCCGGCAAGGGGCCGGGGACTCCGCAGACCAGTATCAAAGTGGAGGTTATACCAATGAGCTTAGTACCTTACGTAGTGGAACAAACCAACCGTGGCGAGCGGTCCTACGATATCTTTTCCAGACTGCTGAATGACCGCATCGTCTTTTTGGGAGAAGAGGTCAACGCCACCACCGCCAGTCTGGTTGTGGCCCAGCTTCTGTATCTGGAGGCGCAGGACCCCGACAAGGACATCCAGCTTTATATCAACAGCCCCGGCGGCTCCGTCACTGACGGAATGGCCATTTACGACACCATGCAGTACGTCAAGTGCGATGTGTCCACCGTGTGCGTGGGCATGTGCGCATCCATGGGTGCGTTTTTGCTGTCCTCCGGCGCCAAGGGCAAGCGGATTGCGCTGCCCAACGCTGAAATTATGATTCACCAGCCCTCTGCCGGGACGCAGGGCCAGATTACCGACATGGCCATCCATCTCAAGCGGCTGGAAATTATCAAAAAGCGCATGAACCTCATTCTTGCGGACAACACAGGAAGGTCCGTAGAGGAAGTTACCGCCGCCTGCGAGCGGGACAATTTTATGTCCGCCGAAGAGGCCAAGGAATTCGGCCTGATCGACAAAATTATCACCAATCACTGATTGCGCCTTTCCGAAAAGGCAGAACTGAGGTAATACCATGCCGAATGACGACAAAAGAACTCTTCGCTGCTCCTTCTGCGGCAAGCACGAGCAGCAGGTTCACCGGATGATTCAGGGACCCGGCGTGCGCATCTGTGACGAATGCGTCCAGCTGTGCATGAGCATTTTAAACGATGGGTTTGAGGAAACCGGCACCTCCGGCCTGGAGGAAATCCCCGACAAGCTGCCCACGCCTCAGGAGATCAAGGGCGTGCTGGATCAGTATGTGATCGGGCAGGACGAGGCAAAGGTTGCCCTGTCCGTTGCGGTGTACAACCACTATAAAAGGATTTACTTCGGCGGCGACGAGGAAGTGGAGCTGCAAAAAAGCAACATCCTCATGCTGGGCCCCACCGGCTCCGGCAAGACGCTGTTCGCCCAGACGCTGGCTCGCATTTTAAAGGTCCCCTTTGCCATTGCGGACGCAACCACCCTGACCGAAGCGGGCTATGTGGGCGACGATGTGGAGAACATTCTTCTGCGGCTTTTGCAGGCCGCCGACTTTGATGTGGAGCGGGCTGAGCGGGGCATTATCTACGTGGATGAGATCGACAAAATTGCCCGTAAGAGCGAAAATGTCTCCATCACGCGGGATGTGTCCGGCGAGGGCGTGCAGCAGGCCCTTTTGAAAATTGTGGAGGGCACTGTGGCCAACGTTCCGCCCCAGGGCGGGCGCAAGCACCCTCATCAGGAGTTTATTCAGGTAAACACTAAAAACATCCTGTTCATCTGCGGCGGTGCGTTTGACGGACTGGACAAAATCATCGAGCAGCGGCTGGACCAGAAGAGCATCGGCTTTGGCGCGAAGATCGAGGGGAAGAAGGATCGGAACCTGAGCCGGATTTTGGCTGGGGTTCAGCCTCACGACATCTTGAAGTACGGCCTGATTCCCGAGCTTGTGGGCCGTCTGCCGGTGATCGCCACGCTGAACGCGCTGAGCCGCGAGGATTTGGTGCGGATTCTCATGGAGCCGAAAAACGCTTTGGTCAAGCAGTATCAAAAGCTGCTGGGATACGACAATGTGGAGCTGATTTTTGAGCAGGAGGCGCTGGACGCCGTGGCCGACAAAGCCATTGAGCGGAACATCGGCGCACGGGGTCTGCGGGCGGTGATGGAATCCATGCTGACACAGATCATGTATGACATTCCCTCCGACCCGACCATTGAAACCGTGCGGATTACCCGTGCCTGCGTGGAGGGAACTGAGCAGCCCGCGCTGGTACACGACAAGCGGCGTGCAAGCCATCCGGTGAAGCTGAACAACGGCAAAACCGAAAAGGCGGAGCTGCCCGGAAGTACGCCGGCCTCCGCATCCTGAGCAGCCGCAAGCCTGACATAGAAAGGGGGACGCGAGCCGCGTCTCCCTTTTTTAATAAGAAAGGATTCCGACCATGGAGCTGACAACCTGGAACATTCCCGTTCTGGCCCTGCGGGGTTTGACGGTTTTCCCACATATGAACATCACTTTTGATGTGGAGCGGCCCATCTCCATTGCAGCCCTGAGCCGGGCGATGGAGACGGATCAGGAAATTTTTCTGGTGACGCAAAAAGAAGTCGGAACGGCGGTGCCGGGAGAGAAGGACCTCTACCGGGTGGGCACCGTGTCCCACATTTCTCAGGTTCTGCGCGTATCCGAGGGGAGCGTGCGGGTGATGGTGGAGGGTGGCCGCAGGGCGCGGATGAAGCGCCTGTGGCAGTCTGAGCCGTTTTTGCAGGCCAATGTGGAGGCAATGCCGGAGCAGAAGGAGTCTGAGACGTTTTTGAACAGCCCCCGGACAGAGGCGCTTCTGCGCCAGACCGCCGTGCTGTTTAAAGAATACGCGGGGAAGGCTTCCGGCTTGCCGGACGGGGTAAAGGCTCAGGTTCTGGATAGCCGGGACCCGGGATATCTTGCGGATTTTTTGGCACAGAATGTCCAACTGCGCGCCGAGGAGCGGCAGAGTATTTTAGAGGAGACTTCCTCTTACGTTCGTCTGCGGAAGCTTAACGAGTTTCTGGCCCGCGAAAATGATGTGCTGGCTTTCGAGGGGGAAATGGAGAGCAAGGTCCGCTCTCAGCTTGCCCGGTCCCAGCGGGAGCAGATTCTGCGCGCCCAGATTCGGGTGATGCAGAGCGAACTGGGCGAAGGCGAAGACGGGGACGAGGAACTGGACGAATACCGCATGCGCATTCTCCGGCTGGACTTGCCGGAGGACACGGAAGCCCACCTGATGAAAGAGGTAGATAAGCTGGGCAAGCAGCCCTATTCCAGCGCGGAGAGCGCAGTGATCCGGAACTATCTGGATGTGTGTCTGGAGATGCCGTGGAATACCGTGACCCGTGAGCGGCTGAACGTGGAAGCTGCCAGAAAAATTCTGGATAGGGATCACTTTGGCCTTGAAAAGGTGAAGCAACGGATTGTGGAAACGATTGCCGTGCGCCAGATGAACCCGGAGGGGAAGGGGCAGATTCTCTGCCTTGTCGGCCCTCCCGGCGTGGGTAAAACCTCCATCGCCGTCAGCGTTGCCAAGGCGCTGAACCGGAAGCTGGCCCGACTGAGCTTGGGGGGCGTTCGGGATGAAGCGGATATCCGGGGCCACCGGAAGACCTATATCGGCTCCATGCCCGGGCGGATTATTGAGGCCATCAGCCGCAGTAAATCCATGAATCCGTTGCTTTTGCTGGACGAAATCGACAAGCTGGGTAGCGACTTCCGGGGCGACCCGGCCTCCGCTTTGCTGGAGGTTCTGGATTCCGAGCAAAACCATGCCTTCCGGGACCACTTTATGGAGATTCCGGTGGATTTGAGCCGCGTCATGTTTATCACAACCGCAAACTCCACCGACACCATCCCCCGTCCGTTGCTTGACCGGATGGAAGTGATTCAACTGGGCAGCTATACCGACGAGGAAAAGTTGCAAATTTCCAAAAATCACTTAATTCCCAAGCAGATGAAGGAGCACGGGCTGAAAAAGGCCCAGCTCAAAATAGACGACGGGGCAATTCGCGCCCTGATTCGGGATTACACAAGAGAGTCCGGTGTGCGCGTTCTGGAGCGGCGGATTGCCGCCCTGTGCCGCAAAGCTAATCTGAAGCTGCTTACCGGCGAGACGAAGCGAGTGGCCGTGGCGGAAGCGGATTTGCACGGATTGCTGGATATGTCTCCCTATCCCCCTGCCCTCCATTCGGAGCGGGAGGAGGTCGGCGTGGTCAACGGGCTTGCCTGGACCGAGGTCGGCGGCGAAATTCTGGAGGTGGAGGCAAACGTGATGGACGGCACCGGAAAGCTGGAGCTGACCGGAAATCTGGGCGACGTGATGAAAGAGTCCGTTCAGGCGGCGCTGAGCTGCCTGCGCAGCCGTGCCGCCGCTTACGACATTGACCCGGAATTTTACAAAAACAAGGACATTCACGTCCATTTTCCCGAGGGCGCCGTACCCAAGGACGGTCCCTCCGCGGGCATCGCAGTGGCCACGGCGCTGTGCTCTGCGCTTACCGGACGGAAGGTCCGGGCGGGCATTGCCATGACAGGCGAAATTACTCTGCGGGGCAGGGTGCTGGCCATCGGCGGGCTGAAGGAAAAAACTATGGCGGCCTTGCGCAGCGGCGTGAAAACGGTTCTGATTCCGGTGGACAACGTGCGGGATTTGGAGCAGATTGACCAGACCGTCCGTGCCGCGCTGGAGTTTATCCCTGTGAGCAATGTGGATGAGGTTTTGAGCCGGGCGCTCTGTCCTGCGCTCATCAAGGGCAGGGCGGAAAAGGCAGCAGAGCCGGAGCAGACTGTGGTTGCGGCCTTTGCCCCGGTTCGGGAAACCGGCGGAGACGCGCTGCGTCAATAAGGATGCATTTGGCCGGGCCGCGCATGCGGCTTCGGCGCGGCGGGCGGCAGAGCCGCGCGTGACGGGGGCCGGTGACAAAGCTGCCGGTTCCGCCCTGTGCCTTGCGACAGGGCATGCTTAAAAATAAAAACAAGGATGTGATTTCCCGGTGAACTTTATGAAGGCGGAATTTGTCCGCTCTGCGGCCGACCCCAAGGATTTCCTGCGGGACGGAATGCCCCAGATGGCCTTTGCGGGCCGGTCCAACGTGGGTAAGTCCTCGGTGATCAACCGTCTGGTGGGGCGGAAGAATCTTGCCTATGTGGGTGCGACGCCGGGGAAGACCACCCAGATTAACTATTTTAAGGTTGACGAGAAAGCCTGGCTGGTAGATTTACCGGGATATGGCTATGCAAAGGTGAGCCGGACGGAAAAGGAACGGTGGGGCCGCCTGATGGAGCGGTATTTTCAGGATGAGGGCGACATTCTCACTGTTGGCGTTCTGATTGTAGACGCCCGCCACAAGCCCACCGCCGACGATGTGACGATGCATAACTGGTTTCGGGAGAGCGGCTGCCCCGAGATTGTGGTGGCCAACAAGCTGGATAAGCTGAAGGCGCGGGAGGTGGAGCCGAATCTGGCGCTCATCCGCCAGACGCTGGAAATGGTGGATGACGAGCCGCTGGTTCCCTACTCTGCGGAGAAGGGAACAGGCCGGGAGATGCTGATCGGTTTGCTGGAGGCTGCCTGCGCTAAGTGAAATAGCGGCTGCGTTGGGCTGGCACGGGGGTTTCTCCGGGCCAGCGGCACAGGAGGCGGCAGTCTCCTGTGCTTTTTCTTGAAAAAACTTGCTTTTCCCCTTTCCAAAGGCTGCAAAATTTGATAGAATAGCGCTATCTGAAATACAACGGAGGTTTGCAAGATGGCAAAACCTGTATACAAGCGCGTCCTGCTGAAAATCAGCGGGGAAGCGCTGGCCGGAGATAAGCACACGGGTCTTGATTTTGAAGTGATCGGCAGAGTGTGTGACGTGATTGGGCGGTGTATCGCCATGGGCGTTCAGGTGGGCGTCGTGGTGGGCGGCGGCAACTTCTGGCGCGGCGTGAAGGACGGCGGCGGAAAGCTGGAGCGCACCCGGGCCGACCACATGGGAATGCTGGCAACAGTTTTAAACTGCCTTGCGGTGGCTGATGTGATGGAGCAGCGGGGCGTGGAGGTTCGGGTGCAGACTGCCGTGGAGATGCGGTCTTTTGCAGAACCCTACATCCGCTCCAAAGCCATCCGGCATCTTGAAAAGGGCCGTGTGGTGATCTTCGGCTGCGGCACCGGAAACCCTTATTTTTCCACAGATACCGCCGCCGTTCTGCGTGCGGCTGAAATCGGGGCGGATGTGATTTTGCTTGCCAAGAATGTGGACGGTGTGTATTCCGCCGACCCGGCGAAGGACCCTTCTGCGGTAAAATACGATTCGATTACCTATGACGACGTGCTGGCCCAGCACCTGACGGTGATGGACTCCACGGCAACGTCTCTGTCCATGGACAACCACATTCCCGTCCTATTGTTTGCCCTGAAGGACCCTGAGAATATTATCCGCGCCGTGTGCGGGGAAAAAATCGGAACGATCGTGAAGGAGTGACCGTTATGCAGAAAGAGGAGTACAAGATTTACGAGGACAAGATGAAAAAGAGCGTCGAGTCCGTGGCGGCAGATTTTGCCGCCGTGCGTGCCGGCCGGGCCAACGCCGCCGTGCTGGACCGCATCAGCGTGGATTATTACGGAACCCCCACGCCCATTCAGCAGATTGCTTCCATCGCCTCGCCAGACCCCCGGTCTTTGGTGATTCAGCCGTGGGACGCTTCGGCCTTGAAGTCCATTGAAAAGGCCATTCAGAATTCTGACCTTGGCATCAATCCGCAGAATGACGGAAAGAGCCTGCGCCTGGGCTTTCCCCAGTTGACGGAGGAGCGGCGCAAGGATCTGGTAAAGCAGATTCACAAATACGCGGAAAATGGTAAAGTGGCCGTGCGCAACATTCGCCGGGATGCCATGGAAGCGTTTAAAAAGCTGGAAAAGTCCACGGAGATTACCGAGGATGATTTGAAGCAGGCGGAAAAGGACCTTCAGAAAATGACGGACGACAGTTGTAAAAAGCTGGAGGAGATGCTTGCTGCCAAAGAAAAGGAATTGATGGCAATTTGATGATCAACGAACTTTCTGGCAAGCAGGCGGGGCAGGTGGACAAAAGCCGCCTGCCCCGCCACATTGCCATTATTATGGACGGAAACGGACGCTGGGCGAAAAAGCGGGGGCTGCCCCGCACCGCCGGGCACAAGGCCGGGGCGGAAACCTTTCGAGATATTGCCACCTACTGTAAAAACCTGGGCGTTGAGTATCTGACGGTGTACGCCTTTTCCACAGAGAACTGGAAGCGGTCTGAGACAGAGGTGGGCGCCATCATGGCGCTTTTAAAGCGGTATCTGCTGGAAGCCATTGACTCCATGGAGAGGGACAGCATCCGGCTGAAATTTTTCGGTGACATGACCGCCATCCCACCCGAGCTGCGGGCATTGGCCCGGGAGACGGACGAAATTACAGAGCATTTGGGGCGGGACGCCTTTCAGGCAAATATTTGCCTGAATTACGGCGGGCGAGATGAGATTCTGCGGGCCGCGCGGCACTTTGCCGCCGACTGTGCAGATGGACTGCGCAGCCCGGAGGAACTGGACGACACCTTGTTTTCCGGTTATCTGGACAGCGCGGGCATTCCCGATCCAGAACTGATTATCCGCCCCAGCGGGGAACTGCGGCTGAGCAATTTCCTGCTTTGGCAGTGCGCCTATTCCGAATTTTACTACACGGATACCCTCTGGCCGGACTTTGACGAGGCAGAGATCAACCGGGCCGTGGCGGCCTATCAGAAAAGAGACCGCCGGTTTGGCGGCGTGAAGTGAGTTGCTTCACAGATAAGGATTGATGGTATGTTCAAACGGGTGATGGTGGCGGTACTCGGCATCCCGGCGCTGATTTTCGTTTTGGGCTTTGCACCGCCGGCGGCTACTGTGGCGCTGAGCATGGCTCTGTGCGGCGTGGGCGCGTGGGAATTGAGCCGCGCTGTTTTGAAAAAGGGCGGAGAAAAGCTTCAGCGGCTGACGGTTCTGACGGCGACAATGGTTCCGGTGGTTCTCTATGAAGAATTTAGCACGGGCGGAGACGGAAAAGTGCAGCTTGAAATTTTTGCAAACGTTCCGCGTCCCGCTGTGCTGGAAAACCTGCCGCTGACGGCGACGCTGGCGCTGGCGTTTGTGCTGCTGGTGTTTCTTAGTGCGATTCTGGACTATACAGCCGAGGAGCGCATTGTGTTTTCAGACGTAACCGCCGCCGTCTTTTCCGGGCTGGCGTTTCCGCTGATGCTTTCCTGTTTGCTGCTGCTGCGGCTGGAGGAAGCGGGGCGGCTACTGGTGTTTGTCCCGCTGGGGATTTCCTTTGGAAGCGACACCTTCGCCCTGTTTGCGGGAATGCTGTGCGGCAGGCACAAGCTAACGCCCGTCAGCCCTAAGAAAACGGTGGAGGGGGCCGTGGGCGGCTTGCTTGGCGGCGTAATTGGATTGGCGCTGGTAAATTGCGTGGGGCTGTGGCTGCTGGATACAGCGTTTTTGCCCTGGTGGCAGGTGCTTGTGGTGGGCCTTTTTGGCAGTGCGGCGGGCCAAATCGGGGATTTGAGCTTTTCTGTGATTAAGCGGGAATTTGGTGTGAAAGATTACGGAAAGCTGCTGCCCGGACACGGCGGTGTGCTGGATCGGTTTGACAGCGTGACCTTTGTGGCCCCGCTTGTCTGGCTGGCCATCGGCGTTCTATGAGATAGGCGGCGTGTCCGCATTTGCACAATGCGGGGACGCTGCAAAAAGTCCATTGCCCATGTGCATGGACGTAAGGCGGTGACGGTATGACAAAGACAATTTCACTGTTGGGCTCCACCGGCTCCATCGGGCGGCAGACGCTGGATGTGGCCGAGCAACTGAACCTGGGCGTGGAGGCATTGGCCGTCCGGGGCGGAAATCTGGAGCTTTTAGAGCGGCAGACGCGGCAGTTTCTGCCGCGTCTTGTGGCATTGTACGACTCTGCGGCTGCGGAGGAGTTTCGCGGCCGGGTAAGAGACTTGAATGTAAAAATTGTCTCCGGGCCTGAGGGCTTGTTGGAGGCAGCGACGGTGGACGGTGCGGACACGGTGGTGGCCGCCGTGGTGGGCATGGTGGGCCTTGGGCCTACGCTGGCCGCGATTGAAGAGGGCAAGCGCATCGCGCTTGCCAACAAGGAAACGCTGGTGTGCGCCGGGGAGTTGGTGATGGACGCGGCGGACCGGTATGGGGCGGAAATTGTCCCGGTGGACTCGGAGCACTCGGCCATTTTCCAGTGCCTGCGGGGCTGTGAAGACCGGCGGGAAGTGAAGCGCCTGTTACTGACCTGCTCCGGCGGGCCGTTTTACGGGAAAAGCTTTGCAGAGCTTGAGGGCATGACGAAGCAGGACGCCTTGCGCCATCCCAACTGGAAAATGGGGCCGAAAATTACGGTGGACTGCGCAACGCTGATGAACAAGGGGCTGGAGGTCATCGAGGCTATGCGCCTTTACCGCCTGCCGCTTTCTCAGGTGGATGTGCTGATTCACCGGCAGAGTATTGTTCACTCTCTGGTGGAATATCGGGATGGAGCAGTGCTGGCCCAGCTTGGGACAGCGGACATGCGCCTTCCCATCCGCTATGCGTTTACCTATCCCCGGCGGGGGGATAATCCTGCGGAGCCACTGGACCTTTTGACCTGCCCACCCCTCACCTTTGCGGCGCCGGATCGGGAGGCGTTTCCCTGCTTCGCGCTGGCAGAGGCCGCTGCGGAAGAGGGCGGCACCGCCTGCGCCGTTTTAAACGGAGCGGGCGAAGAAGCGGTGGGCCTGTTCTTGCAGGAGAAAATTGGCTTCAATGACATTTCCCGTCTGGTGAAAAAAGCGCGGAAGGCTGTCCCGGTGGTATATCATCCCACGCTTTCGGATATTCTGAAAGCGGACGCCGATGCGCGGCGGGCGGTTCTTTCGCAGTGAAGCGTCCCGAAGACGAGAAACGCCGCAAGGGCGGCATCGGAACAGTTTAGTTAGGAGTATTTATGACAATTGTCTACATTCTCGCGGCGATTCTCATGTTTGGCGTGCTCATCGCGCTCCACGAGCTGGGGCACTTTCTGGCCGCCAAGGCCTGCGGCGTGCAGGTCAACGAGTTTTCCATTGGCATGGGCCCGGCCCTGTTCAAAAGACAGCGGGGAGAGACGCAGTATTCCCTCCGTATTCTCCCTGTGGGCGGTTACTGCGCCATGGAGGGAGAGGATGAGGATTCGGAGAATCCCCGGGCCATTACCCGGCAGGGCTATTGGAAGCAGGTTTTTATTTTCGTGGCGGGTTCTCTCTCCAATTTCCTGACGGGCTTTTTGATTCTGCTGATTCTCTACTCCGGAGCCGAGGCGTTTTATGTGCCAACCGTGGCCGGAGTAGCACCGGAGTTTACCGCCGCCGGGGAGGAGACGCTGCAAGCAGGCGATCAGCTTTGGTCTATCAATGGAGAGCGGATTTATGTCAGCGGCGACGTGGCTCTTTTGATGCGGGTGAACGCCGGGAAAGAGAAGCTGGCCGTGACTGTGCTGCGGGACGGGGAGAAGGTGTCCCTCACAGGGATTCCCCTGCAAACCTGCACCGGGCAGGACGGCAAGCCCTATCTGGGCTACGGCTTTTTCTACGGCAACGAAGCCGTACCCGCCACGGGGCTGGGCAAGGTGAAAATCGCATGGTATAACACCGTGGATTTCGTGCGGACGGTGCGCATCAGCCTTCAGATGCTGGCACGAGGAGATGCGGGGCTCAAGGATATGAGCGGCCCGGTAGGCATCGTCTCCACCATTACGCAGGTGGGGCAGGCATCGGAAAGCGCCCGGGACGCGCTGGACAACATTCTCTTTTTCACAGCGCTGATCGTTGTGAATCTGGCGGTGATGAATCTTTTGCCTCTTCCGGCGCTGGACGGCGGGCGGGTGCTGTTTTTAACGGTGGACGCCATTGCCATGGCGCTCTTTAAAAAACGCATTCCTGAAAAATACGAAAACGCCATCAATTACGGTGGTCTGGTGGTACTGCTGGGCTTTATGCTGATTGTGACGCTTCACGACGTTTCCCGGCTGTTTGGCTGAGGGAGGGAGTACCGATGACAAAGCAATTACTGGTGGGCACTGTGCCTGTGGGCGGCGGCGCAAGCGTCACCATTCAGTCCATGTGCAACACGAAAACCGACGACGTGGCCGCCACGGTGGCCCAAATCAAGGCGCTGGAGAATGCCGGGTGCGAGTTGATTCGGGTGGCCATTCCCGACAGGGCGGCGGCGGAGGCTGTGGGCAAAATTAAAGAGCAGATTTCTATTCCGCTCATCGCCGACATTCACTTCAACTACAAATTTGCACTGGAGTGCGCGGAGCGGGGAATTGACGCCATTCGCATCAATCCCGGCAATATCGGCGGAGCGGAAAAGGTGAAGGCGGTGGCGGATATCTGCCGCCGGAAGCGCATTCCCATCCGCATCGGCGTGAACGGCGGGTCGTTGGAGCGGGAGCTGCGGGCAAAATACGGCGGTGTGACGGCGGAGGCGCTGGTGGAAAGCGCGCTGGGCCACACGGCGCTGCTGAACCGGTTTGACTTTGACGACATCTGCATTTCCGTGAAATGCTCCGACGTGCCGCTGACCATTGCGGCCTACCGGCTGCTTGCGGAGCGGACGGAGTATCCCCTGCACCTTGGCGTTACCGAGGCGGGAACGCCGTCCATGGGGCTGGTTAAGTCTGCCATGGGTATCGGCGGGCTGCTGTGTATGGGCATTGGAGATACCATCCGGGTGACGCTGACGGCGGACCCGGTGGAGGAGATTTACGCGGCGAAAAAAATTCTCCGGGCGGCGGGGCTGCGCCATGACGGCGTGAACCTGATCGCCTGTCCCACCTGCGGGCGGACGCGCATTGATTTGATTCCTCTGGCGGAGGAAGTGGAGCGGCGGCTGGACGGCTGCCGCAAGCCCATTACCGTGGCGGTGATGGGCTGCGCCGTCAACGGCCCCGGGGAGGCCGCAGCCGCCGACATCGGCATCGCGGGAGGAGACGGGGAGGGCCTGCTTTTCCGAAAGGGAGAGGTTCTCTGCAAGGTTCCGCAGGAGCGGCTGGTGGACGCATTGATGGAGGAGATTGAGAAGCTGTAAAAATCGCGGGGAAGCCGGCGGTTTGGACGATACATTGAGAGCGGGTTAGGATTGAGAGAAACTATGTCAAAAATTGCATTTTCCAACATATTTCCGGACTTGAGGCCGCTTCCGCCCCTGCGGGCGAAGCTGGACGGGGCCATGCTGGTCGGTGCGGCCATCGACAGGGCAGCGCGTACGATTGAACTGCAAATGGAA
The DNA here is from genome assembly GCA_023402075.1 of Bacillota bacterium. Classification (GTDB taxonomy): domain Bacteria; phylum Bacillota; class Clostridia; order Oscillospirales; family Oscillospiraceae; genus Oscillibacter. The sequence continues at coordinate 9,643 of JAEXCS010000005.1, read as the reverse complement.
ACCCGGGCGGAACTGGGCGGAGAGGAAATCCGGGCACTGGGGCAGGAACTCTGCACGGCATACGGCTTTGCCGACGCGCGGATTTCCTGTGCGTGCTGCCCGATAGAGCCGGCGCGGGAAAAAACGCAGGGTGCGTCTCAAGCCGGGTCAGACGGAGGACGGGGCGCGGAGAAGAAACGGGACGGGGCCGTGGGCGAGGTGTTTTACGGAGAGAAAAAGCCTATTGGAAAAACCGTACCCGTAGGGTCGCTGGACCTGAAAACCGGAAAGGCCACTGTCATCGGCAAGATTTTCGCTTTTGAGTGCCGGGAGACACGCCGCCCCGGACTGTGGCGCATGAGCATGGATTTGACAGACTATACCGGGTCCCTGACGGTGCAGAAAAATCTCACCGCCGCCGAGGCCAGAAAGCTGGACGGAAAGCTGAAGCCGGGTATGTGGGTGGCGGTGCAGGGAAAAATGGAGCCAACCTGGGACGGGAAGGACATTCAGATGGCCCCCTTCCTTATCCGTGCCGCCGCGCACAAGGAGCGGGAGGATACCGCCGAGGTAAAGCGGGTGGAGCTGCATCTGCACACCCGCATGAGCAGCATGGACGCGCTGACCGACCCGCAGGAAGTGGTGCGGCAGGCCATCCGCTGGGGTCACCCCGCCATTGCCATCACGGACCATGGCGTGGCCCAGTCCTTTCCGGACGCGTGGCACGCCGCCGGGGATAAAATCAAGATTCTCTACGGCATGGAGGGGTATTTCATCAACAATCTGGACGACCGGGTGGCTGTCCATGGATTGCAGGACTGCCCGCTTGACGGAGAGTTTGTGTGCTTTGACATTGAAACCACGGGTCTCAAGGTGATGCGGGAGGCAATTACGGAAATCGGCGCGGTGGTGCTGAAAAACGGGGAGATTACCGACCGGTTTCAGACCTTTGTGGACCCGGAGCGGCGGCTTACCCCGGAAATTATCGGGCTGACGGGCATCACCGACGAGATGCTTCGCGGCGCGCCCAAGCTGAAAGACGCGCTGGCGGATTTTTTAAAATTCGTGGATGGACGCCCGCTGGCGGCCCACAACGCGGAATTTGACATCGGTTTTATTCGGGAGGGCTGCAAAAAAACGGGCCTGACCTTTCAGGCCACCTATATTGACTCGCTAATTCTGGCCCAAAACCTGCTGCCAAAGCTGAACAAGTATAAGCTGGACATTGTGGCGGAGGAGCTGGACCTGCCTGCCTTTAACCACCACCGGGCCAGCGACGACGCGGCCACGGTGGGCTATATGCTGATTCCCTTCTTCGATATGCTGAAGAAAAAGGACGTTTTCAATCTTCAGGGAATCAATCCCGAGATGGAAAAGCTGCGGCCTCTTGGAAGCAAGTCCAACCGCTTTCCCAAGCACATTATCCTGCTGGCGAAAAACAAGGTGGGGCTGAAAAACCTCTACAAAATCATTTCTGCATCCAACCTCAACTACTTTAAGCGGGTCCCCACGGTGCCGAAAACGCTGCTGAATCAGCACCGGGAGGGCATTATCGTGGGCGCGGCCTGCGAGGCGGGCGAGCTGTTCCGTGCCGTGGCGGACCACAAGGACTGGGATGAGCTTAGGCGCATCGCGTCCTATTACGACTATCTGGAAATCCAGCCGGTGTGCAACAACATGTTCATGCTGCGAAACGGGGACGTGCAGTCCGAAGAAGACCTGCGGGAGCTGAACCGGACCATTGTGCGGCTGGGCGAGGAACTGGGAAAACCCGTGTGCGCCACAGGAGACGTGCACTTCCGGGAGCCGGAGGACGAGGTATACCGCCACATCCTGCTGGCATCGAAAAAATTTCCGGATGCGGATGCAAGTCTTCCTATTTACTTCAAAACTACCGACGAGATGCTTGCGGAATTTTCCTATCTGGGGAAGGAAAAGGCGTTTGAGGTGGTGGTGAGCAATCCCCGGGCTGTTGCGGACAGCGTGGAAAAATTCGAGCTGCTGCCGAAAGACCTGTATCCCCCCCGGCTTGAAAACTCCGAGGAGGATTTGAACCGCATGGTTTGGGAAAAAGCCCGCGAGCTTTACGGCGAAGACCTGCCCCCGCTGGTGGAGGATCGGCTGAAGGTGGAGCTGGGCGGTATCTTAGGAAAGTACGACGTGGTGTACATGTCCGCCCAGAAGCTGGTGCAGCGGTCGCTGGAAAACGGCTATCTGGTTGGTTCCCGGGGCAGCGTCGGGTCGTCTCTGGTGGCCTATATGTCCGGAATTACGGAGGTTAACTCCCTGCCGCCCCACTATCGCTGCCCCAAATGCAAGCACGTGGAATTTATACAGGACGGGTCTTACGGCTGCGGCGCGGATATGCCGGACAAGGACTGCCCGGTATGCGGCGAAAAATGCGTGAAGGACGGGTTTGACATCCCCTTTGAAACCTTTTTGGGCTTCGGCGGCGGAAAGGTTCCCGATATCGACCTGAATTTCTCCGGCGAGTATCAGGCAAAGGCGCACCGTCACGCCATCGAAATGTTTGGCGAAAAGCAGGTGTTCCGGGCGGGAACCATCGGAACCCTTGCGGAAAAGACGGCCTTCGGCATGGTGAAAAAGTATCTGGAGGAAACCGGCGTCACCGCGGGCCGGGCGGAGGAAAACCGATTGACCGTTGGCTGTGTGGGCGTTCGGCGCACCACGGGCCAGCATCCCGGCGGCCTTGTGGTGGTGCCGGACGACTTGGAAATCGAGGATTTTTGTCCCGTTCAGCACCCGGCGGACGACCCCGAGAGCGATATTATCACCACTCATTTTGAATATCACTGCATGGAAGCCAACCTCCTGAAGCTGGACATGCTGGGGCACGACGATCCCACCATGGTGCGCATGATGGAGGATCTGACCGGCGTGGACCCCCGCTCTATTCCGCTGGATGACGAGGACACCATGTCGATCTTCATCTCCAGCAAAATCTTGGGCTATGAACACGACGACGTGGTGGGGGAGACGGGGGCCGTGGCTATCCCGGAATTTAACACCCGGTTTACCCGCCAGATGCTGGTGGACACCCGACCGAAGGATTTTAACACGCTGGTTCGGCTTTCCGGCTTTTCCCACGGAACGGATGTGTGGCTGGGCAACGCCCGGGATTTGATTCTGGACGGGACTGCTTCCGTTTTGGAGACGGTGGGCTGCCGTGACGACATTATGCTTTACCTGATTTCCATGGGGGTGGATGCGGAGCTGAGCTTCAAAATTATGGAGTCTGTCCGAAAGGGAAAAGTGAAAAAGGGCGGCTTCCCGGATGGCTGGGTGGACATCATGCGGGAGCACGACATTCCCGAGTGGTATATCGACTCCCTTGCAAAAATTGGCTATCTGTTCCCCAAGGCCCACGCCGTGGCCTACGTCATGATGGCGTTCCGTATCGCGTGGTACAAGGTGCACGAGCCGCTGGCGTTTTACGCCACATTTTTTACCGTCCGGGCTAAGGCGTTTGACGCGGAGTATTGCTGCGCGGGGATGGACGCGGTGAAGCGGAAAATCCGGGAAATTGAGAACAACAAGGACGCCACGGCGGTGGAGCAGGATTTGATGACCACGCTGGAGGTATGCTATGAGTTCTATCTCCGTGGCTTCCACTTTGACACCATCAGCATCTATGAGTCCGAGGCCACGAAGTTTAAGGTGACGGAAAACGGACTTCTTCCGCCCTTTGCCGCAGTACGGGGTCTGGGAGAGACGGCGGCGGCGGACACGGTGGAGAAGCGAAAAGGAAAGAGCTTCATTTCCATTGAGGAATTTTCCATGTGTTGCAGTAAGCTTTCCAAAACCCATATTGAGCAGCTCAAGAAGCTGGGGGCTTTCGCCGGAATGGCAGAAACAAGCCAGATTACGCTGTTTTAAAACAAAAATTCCCGCTTCGGCCTTGCCGAAGCGGGAATCCTCTTTTATATGGTCAACATAGAATATGACGGGGCGAAATTACTTCGCTGCCGCTTTCTCTGCTTTTATAAAATCGCAGTCCCGTTCCAGCGGACAGCCCGCGCACTTGGGGGACCGGGCGGTGCAGGTGTCCCGCCCGAACAGCACCATGCGGTGGCAGAAGTTTGAGGACTCCCGGGGTGGAAGCACCAGACGGAGCTGCCGCTCCACCTGAAGAGGGTCTTTACTGCCGTCCGTGATGCCGAGACGGCCTGTGATACGGATGCAATGGGTGTCGCAGACATAGGCGGGCTGGCCATATACGTCACCCAGAATGAGGTTTGCCGTCTTCCGGCCCACGCCGGGCAGGGCCGTCAGCTCCTCCATGGTGGCGGGGACCTTTCCGCCGTGCTCTGCAATGAGCTTTTGGGCGCAAGCCACAATGTCCCGGGCCTTGCTGTTGAAAAACCCGCAGGAGCGGACGTACTGCCCCACCTCCGCCGCGTCCGCCTCCGCAAAGCTTTGGAGTGTTGGAAACCGGGCGTACAGAGCGGGGGTGGTTTGATTCACGCGCGCGTCGGTGCACTGGGCGGCAAGCCGCACGGCGAACAGAAGCTCATAGTCCTTTTCATAGTTTAGAGAGCACAGCGCGTCGGGGTAAATGCCCTTCAGCGTTTCGATGATGCGCTTGACCGCCGCCTTTGCCTTCATACCGTTTCCTCCTTTTACACCAAAACCGACTGACTTCGCACCAGTATAGCGCGTTTGGCGGCGTTTGACAACCGATTTCCGCTTTCAATGGGCCCTTTTCGTTAGGGAACAAGAGAAAGGGGGATGCCTTTGGGCGGGAATGATTTTGTATTGCGGCGGAGCGGAAGGGTGTGCTATAATAGCCGCAGAGCGGAGAAGGAAGCAGCCGGCTTGGCCCTGTTTCTTCGGCTTGAGCGGAAACGAGAAGAAGGCTGTAACGGCACGTTTCCGTTACAGCAGGTTTTTAATGCTGAACTGCTCTGTTCCCGATAGATCCTCAAGCTGGTGCATTAGTTCCGCCAGTTCCGCCATACATTCCGAGTTTTCTTCGGAAATCAGGGCCGCACAGCGGCGGTACATGGCGTCCGCGCTGTCCACCAGACTGTGCTGTGCTGTGATGTGGAGATAGGTTTGGCGGTTGGACCAGTCCTCATAGCTTTGGGTGAGAAACGTATTTGCGTCCTGCCAGTTCTCGGCGGCCGCGGCCTGTTCCGTTTGCTCAAGCTGAGATTGCCAGCGGGTCACGTCCCGATCCATGGCGCGGCAGTTCATCACCGAAAAGGTCAGAATTGCCGCCAGAAGAGAAATGGGTATCAGCCACGATTTCATTTGGAGTTCTCCTTTGGAATACAGTTGATTTTCCCACCGCCGTCAACGGTCAGCAGAAAAATCTCACGGTAGTCGTTCAGCCCTTGCCGGTGCACCTGCTTTTTCAGCCACTCTGTTGTTTTTTCGCACAGCTCCAAATTCCGGGAGATGAGCCGCCCGTCGTTTACAAGAATTACGGGAAGGGAGACACTGTCCGGCACCGTGATTCCCTGATCGTCCGCTGATGGGGGCTGAGTTCCGGGCCAAGGAAGGACGGAGAGCTGACCGGAGTTTTCCAAAATCGCGTATTTTACGTCTTTGAGATCGCAGATTCCCTGTCCCCGCAGCTCTTCCAGCAGCTCGTCGATGGTGAAGCGGTTTTTGCGCATCGCCTCCTGACGGAGCTTGCCGTGGTCGATCAGTACCGTGGGGGACCCGCACAAAAGCCTTCGGATGCGCAGGGAATAAAGCGACAACTGGCTTAATAGCATGGATAGAGACAGAAGCGTTAAAATCGGGATGATGCCCGAAAGCAGAGGGATTCCAAAATCCTGCATGGGAACTGCGGCAAGATCCGAGAGCATCATGGTCAGAACCAGCTCGCTGGGCTCCAGCTCGCCGATCTGGCGCTTGCCCATGAGCCGCAGTCCGGCTGTGATGAAAAAATAAAGAATCACGGTCCGCAAAAACGCGGTGGCCATAAGCACATACCCCCTTTCTCTCAGTATTTGCCGGAAGAAGCGGACGTATGCGGCGAAAAGGGCTTTGCATGTGGGAGAATGTCCGGTATTTTGACTGATCGTGTCCCGAAAGGGATGCGGTGCAAAACGGGCGGAGGATAGAATGGGCCCCACGGAAAGGGACCTGCAATTTTAAACAGCGGATAAGGCTTCGCCGTGAGGCGGAGATTATCATAAATTGGCCCAAGTCGCAGAAGGAGAAAGGAGGATTACGGGAACCCCCGTCAAAAGCGCCATGTGCCCGCAGGCTTAGCCCTGCGGGATAACGAGGAGAGGGGAGTATCGAAGGTTCGGCGGATGCCCCTCCGCATCCACGGATGTGTCATGCAGGTCTGAAATATGCGGGCAACCGCAAAACAAAGAGACTGCGACCGTGGAAAAAGCGACAAATCGTCTGCGCGTTTGTCCTTTTGATATCCGGCCCCGGAAACCGGGACCGGCAGGTGCTTTGCGGCCTTTCTGGCCTGCGAAAGACAAATTGAATATCAGGAGGATTATTAGTTATGTGTGGAATTATCGGTTATTCGGGCAGTGCACAGGCTGCCCCGATTTTGCTGGACGGTCTGGAGCGGATGGAATACCGGGGGTATGACTCCGCCGGTGTGGCCGTGCGGTCTGAGACGCAAGGCCTTCAGGTGAGAAAGTCCAAGGGCCGGTTGAAGGTGCTGAGCGACATGCTTCACGATGGGGCCGATCTGGAAGGAACTCTCGGCGTGGGGCACACCCGCTGGGCCACGCACGGAGAGCCTAACGATGTGAACGCACACCCCCACGTCAGCGAAAGCGGCAATATTGCGCTGGTTCACAACGGCATTATCGAAAACTATATGGAGATTAAGGAGCATCTTCAGAAGCTGGGGGTAAAATTTACGTCCGACACCGACTCGGAGGTGGTGGCCCAGCTATTGGAGTTTCACTACAACGAGTGCCACAACATGATGGAGGCAGTGGGCCGCGTGCTGCGGCGCATCGAGGGTTCCTATGCCTTCGGCATCATCTGCTCCGACTATCCGGATGCACTGATTGCCGCCCGGAAGGACAGCCCGCTGATTCTAGGCTATGGCAAGGGCTGCAATTTCATTGCCTCCGACGTGACGGCGGTCATCAAGCACACCCGAGAGGTGGCTTATATGGACGACGGGGAAATCGCAGTGGTTACGCCGCGGGGCATCGACGTATTTGACAGTGAGCTGGTCCCCGTGGAGAAAGCTCGCCGTACTGTGGACTGGGATGTGTCTGCTGCGGAAAAGGGGGGATACCCCCACTTCATGCTCAAGGAGATTATGGAGCAGCCGGACGCTGTCCGCCGCACCGTCTCCCCCCGCATTCGGGAGGGCCGGGTTGTGCTGGACGACGTAAAGCTGACCCGGGAATATGTGGAAAACGTTTCGCGCATCTTTATTATTGCCTGCGGCTCCAGCTATCATGTGGGCATGGTGAGCAAATATATCTGGGAAAAGCTGCTGCGCCGTCCGGTGGAGGTGGTGCTTGCCAGTGAATTCCGCTACTGCGACCCACTGGTGGATGACCGGTCTTTGGTGGTGGTCATCAGCCAGTCCGGCGAGACGCTGGACACCATGGCTGCTATGCGGGAGGCCAAGCGCCGGGGCGGACGAACGCTAGCCATCGTTAACGTGGTAGGCTCCTCCATCGCGCGGGATGCGGATGATGTGCTGTACACCTGGGCAGGGCCGGAAATTGCTGTGGCCACTACCAAGGCGTATTCCACCCAATTGGCACTGATGGATTTGGTGGGGCTGTATCTGGGCGATTTGCTGGGCACGGTGTCAAAGGAAGCATATACAGCCGCTGTGGAGGGCATTCAGTGCCTGCCCCAGCAGATGTCGGCGCTATTGAAGGACACGGAAGATGTGAAGTATTTTGCATCCCGGTACTTTAACCACGACTCTATTTTCTTCATCGGCCGGAATCTGGACTATGCCATGGGCATGGAAGGGTCCCTGAAGCTGAAGGAGATCAGCTATATCCACTCTGAAGCTTACGCTTCCGGTGAGCTGAAACACGGCACCATCTCCTTGATTGAGCCGGGGACGCTGGTGGTGGCGCTGGGAAGCTATGCGCCCTTGTTCGACAAGGCTATGAGCAACGTGGTTGAGGTGAAGGCCCGGGGAGCGGAGGTGCTGGCCCTGACCACCGTTCGCCACCGGGAGAAAATGGAGAAGACGGCGGATGCGGTGCTCTCCGTACCGGAGACGGCGGAGATGCTGCAACCCTCTTTGGGCGTGCTGCCGCTTCAGCTATTCTCTTATTATGTGGCGTTGCAGCGGGGTTGTGATATTGATAAGCCCCGGAACCTTGCAAAGTCCGTTACCGTGGAATAAAGGCCTGAATATATTAAGAAGCGCTTCCCGCCCAAGGCGGGAAGCGCTTCTTAAAGGTTTAAGGACATCCTGAATCTACATCAGTCCAAGTGTTCGCAGCAGGAAGGTCCAGCAGAAGATGGTAAAAATGGACGTCACCGTGGTGGCGCACACCAACTGCCCTGCAAGGGGGCCGTCGGCGCCCATAGCCACGGCCATAGGATAAGACGCCACAGCGGTAGGTGCGGCAAAGAAAATCATAAGAGCGCACAGCGCTCCGTCGCGAAAACCCAAAGCAATGCTCAAGGGCAGGAAAATCAGCGGAATCAATACCATCCGGGACAGCACCGCCAAAATCAGTGTGCGCCGGTTGGAAAGGGTCTGGCTTAGGTCCAGACTGACGCCCAGAGAGATAAAAGCGATGGTGGTGGTGACGCCCGCCACATCACTGACCACGGTATAGAGCAGGTCTGGGATCCGAATATTCAAAATCAGCAGCGTCAGCGCCAGAAGCGTGGCGATAATCATGGGGTTTTTGAGGATGGAGAGAAACAATTTTTTTAAGTCGGCCTTCCCAGAGCGGTTCAGCTCCAAAATCAGGGTGGAGAAAATGTTCACCAGCGGCACAATCAGCGCACCAAACAGGGCGACAATACCGATGCCGGCACTGCCCGGTCCAAAAATTGAGGATCCCACAGCAAGCCCGAACAAAATGTAATTGGGCCGAATCATTGCCTGCCCCACCGCTGCGGCACTGTCTCCGTCCGGAAGCAGCCTGTGGGGAAGAAGCAGACCGGCCACGAAGAAAAGAATCAGTATGCAAACCAGCACATATAGAAATCCCCATCCGTCAATATGGTGGAGCACATCTGATTCATAGATGTTTTTAAACAACAGTGTGGGCATGAACAGACGGAAGCATAAGCCATCCACTTTTCTCATGGTGGGGCGGTCCACTACCTTACATGTTCGGACCAAAAAGCCGATTCCCATGAAAAGTGCCAGAGGAAGAACGACGCGCAGCGCCGTCATAAAGTTTTCAAACACGGTGAAGCCTCTCCTTTGCGCAATTTATCCTGTAAAGTGCTATGAAATTCACATGAAATCTATCATAGCACCTTTGCGGCCCTGCCGCAACCACTTTGCCGACTAACCGCTGTATCCTTTATAACTGCCTTGTTTTCCTAAAAAGGAAAAAAGTTCTTGACAAACGGGATGTGGAGTGGTATCCTAACAAAGCTGTCCGGGAGGGCGGCGCGGGACTTGAAAAGAAACGTTGAGAACTTGAAAAAAGTGCTTGACAAACTATGGGAAACTGTGGTAATCTAGTTGAGTTGCCGCGCAAGAGCA
>JAEXCS010000022.1 GCA_023402075.1 Bacillota bacterium | reverse complement strand
GTAAAGAGGATATTCACACTCTCACTCGGAACAAGCGTCAAAAGCCGAGGGTGTGCACAAAGCAAACGGAACAAACGGGAAAACCGTAAGGGGGTGCATTTTGTATCAAACTCGTGTCCTTCTCCATATAAGAACGCTAATATTGATACAGTACGTGTCAACATTAGCGTTCTTATTTTATGCCCGGAAAGCCTGTGTTTACGGGCTTTTTTGCGTTTCTTGACTTGTGACGCCGTCTTGCCAACATAAAAAATGTACCCTGCCGCCGAGCAAGTTTGCCGTTTTCCATACCCTCGCAGAACGATTTATGGGAGGGGGTGCAAAATCTCGGAGGGGGGTGCATTTTTTCGTTTAAGGGGGTGCAAATGATAAAAAATGAGATCAAGCCTTACAGCTCAACCTCAATCTCCGTGCCGTTCTTGAACTCAAATACCATCCTGCCATCATGGAAAACGGTAGCTTTATCAAGCAGCCCGACCCACAGCCTTTCGTTCCATTCTTCGAGGACGAGGGGCTGTTCTTTTATGGACTGGATGAAAAGCCAAAGTTCACGGTCGCGGTCTTGCTTCTGCGTCCGCTCGGCGCTCAGTTCGTCAACCCGCTTGGTGGCTTTTTCGTACCGTTTGACCAGTGCGTCATACTTTTTTGTGTAGTCCTCTTGGGACTGCGCCGCCGAAGCGTTCTCTTTCACGCAGGTTTTGACGAGTTCGGCAACAACGATAATTTCCTCTGTCAGCCTGTCAATTTCGGCATCCAGCACCGTGCAGTCGGAAAGCACCGCCCGCATCAACTCGCAATCTCTGACAACGCTGTCCCTGCTTCCCATGAGGCGGTTGTAGGCAATTAAGAATTTCTGCTGTATGGTTTCGGTGTCGAGGTGCGGTGTGGCGCATTTCTTATCACCCTTGAACTTGCTGTTGCAGCGCCATATCACCTTGCGGTAGGCATCGGTGGAATGCCACACCTTTTGCCCGAAGAAGCCACCACAGTCGCCGCATACCAGTTTGGATGAAAACACACTGTTACCGCTGTAGGCTCTGCCGAGCGCCTTTCGGCGAGCAATTTCCGCTTGTACCATGTCCCATTCGGTGGGGTTGATGATGGCTTCGTGGCTGTGCTCCACATAATACTGCGGCACTTCGCCCTCATTAGTCTTCATCTTTTTCATCAGAAAATCCACTGTAAATCGCTTCTGTAGCAGCGCATCGCCTTTGTACTTTTCGTTTGAAAGGATACTGTTCACCGTGGTCTGGCTCCATTTCTGCTTGCCGGACGGCGTTGGAATGCCCCGCGCATCAAGGAAGCGACAAATCCCTGCGGGTGTTTTCCCCTCAAGGAAAAGTTTGTATATCAGCCGAACGATGGCTGCTTCTTCTTCGTTCACAATCGGGGTGCCATCCTCACCTTTCTCGTAGCCGAGAAATTGCTTGTATGGCATACTGACCTTTCCGTCTGCAAAACGCTTCCGCTGCCCCCATGTGACGTTTTCTGAAATGCTCCGGCTTTCTTCCTGCGCCAGCGATGACATTATCGTGATGAGCAATTCGCCCTTGCTGTCAAAGGTGAATATATTTTCTTTTTCAAAGTAAATTTCAGTGCCGTGCTCTTTGAGCTTTCGGACAGTCGTGAGGCTGTCGACGGTGTTACGGGCAAACCGGCTGACGGACTTAGTGACAATAAGGTCAATTTTGCCGTCCAAAGCATCCTGCACCATCTGCTTGAAGCCGTCACGGTGCTTGGTATTCGTGGCAGAGATGCCCTCGTCGGTATAAACCTTGACGAACTCCCAGTCATCACGAGCCTGTATGAACTTTGTGTAGTAGTCGATTTGCGCTTCATAGCTGGTGAATTGCTCGTCGCTGTCGGTAGATACGCGAGCATACCCGGCTGTGCGTCGTTTGGCAATAGATGCGGTCGGAAGCGCGGTAAACTTATTTTTTGTTGCAGGTATCATTGTTACTGCTCTTGGCATTGTGTTTTCCTCCTCTGGCGTGTTTTTTCAGCGGCGGCTTGCCGCATTTCCGTCGTCCAGCTTTCCCGCCGTGAGCGGTCTGCCCATGTTCGTTCGGCTGTTCTTCCGTCCTTGAAAATGAAGCGCAGGCGGTTGTCCTCAGGCACATCAATGCGTACAACCGTGGCGGCGAATACTGCCGCACAGTAATCTTCCATCCCAAGCACATCGGCGCACACTGCTTTCAGCGTGGCTTCTGGTATCTTCTTGCCGTGACAGTAGGCTTTTCCCTGTGAAAGGTAGGTCGAGCAATTCCAACCGACTGAACCATTGCTGGTGTTCCGCTTATATGCTTTCCCGCAGAGCGGACAGTAGATTCTGCTGGTAAACTCACTTTTCTGCGGACGCGGTCTGCCCTTTGTGGTTTCTCTCGTTTGCCCTAAGACCTCCTGCGCCGCCTCGAAGGTGTCCGTATCAATGATGGCTGGATGCGTTCCTTCGGCATAGTACATCGGAAGCTCGCCAGTGTTACGGAGCAGCTTTTTCTCCAGATGGTTATTGCGGTAACGCTTTTGCAGCATTGCGTTGCCTGTGTACTTTTCGTTGGAAACCGTCTCCCGAATACGCTGGGCGCACCATTTGCCGCCGAGTGCGCAGGTGAAGCCTCTGGCATTTAAGTCCTTGCTGATGGCACTAAAGCTCTCTCTGGCGATGACGCGGTCGAACACCTCGCGGACGATTGGCGCAGCATCTTCATCAACCGTTATTCCGTCCTTCGAAATGCGGTATCCGAGCAGAAACCGCCAGTTGAGCAGCTCACCACTTTCAAAGCCCGTGCGGATGCGCCACTTCTGATTCTCGCTGGCCGACAGGCTTTCCTCCTGTGCGTAGGATGCAAGTATGGTAAGCATCAGTTCGCCCTCGGCGCTCATCGTATGGATGTTCTGCTCTTCGAAAAAAATGTCCACCCCCAGCGATTTCAATTCACGAACAGCTTCCAGTAGCGTGATCGTGTTTCGAGCAAAGCGGGAGATGGACTTGGTAAGTATCATATCGATGTGCCCAGTGCGGCAGTCAGCAAGCAGCCGTTGAAAACCGTCTCGGCTCTCTTTAGTACCTGTGAGAGCCTCGTCCGAATACACGCCCGCGTACATCCACCCCCTGTGTCCTTGGATTAGCTCGCTGTAATAGCTGACTTGGGAAGAAAGCGAATGAAGCATCGCATCCTTACCCGTGGAAACGCGAGCGTAAGCCGCTACTTTTTTCTGTGTTGCCAGTCTCGGTTTTTGCGGTATTTTATTTACTATTCTTGGCACTTTGTCACCTCCTCGTAGTGTGACATATTACCTCTGGTACTACTATATAGCAAGTCATTATCCCGAAATAAACTACACGAAGATAAGCCGTATTTCTCAGACATCATTGTATCAATTATGGCGTACTCATCTTTCGTAATCAGCCCTTTGGACAGCATCAACCTTGCTTGTGCCATCGCTGATTTATAAGCGAGAATACCGGCGAACAGTTCCTCACTCATCGGTATCACGCTCTTTGCCAAAACGCTCGGCGATGTAGCACTCATGGGAACAGTATTTTCGGCGTGGTGTGCCGGTGCTCTCAAACTCCATTCCGCAGTGTTGACATACAAGATGATATGTGGTTTTCGGATACACCTTGCAGTTATGAGCTTTCCACCACAGCACACGGCATTTGTCCGAGCAGAATAGTCGTGGCTTGTTGCTGCCATTAACCATAATGACTTCGCCGCAGTGCTTACACAGTTGGGTTTCTTTTATCGTACCCGCTCGCAGCTCATTGCGCTGACAATATGATTTAACTGTATTCTTTGATAGAGAAAGCGTTGTGGCGATCTTTGAATAACCACACCCTTGCCTACGTAATTCGGCAATACGCTCTTTTTGTGAGTCTGTCACCGATATCTCCTCCAGTCCGAGGAACCTTGTCCTCACTACCCACTGGACAGAAAAGCGGTGTTTCGGAAAAAATGAGTAAAAAAATATTCCCGTCGAAGGAAAAAACTTCGACGGGCATTAACTGTAGGTCAACAACTTGACCTCTGGTTTATGGACTTCTGTGTTGTGACGGTATATTCTTTATTCGCTGAACTTGATAAACGCGTCGCTGAAGCCCGCCGCCTTGACCTTTTTGAGCATAACGTCGGCATTTGCTTTGACAGAATACGCACCGAGTTGGACACGGTAGTATTTCTTTGGAGTTGTCGGCGTTACCGGCGCGGGCGTTTCCGCAGCCAATCCCGCTTTTACATCCACCCTGAAAGTATCCATGCTCTTGCCGTGCTTCGGGAACCAGTGCATGACGTCGCCGTGATTGGACGCGATGCCTTGCTTGTAGCCCTCGCAGTGACAAATGATGTTCTTCTCCGTCAGCCCATACTGCTTGCAGAGATAAACGCAAAGCTCGACCGCTTCCTTGTAAACGGCAGAAAAATATACGGGGTCGGAAAGTCCGTCCTCGCAAATCTCAAAGCCGATGTAGGTGTTGTTTGAGCTGCCGCCGCCATGCCAACCGCGCATATTCCACGGGAGCGTCTGGTAGGTAGCAATGGTGCCGTCCTTCAGCTTGCCAATAAATGCGTGAACACAGACCTGTCTGCCGCCCGGCGTCGCGGTGTTCCAGTGATTGCCGTACTGGTTTACGCCGAGCAGCCCGTCGTCGGGTCCAACATAGCGTTTCAGATTCGGATTATTCGCGCCTGTGGAATGAACCATAATGCCCTTCGGGGTGATGGTTTTTCCAGCCTTGTAGCAGTCATTCTGCGTTAGCAAAAGTTTATGCAGGTTCATTTATTATCCTCCTTGTTGCTGCGGTCGTGGAGCTGCTCCAAGACCTCCTTCAGTTTCGCCGGGATAGGCAGTCCCAGATGTCCTGCATTCTCCAGCAGGCTTACACCCTCATTAGAGATGTAGAAGAAAATGACCGCCGTGCGTAGCACGCCAGCCTGTCCCAGCACCTGAACGTCAATGATGTTACCAATACCGACCATCGTAAAGATGAGCACCTTTTTAAAGATGCCTTTGAAGCCAATCTCACTGGAAAGCTTGTGGTCGACGATGGCGCACATGATGCCGGTGATGTAATCGATGACCACAAAAGCAATCAGCGCATACAGGAAACCGTCTGTCCCTCCGAGAAACCAGCCCAGCCAGCCGCCGATGGCAGCGAAGACCACCTGTATTACATTCCAAAATTCCTTCATATTAACCTCGATTCTGGCGTTACCCACCCTGGGTTTTTGTTTTCGCAAGAACCTCAAGGTACATCCCACGCCCCTTTATGTTTTCAACGGATGTGATTTCAAAACGCCGGCCATTGTTTTCAATTGTCATTGAAGTGTTCACTGTTATATTTGGTATACAGCGAAATTGAAACAGCTCTGTTGCTTCGGAATAGACCGCCATATTAGCCCACTTTTTACTGCCGTGCCGACCTTCTCGATATGCCCTAACGGAGGCTACTACTACTTCCGTTTCTGTGTCATACCCGTCTTCATCTTCCACACTTTGCGTTGCAATAATATCTATGAAGGTGTTCATCTTACCAAAGCTCATGTCACACCTTCCAATCTCGGTCAAGCTGGAGCAGCAGATTAACGGTATTCCACACCTGTGCACCGGCCTGCACGTTATCTGCAAAAAAGCCTCCGGTGCTACCGTCCCGGCTCTCATAGAAATGGGACGACAGCATAATAACGGCTTGTTCGGTGGTCGGCGGCATCGGGTTTGTAGCGTAGTAGCCCGCCGCAACGTGCTGGTAGCTTTCGGCATAATTAGTTGCGGCAGTGATGTACAATGAAAGCAGTTCATCGTCTGCATCGTGTTCCAAAATGAGGTTTGCTTTTACTTTTTCTAGCAGCGTTGTCATGCCGCCGACCTCCCTTCATTATTCGGATGCCATCAGCCCGGCGGTTTTCAGCTTGGTGAGCAGTGCATTGAAATCTGTCACTAGTCCCGCCACATCTGTTGCCGTGCTGTCCGTCTGAACCGCAGCAGGCGTAAAAGAAGAAGGAAGCCCCGTCACCGAGGCTCCCTCCTTGATTTCTAGCGTACCGCCAATGACGGTTTTCTCGCTGCCCTGTTCGGTATAGTTCTTTGCGTTATAGCTCATAGACAAGCCCTCCTTAACCGTGCATCTTGAGCAACTGAATGCCCTCTGGCAGGATAATCTTGCCGTCCACGCGCTCAGTGGCAACAAAGCCAACTTGACCGTTGGTGGAATAGAGCTCATTCAGGCGCTGAACTGTTCTGCCGGTGCGGTCGGCGATCCAATAGTTGTTAAAATCGCCGAAGGCAATGGCATAAGCACCTGCCGCCACAGTGGGAACATAGGGGCTGGTGTACAGATCATAACCCAGCAGCTTATCCGGCTGACCCGCCTGCACGGAGGGCTGCCACAGATACGCGCCATTGCCGTCCTTCAGCTTGCGGAGCATGGCTACAGTAGCGTCGTTCAGCAGGAACTTGGCGTTTCTGCGGTAGGGAGATTTCAGCGAATATACCAGAGAGATTACTTCGTCTGCGGTGATCGCCGTGCCGCCGGCCGTGGTCACGCCCACAGTGCCGCCGTTGGCAGTGAATAGGCCGGTGGGTTTTCCACTGCCGTCGCCGATGCAAAAGGCCTCCTCCTCGGCAATGCCAAAGGCCCGCGCAAACTCCTGCGCAATGTAGGGTTCCAGAGGAAACGCACTATCGTCCAACAGCTCGATGCTGACCTTGATGAGGTCGGTAAGCTTGTAGGCATCGATGGTCTTCTGCTCGAAGGTGGGATTGCTCTCGATGTAGGATGCATTTTCAGCCGTCCACTGGGCAGTAGAGTGGGTACCTGCCACAGGAATCTTGCGTTCGTTGGCGGTTGTGATGACCTTGCAGAGGGAACGCATCACGTTCTCCGCTTCCAGAGCAGTAACGATCTGACGCTCAAATTCCTCGGGAACCAGATAGCCGCCATTGGCATCCACGCCCTCGGAGAGCACATTGTGCAGCAGGAGCTTGCCGCGCAGATGGCGGCCGAAGTCCTCTTTGTAGGCATTGGAGGCACGACCGAGCTTTTCCCTCGCACCGGGCTTCATAGGCTTTTCGGTGATGGGTGCATCTACGGGCTTTTTCAGCTCCGCCTCAATAACATCCCTGCGCTCCATGCGCTTGATCTCATTGGTAAGGTCATTCAATTCCTTCTCCATGTTGTTGTAGGTGGTGTCATCGTCGGCAGACAGCACACCCTTGTCACCACGGTGGGTATCAAGGAAACCCTCCATAGTGGCCCACAGCTTCGCGCGTTTTTCGCGCATTTCTACGATATTCATAAACAAATCCTCCTGTTAAATATAGTTTTTGATGGCATTCAGGCGCGCTTTGAGATCGTCAACGCAGCGACCTTTGGGTTTTTCTTCCGGCTTCGGTGCCGGGTCGGACTTCTTTGCCAGCTTACTCAGCAGCGAATTGGTCACAGCTCTGCGGGAAAAGGCAAAAGACACGACGGCCTCCGGGGATTTCTTTTCGTCCTCCAGAATGCCGTCGGCAAAGCCATATTCAATTGCCTTGTTTGCGTTCATCCAAGTTTCCGCATCCATAAGCTGTGAGAGCTTGGATCGGCGCATACTGGTTTTGATTTCATACGCATTGATGATGCTTTCCTTCACCTCGGAGAGCATATCTATGGCCTTTTGCATCTCGGCGCTGTCGCCGATGGCAAGGGTGGCGGGATTGTGAATCATCAGCAACGCAGTGGGTGCCATGAGCACCTTGGTGCCCGCCATAGCAATAACCGATGCCGCCGATGCAGCGACCCCGTCAATTTTGACTGTGACATCTCCCTTGTAATCCATGAGCATGGCGTAGATCTGGCTTGCCGCCACGCAGTCACCACCGGGTGAGTTGATCCAGATGGTCACAGGGCCGTTGCCCTCAAACAGTTCATCCCGGAACATCTGCGGTGTAACATCATCGTCCCACCAGCTTTCTTCTGCGATGGTGCCGTAAAGCTCAAGCACTCGTTCCGATTCTGGCTCGGCTTGGTTTTTCCAATGCCAGAACTTCTTCGGATTGTTCATTTTCGGTTTCCTCCTGTTCATTAGAATTGGTATCTGCAAAAGCACCTGCGTTGGCAAGCGGGAGCATATTGCCATTGATAAGGTACAAGTCACCGCCCTGCTCGGTGGGAATACGGTCGAGGTTTTCAAGCTCCCGGATGTCATTTGCAGACATCCAGCCGTTCTGCCGTGCGGTGGCGTAGCCTGTCATGCGGCTCTGATAATCGCCGCGCAGCAAACCTTCCAGATTGAATTTCACGAAATACTGCTTTTTCTCGTCCTCGGTGAGAAGCCTCCGCATGATGGACTGCTCCCAGCGGATGACCCAAGGGTCGAGGGTGTACTTCACGAACTCCAGCGACTGCTGTTCAATATTAGAAAAGCTCGACTTTTCAAGGTCACCCACCATGTGGGGCGGCACTCTGAAAATTCGAGCGATTTCATTGATTTGGAACTTGCGTGTTTCAAGGAACTGGGCTTGCTCCGGCGAGATGCCAATGGGTGTGTATTTCATGCCCTCCTCGAGGACGGCAATTTTGTTGCTGTTGGAGCTGCCGCCAAACTGGGACTGCCACGCGTCCCGGACGCGCTGCGGGTCTTTGATCGTGCCGGGATGCTCCAGCACACCGCCGGGTGCTGCGCCGT
>JAEXCS010000002.1 GCA_023402075.1 Bacillota bacterium | reverse complement strand
CCGTGGTACGGTATATCTTTCACAAGTATCTGGTGGAGCGAAAGGGCACCCCCACTATTGCCAGAGAATTATGTAACGAGGGAATTCTGTCTAGTCGGGGGAATCTGAAATGGTCCAGCGCAACAGTACTCAAGCTACTCAGAAATGAGAAATACTGCGGCGATCTGATACAGAAAAAAACCTTTACGCCGGACTTTCTCACTCACGAAAAAAAATACAACAAGGGGCAGGAGGAGATGGTGGTTCTCCGAGACCACCACGAGGCCATTATTGATCGGGAGACGTGGGAGACGGTGCAGCGGGAGTTGAATCGGAGGAGTCACTTTAATTCTGCCACCGATAATGGTCACGGCAACCGCTATCCGCTTTCCGGAAAAATGAAATGCGGCACTTGCGGCAGCAGCTTTCTGTCCCGCAAGAAGAAAACCAGCGCCGGCAAGGTAAAAAAGATTTGGCGCTGCGGCAAAGCCACGATGCAAGGCAAGCTCCGCACCGATGCCCATGGGAATCCCATTGGCTGCGACTTCGGCCACCAGATCCGGGAGGAGATCGCCATGGACATTCTGCGCCGCTCCATCGAGGTGGTGCAACTGGATGCAGAGTACATTGTCACGAATCTTACCCGCATCGTAGAAACAGTACTGAAAGACTCGCAGGACGACGGCAGTGCCGAAAAGCGGCGGTTTGAGTTGGATTTGGAAGCGGAGCGCCAAAAAAAGCAAACCACCTTGGAGGGATTTTTAAATCAATCCATCTCCAAGGCGGACTATCAGTTTATGAATGAACGATACGATACCAATATCGCTCAGCTGCTAAAAAACCTGGATGCCATCGAGCAGCGCCAAAAACTGGACACCCAAAGCACCGGAGCACGGCGAGACATCAAGGCTGCCATTCGCAGAATTGTCACCGGCGAAAAGTCCGACGACTTCTGCGGGCAACTCTTGGATCACATGACCGTTTACGCGGACGGCAGGGTAGAGGTAGCCTTACAATTACTGCCCTCCCGGTGGTTTTTCCTGCTGGAGGGACTGCAAAAATTCCGTGATAAAATTGGGGAGCAGCAGCCTTCCGAGCTGCCTGGCGCGGATGCTTTCTGCGCCCATGGATCGAAATCATTGGTGGACAAGCGGTACAAGATTTTGCAAAGGCTAATTTCACGGCAGTGCAAATTGGAGAAGACTCTGCGCGCTGGATTTGAATGACAGCGTCCGGGGTTGCAACAGGCGGTATCGAGTGGATGTGCTGGTGGCGCTGCCCATGGGGGGTGAGGGGCTGTAAAGGAATTTGTACAGCAGCTGCCTCCCAGTACGCTGACACCCTTTGCTGGGCATCCCTTTCAAGTACGGGAGGATGTGGCGTCTGATGAGCTGATGGAGAGCGTCCATTCTTACGGTATACTGTCGCCACTATTAGCTCGGAAGAACGGGGAGGGCTACGCGATGTCTGCGGCCATCGGCGACGTCTGCCGACGCTGAGAGCGGGTATGGAGACCGTTCACGTGCTAGTGCGGGAGATGACCGAAGACGAAGCGGTGGTACTGATGTCAACACCGATTGGTTTCAAGGGTTGCTATCCTGCGTTGTGGCGTTCGGAATAGCATGTGTGGGTGGTGGTTGCCCCACAATGCATCCTGCCATCACCTCTTATGTTTATGGCAGAAAAAAGTATCAATCAGCAAACAAATGGATTATGACCTTACAAGCTATTATTATGGCTTTTGCTGTATATTTCATGGCCTATTGGGCTGGAACCGGTAGCCTTCGCCCAGCATACCTTATCATGACCGGAATGCTTGTGGTTGCAGTGATTTGTGTCCTTGGACTATGGAATACACCCGATGCAAACTATGCGGATCGTGCATACGGCAAAAAATCAAATTTATGCAACTGACATAATTCTAAAATGTTATGCCCTGGGGTGTCACCACCTCAGGGCATGTCCGCTATCTTTTTACCAGCTTGGAAACGTCAAGAAAAGCCAGTAACTGAATATGGTAAGGCTTTGCAAAAATCCAACAAGACAGTAAACAGCACCATGCGCCCTGATGTAGGGGCACATGGCGCTGTTGTATATCCGTGGGTTTTGCGCATATGTCTTTTCTGCTGTACGCTATGTACTCAAAGCCCTCTGCGCTTGGCCAGATCCATCATCCCAAAGCAGTACTGTTCCCACGGTGTCAATGTAGTCTGTAACGGGTCGCCCTCCCGGATGCGCATGGTGCGGCGAATTTCCTTTGGGATGACCACTCGGCCCAGATCGTCAATGCGGCGTACAATTCCAGTTGCTTTCATCTATAAATTCCTCCTAAGGCATCATTTGGACAGGTGGCCATAGTATCCGCAGGATTTGTTTCCCTATGCGGATGGATTTACTGGAACTGTCTGGAAACACGCGCTGATTTTCAAAAATTGTGGGGCATCAGGCGCGAGCTGTGTGAGAAAAAATAGAAAGTTCCGCAAAATGGGCGAAAAAAGCTTCCATCCGTCTATGGTATCACAAACGGATGGAAGCAGCGCAAGAAAAATGTGGAAACAGAGTTTGTGAGTCGGCCTAAACCATATCCCTTGCGTATCGCAGCAAGTTTTCCGCTGCGGTTAATCGTTTATGCTAAATCTTAAGCCAGCAGCTCACACACAAGGTCTGTGTAGCCCGAGGGATCCTCCAGCGGCAGTCCTGCGATGAGCAGCGCCTGATTGAACAGGAGAGCGGCGTATTTCTTCGCCTTTTCCGGATCCTCTGTCACGGCCTTTTCCAGCGCGGCAAAAACAGGGTGAGATGCGTTCAGCTCCAAAATGCGGTCTGCTTTCAGCTTCTGCTCCGGCTGCACGGCGGCGAAATATTTCTCCATCTCAAAGCTCAGACCTGGTCCGGCGGTAAGGCAGACAGGATGGGATTTCAAAATCTTGGAGGCCCGCACCTCTGAAATCTGCTCTCCCAGTGATTCCTTCACAAAGTCGAACACGGCCTTGTGGTCAGCTTCCGCAGGCTCCTCGTGCTCTTCCTCGCTGTCCGCTTTGGGGGCGGCCTCGCCGGAGAGGGCAGAGAGGAACTTTTTCTCCTGATAGGTCATCAATGCCTGAACGGCAAATTCGTCCACATCCTCGGTGAAATACAAAATTTCCGTCCCTGCGTCTTTCAGGGCCTCAAGCTGCGGCAGGCGATCGATAGCTTCCACCGTTTCGCCTGCGGCGTAGTAGATGTTTTCCTGTCCCTCCGCCATGCGGGAGATATAATCCGCCAGAGACACGGGCTTCTTCTCTGTGGAGGAGTAAAACAGCAGAAGGTCCTGAAGCTCCTCTTTCTTTGCGCCGTAGTCGGCCACCACGCCAAATTTCATTTGGCGTCCAAAATTCTTCCAGAACTTTGCGTACTCCTCTGGCTCGTCCTTCATCATTTTCTGAAGGTCTGCCCGGATTTTTTTGTCCAGATTGGCGGCGATGACCTTTAGCTGCCGGTCGTGCTGCAACAGCTCCCGGGAGATGTTCAGGCTTAGATCGGCAGAGTCCACCACGCCCCGGACAAAGCGGAAGTGCTCGGGAAGCAGGTCAGCGCACTTTTCCATAATCAAAACGCCATTGGAATAGAGCTGCAAGCCCGCCTCAAAGTCCTTGGAATAGTAGTTGAAGGGCTGCTGGGAGGGGACAAACAGCAGCGCCCGATAGGTGACTGCTCCCTCGGCGGACACGGCAATCACTCGCTGAGGTTCCGCATAATCGTTGAACTTGTCCCGGTAAAACTTGTCGTATTCCTCTTTTTTCACCTTGGACTTCTGCCGCTGCCACAAGGGAATCATAGAGTTGAGGGTTTCCACCTCTGCATAGGTTTCATACTCCGGATGATCTTCGGGGGAATCCTCCTTTTTGCGGGTTTTGCTAACTTCCATGCGGATGGGGAAACGGATGTAATCAGAGTATTTACGCACCAGCTCCTGAAGGCGCCAGCCCTCAAGAAATTCGCTGAACTTCTCATCGTCCGTGTCGGGGCGCAGGTGCATAATCACGTCGGTACCAAAGCTTTCCCGCTCACACTCCGTAACGGTGTACCCTTCCGCGCCGGAAGACTGCCACAGATACGCCGTGTCAGAGCCGTATTTCTTTGTCACCACCGAAATGTGGTCGGCCACCATAAACGCAGAGTAGAACCCAACGCCGAACTGGCCGATCACGTCGGCGTTTTTGGCGTCTTCGCCCACTTCCTGACGGAACTGAAAGGTACCGGAGGAGGCAATCACGCTGAGATTGCGTTCAAGGTCCTCCTTGTCCATGCCGATTCCGTTGTCCGACACGGTGAGAATGCGCCCGGACTTGTCCGCTTTGATTTCAATTTTAAAATCCTTGCGCCCAAGACCCACGTCCTGATCTGTCAGCGCCCGGTAGCACAGCTTGTCGCAGGCGTCGCTGGCGTTGGAAATGATCTCTCTGAGAAAAATCTCGTGATGGGTGTAGATGGAGTTCACCATCAAATCGAGAAGCCGCTTGGACTCCGCCTTGAATTGTTTCTTTGCCATGGATGATACACTCCTTTTTCATTTTTCAAAACGACATTATTATAGCATCGCCCCACTGAAAAAGGAATATCAAATTTCAAAATTTCAATTGAAATGAACGCGGAAACCTGCCAAAAAACCCGCGCGGGGCTTCAAAACAGAAAAAGAAGTAACCAAATTGTAAATTCGAAGCGGAAAGAGTTGTGAAGAGAAAAAATTGCGAGTAGAATATATAAAATCCCGAATGGGATATGTTGTTTTGAAAAGGAGCCTTCCTCTATGGGATTTGTGCAGAGGCTGCGGGGCGGGTTGGCCCGCCTGATGTACGGCCGAAACGGCACGGATCGGCTGGGTCTGGTGACGATCTGGGCTGCTCTGGGCCTGAACATTATCTCCGCTCTCTTTCGGGGGCGGGTGCCCGTGGTGGGCGCGGTGTTTTATTGGGCGTCCATGGCCTTGGCGGTCTGGGCGATTTTTCGGATGTTTTCCAAAAACCTCTACAAGCGCAGGGAGGAGAACAGCCGGTTTCTGCGGGCTTGGTGGAGCCTTCGCAACGGGCACAAAAGCGCAAAAGAGCGCCGGGCCGACACGGAGCATAAATACTTTACCTGCAAAAGCTGCAAAACCATCTGCCGGATTCCGGTGGGCAAGGGCAAAGTGGAGATCACCTGCCCTAAGTGCGGCGCTAAAATTCGCGGGAAAACCTGAATGCGGCGGGCGGACGTTTTTTTGCGTCCGCCCGCTGTTGTTTTGCTGAGAAGCACGCGGCGAAAAGAACGCTTTTGGAAAACGGGCGAATCTGCCTGAAAGCATCTTTACAGCCCATAAAAAGTCGTTGAAATCCACGAAAGCACAATCTACATTTCGACAGGGCACATTCTTGACGCTCTCAAGGCCCTAGGGTATAATTGAAGTAAGAAAAACCGGGCGCACGCAGCGCACACGAAAACGATTAACCGCCGGCCAAGAAATTTTTCGGCGGGGAGGAGTGAGGTCATGGGGGAGAGCGGACAGGCTTCGGCATTCCACGCGGGCGCACTGACGGACGGCTGGAGTTGGTTTGGCGCCCATCCTGCCCGGGAGGCGGGGCAGGAGGGCTGGCGTTTCAGGGTGTGGGCGCCCCATGCTGCCAGTGTGAGCGTGGTGGGCGATTTTAACAAGTGGGACAGTTCTGCCGCTCCTCTTATCCGGGAGGGGGAGACGTGGATCGGCTTTGTGCCGGGGCTGCCCCGGTATACCGCATATAAATACGCCGTCACCGGCGCGGACGGAAAGATCCGCTACAAGGCGGACCCCTATGGCTTTCACACGGAAACCCGCCCTGCCACCGCCAGCAAGCTTTATGATCTCTCCGGGTTCTCGTGGACCGACGGGGACTTTCGGAAGGAAAAAGTAAATTCCCCCAGTTACGCCGGGCCGCTGAACGTGTACGAGGTGCATCTTGGCTCGTGGCGCAGGCGGGAGAATGGAGACTTTTACGATTACCGCTCCGTGGCAAGGGAGCTTGCCGCCTATGTAAAGGACATGGGCTATAACGCGGTGGAGCTGCTTCCCGTGACGGAGCACCCGCTGGACGATTCGTGGGGCTATCAGTGTACGGGGTATTTTGCCCCCACCTCCCGGTACGGAACGCCGGAGGATTTCATGTGGTTTGTGGACCATATGCACGAAAATGGCATTTCCGTAATTTTAGACTGGGTTCCCGCCCATTTCTGCAAGGATGAACAGGGACTGTATGAGTTTGACGGAACCTGCTGCTACGAATATGCCGACCCGAAAAAACGGGAACATGCCGGGTGGGGCACCCGGGTGTTTGACTACGGGCGGCCGGAGGTGGTGAGTTTTCTTCTCTCCTCCGCCCGCTTCTGGCTGGAGGTTTATCATATCGACGGGCTGCGGGTGGACGCGGTGGCCTCCATGCTGTATCTGGACTATGACCGCCCCGCAGGCCAATGGACGCCCAATAAGGATGGCGGAAGAGAGAATCTGGAGGCTGTGGAATTTCTCCGTGCGCTGAACCGGTTGGCTTTTTCCGTAAACCCCGGTGTGCTGATGGTGGCGGAGGAATCCACCGCCTGGCCCTTGGTGACCCGCCCGCCGGAGGATGGGGGACTGGGCTTTAATCTCAAGTGGAATATGGGCTGGATGAACGACATATGTCATTATTTAAAGCTGGACCCCTATTTCCGCCAGTTCAACCATAAGGACCTCACCTTTTCCATGATGTACGCATTTTCGGAAAATTACGTGCTTCCCCTGTCCCACGACGAGGTGGTACATATGAAAGGCTCTCTGGTGGGGAAGATGCCGGGAAACTATGAGACGCAGCTCCGCTCTCTGCGGGGGTTTTACGTCTACTTTCTGGCCCATCCGGGGAAAAAGCTGCTGTTTATGGGCCCGGAGCTTGGCCAGTGGCACGAGTGGGACGCCAACAGCCAGCTGGACTGGTATTTGCTTAAGAAAGAGCCAAACCGCAAAATTCAAGCATTTTTTCGGGCTGCCAACCGGTTTTATCAGAATACTCCGGCCCTGTGGGAGGAGGACTTCCGCAATGAGGGCTTCCAGTGGCTGGTGCCGGACGACAACCACAACAATGTGGCGGTTTTCCTTCGCAGAGATTCCAAGGGGCAGGCGCTTTTGTGCGCGGTGAATTTTTCACCCAACGTCTATCCTGATTACCGGGTGGGCGTGCCGGAACGCGGACGGTATATCGAGGTGTTTAATACCGACGCTGAGGAGTTTGGCGGAGAAGGCCTTAAAAACGATTTGCCGATGGAAACGCAGGCAGTTCCCGCCCATGGGCATGGGCAGTCGGTGGTATTGCGCATTCCGCCCTTTGGGGGTGTGTTTCTCCGGAGGGAAAATGCGCTTTTGGAGAAACAGGAAAAGAAGAAAAACGCGGCAACTTCCAAGAAGGCCGCAGTGTCTCAAACGTCCCCAAGCGCTGAAAAGCCCACTGTGAAAAGGGCGGCGGCGAAGGGGAAGAAGGAAAAAAACACCGGGCGCAAAGCCGCCGCAGGGACGGCTGGAAAGCCCGGCAAATAAGGAGGCAGAGACATGAAAAAGGAGTGCATCGCCATGCTGTTGGCCGGCGGACAGGGCAGCCGGCTGTACGTGCTTACCGGCGATATGGCAAAGCCCGCAGTTCCCTTTGGCGGGAAATACCGCATTATTGACTTCCCCCTGTCCAACTGCGCAAACTCCGGCATTGACACCGTGGGCGTGCTGACCCAGTACCGTCCGCTGGAGCTGAATGCATATGTGGACAACGGCCAGACTTGGGACTTGGACAGCAGCACAGGCGGCGTCCACATTCTGCCGCCCTATCAGTCCGCCGCAGGCGGCACATGGTACAAGGGAACGGCAAATGCAATTTTTCAAAACATTGCCTTTGTAAATCGGTACGACCCGGAATATGTGGTGATTCTCTCCGGCGATCATATCTATAAGATGGATTACTCCCGGATGGTGGAGCGGCACAAGGAGACCGGTGCGGCCTGCACCATCTCCGTGATGGAGGTTCCGTGGAGCGATGCCTCCCGCTTTGGCATCATGAACGTGGATGCGGGCGGCATGGTGACGGAATTTGAGGAAAAGCCCAAGCAACCCAAGAGCAACCTTGCCTCCATGGGCATCTATGTGTTTAGCTGGAAGACCCTGCGGGCCTATCTTATGGAGGACGAGAAAAACCGCGCATCGGATAACGACTTCGGAAAAAATGTCATTCCCGCCATGCTGCAAAACGGAGAAAAGATGGCGGCCTATCGCTTTGAGGGCTATTGGAAGGACGTGGGGACACTGGAATCGCTCTGGGACGCCAATATGGATATGCTCTCCCCGGAATCGGGCCTTGATTTGCTGGACGAGACGTGGCCCATTTACGCACAGTCCCTCTCTCTGCCCCCGGCCTTTCTGGGCAAGCACGCCCGGGTGAGCCACAGTGCCTTTAACCGGGGCGGCAATCTGGAAGGGACGGTTGAAAACTCCGTGCTCTCCGCAAGCGTTACCGTGGAAGAGGGGGCGAGAGTCAGTTATTCCGTGCTGATGCCCGGCGTCACGGTGAAAGCAGGAGCCGTGGTGGAATACGCCATTGTGGGGCAGGATGCGGTCATCGGTGAAAATTGCCGTGTGGGTGCGCCGCCCGAAGGGGAGGACCCTCGTTCGTGGGGCCTTGCGGTGCTGGCGCCAGAGTGTGCGCTGGCGGAAGGGGTCAGCGTCCCGCCCAAAGCCATGCTGGATGAACGCGGAGAGGAGGTGGCCAGATGAATGGACTGCACGGAATTATTTTCTGCTACGAGCGGAGAACTGATTTGAAAGAGCTGACCGCCGGGCGGTCCGCGTCCTCTCTGCCCTTTGCCGGGCGGTATCGGGCCATTGACTTCGGCCTGTCCAATCTGGTGAATGCGGGAGTAACAGACGTGGGCGTGGTGCTTCACGGGCAGTATCAAAGCCTGATTGACCATCTTGGCAGCGGCAAGAATTGGGACTTGAGCCGCAAGCGCGGGGGATTGAAGCTGCTGCCCCCCTTTGCCTATGAGAAGCTGGGCGGCGGGTATGGAGAATTCCGGGGGAAAATGGAGGCGCTGGCGGGAGTGCGCAGCTATCTTCAGTCCATCCGGCAGGATCATGTGGCGCTGATGGAGGGGGACCTTGTGGTGAATCTTCCCCTTGCCGAGGTGCTGGATCGGCATATCCGTTCCGGCGCGGACATAACCACCGTCTGCGGGAACGACAGCTTTGCCGTGGACAACGGCACCTATTTTCAGTCTGACGGAGAGGGCCGGGTGCGGGAGGTTTTATACCAAATGCACACGCCCCGGGGCTACCGGGGGCTGGAGGTGTACATCCTGTCCACAAAGCTGCTGGTGGATTTGGTGGATCAGTGCATCAGCCGTGACCAATACAGCTGGCGGCACGATATTCTTCAGGCCAAGGCGGGAGAAATGAACATCCGCTCTTTCATCTGGCCCGGCTTTGCCGCCCAGATTCGCTCCGTGCAGGAGTATTACGACCGCAGCATGCAGCTTCTCGACCCCGCCATCCGGGCAGAGCTGTTTACGCCGCTGCGGCCTATCCGGGCAAAAAACGCGGACAAATCCTCCGCCTACGCGGGCCCGGGCGGGCTGTGCGTCAACTCTCTGATTGGCGACGGCTGCAAGCTGGAGGGGCGCGTGGAAAACTCCATTCTCTTCCCCGGCGTGGTGGTGGAAGAGGGGGCGCAGGTGCGCAACTGCGTGTTGTTTAAGGACACCGTTATCCGCCGCAACGCGGATTTGGCGCATATCATCACCGATAAGCGGGTGGAGGTGCTTCCGGATCGGACGCTGATTGGGCATTCCTCCTATCCGCTGGTGGTGAGCAAGGACGCACGGGTGTAAAGGCTGCCTGCTTGCAGGTGGCTTGGAAGTGAGGGCTTAAGTTAGAAAGGGGAAACCGCCATGAAAATTTTGTATGCAACCAGCGAGGCCGTACCCTTCTGCAAAACCGGAGGGCTGGCCGACGTGTCCGGCTCTTTGCCTGCCGCCATCGCGGCGGAGGATGTTCAAGTGGCCGTGGTGCTGCCGCTGTACCGGCGCATCCGGGATCAGTTTGGCGCACAGCTGGAGTACCTTTGCTACGACTATGTGAATCTGGCGTGGCGGAAGAGCTACTGCGGCCTGTTTCGCCTTGTGCGGGACAGAGTGACCTATTATTTCTTGGACAATGAGCAGTATTTTAACCGTGCGAATTTGTATGGCTATATGGACGACGGAGAGCGGTTCGGCTTCTTCTCCCGGGCGGTGGTGCGGATGCTGCCCCACATGGCCTTCTGGCCGGATGTAATTCACTGCAACGACTGGCAGACAGCCCTCATCCCCATCTATTTAAAGGACGACGGCGTGCGGGAAGAGCGGTATCGCGCTGTACGCACCGTCATGACCATCCACAACATCGAGTATCAGGGCCGGTTTGGCTCCGAGGTTACGGGCGATTTGTTTGGTTTGGATTCCGGCTGGGTGAACGACGGCACCATTATGATGGATGGGGACGTGAACCTTTTGAAAGGGGCGATTCTCTGCGCAGACGCAGTGACCGCCGTGTCCCCCTCCTATGCAGAGGAGCTGAAATACGCCTATTTTGCCCACGGAATGGAAAGCGTGATGCGCCGATGTGCCTATAAGCTCTCCGGTGTGCTGAACGGCATCGACATGAAGCGCTATGATCCCGCGGCCGACCCGCTGATTGCAAAAAATTTCACCGCCGCCGATTTGTCCGGCAAGGCTGCCGACAAGGCGGAGCTGCAACGGCTGATGGGCCTGCGGGAGGAGCCGGACACGCCGATTCTCGCGGTGGTAAGCCGCCTTGTGGCCCACAAGGGGCTGGACCTTATCCGAGAGGTGTTCCACGACATTATGGAGCTTCCCGTGCAGATGGTGGTGCTGGGGCAGGGCGAGGAGAAGTTTGAGGAGTTTTTCTCCTGGGCGCAGGGACAGTATCCGGGAAGGATGGCCGTGCGTCTTGGCTATGACGAGGCGCTGGCGATGAATATTTACGCGGGGGCGGATCTGTTTTTGATGCCTTCCCGCAGCGAGCCATGCGGTTTGAGCCAGATGATTGCAATGCGGTACGGAACGGTTCCCATCGTCCGGGAAACCGGCGGTCTGAAGGACACGGTCCGCCCCTACGAGGCGTGGCGGGACGCAGGCAACGGGTTTACCTTTGCAGCGTACAACTCCGGAGATATGCTGTTTGTCATCCGGCAGGCTGTCGGGCTTTACTGGGACTATCCCGACCACTTCCACCGCCTGCGGCTGCGCTGTATGGAGGGGGACTTCAGCTGGCGGCGAAGCGCAGGGGAATACCTGCGGATTTACAGCGGTATTACTGGAAAGCCCCGGGTCAATCCCACTGGAGGGAAGCCGGAAATCCAAGCTGGGGAAAAATCCGAAGAGCCTTCCGGGCAGACGAAGATTCCCCAACGGGAAGAACCTGCGCAGCAGGCCGGGCCGACGGAGCCGGAGCGTCCTGTCCAAGCGGAGAAGCCTGCGTCTCAGGAAGCGCCGCTCCAGCCGGAAAGCGCGGTTCAGGCGGCGGGACCGGCCCACCCCCGGCCCGCGAAAAAGCCCGGGCAGGCAAAGCTTCCGGGAAGACCCGCCCAGAAAAAGCTTTCAGGAAGACCCCCGCAGGGAAAGCTTACGGCAAAGCCGGGTGCTGCGGCGCTTCCGCAGAAATCGGCGCAGCCGGAGGAAGCTGAAACGCCTTCCATGAAGGCGGGAGAACAAGCAAAGCGAGCCGAAAGGAAGACAGCCAAGAGGAAAGGAAGCGCGGACGAGAAAGAACTGTCCGCGGCTAAGGCAGACAAATGACGGCATTTACAACAAGGGAACTGGAAGACGCGCTGACCCGAAAGCTGATGATTAACTTTGGGAAAACCGCCGAGGAGGCAGGGGAGACGGAGATGCTCCGCGCCTGCGCTCTGGTACTGCGGGACGCCATGGCCCTGCGGGGCGTGGAAACCCGGCGGGAAACCCGCCAAAAGGAAAAGAAGAAGGTTCACTATCTGTCCTTGGAATTTCTGATGGGGCGGAGCCTTCAAAAAAACGCGTATAATCTGGGCGTGCTGCCCCAGATGAAGGAAGCGCTGGAGCATCTGGGCTTTCAGGCGGGGGACGTATTCGAGCTGGAGCCGGACGCGGGCCTTGGAAACGGTGGCCTGGGCCGTCTGGCCGCCTGCTATCTGGACTCTATGAGCACGCTGGAAATTCCCGCCACGGGGTATTCCATCTGCTATGAGCTGGGCATTTTCAAGCAGAAGATTGTAGAGGGCCAGCAGGTGGAGCTGCCCGACGCGTGGAAGGGCATCGGTTCCGCGTGGCTTTTGCCAAAGTCCGAGGAGGCCCGACAGATCCGCTTCGGCGGCACGCTGCGGGAATTTTGGAATAACGGGCATCTCCACATTGTGCAGGAGGGGGGAACCACGGTGCTGGCCGTCCCCTGTGACATGGAGATCGCCGGGTATGACACCGGCCACACCAACAAGCTGCGATTGTGGGATGCAAAGTCCCCCAAACCTGTGGACATGAGCCTATACTCCAAGGGCGAGTATCTCAAGGCCACGGAGGACGAGGCCATGGCAGAGGTGATTGCCAAGGTTCTCTACCCTGATGATAACCACGAAGAGGGAAAATCCCTGCGGCTGAAGCAGCAGTATTTTTTCGTCTCCGCCACGGTGCAGAGCATTGCGGAGGAGCATATGGCGGAATTTGGCACCATGACCAATTTCCACCAGAAAAATGTGCTTCAGATTAACGATACCCATCCGGCGCTGGTGATTCCTGAGCTGATGCGTATTCTGCTGGACGACGCGGGCATGGGCTGGGATCAGGCGTGGGAGATTACCACCCGGTCTGTTGCCTACACCAACCACACGGTGCTGGCGGAGGCGCTGGAAAAGTGGCCGCAGGCGCTGCTTGAGCGGCTGCTTCCCCGCGTCTGGCAGATTACGGCGGAGATTGCCCGCCGGTGGGAAGCGAAGTGCCGCGCGTATTTTGCGGACGAGGAAAAGGTGCGGGACACCGCCGTGGTCTGGGACGGAGTGGTCCGTATGGCGAACCTGTGCATCGCGGGGGGAATGCGGGTTAACGGCGTCAGCGCCCTGCACTCCCAAATTTTGAGAACCGACGTGTTTCAAAATGCCTGCGACATGGAGCCGCAGAAATTTACCAATGTCACCAACGGGGTGGACCATCGGCGCTGGCTGGCGGAAATCAATCCAAGACTTCACGGACTGGTGTGTGACCTTGCTGGGGGCGAGCGATATCTTATGGAGCCTCAGGCCCTTGAAAAACTGAACGCTTACGCCGACGACCGGGAGGTACTGCGCCGCCTTGGAGACATTAAGCGGAGGAATAAGGCGGAGTTTGCAGAGTATGTCAGGCAGCAGCAGTGCGTTTCGCTGAATCCGGACGCAATTTTCGACGTGCAGGTGAAGCGGCTGCATGAGTATAAGCGCCAGCTTTTAAATGTGCTGCACATCATCGCCCTCTACCAGCAGTTACAGGACGACCCGAACGCCATCGACCGGCCCCGGACCTTCCTTTTCGGGGCAAAGGCCGCGCCGGGGTATGCCGTGGCGAAACGGATTATCCGCCTGATTAACTCTCTGGCGGACCAGATTGACCATGACCCCGTCTGCCGCGACAAGCTTCAGGTGGTGTTTCTGGAGAATTACCGGGTGTCCCTTGCGGAGCGGCTGATGCCCGCCAGCGAGGTTTCCCAGCAGATTTCCACCGCCGGAAAGGAAGCCAGCGGCACCGGCAACATGAAATTTATGATGAATGGCGCTCTGACCGTGGGGACGCTGGACGGGGCCAACGTGGAGATGCACGACGTTTTGGGAGACGAGAATATGTTCCTGTTCGGCCTGCGGTCCCACGAGGCGTCGGCTTTAAGCCGGGAGGGGTATATTCCCCAGCGGCTGTACGCCCGGGACCCGGTGCTGCACCGTGTTCTGGACGCGCTGAAAACCGGCTTTCGGGACGGCGTGGACTATGAGGATTTGTACCGGCGGCTGCTGTTTGGCGACCACGGCGCGCCCGCGGACGAATATCTGCTGCTGGCGGATTTTTCCGCGTACTGCGACGCGGAAAAGCGCATGGCTGCCACTTATGCCGACCCGGAGAAATGGAATGCCATGAGCCTGCGCAACATTGCTCGCAGCGGCGTGTTCGCGGCGGACCGGGCGGTGGCGGAGTACGCCGACCGGATTTGGCAGGTTCCCCATCGAGGAAAATCGTAAAGGACGGCAATAAAAAGCGCGACTTTGGCGCGCTTTTGCCCGCAGCTTTACAAATACGGGCAAAACGGATATAATAAGAAAGCTTTGTTACAAAGGGAAAATGCCTGAACCAAACACAAACCAGCCCGACTGTTTCCAAAAGCAGCCGGGCTTTTTTGCCGCTTTAGGCGGTGCGGCCTGTGAAACGTGCTGCTCTGCGTGCACAGGAAGAACGGAGCGAAGACATGGATTTTTCGCACCAAGGGAACAAAACGGCAGCCGTGCCCCGTCCAAGGACTGCGTGGAGCATCACCGTTTACGAATAAAAAGGAGGAAACCTGCATGGGACTGATAAAAGCTGCGAAGGGCGCTGTTGAAGGGGCGCTGGCGGATCAGTGGAAGGAATATTTCTACTGCGAGGCCCTGCCTGCGGACGTGCTGGCGGTAAAGGGGCAAAAGCGCACCTCACGCCGCTCGTCCAACACCAAGGGAAGCGAGAATCTCATCACCAGCGGCTCTGTTGTCGCCGTGGCGGACGGGCAGTGCATGATGATTGTGGACCAGGGAAAGGTGGCGGAGGTGTGCGCCGACCCCGGCGAATTTATCTATGACGCATCTACCGAGCCTACCATTTTCTCCGGCGAGCTGGAGGAGAGCATCCGCCGCACCTTTGAAAACATCGGCAGACGGTTTACCTTCGGCGGCGAGCCGCCCAAGGACCAGCGGGTTTACTATTTCAACACCAAGGAGCTGCCGGGCAACAAATACGGCACGCCCAGCCCGGTTCCCTTCCGGGTGGTGGACCGGAACATCGGACTGGACATGGATATTGCCATCCGCTGCTTCGGCGAATACAGCTACCGCATCTGCGACCCGCTGCTGTTTTATACCAACGTCTGCGGAAACGTGGAAAGCAGCTATACCCGCGAGAGCATTGACGGGCAGCTGAAAAGCGAGTTGATGACTGCCCTTCAGCCCGCGTTTGCCAGAATCAGCGAAATGGGCATCCGCTATTCCGCTCTGCCCGGCCACACGATGGAGCTGGCGCAGGCCCTTAACGAGGTGCTCAGTGAAAAATGGAGGAAGCTGAGGGGCCTTGAAATCATCTCCTTCGGCGTTTCCAGCGTGAAGGCAAGCGAAGAAGACGAGCGGATGATTAAGGAGCTTCAAAGAAACGCCGCCCTCCGCGATCCCTCCATGGCGGCAGCCCACCTGACGGGGGCGCAGGCGGCGGCTATGCAAAGCGCGGCGGCAAACGAAAGCGCAGGCCCGTCCATGGCGTTTATGGGAATGAACATGGCGGGGGCCGCAGGCGGCATGAATGCGCAGGAGCTTTTCCGCATGGCGCGGGAGTCCGCGCCGGGGCAGGCTGCGCCGGCAACTGGCTGGCGGTGCCAGTGCGGGGCCAATGCCGTTGGGAAATTCTGCCCCGAGTGCGGCAGGCCGAAGCCCGCGCAGGACGGCTGGACCTGCGCCTGCGGTGCGGTGAACAAGGGCAAATTCTGCGCCGAGTGCGGCAAGCCGAAGCCTGCGGGCGTTCCCCAGTACAAGTGCGACAAGTGCGGCTGGGAGCCTGCCGACAAGGCCCGCCCGCCCAAGTTCTGCCCCGAGTGCGGCGACCCCTTTGACGACGGGGACCTTCAGTAAAACAGACGGAGGCGAATACCCATGGCCACAAAAATCACCAATTATCAGTGCCCGGCCTGTACCGGTCCTTTACACTTTGGGACCACGTCGGGAAAGCTGGAGTGCGAATACTGCGGGCGGTCCTTTGATGTAAAGGTCATTGAGGAGCTTTACGCGGACAAGGAACAGGCCACAGCCGCGCAGCCGGAGCAGGAAGCCTCTACGGGCGGCGGCGAGTGGAGCGAAGAGGAGTCCGCCCATCTGCGGGCCTACGCCTGTCCCTCCTGCGGGGCGGAGCTGATTTGCGACGATACCACGGCGGCCACGTCCTGCCCCTATTGCGGAAACCCATCTGTAATCTCCGCACAGTTTTCAGGGAATCTCAGGCCCGACTGCGTCATTCCTTTTCACCTTGACAAAAATGCCGCTGTCTCGGCGCTGAAGCAGTATTACAAAGGGAAGCGGTTTTTGCCCAAATCGTTTGCCGACGGAAACCACATTCAGGAGATTAAGGGCGTTTATGTTCCTTTCTGGTTGTTTGACGGCAAGTCCGAGGGAAATCTGAACTTTCAGGGAACCAGAGTTCAGGTGTTTAGAAGAGGAAACGAGGAAGTCACCGTGACCGATCATTTCCGTGTGGTGCGGGAGGGTACAGTGGCCTTTGAAAAGGTTCCGGTGGACGGCTCCTCCAAAATGCCAAACGCGCATATGGATGCGATTGAACCGTTCGACTACGGAGATCTGAAAGCGTTTTCCACCGCATATTTGCCCGGCTTTCTTGCGGATAAATACGATCAGGATTCCGCACAGTGCAGGGATCGGGCTTACGAACGCATTAAGGCCAGCACGGAGGACGCCCTTGCCGCCACCGCCGGAGGGTATGCAACGCTGCGGCAGGAAAGCGGAACCGTCCGGCTGCAAAAATGCAATGCAAAGTATGCCCTTTTGCCGGTGTGGATGCTGGCAACACGATGGGAGGGGAAGGACTTCCTCTTTGCGATGAACGGGCAGACGGGAAAGCTGGTGGGCGCTTTGCCCATGGACTGGATGAAATTCTGGCTTTGGTTTTTCGGAATCTCTTTGCCGCTGATGGGTCTGCTGGGCCTGATTTTACTTTAAGAAGGGGGCGGGGATATGAAAAAAACAGGAGTGCTCCTGCTTTTGGTGCTTGCCCTGACGTTCACTCTGCCCCTGCCCGCCATGGCGGCGGAGCTGGACGCGGTGACGGACGCGGCGGGCCTTTTGACGGAGACGGAGCGCGGGGAGCTGAATGACCGGGCGCAGGAACTTGCCCAGCAGTATCAGTGCGCGGTGTACATCGTCACACTGGAAGACATGGAGGACATGGGCGGCAGTGACGCCTATGAAATCGCCACCGCTGTTTACACGGAGTACGACCTGGGTTATGGTGAGGAGAAAAGCGGGGTGCTGCTTCTTTTGAGCATGGCAGAGCGGGACTATGCCTTAATTGCCTATGGCTACGGAAACACCGCCTTCACTGACTACGGCAAGGACGTACTGCTGGACGAGGATGTGCTTCCTCTTCTGGGCGAGGATGCGTATTACGAGGGGTTTTCCGCCTATCTGGATACGGCGGGGGACTATCTGTCCATGGCGCGAAGCGGA
Organism: Bacillota bacterium; assembly: GCA_023402075.1. Taxonomy (GTDB): domain Bacteria; phylum Bacillota; class Clostridia; order Oscillospirales; family Oscillospiraceae; genus Oscillibacter. Next base: position 100,196 of record JAEXCS010000002.1, on the reverse strand, counting down.
AAGCCCTTTGATGTGGAAAACGCCCCCGGATACGATGAATCGGGCAGCCGATTTGAAACGGACGGCGCATACGGCGCAAGCACCCGACCGGGGGACGATGAAGGGGAGCTTGCCATCAGGCTGGGCGCGGTGATTTTCCTGCCGCTGCTGCTGGCGGGCGGGCTTTGCCTGTACTGGAAAAGGCAGATGAATACCGCCGTGTCTGCACGGACTGCCGACCGCTACATTCCCTCGGACGGGTTCCATCTTACGGGGCAGCAGGATACGTTTCTCTACCGGACTGAGACGCGCCGCAGAATTGAAAACAACTCCTCCGGAGGAGGCCGCGCGGGCGGAACCACCATGCGCTCCGGCGGTTTTTCCGGCAGAAGCGGAAAATTCTGACCGGACGGCGGCATACCGGTTATGCCCCTGTACGGGGAATGCCGGGATTTGCTGTTCCCGCCCAAAAAGATGTGATCCACCTGCGGCAATGCCGCTTATGGCGACGGAAGAAGAAACTTTCTTCCGCCGCCCCTTTTTCCGCTGTGATACATCCATTTCTGACATACCAATTAAAGGAGCATCCATGAAAAAAGCACAGAGTTTCTTTCTTCCATTTTTTCTCGCGGTGACGGTTTTCCTGTCCGGCTGCGCTCCGGCGGCAAGGGCACTTTCCTTTACACTTGCGGATGTACCGGAGTTTTCCGACCAGCCCTATGTTCTTTTAAATGATAATCTGCCGTCCTTTCCGGACACAGACTATACGGAAACCTCTTTTGAAGAGTACAGTCCGCTGGACATTTTGGGCCGGTGCGGCCCTGCCTATGCCAATGTAAGCCCGGACACCATGCCCACGGAGCCGCGGGGCGAGATTGGACAGGTGAAACCCTCTGGCTGGCACACTGTAAAATACGACCTTGTGGACGGCAAATACCTTTACAACCGCTGCCATCTGCTGGGCTATCAGCTTACAGGAGAAAACGCCAACGAGGAAAATCTGATTACCGGCACCCGGTATATGAATGTGGAGGGAATGCTCCCTTTTGAAAACGAGGTGGCCGACTATGTGCACGAGACGGGAAACCACGTGCTCTACCGGGTTACGCCTGTTTTTGAGGGGAGCGAACTGGTGGCGCGGGGTGTTCAGATGGAGGCCGAATCTGTGGAAGACGGCGGCGATGGCGTGCAATTTAACGTGTACGTCTATAACGCGCAGCCCGGCGTTACCATTGACTACGCCACAGGGGACAGTTATCTTACCGGAGAGGAGCCTAGCGCTTCCTCCGCTCCTTCGGCGGAGAAAAGCTATGTACTCAACACGAAATCCCTGAAATTTCACCGCCCGGACTGCTCCGGTGTACGCTCCATGAGCGAGAGTAACCGCCGGGACTACACCGGTAGCCGAGAGGATTTGATTGACGAAGGCTACACGCCCTGCGGACAGTGCAAGCCCTAAAAGACAAAAAAGCACCGCCGGTCAGGCGGTGCTTTTTTATTGTGCAGAATCTCAGTTGCCAAGGGTGGCAAGGCGGCGCATCCCGTTCAGGTCGCCGTCGCTTACCGGGGCGGAGAAGACCCCGCCCAGCGCGCCGGTGACGTCGCCCTGCACGCGGGCCAATTCCTCCATCGCCGCCGCCAGAGCAACGCGAAACGCGTCCCTATTTAAAACAGGGTCTTCCGGGCGGGCTGCCAGAACGAAACCGTAATACTTTTCTGTAACACCGATGACCGTGGTTTCGTCAAAAATTCCACCGGGACGCTTTAATTCTCCCTGCCAAAAGGACGTAAGGTCCACCCGCACGTCGGCGGGGATGACGGCCACGTCTGCATCTCCGTTTGCCAGCGCCGTCAGGAGCTCCTGTCCGCTTCCGCTTGGCAATGCGCTGAGGGAAACCCCGCTCAGGTCAGAGAGGGTGTTCCCTTCGTGGTTGTCCGCCAGCCACAGGCTGGTCATGCCTGCTTCATCCGGGGTCAGAAACCACGCGGCCCGATCAAGCTCGTCCCAAGTCAGGGGCGTATCCGACGCGGCCCGGTTTGCCAACTGGCGGCCATAGTCCGATGGACCGGCCAGAACCAGATATCTCTGCCCGCCGGAGGGTACGTCGCTGGAGTTGATTTCAGTGGTTTTCCAGTCTGCCGGGTCGGCACTGTCGGCCAGGCCGACGCGTTCCAGCACCGTCAGCAGAGGAGCGGCGGACCCGCCCGCCTCTACAAAGGCTTTTCCGGGCAGTATGGCCAAATCCACGCCCCCCTCGTTCAATGCCTGCGCCGTGGCTGCGGGGGATGCACCCACAGTGACTTCCACCGTGCCTGCCTCTACACCGTGGTTGGCCAGCGCGGTTTTCAGGGCCTGTGGAAGGGCCTGCACCGCGTACATCAGCGTGTCTGGCGACAGTTCTTCCCGGCGGGTTAGCTCCAGCCGCAGCGTTTCCAGCTTGATCGGCTCGTCGGCGGGAAGAACGCCGGAGGAGGAAGCGGGGGTCGGCCCCGCACCTGTCCCGCAGGCGGGCAGGCAGGATACCAGCAAAAGCGCCGCCAGCGCGGCCGCAATATTTTTCATGGCAGTCTCCTTCAGATAAAGCATTAGCGTGTTTTCTACAAGGGTAGACATTTTTTGGCACTTGTGGTATGATAACCGCAGAATTTTTTGTCAGTCAATTGTATCATCGGATACAGCCGGACGCAAGTCCGGCCGCAAAAAGAACAGGAGGAAATGGAAATGTATCAGCGTTCAGAAGATTGCCACCGCGAGGACCAAAACATTCGCGGAGGAAACGGCTTAACCCACATTAAGGTGCTGGCAACACCGGACCAGATGTATGGCAAGGCCCGGATTTTTAACCATATGACACTGGATCCGGGTTGCTCCTTCGGATACCATCCCCATGAGCGTGAGACGGAGTTTTACTACATCATCAGCGGCGAAGCCATTCTTAACGACAACGGCACCGAGGTGGTCCTCCACACCGGAGACGTGTCCGAAACCGGCGGCGGTGCAGCCCACAGCCTTGAAAACCGGGGAGATGTGCCGGTGGAGCTGATCGCTCTGATTATCAACGAATAAGGTACGCCTTCGTGAGCAAGCTGACCGATCAGCTCCGCGCCCACGGCGCGGACATGGACGGAGCCATGAACCGCCTTTTGGGCGATGAAGAGCTGTACGCTATGTGCTTCGGCCTGTTTTTGGAGGATGGGGCTTTTGCCGCGCTGGGCACCGCGCTGGACGCGGGAGATCGCGCTGCCGCGTTTGATGCGGCCCACTCCCTGAAGGGCGTGGCCGGGAATCTGGGGCTGACCCGGATTTATCAACTCAGCGGCCAACTGGTGGAGCCGCTGCGCGGCCACGGACCGGCAGATGCCGATTTTTCGGGCCTATATGCGGATATCATAAAGGAGCGGGATGCGCTGCGTCTTTTGGCGGGGAAATAGCCCCGGCTTTTCCTGCGAAGAGATGGGCAAGTGCGCCGCCGGGGGAGAAACGGAAAGGCCGCCTGACCGGCACTGAATTTTTTGTAATGCGCGGAGCGAAGGAACACAAATCCTTCGCTCCGCGCTTACTGTTTTTTGGAGCTTGGGCGGTAAAGACTGCGGCTTTGTGAAAAGCCACATAGTGGAGACACGATTTTTCGATGATTTATGTGCACAAAATCCGAAAAGCCCTTTGACTCTTTGGAGAAATATGCTATAATTATCAAAACGACAAATTTCTACAATTTTCGACCTGCCCGGGCGAGAGACCCGCCGGGGCGAGGTTTGCGGCGGCGAGCTTACAAAGCCGCGCCCGCATTATGAGAGAGGAAAGTGACCCGGATGGATCGCACAGCCTATGGACATTTAATAAAATGGAAAGAGCGGAAGACCCGCCGTCCGCTGATATTGCGCGGCCCAAGGCAGGTGGGGAAAACCTGGCTTCTGCGGGAATTTGGAGAGAAAGAGTATGCCCGGTGTGTCTATGTGGATTTTGAAAGCACTGGGCAGATTTCCGGACTTTTTGACGGGAATCCTTCGGTGGAGCGGATTATTACGGAGCTGGAGCTGTATGCCGGGTACAAAATTGACCCGGCGGAGACGCTGCTGGTGTTTGACGAGGTGCAAAGCATTCCGCAGGCGCTGGCTTGCTTGAAGCTGTTTGGAAAAGAAGCGCCACAGTACCACGTTCTCTGCGGCAGCAGCGGGCTGGATGCGGCGATTCGCAGCGGTGCGCCCTTTCCTGCGGAGTGGGTGGAGGTTTTGGATCTGCACCCACTGTCTTTTTTTGAATTCCTGCGCGCGGTGGGCCGGGAGGACTATGTGGGACTGCTGCGGGAAAGCCGCTATGACCTGACACCCAACTACCGGCAGGACTATATCCGCTTTTTAAAGTATTATTGCTTTGTGGGCGGCATGCCCGAGGCGGTGAGCGCCTTTGCGGCGGACCGGGATTTTTTTGCCGCCCGGGACGCTCAGGTGCGGATTCTCTCCGTTTACGAGCAGAGCTTTTCAAAGTACGCGCCCATTGATGCGCTGCCACGTATCCGGACGCTGTGGAACAGCATTCCCCGGCAGTTAGACCGGGAGAATCGGAAGTTTCTCTTCGGAGCAATGAAGGAGGGCGCCCGCGCGCGGGAGTTTGACGCGGCGCTGACTTGGCTGACGGACAATGGCCTGATCCGGGACATTCACCGGGCCGAGGTGCCGGAGTCACCGTTGGCCGCCAGCGAGGACGCACGGGCGTTCAAGCTGTATCTGCCGGATGTGGGCTTGCTTGGCTGTATGCTTGGCCTGCGGCAGGATATGCTGCTGGAAGGCAACACCTTGTTCCGCGCGTATCATGGGGCGCTGACAGAGCAGTATGCGCTCCAGCAGCTTGACAGCCTGAACCAGATGGTCGTGTGCTATTGGGTGGCCCCGCGGGGCACCGCAGAGGTGGAATTTCTGGTGGACAACGGTCTGGAGGCCATTCCCATAGAGGTGACGGTGGAACAGAATCTCCAGTCCAAAAAACTGAAGGTCTTCCGGGAGCGGTTTACCCCCCGGCAGTCCATCCGAACCTCTCTTGCGGACTACCGCCGAGAGCCGGGGCTTTTAAACCTGCCCCTTTGGGCAATTGAGACTCTGTAAATTACAGACGGCGGCTGCACGGCAGCAGAACGGTAAAAATAAAGTGCGCTTTGGCGATTTAATCGCCAAAGCGCACTTTTTACCGCAGAGCAGATAATTCTCATAAGCCGGATGCTTACAGATCCCACTGCTGGCCCATTTGCTCCACGGGAAGCAATGTTTCCGTCCATTGAGGATATTCCTCCAAGAAGCGCTGGGTGGGGCTGAAATCTTTCCACTGATGCATGGGAATCAGACGCTGAACCTCCGCCAGCTCCAAAAGATAGCGAAGTCCCCAGTTAGCGGCGTTTCCCTGACGGGAATCCAGAGGGGCGAAGGCCAAGTCGATGTGCCGGCCCCGGAGCGGCTCGATATACCGCTTGAAGTCGGCCTCCATATTCCGGTTCCAGTCCTCCGGTTCCCCCTCCCAGTGCCACCAGTTTAAGTCCCCGGCGTGGTAAAGGGTTTTCCCTTCATAGGTAATGATAAATGCAACGCCCTCGTCGGTGGAGGGCAGGGTTTCCACTGTGACGCCGTGGGGCAGATTCATGCGTTCGTTCCCATCCAGAACGGCGCATTTTTCCGCCGTCTCGGGAGAGAGGCCCCATTTCTCGCGGTTGTCGTCAGAAAGCGCGATGCCCTTTCCCAGAAGAAAGCGAATCTCGCGGCTTCCGTCATCCAGTGAAAAGATTTGGGGAGTGAAATGATCGCTGTGCCCATGGCTTGCAAAGCAAAACAGGGGCTTCCCCGAAAGAGGGGGCAGCGTTCCCTTCCACCAGTCAAAGAGGAGATAGAGGCCGTCCAGCTCTATCAAAAATCCGCTGTGAGCCAAAAATGTGACGCGCATCACCGGAATTTCACCGCTGTCCCGTAGGCCACCACCTCAGCTGCGCCCTGCATCACGGCGGAGGACGCATAGCGCAGGCCAACCACCGCGTCTGCACCCAGACGCTCCGCATCGTCCACCATGCGCTTGGTGGCAATGGCGCGGGCCTCATCCAGCATCTCCGTATAGCTCTTGATTTCACCGCCTACCAGTGTTTTCATTCCGGCCATAAAATCATGGCCAAAGTTTTTGCTGAATACCACGGTGCCCTTCACCGCCTCCAAAGCCTCCAGTTCCCGCCCGGGAATCGTTTCAATCGTAATCAGTTTCATTTGTGTATCCTCCTGTCAATATTTGTCTCGATATTCTATAAGTGCAAGCCTGAAATCAAAAGCGCTTTGCGTCGTCATCTTCTCCCCGACCAAGCTCCCCCAGGCGCTGAATCAGCGCTGAAATCACGCCCACAATCACCGCCAAGGGAAGCCCCACAAGCAGCGCCTCCAGCGGCACGGGCGGCGCGCCAGCCGGATCTGTCTTAAAGCCCCATACCATCAGCCAGATAATGCCCAGCATCAGCACCGTCATCAACACAGCGCAGGCAATGGGCGCGAGGTAGCGCCCGGGGCCGTCCTTTTTTCTCCAATTCATAAAACCATCCTCCTGTTCCGGCTGTGCCAAAAAGGTTTCCGGAAAAATAAAAAAAGGGATACCCCGACGCGGGGAAATATGCTATACTTGAGGCACGGTTCCTCCGACGGACGGAGCCTTGAAATTTAGCTTTCAGGAGTACAGTATATCATGCCCCGTACCCATCTGACAACTCTATCGGACATTGTTTCTCCGCTTCTTTTCTGGTATCGGGCCAATGCCCGGGATCTGCCATGGCGGAAGACCCGGGACCCTTACCGCATCTGGGTGTCGGAGGTGATGCTCCAGCAGACACGGGTGGCGGCTGTGCTGGGGTATTATGCGCGGTTTATCTCTGCGTTTTCCACGGTGGAGGCATTGGCGGCTGCGCCGGAGGAGGCCCTTTTAAAGCAGTGGGAGGGCCTTGGCTATTACAGCCGGGCCAGAAATTTGCAGAAGGCAGCGCGGCTGGTGAATATGGAGGGGCACTTTCCCGACACCTATGACGGGCTTCTTGCCTTACCCGGCGTGGGAGACTATACCGCGTCCGCCGTGGCTTCGGCGGCCTTTGGGCTGCGGGAGGCGGCGGTGGACGGCAACGTGCTTCGGGTGTTTACCCGCCTGACGGACTGCCATGACGATATCGCCGATTCCGGGACGAAAAAAGCCGTTCGTTCGGAAATTGGGGCGGTAATGCCCAACGACCCGGAGGATATCCGCATTTTCAATCAAGCGCTGATGGAACTGGGCGCCGTGGTCTGCGTACCGGGCGGCCCACCCAAATGCCATCTGTGTCCGCTTATGGAGCGGTGCCTTGGCCGAAACCGGGGAACGGCGGAGCGCCTGCCGGTAAAGGCCCCTAAAAAGGCGCGGCGGATTGAGGAAAAAACTGTGTTCCTTTTTCTGCGGGATGGGAAGATTGCGCTGCGGAAACGGCCTGAGGATGGGCTGCTTGCGGGGCTGTGGGAGTTTCCCAACGGAGAGGGTGCGCTGGATGAAACGGCGGCGGCAGACCAATGCGTCCGCTGGGCGCTTTCTCCCCGGGCGTGGAAGCATCGATTGATGGCGAAGCATATTTTTACCCATGTGGAGTGGCATATGACCTGCTATGTGCTGGAGGTTTTTGGAGGCGGGCCGGAGGACTTTTTCTGGGCGGACAAACCGGCGCTGGACCGGCTGGCCGTGCCCTCGGCATTTGCGCGGTTAAAGGAAGCGGCAAGAGCTGCCCTTGAAGAATAGAATGGATAAAAACAGATTAAAGGAGAGCCGCTTGATGGGTTTGACGCTGGAATCTGCATATGACTGTCGGGACGAAATTTGTCTGCTGTTTCAGGAATACACGGAGATGCTGGTGCGGGAAAGTCCGTCTGTTGCGGACTATTTGAACATCCAGCATTATGACGCTGAGATTCACGACCTTGAAAGCAAATATGGCCTGCCGGATGGGCGGCTGTATCTTGCGCGGGTGGACGGCGCTGCCGCCGGGTGCGCCGCACTGCGACGGCTGGACGATACCCGCTGCGAACTGAAGCGGTTGTATGTCCGCCCACAATATCGCGGGCAGAAGATTGCAGCCGCGCTGCTTGACCGGCTTCTGGCGGATGCGCGGGAGGTCGGCTATCAGACAATGCTGCTGGATACGCTGCCGTTTTTAACAACGGCCATTGCCCTGTACCGGCGGCGGGGATTTCAGGATATCCCCGGTTATAACGACAGCCCCCTGCCGGAAACCATTTATTTGGGGATGGAGCTGTAAGATACAAAGGCCCGATTTTGAAACGCAAGCGGAAAGCGAGGTACTGCTGGTATGTTACTGACATTGGAATTGGCCTATGAACAGCCGGAGGTCATGCGCTCCATGATTCAGGAGTATGTGGATACGCTGATTCTGGCGGTGCCGCCCTTCGCATCCTATTTGCAGGTGCAGCACTGTGACGCGGAGCTTGCAAACCTGCGCCAGAAATACGGAAAGCCGGACGGGCGGCTGTATCTTGTCCGGGTGGACGGAACACCCGCAGGCTGCGCCGCTTTGCGGCGGCTGGACGACGAGAGCTGCGAGGTGAAGCGGCTGTATGTCCGTCCACGGTTCCGGAAGAAGGGCGCGGGAACGGAATTGATGAACCGGCTGATTTCCGACGCGCGGGAGATTGGCTACCGGCAGATGAAGCTGGATACCCTGCCTATGCTGCCCGATGCGCTGCGTCTGTTCCGTGCGCTGGGATTTCAGGAGATTCCACGGTATAACGACAGTCCGCTGCCGGGGACCATTTTCATGCAGCTTACGCTGTAACATTTTCAAAGGAGGCATTACCATGGCTTTTTGGAACCGGGACGAGGAAAGCGATTGGGAAAAGCACCAGAGAACAAAGAAAAGGGAAAAAGAATCGGAGCAGGAGGAAAAACCCGCCGTCTCCGACGAGTTCAAGGCGTATTTCAAGACCGTCCGTCAGGGCTTGGGAGCAGAGGACGACTATGCCCAGCAGCCGGGAGAGAAGGACACGCCCCTGAAGACCTTCCTGTCCCGGCTCCGCATGGACAAGCCGGAGGAGGAAGACGAGGGCCCGCCGGAAAAATGCCCGTGGTGCGGCGGAGATATGATTAAGGGCTATCTTTGGGGTGGAAGGGGCGTTATGTGGCAGAAGAAGAAGCCAGGTTTTTTTTCGGCCGGCGGCCTTTTCTCGGACACGGTGAACATGTCCGAGGAGGGCGATTTCACTTGGACGGGATATAAAATCATGTGGCACTGCGAAGCCTGCCGCAAAATGGTGACGGACATCCGGGGCTTGAATCCGCCGCTGGGCGAAAAAAAGCCGGAGGAGCACGCCTTTTCTTACGAAGAGCAGGAAAGTGCGGAAGAGCACGGAGACGGCGAAACGGGAGACGCGGCGGACGAAACGAAGGACGAGAACTAAACGAAATGGAAGAGACACAAGGGAGAAAACAAGGGAATGGCACAGCTTTACTTTAAATATGGGGCTATGGGCTCCAGCAAAACGGCAAATGCGCTGATGACCCGCTTTAACTATGAGGAGCGGGGCCAGCAGGTGCTTCTGGTGAAGCCCCGGCTGGATGTGCGGGACGGGGACCATATGGTGTCCTCCCGCATCGGGCTGAAATACCCCTGCATCTATTTTGACGAGATGCGGAGCATTAACCCCATGGAACTCCAGCAAAACGCCTGCATCATCGTGGACGAGGCCCAGTTTCTCACGAAAGAAGAAGTGGATTACCTCGTCTCTCTGGTGGACGACGCGGGAATTCCCGTTATCTGCTACGGTCTGCGGGCGGACTTTAAGGGCGACCTTTTTCCCGGCAGCGAGGAGCTGCTGGTAATGGCGGATAAAATTGAAGAGGTGAAAACCATCTGCTGGTGCGGGAAAAAAGCCTCCTTTAACGCCCGATTTGACAAAGATGGCCGGGTGCTGAAGGAGGGGGCACAGGTGGTGCTGGGGGCCAACGACCAATACATCGGCCTGTGCCGTAAGCACTGGAGGGAGGGGAACCTTGGCCCCGACTTCAAGGTGGAGCAGCCGTGATTTGCAGCATTTGTCCCCGAAGCTGCGGAGCGGAGCGGACGGAGACGGTTTCCGGCGGCGTGTGCGCCATGACGCTGGCCCCCGTGGCAGCGAAGGCCATGCTCCATATATGGGAGGAGCCGTGCCTTGTGGGAGAGCGGGGCGCGGGCTGTGTCTTTTTTTCCGGCTGTAATCTGCGGTGCAGCTTCTGCCAGAACGGAAGCATCTCCCAAGGGAATTGCGGAAAGCCTGTCAGCGTCTCCCGCCTGCGGGAGATTTATGAAGAGCTGATTTCAGAGGGTGCGGCGTGCATCGATCTTGTAACTCCAACTCACTTTACGCCCGCCGTGGCCGAATCGCTGGATCGGCCCCTGCCGGTTCCCGTGGTGTGGAATTCCGGCGGCTATGAAAAGCCGGAGACGCTGAGACTGCTGGAGGGAAAGGTGCAGATTTATCTGCCGGATTTGAAGTATGCGCTGCCCGGACCTGCGAAGGAATATTCCGGCGCGGAGGATTATTTTCGCTGGGCCAAGGCCGCGATTTTGGAGATGTTTCGCCAGACGGGACCGTATGAAATGGAGAACGGACGGCTGAAATCCGGGGTGCTGATCCGCCATCTGGTGCTTCCGGGTGAGCTGGAAAACACCCGCCGGGTGCTGGATTGGGTGTCGTCCGCCTTTCACCCCGGTGACGTGCTGTTTTCCCTGATGGCCCAGTACACGCCCCAGCCCGGGGCAAAGGGAAACCTTGCCCGCCGGGTGACAAGGGCGGAATATACCGCCGCCGCGCAGTATATGGAAAACTGCGGGATTGCCGACGGCTATGTGCAGGAGCGTACCTCTGCCAAGGAGGAATACACGCCGGAATTTGACCTTTCAGGTATCTGAATAAAACGGTGATGCTGTTTATGCCTATTAAAAAGACCCGCCTGCCCGGTTTTGCCGGGCAGGCGGGTCTTAATTTACCACAGAGCTGAAAGTGCATCTGTAAATATAGAATTAAGCAGGCCCACAGCGCGATTGCCCTTGCCGTTCTCAGCTCTCGTAGCGCTTGGGGTCTTTGGGCAGGAAAATCTCCAGAACCAGTCCCACAACGAATACGCCTGCCACCATGTTGTCGGCGAAAATTTCGCCGATCATGCTGGGCATGTAAGCAAAGAAACCATCCACCTGCGTCACGCCCACGCCAAGGCAAAGGGAGGTTGCGGTGATGAGGGTGTTGCGGTTGCTCATGCCTGCCTCATGCATCATTTTGATGCCGGACATCATGATGGAGCCAAACATGATGACGGTGCACCCGCCCAGCACGCAGTCCGGAAGCGTGGTAAAAAATGCGCCGATGGGCGGAAACAGACCACCCAGAATCATAGCCAGCGCGCCGAACATAATGCAGAAGCGGTTTACCACGTGGGTCATGGAGATCAGCCCCACATTCTGGCTGAACGAGGTGATGGGCGAGCAGCCAAACACGCCGCCGGAAATCGCGGAAATAAATCCATCCACACACAAAGAGCCGGAAACCTCCTTGGCTGTGATATCCCGGCCAAGGCCGCCGGTGCAGGTGGCGGTGGTGTCTCCGATGGTTTCCACGGCGGAGACAATGAATACAAGGCAGAAGGAGACGATGGAGCCGATTTCAAACTGCGGCTTGAACGCCACCAGCTGCGGAACGGCAATCACGCCGAGAGACTGCACGGTGGAGGACATTGTGCCAAAGTCCACCATGCCGAAGAAAATGGAGACAATGTAACCCACCAGCATGCCAAACAGGACGTAAAGCTGCTTGGCAATGCCCTTCAGGGTGGTGTGGAAGATAAACGCGGAAGCAAGGGTGATACTGGCCACAAGCAGATTCTGCCAGGAGCCCAGCGGGTAAGCGGAGGAAGATGCAAACGAGGAAACGCCGACGCTCAGGATGCTAAGACCGATGGAAACCACCACGCAGGCGGAGAGAATGGGCGTGATAATTTTGCGCCAGTATTTCGCTGTCAGACCAAGAACGCCTTCAAAGCAGCCGCCCACGATGATGGAGCCGACCATAATGCCGTAGTCCTTGGAAGCGGCGGACAGGCAAGCGGCAAGGAAGGTGAAGCTAAGGCCCATGACAACCGGCAGTCCGGAGCCAAGGAAGCCGAGGGGATAGAGCTGAATCAAGGTTCCAATGCCGGCGATAATCATGCAGTTTTGAATTAAGCGCGCTGTTTCTACCGCGGTAAAGGACTGTCCATTGTACACTGCGACGGATGCAATGATAATCAGCGGGGTCACATTTGCTACAAACATGGCAAGCACGTGCTGCAGGCCGAACGGAATTGCTTTGCTGATGGGGACCCGGCCGTCCAGGCGGTAGACATTTTCTACACTGACGTCCTCCGAGCGCGAAATTTTCATCATCTTACAAGCTCCTTTTATTTTTTTGCCAAACCGAAAAAATCGGCGGAATGCCGCAAATACGAAAAGGGAAACAAAAGTTATTTGTAACATTCCAATAAATTGGCCTTTGATCAGTATAGAAGGTTGACCTTTAAAAAGCAATACTTTTTATGAGATATAAAAAATATTTTTTATTTCGGAGGACTCAGCATGTTGTGAGGGGTAAACAGCGCATAAAGCGGAACCCAAAGGCAAGGCTGAAAAATCCAGGAAATAGAATGCCCGGTCAGGCGGCAGTGTGCCGCCATCCTGCTGTTAGCTGCGCAGCGTGGCGCGCAGACGATTGGGATTTAGCAGAAGATCCAGCGCGTCCAGAGGGGAAGCCACCAGCACGTCAGCATGGGACAGCAGGGCGGGGCACAGCCCCTCCCGCTCCAAAACGGCGACGCGAAGCGCAGCAGCATCAAACATCTGAATGTCATTGAAGCCGTTGCCCACACATAAAATGCCGCCCGACATCCCCCGGACAATGGCTTCCTTGCACAGGGCGGCTCCCGCCTGTGAAAAGGTCTGCACGGCAATGCCCAGCGGCTCGCACTGGGCGCGGACGGTTCCATAGGTGTCCGCCGTGAGCACGGTGACGGTGACGAACTCCCGCAGTTGTTCGATGCGCTGGGCAACGCCGGGTAAAAGCACCCCGTCCACGGCAATGGTGCCGTTGTAATCCAAAACCACATGGTCGATTTCAACCGGCGCGCGGCCGGGAATTTCAATGTTCAGCATAATGCTCCTTTCAACTCAGCCGTAAATCCCGCTTAAAAAGGCTTTGGTTTCCTCCTGCCGGGGATTAAGAAACAGCGTATCCTTTTCTCCGAATTCCACCAGTCTTCCGTTGTTAAAAAAGGCCGCGTAGTCGGCGATCCGGCGGGCCTGGGCGATATTGTGCGTGACGAGAATAATGGTGTAGGTTTCCCTCAGCTTCAAAAGCATGGCTTCAATGGCCTCGATGCTTTTGACGTCCAGCGCAGAGCAGGGCTCGTCCAGCAGCAGAACCTCCGGCTCCACAGTCAGCGCCCGGGCAATGCACAGCCGCTGCTGCTGCCCGCCGGAAAGTTTCAGGGCGCTTTTGTCAAGACGATCCTTTACCTCTTCATAAAGCCCTGCCAGCGTAAGCTTTTCCTGTACCGCTGTGTCCAGCTGCTCTTTGTTCTGAATGCCGTAATAGCGAAGGGCGAAGGTCATGTTTTTATAAATGGAGAAGGGAAACGGGGCGGGCGTTTGAAAGACCAGTCCCACCCTGCGGCGTAGCTCCTCTGGCGGAAGCGTTCGCACGTCGCTGCCGTTTAGAAGAATTTCTCCCGCCACGGCTGCGCCCGACTCCTCCTCCAGCATGCGGTTCATGGCCCGCAGCAGGGTTGTTTTCCCGCAGCCGGACGGGCCGATAACGGCGGTAATCCGGTTTTTTGGAAAGGAGAGGGAAATCTGCTCTAGCGCGGGCTTTTTATCATAGGTGATGGTTACGTCGTTTAACGTCAGGATTGTTTCCAAGCCCGATTCCTCCTTTTGGCATACAAGGCTGCCAGAAAATTGCTGAGCAGCACCACCGCCATCAGCACGAACGCGGTGCCATAGGCCTGCGGCATGGAGGTGCCCTGTGCCAGCAGAAGATAGAGATGGAGCGGCAGCGCCATGGCGGGCTTTGTGAGGGATACCGGCATCGCCGCGTAGGCCACGCCCCCGGTAAACATCAGCGGGGCGGTGGCGCCCATGGCATAGCAGGCGCCCAGAATCACGCCGGACACCAGCTCGCCGCGGCACGCTGGCAGGACGATTTTCCAGATGGTGTAGGATTTCGAGCAGCCCAGCGCGTAGGCGGACTGGGTCAGTGCGGGCGGCAGCTCCCGAAACGCTTTTTCCGCCCGAACCTCTATAAACGGCAGAATCATGATTGCCAACGCCGCACCTGCGGACAAAACGCAGCGGCCCAGGCCCAGAGCGCGCACCAGCAGGCTGTATGCAAACAGACCCAGCACAATGGACGGGATGCCCGCGATGTTTTGAACCACCATCTGAATTACAGTTCGCAGCAGTTTGCTGCGACAGAAATAAACAAGATACAGCGCGGTGGCGATGGCGGGAATTCCCCCCAGCACCACCGCCGTGCCCGTGAAGCAAAGGCTGCCCGCGATGGCGGGCCAGATGCCGCCCTCGGAGCCAAGCACCGATCCGCTGGGAGAGGCGGTGAGAAATTCCCAGGTGATGACAGAGCCGCCCTGCACAAACACATAGCCGAACAGGAAGAGAATGACGGCGGATACCAGCGCCATGCTGAGATATGCCCAGCTTCGGACAAGGAAGGCTTTGCAGTTCATTGGCTCAGCCCTCCATTCGCAGCAGGCGGCGGCGCAGCAGAGCAATTCCTGTGTTGATTGCCAGCAGGATTCCCATTAAAACCAGCCCCGCCGCGTACAGTGCGTGATAGTGGGTGCTGCCTGCCGCTGCCGTTCCCATTTCCAGTGCAATTAAAGAGGCAATCGTCTCTCCCTTGCCAAGCAGGGTGGGAAACACGCCCGCGTTTCCCATGACCATCATCACCGCCATGGTTTCCCCCATGGCGCGTCCGACCGCCAGAACTACGCTCAATAAAATATTTCGGGCGGAGAGGGGCAGAATCACATGCGCCACCGTATGCCAATGGGCTACGCCCAGCGCATTTGCGGCGGGAAGGTATCTTTTGCGCATGCCCAGCATGGTTTCGCAGCAGGCGGAAACCAAGAACGGAAGCAGCATCACCGCCAGCAAGATGGCAGCGGCCAGAACAGAATGGCCGCTGCTGGAAAGGCGAAATCGCTGAAACAGCGGCACCAGCACGCACAGGCCGATAAACCCATAGATCACCGAGGGAATCCCCGCCAGCAGGTCAATCATGGAGCATAGCAGGCCCCGGATGTTTTCCGACACTGCGCAGGAGAGAAACACCGCCGTGCCAACACCCGCCAACACGGCAAGCGCGATGGCGACCACGGAGACGTACAGCGTTCCTGCGATGTAATTCCCGATTCCGTAAGACACCCCGGTGCCATAGTCCACGGGCATCCACCGCTGTCCCAGCAAAAAGTCCGCCGGGGCAATTTCCTGAAAGGCGGGAAGTGACTCCCGGATAATAAAAATTAAAACAAATGCCAGAGACAGCACGGTCAGGGCTGTCAGCAGACAAATCAGGCGGGGAAACAGGGCGTTCCCAATTTTCCGCATCGCAATCCCTCCGGTTCCCATTTTAGTGCAGGACAAACGCTGCCATTGTCACCACAGTGGCAGCGTTTGCCGTACGGAATAAATTTCGAATCTTCTGAAAATCAAGCCGTAAAGGCGGGGATGTAGCCGTTGTCCTCCACCACCTGAAAGCCCACGTCGGAGAACACATAGTCCACAAAGGCCTGCTGGGAAGAAGTGAGCGCCTTGCCGGTGACAAACATGATGGGGCGCTGCACAGTGTAGTCCCCGCTGATAATGGTATCCTCATTGGCTTCCACGCCGTCCACCTTCATGGCAAACAGCACCTGCCCATTCTGGTTGGCTTTGTTGTAGGCGCCGAAGCCCGCATAGCCAATGCTCCACGGGTCGTTTGCAATGTTGGTGGCAAGCTCCGTCATGGAGGCGGACTGGGTTGCGGAGGGTGTTACCTCACTGTCACCCATAATGGCCTTCTGAAACACCTCGTAGGCGCCGCCGGAGAGGTCCCGGATGTACACGTTGATCGTTTCGGCGGGGAGAGAGGCGTCAACCTCGTTCCACGTGGAAAGCTCGCCGCTGAAAATCTGGCGGATGGTATCGGTGGACAAATCGTCCGTCAGGCCGCAGAGGGGATTTTCGGCGTTGACGGAGACGGTCAAAGCGTCTTTCGCCACCACATATTCTGTGTACCCCGCGCCCAGAGCTTCCTTTTCGGAATCCTTGATGCTGCGGGCAATCATGCCAAAATCGCAGGTGCCGTCAATCACGGCGCTGGCGCCCACGCCGGAGCCGCCGGGGGCGACATAGATGGAGATGTTGTCGTCGGGGAACGTGGCATCCACCTTGTCCCATGTGACATAGTCTTCCGTGAAAGAAGAGGCCAGAGAAGAAATGATGGGATAGAGCGAGGTGGACCCGCAGAAGAGGATGCTGCTCTCAAAAGCCGCATCGCTGGGAGTGGAAGACGTGCTGCCCCCGGGAGCGGAGGACGCAGAAGGTGCGGTGGGGCTTCCACAGGCAGCCAAAGACAGCAGCATGGCGGTTGCAAGAAACGCGGTGAGAACTTTTTTCATGGTACAATGCCTCCAAACTTTTATTTCATCCTAAAAATTACGCAGATAGGTAATCTCTACACTATTTATATTTGAAGGTAAAGTCAAATCGATAATTCCTGTTAATGCGAATATATATCGCAAATTGCGATAATAAGTGACTGCGCTTCATAAATTTTGCACATATTTGCAAAAAGCGCGCGGCGGCGCCTGTTTCATGAAAGGGGCTTTCAAAAAGCGCGTGTGAAAAGTGTTGCTTTTCTGCAAATTTTGGGAAAACAACTTGAAAAGGTGTCGTTTGTTGACTATAATGAACACATCTGAATAAAAGGAGACGATGTGTATGCCATGGACGCCAAGTTTGTCTGTTGGTGTGGGTCAGATCGACGACCAGCACAAGCTCTGGTTTGAGAAAGCGGAAATGCTGTTTCAGGCCGGACGGGAGCACCGTACAAAGGAATATATCGGTGAGCTTTTAGATTTTCTGGATGCGTACACCAAGCAGCACTTCCGGGACGAGGAAACCTATATGCTCAGCATCCGCTATCCGGAATATGAAGCGCAGAAGCAGGCCCACCAGATGTTTATCAGTCAGCTTTCCAAGCTGCGCAGCGACTATGCCGCCTCCGGCGGAAATTTGTCGGTCATTCTCGGCGCCAATCAAATGGTGATCGATTGGCTGACCAAGCACATCTCCACCATGGATAAGAAAATTGGAGCGTTTGCCCAGACACTGAAGTGAAGTATAAAAAAGCCATGCAGACCACGTCTGCATGGCTTTTTAACCAGCTTCGTTTGCCGCAAAATTTGCAAATCAGGCAGGCGTTCTGATTTTTTGTGGAAAAATCCCCGCGGGGTGTTTTGTGAGGTGCCTCACAGGGCCCAGAGCATGGTGGTCAATTCCGTGAGGAACGTGTGCAAAAGGGGCGAGACGGGGTGACTCTCGCGCATCACGGGGCTGGCGATGATTTTCCTCAGCTCCGGATAACGCAGGCCTTTATCACGGGCACTTGCAAACAGTGGCTGCATAAATTTTGACAAGCATTATTCCAATTGATTTATTTTGACGGTTGACTTTTTTTCAAAATCAGTAAATACTGAAGGAAGAAAATACGCCTGAAATTCTCAGGAAATAGCAGGCCGAAAATTTGACAGGAGGAATCAAACTATGGATTACAGCGCAATGATTCAAAGCCGCAAATCTGTGCGGGAATTTCAGGACACGAAGGTTTCCGACGCTACACTGGCGGAGATAAAGAAGTATTACGACGAAGCGTGCGGAAGACTGGTTCCCGCTATCGGCACCGAGCTTCGCCTGTTCGGTGCGGATTCCCGGGAAAAACTGAAGGGCGCCGCAGGCTACAACGATTTTATAATTGGAAATGCCGACTATTTTGCAATTCTTTCCGATGAAGCCGAATATATGTCTGAAAATGCGGGCTTCATTGCCGAGGAGATTGTGCTGCGCATCACCGAGCTGGACCTTGGCGCCTGCTGGCTCTCCTTTAAGGATGGGGAAGCCGTTAAAAGTGCGCTGGGGATTGAGTCTGACAGGCGTGTGGCGGCTCTGGTTGCCTTTGGACTTGAAAAGAAGGCCGCCAAGCGGGTGTTTCTTAACATTCAGAACATCTCCAAGGTGGATGCTGTGAAGCGGGAGTTTTATTCTCCTCGTCTGGGAATTGAAAGTCTGGTGTTTTCCGGCAAGTGGGGGAACAAAGACGGGGTTGACGAAGAAATCGGCGATATGGATCATCCTCTCTGGCAGGCGCTTTACGCCGCCAGCCTTGCACCCAGCTATCTCAACCGCCAGCCCTACGGGTTTGTGCTGGATGGGGGGACGGTGGTCCTGATCTCCAAGGAGGACGCCTATACGGATGAGAACGAGCAAAAGCTGAATCTTGGAATCGTGATGCTGCACTTTGCCGCCGTGGCGGGGCAGACACTGGGAAAGCGCGTCTGGACCATGGGCGCTTATGAAAAGGAACTGGGCCTGCCTTCCGGATGCCGGGCCGTGGCTTTTTGCAAGCTGTAATCAAATGATCCCGGCTGGCCCTGCAAGCGTTAACGCTTGCAGGGCCAGCCGCTTTTTATATAGAGTAAGGCTGTTTGTCTTTCCTCAGCGGCAATTCTTAAAGGCTCTTTTCTGACGGGAAAAGCAGCGAAATTAAGACAAACAAGGCTTTGGGTTCAAGCTGCCGTCAGGTTCTAAAACGAAAATCTGGCGGCTTATTTGGCAGTGGCACGCTGATGCCGAATGACCTGAAAAGCGCCAATGGCAAGGAATTGGGGCAAAGAAGAAAAAAGTTAAATTATAACTAAAACGTTATAATTTGGAACAAAAATAGTATTTTAAATGCAACCCCTTTACATATATTATATTATCAAGCTAAATCGGTATAATCAGCGGCTTTTACCCGACGCTCCGCGGCTGTAGCACGCCGCGGAGCGATTGTAAATTCGAGGGTTCGACAAACTGTAAGGGGGAGAGAAACATGGAAAAGGTCAAGATGAAAATTCCCGATTTTAAAAAGTTTAAAGAAGAGGGAAAGAAATACACCTTTGTCACGGCATACGACTATACAACGGCTTCCATCGTCAACGAGAGCGACACGGAGATTATTTTGGTGGGAGACTCTGCTTCTATGGTTATGCTGGGGCGCAGCACCACCGTAGGCATTACGCTGGATGAAATGATCGGTTTTATTAAGCCGGTGGTGCTGGGTGCACCGAATACCATGGTCATCGGGGACATGCCCTTCGGTTCTTACAACATCAACGCCGAGCAGGCGATTTGCAGCGCCAACCGGATTTTGATGGAAACCGGCTGCGACTGCGTGAAGCTGGAGGGCGGCGAAACCGTGGCCCCCACCATTCGCCGCATTGTGGATGCGGGCATTTCCGTGGTGGGACACATTGGGCTGACGCCCCAGACCGCTACCTCCGTGGGCGGATTCAAGGTGCAGGGCGGAACGCCCGAGGGTGCGGCCCAGTTGATTCGGGACGCCAAAGCGCTGGAGGAGGCCGGGGTTGTGGCCATCGTTCTGGAGTGCATGCCCAGCATGGTGGCCAAGGCTGTGGGCGAGGCGGTTTCCGTGCCTCTGCTGGGAATCGGCGCGGGTCCGTATGTGGACTGTCAGGTGCTGGTGACGCAAGACCTTCTGGGAATGTACAACGGCTTTAAGCCCAAGTTTGTCAAGCATTTTGCAGGAATCCGCCAAGAGATGGTGGCCGGACTGAATCGCTTCCACGAGGAGACGCTAAGCGGGGAGTTTCCCTCTCCGGAATACTCCTTTAACAAGAGTGTGGAGATTCCAAAGCTGTACTGACGCGGCTGCTTCGCGTAAATAAAGAGATTGGGAGGGAATCGCTTGGGCACGACATTGCTGTTTGCAAGCTTTTTTATTCTGCTGTTTTTGGGAGCGCCGATTGCGATTGCGCTGGGCGGCTCTGCGTTTTTGTACGTTCTGCTGTTTACCAACATTTCTCCGATTATCGTGGCGCAGCAGATTTATGCCAGCGTCAATACCTTTACACTGCTGGCCGTTCCGTTTTTCGTCATGGCGGGAGTTCTGATGGAGTACGGGGGAATTTCCCGACGGGTAATCTCCTTTTCTAAATCCTTGGTGGGGCACTTCACCGGCGGGCTTGCGCTGGTGGTTGTTGTGGCCAGCGTGTTTTTCGCGGCCATGACCGGTTCCGGCGTGGCGGCCTGCGCGGCGGTGGGAGGAATCATGGTTCCCGAGATGATTAAGGCGGGCTATGACAAGGACTTTGCCTGTGCACTTCAGGGGACGGCGGGCATTTTCGGGCCGCTGATTCCACCCAGCATCGTGATGGTGATTTACGCCACCATTTCCAATGAGTCCGTCAGCACCATGCTGATGGCGGGCGTGGGGCCGGGCGTGCTTCAGGCTACGCTTGTAGCCATTGTTGCGGTGCTGATCTGCCGCAAGCACGGCTACAAGGGTGAGGGGTCTTTCCGCATCAGAAATGTGCTTCTGGGCTTTAAGGACTCTTTCTGGGCGCTGCTTTCCCCCGCCATCATTCTGGGCGGTATTTACTCCGGTATTTTCACGCCCACCGAGGCGGCTGGCGTCTCTTGCTTCTATTCCATTATCGTGGGATTGTTTATCTATAAGGAAATGGATTTTAGAATGCTGCTGGCGGCGCTGTCCAAGTCCCTTAAAAGCGCGGCGGGAATTATGTTTATCGTGGGTGCGTCGGGCGCTTTCTCGTGGGTGATCACCCGCGAGCACATTGCAAAACTTGCGGCCTCTATGTTCCTGAACATGACGGACAACAAATACCTGTTCCTGCTGGCTGCCGCCGTAATTATTCTCATTGCCGGCTGCTTCATAGACTCTATTCCCATTGTCACGATTCTCACGCCCATTCTGGTCCCTGTGGCTGCGCAGTACGGCGTTTCTCTGGTGCATCTGGGCGGACTGATGGTGACAGGCACCTGTATCGGCCTGATTACGCCGCCCATGGGGCTTAACCTTTTCATGGGGGCCCAGCTTGGCAATCGGCCCGTGCATATGGTAATTAAAAAGAATGTTCCCTTTATTACGGTGACCATTATCGGAATGCTGCTGGTCATGTTTATCCCCGGAATCGTAACATATCTGCCAACGTTATTGAAATAAAGAAAGGAAGAGACTGACATGAAAAAACTTGCGGCTTTATTCCTTGCAATGACCCTGGTTCTCAGCGGCTGCGGCTCTCAAAGCGGCGGAAATACCTCCGGAGGAGGGGCGGACGCCTCGGACAAGCCTGTGACACTGACGGCCATTGTGGCCGGATTGACGGAGGACAGCCCTTCTGGAGAAGCGCTGAAGAAGTTTGCGGAGCTGTGCTCTGAATATTCTGGCGGCACGGTGACGGTGGACTGCTATTTTAACACGGAGCTTGGCTCTGTGGCGTCCAGCGTGGATGCATGTAAGCAGGGGACGATTGACATTGTATCCACCGGCACGTCCTATTTCTCCGGCATTGTGCCGGACATTCAGGTGTTTGAGCTGCCCTTCCTGTTTGACACCTATGATGAGGTCCATCAGGCACTTGACAATGCGCCCGGCGATTTGCTCAAGGACAAGTTTGACGGCACCGGCATCAAGCTTCTGTGCTATTGGGAGTCCGGCATGCGACATGTGACCAACAGCCGCGGGCCGATCAACACCCCTGCGGATATGAAGGGCCTAAAAATCAGAACCGTGGTTTCCGAAACGCAGACCGCCACGTGGGAGGCCTTCGGTGCCATCCCCATGGCGCTGGACATGGGCGAGGTGTTTACTGCCTTGCAGCAGGGCACCGTTGACGCGCAGGAGAATGCACTGTCTTCCATCGCCTCTCAGAAGATGTATGAGGTGCAGAATTATCTCTCCATGACGTATCACTCCTACACCGCAATGCCCTTCTTCATTAACCAGGGCAGCTGGGATAAGCTGAGCGCCGACCAGCAATCCGCCGTGCAGAAGGCATCCGAGGAGGCCCGGGACATCGAGCGCCAGTTGAACGCCGACAGTGAAAAGGTGAATTTGAAGCTGCTGGAGGACAACGGCGTCAAGATTAACTACGAGCCTGACCGTGCCTCCTTCGCCGCACTGGTGGGTCCTGTGTACGAGCTTTTTACCACAAAGCTTGGCAACGACACTGCCTTGAAAGCGACACAGGATTATCTGGCTTCCATTCGCTGAACAGCCAAAGCAGCGGCAAGGATAAAGGGGTAGATTAACTTGAAAGAAATGCAAAAACTGAAAAGCGGGTTTGATGGTTTCTTGGGGGTGGCGGGTCTCGTAGGCATCATCATTATGACCGTCAGCGTGGTGCTGCGATACTGCTTCAAGCTCTCTTTGAACTGGTCCGATGAATTTTTAAGGACGCTGTGCATCTATGTTTATTTCATCGGCTCTGCCATGATGTGTGCGGAGGGGGGACTGATGCGGCTGGAGCTGCTGGACGACACACTGAAGAAAAAGGGCCGTGTTGGTGCCTACCGGGCGGTGGTGAAAATTCAAAGACTAATTGAAACACTGTGCTTTGGAGCATTCAGCTTCCAGATGGTGCAGATGACCCTCGGCCTTGTGGGGCAAACCAGCACCACCAGCAGTACCCCGGCATGGGTTTCTCCGCTTGGGTGTGCCATCGGCATGATCCTCATGACACTGATCTCCGCATCCAAGCTGCTTTTTGAAACAAAGAAGCTGGAGGCGGCGGATTAAGAAAACCTGACAATTTGGAATGAATCAAATAATAAGGGGGCATGGAGAGTGAAAATCTCCATGCCCCTTTGTGCTGACAAGGGATGCGCAGATACGAACAGAAAAATAATTTCTGCAATATTTTTAGGAGGTATTCCATTTTGTCACGCTACTGTGGTACAATGCTAACTTAATAGCTTTTTTACATACGGCACAAAGCTGAAAAGGAGGGAGAGTATGTATTCCAGAAGAATGTCTTATTTCATTGCCATTGCCGAAATTCAGAATATTTCAAAGGCTGCGCAGCAGCTTCACGTTTCCCAGCCGTCCCTGTCCCAGTATTTAAATCGCCTGGAAGAGAGTCTGGGAGTGAAGCTGCTGGACAGAACGTGCACGCCGCTTTGTCTGACCGAGGCGGGGAAGCTGTATCTGGAATATGTGCGGGAGGTTACGGAAGCGGAAAAGCGGCTTGAAAGCCGGCTTCAGGTTCACAAAAAGTTGACAAAAAAAACGCTTTCTATCGGTATCCCCACACAGCTTACACCCCTGCTGTTCCGCGAGATGATTCAGGGCTTTCTGCACACAAATCCCGAAAAGCAGATGACCATTCGGGATGGCACCAGCTTGTCCGTTAAGGAGGAGCTGCTGAATGGGGATGTGGACATAGCTTTTTTCCACACGCAAGAGCCGCAGGATGCGCGGCTCATCAGCTTCATTATTCAGGAGGAGCACCTCTTTCTGGCGTGCAACCGGAACAGCAGTCTGGCGGGGGGACGTGCGGGAACACGGGAGCATCCGCTGCTTTTAACGAAGGCGGATTTTCCCCAAATGACGGAAATGCTGTTTCTCATTCCACCGAAAACATATTTTATCAATGCGGTTATCTGGAACCATTTAAAGGAAATTGGGCTGTTGCCCAAAAAGGTTTTGGAGCTTCCGGCGCTGAGTTCCATCGGTGACTACCTTCTGGAGCCGGAGAACAACGGGATTTCCCTGCTGGCGGACTTTTCGATTGTCGGAATGAACAGCATCGACGAGATTACCTTTGTAAAAATAGAGGGGCATGACCTGCGGTGGTATCTGACCATGAGCTATCTGGCGGACACGCCGCTTTCCCCGTCGGGATATGCCCTGTGGAAATATGTTTCGGGCAGACGATAATTCTATGTAAAATTCTTCTGAATCAGGGAGTACAGCCAATAAATTTCGACTGATTTCGATAAAAGTTTTCAAATTGAATCTTTTTTAGGCGAAGAAACTATTTTATAATATTGCTAACCTACAAATAAAGAAAGGGGTTTTCATTTATGACAAACTACTTTGATCTCAAGGGCCGCGTGGCATTGGTCACCGGCGCTTCCTCGGGCCTTGGCGTTCAGTTCGCAAAGGCGCTGGCAAATCAGGGAGCAGACATTGCCATTACCGCCCGCCGGACCGACCGGCTGGAGCAGGTGAAGCAGGAAATCGAAGCCATGGGCGTGCGCTGTCTTGCCGTGCCCTGTGACGTGACAGATTCAAAGCAGATTGCCGCCATGGTGAATACTGTAAAGGAAACCTTTGGCAGGATTGATATTCTGGTAAACAACGCAGGTGTGGGCAAGGGGATTCCTGCCGCCACGCAGACCGATGAGGAATGGCTTTCCACCACCCGGATCAATCTGGACGCGGTATACTACGTGGCCCGCGAGGTGGGCAAGGTGATGATTGAGCAAAATTACGGAAAAATTGTCAACCTTGGCTCCATCCACTCCGTTGTGGCAATGGCAGGCTCTCCCATCTCGGCCTACTGCGCGTCCAAGGGCGGAGTCCTGATGCTGACAAAGGCCCTTGCCAACGAGTGGGCGCAGCATAACATCACCGTCAATGCCATCGGCCCCGCCTATTTCCCCAGTGAGATGACACGAGAGGTCATTATGACCGACGCATTCAAGCAGGCCGTTCAGGCATATTGTCCCATGGGCAGACCCGGCAAGCCCGGCGAGCTGGACGGAGCCGTGATTTACTTCGCGTCGGATGCATCCAGCTATACCACTGGACAGTATCTGGCTATCGACGGCGGCTGGACCACGATCTGACGCCACTCCCGCAGATTGCGCCGGTTTGGCACAGGCTACGGAAATACTTAAAACCCGGCCCAGCATTTGGATGAGCGGGCGGCGGGGAAAACAAATGCAAAAAGCGGCTGAATCGAAGGATTCAGCCGCTTTTTGCAGTCCGAGACAAAAGTCAAAGTGCTTGCGCAGGAATGCGCAGGACGCTTTTTAGGCCCGACGAGTTCGGCACCTTACCCCATCAAACGCCAGAGCAGAAAGAGCACCAGCATAATGACAGGCTGATGCACCAGATAAATTGGGAGCGTGTGTCTGCCCAGCTTGTTCAGCAGCGTATCCGGCGGGGAAGATTTCAGCAGGCTGCACTTTTCCGCATATAGCAGCTTTCCAAGAGCAGCGCCGCACAAAAACACGCCGAACCACGGAAGCAGGGGATAATAGTCGGAGGAGATGAAGCCCTCACTCCGCAGCCCCAGAGGAAACAGAAAGCCCACCGACACCTGAGTCTGCGCCGCCAGACGGCCCAGAAAGAAAACCACAATTCCGAGCAGCGTCAGAAGGGCTGGACTCAGCCGGGAGACCAGTGGGTATAAAAGCATGCTGGTTCCCAAAAAATGCAGAATGCCAAAGGTGACAGCGTGGCTGGGATCGTAAAAAAAGGTGACAGCGGTGATAACCAGTCCCAGTCCCAGAACCTTCAGTCCGCGTTTTGCGCTCCTGCCGGTCAAGGTGCAGCTAAGTCCCGCCAGCAGCATGAACAGCAGGGCGGATCCTCGCCCAACATAAAAATTCATGCCGTCCGAATAGCTGATGGGAACCCCGTAAAATTCCCGCAGGTCGTAGACAACGTGGTAGTATGCCATGGCAAGCAAAGCCACACCGCGCAGAAAATCCACTTCCCAGATGCGCTTGGGTTGTTGTTGTCTTTTGTTCATGTTCTCCTTTTTAGGGGAAGGGACCGCCGCCGAAGGGCTGTTGCCCCCGGCTCCGGGCCGCTGTCCCGGTCGTCGCGCGGGTGCCCGCGCTTTCCTATGCTGCCGCTTGCTTTTATCATAGGCCATCACTGGCCAAATCGTCAATACCGTTTCTCATCAGGCGGCACGGTTTGTTAGTCTATTTATAAAAAGGAAAGCGCAACTGCATTATTATTGATAATTTGAATAGTACAAGCCCTGCATTGCGAAATAAAATGATGTGTATAAAATTTTGATGATATAATGGCCCCATGGCGCCCGGCGCTATGGGCAAGCTGCACATAGCACCGGGTAATTTTAGGAAAAAGAGGGGATTGTCATGGCAGATTATCGTGAGATGTGGAAGAGCTTGGGGATGGATTTGGAGACACACGACCAATTGTGCGAGGTGCTTCCCGCAGCGTTTGGCGACACCTATCTCTCTCAGGAAAACCGGCCGGAGGGCATGGCGTTTTACGACTTTGTGGTGTCTGAGATTCACGGCGTTCGGCCCGCCGAGCTGATCGAGCACCAGAAAAAAGGCGGCAAGGTGCTGGGCACCTTCTGTATCTTCGTGCCTGATGAGGTGGTGTTCGCAGCCGACGCCATTGCCACGGGCCTGTGCGGCGGCTCCCAGTTTTGGGTGGGGGCGGGAGAGAAGGTTCTGCCCAAAAACATGTGCCCGCTGATTAAGGCATCCGTGGGCGCACGGGTTGGCAAGACCTGCCCCTTTTTCCGCATCGCGGACATGTACGTGGGCGAAACGACCTGCGACGGAAAGAAGAAGGCGTGGGAGATTCTGAAGGAAGAGGTTCCCATTCATGTGATGGACATGCCCCAGATGAAGCGGGAGCAGGACTATCGGAAGTGGGAGGACGAAATTCGGACCTTTTTACATACCGTGGAGGAATTTACCGGCAATACCGTCACGCCGGAGAAGCTGGCGGCTTCCATTAAAATGCTGAACAATAAGCGCAAGGCGCTTGCCCGTGTGTTTGAGTGCCGCAAGGCCGACCCCACCCCCATCAGCGGCAAGGACGCGCTTTTGATGATGCAGATTGCGTTTTACGACGACCCCGTCCGCTGCGCCGAAATGGCAAACAAGCTGGCGGACGAGCTGGAACAGCGTATCAAAGACGGCATGGGCGTATTCCCCAAGGGAACCAAGCGGATTCTCGTCACCGGCACGCCCATGGCGATTCCCAACTGGAAGCTGCATCACATCATTGAAACCTCCGGCGCGGCGGTGGTGTGCGAGGAGAACTGCACCGGTACCCGGTATTTTGAGAATTTGGTGGATGAGAGCGGCACAACGCTGGACGAGCAGATTCACAACCTGGCGGATCGGTACATGAAGAATAACTGCGCCTGCTTTACCCCCAACACGGGCCGTATCGATGATATTCTGCGTCTTGCCGAGGCCTATCATGTCGACGGCGTGATTGACGCAAACCTGAAATTCTGCACCCTGTACGACACCGAGGGCCGGGACGTGGAGCGGGCCATGAAGGAACGCGGTATCCCCGTGCTGGGTCTTGAAACCGACTATACCGACACGGACGCGGAGCAGCTTCGCACCCGCATCGGCGCATTTGTGGAGATGCTGAAATAATGGACGGACATGGGGAGGAGCAGGATTACTATGTGCTCTTTCCAAATCACACCGAGGGGCTGAAGCTTTATCAATACGCCCGGGGGCGGGGGATTCCGGTTCGGATTTCCCCCACCCCCCGGATGGCCAGCGCCTGCTGCGGGATATCCCTTCTGGTGCGGGCGGAGGATATCGAAGCGCTTCAGCGCTGTATTCCGGAGTCGGAGGCGGAGATTGACCGGATTGTTGCGCTGCCCCGGCAGATCAACCCCCACCGTGACCGCTACTGCTGAATTGGGAGAGGCAAGAATGAATGAGAGAACCTGCGTTGGAATCGACATTGGCTCCACCGCCGCCAAGGTGGCGGTTTTAGGCCCGGGAGAGACGCGCTTTGTGCTTCCCACCGGCTGGAGCAGCCCGGAAACGGCAAAGGAGATTGCCCGCCGCCTGCTGGCGCTGGGCGTGCGGGTGGAGGAGGCTGCGGTGGTTTCCACCGGCTATGGCCGCCGTGCGGTGGAGTATGCGGCAAAACAGATTACGGAAATCACCTGCTTTGCAGCCGGCTGCGCCGCCCAGTTTCCCACCTGCACGGTGATCGACGTGGGCGGACAGGATACCAAAGCCATCCACATCCGGGACGGCGCGGCGGATGACTTCCTGATGAACGACAAATGCTCCGCCGGAACGGGGAAATTCGTGGAGGTGATGGCCAATCGGCTGGAGTGCGAAATCGACGCGCTGTTCGCTCTAGCGGAACGGGGGAAGGTTTTGCCCATCAGCTCTTTATGCACGGTATTTGCAGAGTCGGAGATTATCGGCTACATCGGCGCGGGCCATCCCCGGGAGGACATCGCCGCCGGAATCGTGGACAGCGTGGCGGAGAAGGTGGCCCAGCTTGCTGAGCGGCTGCCGCTGGAAGAAACGGTGCTGCTGACCGGCGGGCTGAGCCATTTGGATTTTTTTGCGCAGGCATTGGGAAAGAAGCTGCGCCACACCGTCTGCTGCCTGCCGGAGGGCCGGTTTGCCGGAGCCTATGGCGCGGCCCTGCTGGCGCAGCGGGAAGTTCTTTCTTAAACCGCTTTAAAAGCCATGCCCCGTCAAAAGGAGCATGGCTTTTTCCCTGAATATCAGCTATCATCATATAAATCCTGCGTACATTTTATAGCAGCAGACATACCATCATGAGTACCTGCACATTACACCGGCAAACCCGCCGGTTAAGGAGGGCTTACTTTATGTCACCTATTTTTCTCTGGCTGGTGCTGGCATCCTTTGCCGGCGGATTTTTGCAGGCTGCCATCGGCTTTGGCTACGCGGCGGTGGTAATGGCGTTTTTTCCGCTGTTTTTGCCCAGCATCCCCGTGTCCTCAACGGTTTGCGCGGTGCTGTCGCTGGTGGCGTCGTCTACTATGTTTCTCCAATACCGCAAGGACGCGCGGCCAAAGCATGTATTGTGGCTGGTTGTGGCGTATTTTGTGGTGATGCCCTTCGCCGCCGTGTGGTCGGCGGGGGCGCCAAAGCTGGTGTTAAGCGTCATTTTCGGCCTGTTTCTGGTGCTGGTGGGACTTTACTATCTGCTTACAGCCGACAAAACCCGTATCTCCGCCACGCCCAGGGCCGGAATCGTCACGGGGGCGCTGGCAGGTCTGTTTGGGGGCCTGTTTTCCGTCAGCGCGCCACCGGCCGCGCTATACTGTCTGAGTACGCTGGAAAGCAAGGAAGCATATGTGGGAACACTTCAATTTTTCTTTCTGACCACCAACCTGTATTCCGTGGGTGTTCGCGCCGTCAACGGGCAGGTGACGGGACAAGTGCTTATTTGGTCGCTGGTTGCTGCTGGGGGACTGCTGCTGGGACTGTGGCTGGGGCGTATCGGCCTTTACAAGCGGGCGGATTTAGCGCGAGTCAAATCCTGGGTTTTTATTTTTATTATGTGTATGGGGGTATGGACCATCGTGTCCAATTTTATCAATGGATAAGCCATGCAAAATGGTCAAGAAGCGCTTTGAAAACCATGCTTACCGAAAAGCTACTGAAAAGAGAGGCTTCGGGAAGTCCTTTGGCTAAAAGCAAGCCGCCCCACCTTTTGGCGGAGCGGCTCATATAATGGAGGAAGAGGAACCTGATTTCAAAGGTCGTCCGCATCCTGCACCGGCGGGTCGAGGGGGTCGGCCGGACGGCCTGTGTAGCTCCCCTGCGGGTCGGTCTGCTGGGAGGAAAAATCAGTCATGATTTGGGCCTGCTCCATAGGCTGTTGACTGACCTTTGCGCGGCTTTGCCGCTTTTTCATAAAAATCGCTCCCTTTCGTTCAGATGGGGTTTCCGTAAAAATAGTCTGCCCGAAAGCGGAGCTTCCCATGCAAAAACGACTGGAAAACGGTTTTTTTGCAGGAGAAAAGTCTTTTACTGCGTCTGCATTGAGAAATCGTTTAGAGTTCACGAAAAAATACGCAAGCAACGAGAATTTTTCGTCGTCTTTTTTCTGATTTTTCAAAATTTTTGGTTGACCGGCTTTTTGAGTTGTGTATAATGAGAAGTAATGTAAAAGTCCCGTGAAAAACGTTGTTTTGGTAATTTATTGGAGGAAAAGTGCATGTTTGAATTTCTGATCAAAAAGCTGAAAACCAATCCCCGCAAAATTGTCTTCACCGAGGGGACGGATCCCCGCGTGCTGGAGGCTTCCGCCCGTCTGCTGTCCGGTACGTTTCTCACCCCCGTGCTGGTGGGCGTTCCTGAGGAGATTTCTGCCGTGGCCGAGGATATCGGCTTCAATATCCGCGGCGCCGAGATTATTAATCCCGCGGAGTTTGCCGACATGGAGAAAATGGTGACGCTGCTGATGGAGCTGCGCAAAGGCAAGATGGATGAGGAGCAGTGCCGCAAGCTGCTTAAGCAGCCCAACTATTTTGGCACTATGCTGGTGAAGATGGGCTATGCGGATGCGCTGCTTGGCGGCGCAACCTATTCTACCGCTGACACTGTTCGTCCCGCGCTGCAAATCATCAAGACCAAGCCGGGCAGCAAAATTGTATCCTCCTGCTTCATTCTGGTTCGCCCCTCCGCCACCGGCGACCGCGAGGTGCTGGCAATGGGCGACTGCGCCATCAACATCAAGCCCACGGAGGATGAGCTGGTGGAAATTGCGCTGGAAACCGCTTCCACTGCCCAGAAGTTTGGCATTGATCCCAAGATCGCGTTTTTGAGCTACTCCACGCTTGGTTCCGGCAAGGGCGAGGACGTGGATCGGATGCGGGGCGCCTATCTCAAGGCCCATGCCGCCGCGCCCGAGCTTGCCATGGACGGCGAGATGCAGTTTGATGCGGCTGTCTCTCCCCACGTGGCCCATACCAAGTGCCCCGGCTCTCCGGTTGCAGGCCACGCCAACACCTTCATTTTCCCCGACATCAACGCCGGCAACATCGGCTATAAGATTGCGCAGCGTCTTGGCTCCTTCGAGGCATACGGACCTATTCTTCAGGGTCTGAACGCCCCCATTAACGACCTTTCCCGCGGCTGCAACGCGCAGGAGGTCTACTCCATGGCTATCATTACCGCAGGACTGGTGGAGTGCGAATAACCCTGCGCTAAGACAAAAGCAGAAGACGCAGACACTAAACCGGCGAGGTTATAGCGCTGGTTTCAGAAAAGTTAGCTGCATGCAAAAACACGCTTTAGGCCAAATAGGCCCAAGGCGTGTTTTTTGCAGCATCATGATTTAAAACGACACAGCGGCAGGCTTTAAAAATATGGACTTGCCAGCAGGATTATGATTGCACCTCAGTAATTAAGAAACGAGCGCGCAGTTCGTGCAAACGGGCTATCATCGGGCATCAATGCAATCGGCAGACAGCGAAACCTCGCTGTCTGCCGATTCATACAAGCCGCTTCAACACGATTCGGAAAATGACTCTGTCACATGATGAGAAGCGGTTGCTCGTTTTATTTCGTAGGGCTGCTTTACTTAGAGCGTTTCAGAACTTCCACTAAAAATTTCCAAATGCGCTGTGTGGAGGAAATGCTCAGCCGCTCCCGGGGTGTATGAATTTCACTCAAATCAGGGCCAATGGAGACACAGTCAAGTCCCGGCATTTTACCGGAAAACAAGCCGCACTCCACGCCCGCGTGGATGGCTTCAATTTCGGGGGCCTTGCCATACTGGTCTTTAAATACCTCTACCATGAGATCCCGCAGCGGAGACTCCGCGCGATATTCCCACGCATCATACTCTCCGGATATCTCTGTTTTTCCGCCCAACTGCTTTGCAAGGCAGATCAAACGAGCTTTCAGCATTTCCTTTTGGCTGCCCACACTGCTGCGCACACAGAAAGAAGCCACCATAGCACTTTCCTGTGTGGATAAAATCCCCAGATTCAAAGAGGTCTGCACCAACCCCTCAATATCGGAACTCATAGCCTGAATCCCATTGGGAGCACAGCTGAGGAAGCACAGGCAGCGGGCGGTAGAATCCTCGTCCATGGGCAGCGCCTCCGCCTTGGCGGAGGTTACGTCCAAAACAACGTCCTTGTCCGTAACGCGGTATTCGTTTTTCAGCGCCACGCAAAGACTTTCCCCGGCAACGCGGGCCTTCTGTTCGTCGGCAACCACTATAACTGCCGTCGTTTCGCGCGGAATGGCGTTGTCTTTCAGTCCGCCGTTCACCGTCACCAGCCGCAGTTCGGTTGCCTGACTGATGGCCAGCAGTGCGCGGCCCATCAAGAGGTTTGCGTTTCCACGGCCCTTGTTAATTTCCTGCCCCGAGTGACCGCCGGTAAGCCCGCTTACCGTGACGCTGAGCGCAGAACCGGAAAAGCTGTCCCGCCGGACGGGAAGCGTGCACTTGGTCATGTTTCCGCCGGCACAGCTGACGGTGAAAATTCCCTCGGCTTCGGAATCTATGTTCAGGAATTTGCGCCCTTTCAGCGGGGACACATCCAGAACATCCGCACCCAGCATCCCGATCTCCTCGTCCACCGTGAACACTGCCTCAATCCGGGGGTGAGCCAGATCATCCGCGTCCAAAATCGCCATTGCCATTGCCACGGCGATGCCGTCGTCCCCGCCAAGCGTGGTGCCCTTTGCCAAAACCAGATCTCCGTCTATGGCCAGATCCAGTCCCTCTTTCGTCATATCCTTGGAGCACTCCGGAACTTTTTCGCAGACCATATCCAAATGTCCCTGAAGAATCACGGGTTCTGCCTGCTCATAGCCGGAGGTGGCTTCCTTAATAATAATGATATTGTTTGCCGCGTCCTGATGATATTCAAGATTCCGCTTTTTTGCAAAGTCTGCGCACCAGTCGCTGACCGCCTTCGTATTACCGGAGCCGTGGGGAATCGCACACATTTCCTCAAAGAACTGAAAAACCTTTTTTGGCTCCAGCTGGTCCAAAACTGCCATAAGATAACCGTCCCTTCTATAATTGTACAAAATGCAAGATAGTAGCGGAGCATCCCAGCTATGCTGCAAAAGCGCCTGCGCGCTGTTTCCCGGCAGAAAGCATACTCCGCCTATCAAATATACTGAAACTTACACCGCATCATTTACCGCCTTAAACGGTAGCGTCCCTTATCTGCGGGCTCGATATACTGCTGCGTCAGAAGAAACTCAATAAGCTGCTTTGTAAACGTTTTGGGGTTTTGCACCGCCGCGCGGCGTCTGGACCAAAACTGGCCAACCTGCACGCCTGCTACCACGGACGCTATTTCCTTTTCAGAGATTGTCCCATCCTTTTTTAAATGCCGGATTACTTTTCCGCTGCATTTACTCAGCAGCATTTGCTGAAGCTCATCCTTTTGCGTCATGGACTTTTTCAGCCCCCACACATAGAGGATCGCCCCGGCAATTGCGAACAGGAAAATTCCCAGCGCGATCATGCCATTACTCATCGCGGCTCCTTATCTTTTCCCTGCACCAGAATAAACCGATTGTTCCGCAGAATCTGGACATACTTCACCAGCCGGTCGTACAGAGGTTCAGCCTCTTTGCCAAACTGCGCTTTCATGCGCTCGGCCAGTTCTCCCACAGTACGCTTCCCGTCGATTTGCTTCCAAAGAAAGCTTCCATATCCGTCCAGGTCAATATGACTGACGCGAGGCGTATGAAAAAATTTCTGGGCAATCCTTGCGTAAAGTCCACGATGGATCATATGGATTGTGACCGTATCCTCCTGCTCATCCCAATCGTTTTGAGGATTCACCAGAAGTACGTAATCTAAATAATTCTCCGATTTCTTTTTGGCCATACGCATCGCTCCTGTTTGCCCAAACCGGGCTGTATACCGTGAAGTATACAGCCCGGAAGGGTTTTTCTCAAAATATATGGATACCCTTGCTTACTGGGCAGTCTTTTCCGCTTCCTGTGCGGCCTTTTTTGCAAAAGCATAAATAGTGAACAGAATGACGGCAAAGCACACCAACGCGCCGATTTGGCCAATGCTGAATATGCCGGAAATGTTTACGTCCAGCTTCGCCACGGCAAACACCGCCAGCAAAATGCCCACGATGCCTTCTCCTGCGATCAGGCCGGAGGTGTAAAGCACACCGGATTGCACCGCGCTGTTTTTCGCCTTTTCAGAGGAATACTTGCGCTTTTCCATAAACCACCGCAGAAGGCCGCCGGCCATAATCGGGGTGGAGAGGTAGATCGGCAGATACAGACCGATGGCAAAGGGCAGCACGGGAATGCCCAGCACCTTTACAACAACCGCGATGAACACGCCGGTGAACACCAGTGTCCACGGCAGGTTGCCGCCCATAACGCCCTCAACCACCATCTTCATCAAAATAGCCTGAGGAGCGGGCAGCTCGTTGGTACCGTAACCCCAAGCGGCGCTGAGCAGATACATAATCGCGCCGATGGCAATGGCGGAAACGATGCAGCCGATAATTTCTCCGATCTGCTGCTTCTTGGGGGTGGCGCCCACCAAGAAACCGGTCTTCAAATCCTGAGAAGTATCACCGGCAATGGCCGCAATTACACAGATGATGCCGCCAATTGTAATAGCTGCGACCATGCCCTGCGGGCCGTCCTGTCCGGTGGCCTTCAACAGCAGTGTTGCAATCAGCAGCGTGGCAATTGCCATGCCGGAGACAGGGTTGTTGGACGAGCCGATCAACCCCACCATGCGGGAAGAAACCGTTGCAAAGAAGAAACCGAAAATAACCACAATCAGCGCCCCGAACAGATTCAGGGGAATGGACGGAATCAGCCACATGGCCACTGCCATAACGGCAACGCCGGCCATCAAAACCTTCATAGACAGATCCTGCTCTGTGCGCAGGGTGGAAGCTCCGTTTTTGCCGTATCCGCCGATTGCTTCCTTAAAGGTGCGCACAATCAGAGGCAGCGAACTGATTAGGCTCATAATGCCGCCTGCCAGCACCGCACCGGCGCCGATATAACGGATAAACTTGCTCCAAATGGCATCCGGGCCGCCTTCCAGAAGCAAAGCAGTCACGGTCTTGTCCGCAGGGAACATGATGGTATCCCCGCCAAACAGGGCAATCAGCGGCATCAGAACAAACCACGCCGTCACGCCGCCTGCAAACAAATAAGAAGACACCTTCACGCCGCATATGTAGCCCACACCGGCCAGAGCGGGCAACACGTCCATGCCGACCCCTGCGCCCTTTAGGCCGGGAACCTGATAGGCAACTTCACTGGGGAACACTTTAAGGCCGTCGGCGATAAACTTGTATGCTGCCGCAATTCCAAGGCCTGCAAACACGGTGGAGGCCTTGGAGCCACCCTCTTCTCCCGCGATCAGAACCTCTGCGCAGGCCTGCCCCTCGGGATAAGCCAGCGTGCCATGCTCTTTTACAATCAGAGCGGAACGCAGGGGCACCATAAACAGCACGCCCAAAACGCCGCCGATTAAGGCAATCAGGCCAATTTCAATCAGAGACGGCGCGTCGCACACACCCTCGTCTGCCCACATAAACAGCGCGGGCAGGGTGAAGATTGCGCCCGCGGCCACAGATTCACCCGCAGACCCGATGGTCTGCACCATGTTGTTTTCCAGAATGGAATCCCGCTTGAGAATAAACCGGATGATTCCCATGGACAGCACCGCCGCCGGAATAGACGCGGAAACCGTCATGCCCACGCGCAGTCCCAGATACGCGTTTGCACCGCCGAAGACAATCGCCAAAATTGCACCAAGAATGATGGATACCACGGTAAATTCAGGTACGACCTTGTCCGCTGCGATGTAAGGTTGGTAGTTGTTTTTCTCCACTAATTTTCCCCTCTTTCAATTTAATGAATTAGTGCTTTACAAAACGGTGCACGGTCCATGCACATTTTGCATACTCATTGTACACGCACTAAAGTTGTTCGTCAAGACACTCAGGGAAATGCTGGATTTTTCATTGTTTTATTGTAAAAACCGTTAAAATTTTGTTTGGAATATCAAAACAATTATATATGTGGAGATTTTCAACTCTGTTTTTCTCAAAATCTGTTAAAAAAATGTGCTTGGAGCGTAAAATACATCCCTCTGCCGTAACATATTCGGCTTTTTGCACAATTATGTGGCAGCAAATATTTTCCTGAATTTTATCCAATCAGCACGTATCAATAACAACCGGGGCACAGCACCCGGCAGGGAAAAGTCCATTACAGAACCAGCAGCTTTTTGGGGGCAAGGGTGATGTCCGTGCAGCCGCCATCCTTTACAATAATTACGTCCTCGATGCGCACGCCCAGTTTGCCCGGGAGGTAAATCCCCGGCTCTGCGGAGATGACCGCTCCGGCTGGCAAAGGCTCCTCATTTCGGGCAGAAGCATTGGGAGACTCGTGAATTTCCACCCCCACGCCGTGACCAAAGCTGTGGGAAAAATAGTCGCCGTAGCCCGCGTCCTCAATGACCTGCCGTGCCGCGCCGTCCACGGCCCGGCCCGTCACGCCCGCGGCGGCAGCAGCAATTCCTGCCTGCTGGGCTGCCAGCACGGTTTCGTATACCCGGCCCATTTCTTCCGATACAGACCCCACCGCCACAGTGCGGGTCATGTCGGAGCAGTAACCATGGAAGATACAGCCGAAGTCCATGGTGACAAATTCACCGCTTTGAATTTCCCGGAGACTGGGAACCCCGTGGGGCAGGCTTCCGTTGGGGCCGGACACCACGATGGGGTCAAAGGACATGTCCTCCGCACCATAGTGCAGCATGAGATACTGAAGCCGTGCGGCAATTTCCTTTTCCGTTTTTCCGGGACGGATTTCCTTCAGGATATCCTCCAGTGCCCGCTCGGCAATGCGCTGGGCGGATATCAGCGCGGATTGTTCTTCTTCGTCCTTCACCCGGCGCAGCTGTGCAAGCATGTCCGCTGCGGGAACCAATTCACAGCGGAGGGCCTTGCGAAACCCCTCATAGTCCGCCACAGTCATATATGCGTCTTCAAAGCCGACGACGTTGGCGCTCTGCTCCGCAAGGGCCTCGTTAATCAAAGCCGCATAGCTCCGCCCAGGCCGCACCTCCCGGATTTCGGCGTGCGCCACAACCCGCGCCGCCGCTTCGGTATAGCGCGCATCGGTAAAATAGTAGTTTTTTTCTCTGGTTACAAGGGCCGCGCCGTCCGTTCCGGAGGAGCGGAAGCCCGAGGCGTAAAACCGGTTGGCCTCCCCGGTGAGCAGCATGGCGTCCAACCCCCGGGGTTCCAATGCCTGTGCAATCCGGCTGAAATGATTCATAAAAACCTTCCTTTCATGCCCGCGGGCAGCGTTCTTTGCGCCTGCGGGGGTTTTAGCCCTGCTGTTCCACGGCGGCCTGCACGAAGCCGTAAAACAGGGGATGCGGCCGGTCGGGCCGACTCTTAAACTCAGGGTGGAACTGCGCGCCCACAAACCAGGGGTGTTCGGGAAGCTCCACAATTTCCACCAGCCTGCCGTCGGGGGACAGGCCCGCCAGCTTCATGCCCCGGCCCTCCAGCTCTGCGCGGCAGGCGTTGTTAAACTCGTACCGGTGCCGGTGACGCTCCGAAATTTCTTCCGCGCCGTACAGCGCATGGCTGCGAGTGCCGCTTGTCAGTACGCAGGGATATTTTCCAAGGCGCATAGTGCCGCCCTTTTCCGTCACATTCACCTGATCGGGCATCAGGGCGATGACGGGGTAGGCGGTGGTTTCAGAAAACTCGGAGGAGTTGGCGTCGGCTTTCCCCAAAACATGGCGGGCAAATTCGATGACCGCCATCTGCATTCCAAGGCAAATGCCGAAGAAGGGAATGGCATTCTCCCGGGCGTACCGCACGGCGGCAATCATTCCCTCAATGCCCCGGTCACCAAAGCCGCCGGGAACCAGAACGCCCGCGCAGCCCGCGAGAATTTCTTCCGCGTTTTCCTCCGTCACCGTTTCCGAGTCAATCCAGCGGATATCCACCACCGCGCTGTTTGCAATGCCCGCGTGGTTCAAGGACTCCACAACGGAAAGATATGCGTCGTGAAGCTGGGTATATTTCCCTACCAGTGCAATTTCGACCCGCTGCTTGGCCGCCTTTTCCCGCCGAACCATGGCGCCCCATTCCCGCAGGTCGGGCTGGGGCGTAATCAGCCCAAGGCGGCGGCAAACCGCCTCGTCCAGCCCCTCCTTCTGAAGCAGCAGGGGGACTTCATACAGCGTCTGGGCTGTGGCGTTTTGAATCACGCAGTCGGGGCTTACGTTGCAGAACAGGGCAATTTTCCGGCGCATGTCGTCGCTGATGGGCGTGTCGCACCGGCACACAAGAATGTCCGGCTGAATGCCCAAAGACAAAAGCTCCTTGACGGAGTGCTGGGTGGGCTTACTTTTCAGCTCGCCGCTGCCGGGAATCTGAACAATGAGGGGCACATGAATGAACACCACGCTGCCCTGCGGCTGCTCGGCCGCCACCTGGCGGATGGCCTCCAAAAAGGGCTGAGACTCAATATCACCCACTGTGCCGCCGATTTCGCAGATGACTACGTCCACATCTTCGTCCGCCATGGCGTAGATGCGGGCCTTGATTTCATCGGTGATGTGGGGGATGATCTGCACCGTGGCGCCAAGATAATCTCCCCGGCGCTCCCGGTTTAAAACGGACCAGTAGATTTTGCCGGAGGAGACAGAGGCGTTCCCCGTCAGCGTCTCGTCCACAAATCGTTCGTAGTGGCCCAGGTCCAGATCCGTTTCAGCCCCATCGTCGGTGACGAAGACCTCGCCGTGCTGATAGGGGCTCATGGTGCCGGGGTCCACATTAATATAAGGGTCAAATTTTTGGTTTCGCACCCGCACGCCCCGCTGCTTCAAAAGCCGCCCCAGGGACGCGGCGCAGATGCCCTTCCCAAGGCCCGACACCACGCCGCCGGTCACAAATACAAATTTTGTTGCCATAGCTGTTCACCTGTTCCTTTCCGATTGTTCCGTTTTATCGTCTTTTTGCCCCAAAAAATAAAAATACCGTGGATAGCTTGCGGTGAAGGGGCCCCGGTTTACAAGGGCTTCAGCGCAATCCACGGTCTTCGGTCTTTGATTTTCAGGGTGGCTTCATACGCGTTTTCCCTCCGGGGCACGCTATAAAAAACACTTTATATTTATATCGCATTCCGGCACGATTGTCAACGAACAGTGCGGATTTCTGCACGTTTTTTTAAATTTGTGAAAATAAGAAAAAATTATTCAGTCGATTTTATATAAAATGACAATTGAATTTAGCTATTTAAAGCTATATACTGTAAAAGAAATTTGAGTCTGAATTGACGGATGAAAGAAAGGAGCGCTGCCCCATGAACAAAAATTTGATTGACTGCGTTTCTTTCCGCTACTTTACCAAGGTTCGCTTTGCGGGCCGTTATTGCACTGCTTTAAAGTGGGAGAACGCCTGAAAGACCGAGTTTTGCTTTTTGTATGGAAGGCGGCTCCGTCCTTTGGACGGGGTCGTTTTTTATAGCTTTGGGGTCTGATTCAGACTTCAAACCGATTTGTTTTGAGATGAAAGGAAGTATTTCGTATGAAAAAGAAGCTGCTTTCCCTTGCACTGGCCTGCGCTATGGCGCTGGGTTTGGCCGCCTGCGGGCAGACCGCTCCTGCCGCGTCCGGGTCTGCATCCGGATCGGCCGCCGCGTCGGGCGGGGAAAAGGTCTATCAGGTGGGCGTGATTCAGTTGGTGCAGCACCCCGCGCTGGATGCCGCCACCCAGGGGTTTCAGGACGTTTTGAAGGAGAAGCTGGGCGATCAGGTAACGATTGACGTGCAGAACGCCGCCAACGACTCTGCCACCTGCTCCACCATGGCCACCCAGATGGTTTCCTCCAACGTAGACCTGATTATGGCAAACGCAACGCCTGCCCTTCAGGCGGCGGCTTCTGCCACCAGCGAAATTCCCATTTTGGGGACCTCTGTTACCGAGTACGGCGTGGCCCTGAGCATTGATAATTTTAACGGAACCGTAGGCGGCAACATCTCCGGCACCTCCGACCTGCCCCCGCTGGACCAGCAGGCCGCCATGGTCACCGAGCTGGTGCCGGATGCCAAAACCGTCGGTATTCTGTACTGCTCCGGCGAGCCGAACTCCGTCTATCAGGCTGAGGTGGTGAAGGCAGAGCTTGAGAAAGCAGGCCTCACCGTGAACACCTATACCTTTGCGGACTCCAACGACGTGGCCGCCGTTACCACCACTGCCTGCAACGAAAGTGACGTGCTGTACATCCCCACGGACAACACTGCCGCAAGCTGCACCGAGGCCATCAACAACGTGGCTCAGCCTGCGGGCGTGCCCATCATTGCCGGCGAGGAAGGCATCTGCAAGGGCTGCGGGATTGCCACCCTCTCCATCGACTACTACGAACTGGGCCGCACCACCGGTGAGATGGCCGTGAAGATTCTTACCGGCGAGAGCGATATTTCCGCCATGCCCGTCGAGTATTATCCCAGCCCCGTGAAGAAGTATGACGCGGACCGGGCGGCGGCGCTGGGTATTACCATCCCCGACGGATATACTGCCATCGAGGGCTAAAAAAGTCCTGCATCTGCCGATTTTTCCGCCCGGGGCAAGGGCCTTTGTCCCCGGGCGGGGAATCGACAGCGGAGGAATGGGGTGTCGACGCCCCATTCCCCTGCTGCCGAGGAAAATAACTGAAAAGAGGAGAAAACCATGGAACTCGCGGCATATTTTGCCTCGCTGGACCCGGTCAATTTGTTGAAAAGCCTGCCCGGCGGCGTGGCGCAGGGAATTGTCTGGGGCGTGATGGCGCTGGGCGTTTACATTACCTTTCGTTTGCTGGACATCGCCGATTTGACGGTGGACGGTTCTTTCACCACCGGAGGCGCGGTGACTGCCATGCTGATTCTGGGGGGCTGGCCCGCCTGGGCGGCGGTGCTGGCTGCGATTCTCGCCGGGATGCTGGCGGGGCTTTGCACCGGACTGCTTCACACACGGTTTGGTATTCCGGCCATTCTGGCGGGAATCCTGACCCAGTTTGCATTGTACTCTATTAACCTGCACATTATGGGGATGGCGGCTAACAAGTCCGTAAATCCCGATAAGTTCCCCGTTTTTATTACCTCCCGCCATGTGCCGCCCGCGATTTTGACGGGGCTGGCCATTGCGGCGGTGCTTGTGGCGGTGCTGTACTGGTATTTTGGCACGGAGCAGGGCAGCGCCGTCCGCGCCACCGGCTCCAACCCCGCCATGAGCCGCGCCCTTGGCATCAACATTGATTCCATGAAGGTTCTGGGCCTTGGCCTGTCCAATGGACTGGTGGCTCTGGCCGGGGGTCTGATGACCCAGTATCAGGGCTTTGCAGACGTAAATATGGGCCGGGGCGCCATTGTGATCGGCCTTGCCGCCGTGATTATCGGCGAGGTGGTTTGCGCCGCCATTTTCCGCAAGGGAGCGAGTTTCGGCGTGCGGCTGGGCTTTATTATCGCGGGGGGCGTGCTGTACTACGCGGTGATGACTCTAATTTTGTGGCTGAAGCTGAATTCCAACGATTTGAAGCTTTTCACGGCGATCATCGTGGCGGTGTTTTTGGCGGTGCCTTATTTGCAGGCGCAGGCCAAAAGCTCTTTCAAGCTGGCGGGCCGCCGGGGAAGAGCCGCGGAGAAGGAGGAAAGCAAACATGCTTGACATCAATCATATCTCCAAGACCTTTAATCCCGGCACCATTAACGAAAAAAAGGCCCTTCAAGGCCTTGACCTCCACCTTGGCGAGGGGGATTTTGTCACGGTGATCGGCGGCAACGGAGCGGGAAAGTCCACCATGCTCAACGCGGTGGCGGGG
This sequence comes from Bacillota bacterium, assembly GCA_023402075.1. GTDB lineage: Bacteria > Bacillota > Clostridia > Oscillospirales > Oscillospiraceae > Oscillibacter. Next base: position 58,482 of record JAEXCS010000002.1, on the reverse strand, counting down.
GTCTGGCCTGTGGACGGGGGCAGCATCCTTATCGACGGGACAGATGTCACCGGCCTGCCGGAATTCCGCCGCGCGCCCTTCATCGGACGGGTGTTTCAAGACCCCATGATGGGAACCGCCCCCAATATGCAAATTGAGGAAAATTTGGCGCTTGCCTATCGCCGGGGGCAGAAGCGGGGCCTTAAATGGGGCGTGACGAAAAAGGAGCGGGCGTTTTATCGGGAGCGGCTGGAAATTCTGGGCCTTGGTCTGGAGGACCGGATGACCGTGAAGGTGAGTCTTCTGTCCGGCGGGCAGCGCCAGGCATTGACGCTGCTGATGGCCGCGCTGCAAAAGCCGAAGCTGCTGCTGCTGGACGAACACACGGCGGCGCTGGACCCCGCCACGGCGGCAAAGGTGCTGGAGCTGTCTGACCGCATTGTGCAGGAAAACGGACTGACAGCCCTGATGATTACCCACAACATGAAGGATGCCATCAGCCATGGAAACCGGCTCATCATGATGAACGCGGGCCGCATTATTCTGGATATCTCCGGCGAGGAAAAGAAAAAGCTCACCAAGGCGGACCTGCTGCAAAAATTTGCGGAGGTTGCCGGGGTGCAGGAGGAGTCGGATCAGGTTCTACTCTCCTGATGCAATTGCTTTCCGGGCGGGGCAGTTTTGCTCTGCCCGGGAAAAAGTAAAGAAAGAAAAGTCTCTTTTTACAGGGTGCGAATTTGCCACTCCCCATGCTTTGTAAAAAATGACGATTGACAAACGCCGAAGACCCGCATATAATGCAAAACAATCAATCATAAACCTGTGAGGCAGAGAAGTAAGCCAGAGGGCCAGCCTTTTAAGAGAGTCGCGGATGGTGAGATCGCGGCAGGGAACCCCAGCTGAATGGACTGCCGAGGGCGGAGCGAAAACGAGAGCGAGTAGCGACCGACGGGAACCGTACCCGTTATCCACACGGCGCGTATGAGAGTACGTGAAACGAGCGGGCGCTTTGCGTCAACTTGGGTGGTACCGCAGGATGAAAGTCTTGTCCCAATAAAGATTGGGGCAGGGCTTTTTTGTTATATTTCGAGGGAGGGAACCGTATGCGTGAAAAACGATGGCGCCGATGGCGCAGCTTGAAAGCCGTCCCCAAGAACCCTTTGCACAAGCCTTGAATTTTTATAAAACAGATTGGAGAATGAAACGATGAAAAAGTTTTTGACATTTGCCCTTGCTGCCGCTATGACGCTGAGCCTTGCCGCTTGCGGCAACAACGGCGCTTCTTCCTCCGCAGCCGGCTCCTCCGCCCCCGCCAAGGAGCCTTTTAAAATCGGCCTGCTGCAATACGGGCAGCACGCCTCACTGGACAACTGCCGGGAGGGCTTTCTTCAGGGCCTGACCGAGGCTGGTCTTGTGGAAAACGTGGACTACACCGTGGACTATCAGAACGGCGGGTTTGACGACAACGTGAATACACAGATTGCCGGAAAGTTTTCCGCCGACAACGTGGATATGATGGTGGGCGTGGCCACGCCCTCCGCCATGGCCTGTTACGCCGCCGCCGAGGAGAAGGATATTCCCGTGGTATTCGTGGCCGTCACCGACCCTGCCGCCGCCGGCCTTGCCTCCGGCAACGTCACCGGCACTTCCGACGCACTGCCGGTGGACGCACAGCTTCAGCTGATTCGGGCCTTGCAGCCCGATGCCAAGACCATCGGCATTCTGTACACCACCAGCGAGCCAAACTCCGTGTCTGCTGTCGCCGAGTATGAGGCCAAGGCCGGGGACTACGGCTTCACCATTGACGCCGTGGGCGTCACCGCGCAGGCGGAGGTAACGCAGGCCGCAGACACGTTGCTCTCCCGCAAGGTGGACTGCTTCTCCAACCTCACCGACAACAACGTGGTGGGTGTGCTGTCTGCTGTTCTTGACAAGACCAACGAGGCGGGCGTGCCTGTGTACGGCTCTGAAATTGAGCAGGTGAAGCTGGGCTGTGTTGCTTCCGCCGGAATCGACTATGTGCAGCTGGGCCGCCAGACCGGCGCGATGGCCGCCAAGGTGATCCGGGGCGAGGCCACCTGTGCCGACATCCCCTTTGAAACCATTGCATCTTACAGCAACTATGTCAATTCCGATGTGCTGGACGGCATGGGCATTACCCTTCCCGCGGACATTGCCGAAAGCGCGGTAGAGGCTGGCGCGGCCGCCTGATTTTAAATTTGCAAAGCCCTGCGCCGGTACTTCGCCGCGAGAGCGGCGGAGTACCGCGCGGCGCGTTTTATCCCCAACATAAAAATGCTTGAAAAGGAGGGGCCGTGCATGACAGATCTGATTGTGGGCACCCTGATACAAGGGCTGATTTACGCGCTGATTTCATTCGGCGTGTACATCACCTATTCCATTCTGGACTTCCCAGATCTGAGCGTGGACGGAAGCTTTCCTTTGGGGGCGGCAGTCACCGCCGTGCTGCTGACCCGAGGCTTTGACCCGTACCTGACGCTGCTGGCGGCGCTTGCGGTGGGGGCGCTGGCGGGGCTGTTTACCGGCTTCATTCATGTGAAGCTCCATGTCCGCGACCTTTTGGCGGGCATCATCACCATGACGGCCCTGTTTTCCATCAATTTGCAGATTGCAGGCTCTAACCTGACGGTGGAGCGCAGCGTGGATACCATTTTTACCGCAGGACCCACCATGGCGCTGCTGGGGGGACTGAGCCTGACGTACCGTAAGCTGATTGTGGCGCTTGTGGTCGTTCTTGCCGTGAAGCTGCTGATGGACGGTTTTTTTGCCACCAAAGCAGGCTTGCTTCTCCGGGCGGTGGGGGACAACGCGGCCCTCGTCACCTCTCTTGCCAAGGACAAGGGCAATGTGAAGCTTCAGGGGCTGGTGCTGTCAAACGCTTTGGTTGCGCTGGGCGGTGCGCTGGTGTGCCACGAAACCCGCAGCTTTTCCGCCACCATGGGCACCGGGCAGGTGGTATTTGGCCTTGCCTCGGTGATTATCGGCGTGGCGCTGTTTCGCCGTCTCAGCTTTGTAAAGGGAACCACTGCCGTCATTGTGGGCAGCGTTCTCTATAAGCTGTGCATTGCCATGGCGCTGAGTCTTGGTCTGCCCCCCAATATGATGAAGCTGATTACCGCCGTGCTGTTTTTGCTGGTGCTGGTGGCTTCGGGCCGGAAGGGAGAGGAGATTATCCATGCTTGAGGTGCGGGAAGTTACGAAAATCTACAACCCCGGCTCTGTGATGGAGCAATGCCTGTTCGACAAATTCTCCCTCTCCGTGGAGGAGGGGCAGTTTGTGTCCATCGTGGGCAGCAACGGCTCCGGAAAAACGTCTTTGCTGAACATTATCTGCGGGTCCATCGCTGTGGAGAGCGGAGACGTGCTGGTGGGGGGCGAAAGTATTCTCAGAAAGAAAGACTTTCAGCGCTATGCCACCATGGGCCGGGTGTATCAGAATCCGTCCATGGGGACGTGCCCCAATCTGACCATGCTGGAAAACCTGTCTCTTGCGGACAACAAGGGGAAGACCTTCGGCTTTGGCCGGGGCGTGAACAAAAAGCGTGTGGACTGGTACCGTGCCGAGCTGGAAGGGTTGGGCCTGGGGCTGGAAGATAAGCTGAATGTGAAAATGGGGTCCCTCTCCGGAGGGCAGCGGCAGGCGGTGGCACTGCTGATGGCCACCATGACGCCCCTGCGATTCTTGATTCTGGACGAGCACACGGCGGCGTTGGACCCCAAAACCGCCGAGGTGATTATGCTTCTCACAAACAAAGTCGTGCGGGAGAAGCGGCTTACCGCCATGATGGTGACGCACAACCTGCGCTATGCTGTAGAATACGGCGACCGGCTGCTGATGATGGACCGGGGACAGGCGGTGCTGGACCGGGCGGGAGCGGAGAAGGAGCAGACCTCTATGGAGGAGCTGCTGACACTTTTTAACAAAATTTCCGCTGGGTGCGGAAGCTGAGGAGGACACGCGATGGCAGACTATATCGGCGCCAGCGGCGAGCAAGCGGGAACAGACCAGCTGGCGCAGGCGTTTGCGAATCTGGCTCCGGCAAATGACCCCGGCTGCCCGGAAGCCCGGGTGCTGGTGGAGAAATGGCAGGCCCACATGGCCGCGTACCACGGCGGCTGCGACCGGGAAAAGCTTAAGAATATGGGGCAGCTGTACGGCGCGGACGACCGTTTTGCAGAGACGCTGGACAGCTATGGAACCGGCACCGCCCATTATATGGGCGAGGCGATTATGAAATATCTGGGCGAGTAAATGCTGTTAAAAGTCCGTGGCAGGGAGTGCTTTTGCTCCCCGCCACGGACTTTTTTGATGATTTAACCCGCCAGAGCCTGAAGCCGCGCCCGATCCGTCAGCTCTACCGCGCCCCGCGAGAGGGACACCATACCCTCTGACTGGAAATACCGCAGCATGCGGGTGACGACCTCCCGGGCTGTACCAAGATGCGCGGCAATTTTGTCGTGGGTGATGCGCAGCACGTCGCCGCCGTCCAGCGTGCTTTCCGACAGAAGAAATTCCGCAAGGCGCTTGTCAAAGCTCTTCCACATGATTTGCTCTACCAGCCACATCACCTCGGAAAACCGGGCGGCCATCAACTCGTTGGTGTAATTCGCAACGGCAAGAGAGCTGTCGGAAAGCCGCTTGTAGACGTCCGAGGGAATGACCCACAGCTCCGCGTCCTTCTCCGCCTCCACAGCAATGTCAAACTGAATGTTTTTCATGATGCAGGAGGCGGAAAACAGGCACATGTCCCGCTCAAACAGGCGGTAAATAGTGATTTCCTTCCCCTCGTCGGAGAGAATAAACGCCCGCAGCTGGCCGGAGCGCACAATCATCAGCCCCACGCAGTCTGCGGCACCGGCGTGCAGAAGCGTGCCCTTAGATGCAAAGCGCCGCACCGTTGCCCTCGCCAGCAGCGCCCGCTCCGTCTCGGTCAAATCCTTCCAAACCGGAAAATATTCCTCCAGCTCCATGCGCCAACGCCTCCCGTCACGGCGGCCTTAACAAAGGCCGCCTGTTTCAATATTACTATGATTATACCCGTTATTTTTCGCCTGTCAATTTTTTAACCGGGTGAACATCCGCCGTCAATGGTGACAACGTCACAGAAGAATCGGCGCCACGGACATATACTGTTAAAAAATAGACGTGCGCCCGGAGAGGGCGCACTGCAAGGAGGAGAAGCCATGTCAAAGGTCGTGATCATCGGCGGCGTCGCCGGAGGGGCGAGCTGCGCGGCGCGGCTGCGCAGACTGGACGAGGAAGCCGAAATCGTTTTGCTGGAGCGGGGAGAATACATATCCTATGCCAACTGCGGACTGCCCTATTACGTAGGAGATGTGATTCGCTCCCGGGACGCGCTGCTGGTGCAAAAGCCCGAGGTGATGCGGGCGCGGTTCCGGGTGGATGTGCGCACGCAGAATGAGGCGCTTTCCATTGACCGGGAGAAAAAGACCGTGGAAATTAAAAACCTTTCCACCGGCGAGGTTTATCGGGAGCCTTACGACCATTTGGTGCTGGCCACCGGCTCCTCTCCCATCCGCCCGCCCATTCCCGGCATCGATTCGCCCCGCATCCGGACGCTTTGGACCGTGCCGGACACAGACCGGCTGCGGGCCATGGCCAGGGAAAGCGGCGCGCGCTCCGCCGCAGTCATCGGCGGGGGCTTCATCGGGCTGGAGGTGGCGGAAAACCTGCATCATTTAGGGTTGGACACCACCATTGTGGAGATGCTGGATCAGGTGATGGCCCCCATGGACTATGAGATGGCGCAGGTTTTGCACGAAAACATCGAGGCAAACGGCGTGCACCTGTCCCTTGGCGACGGAGTGGACTCCTTCCGGGACGACGGCAGGCAAGTAACCATTGTCCTGAAAAGCGGGCGGGAAATCACCGTGGACTTTGTGGTGCTGTCCATCGGCGTGCGGCCCAACAACGAGCTTGCCAAGGCTGCGGGGCTGGAGCTGAACCAGCGCGGTGGCGTGGTGGTGGACGATTTTCTGCGCACGGCAGACCCCAATATTTACGCCGTGGGCGACATTGCGGAGGTAGGTGAGCTGGTGTTTGGCGGGCGGGCCATGGCTCCGCTGGCTGGGCCCGCCAACAAGCAGGGCCGCATCGCGGCGGACAACATCGCAGGTGGCAGCTCGGTTTATCGGGGTGCGCAGAGCACCTCTATTTTTAAGGTGTTCGACCTGACCGCCGGGACTACCGGTGTGAATGAAAAAGCGCTTACACAGCGCGGTATGCTTCCCGGCCGGGACTATGAGCGGGCGGTAATTACCCAGAACTCCCACGCGGGCTACTATCCCGGCGCAGTGCCAATGTTTTTGAAGCTGCTGTTCTCCATGGACGGAAAGAAGCTGTTTGGCGCGCAGATTGTGGGCTACGATGGCGTGGACAAACGAATCGATACCATCGCGGTAACTCTGCGGCTGGGCGGCGGCGTCCGGGAGCTTGCGGAGCTGGAGCTGGCCTATGCCCCGCCTTATTCCTCCGCCAAGGACCCTGTGAATATGTTGGGCTTTACAGCCGAAAACGTGCTGACGGACAAAATCCGCTTCTGTGACTGGGACGCGGTGGAAACGCTGCCGGACGCGGTTTTGCTGGATGTGCGGGAGGACGCGGAGCGGATGGCCTTCCCTCTGGAAAGCGCCCTGCATATCCCGCTTGGGGAGCTGCGGGACCGGCTGGACGAGGTGGACCGAACGAAGCCCGTTCTGGTGTTCTGCGCCATCGGCGTGCGGTCCTATAATGCTTCACGGGTGCTGATGCAAAAGGGCTTTACAAACGTCCTGCTCTATCCTGCCGGAACCCGGTTTTACCAGTCCACCCACTACCGGCAGTTTGGAGAGCCTGCTCAGTCAGCTCTGCCGGCTTTGGACAGCGGACAGGATGCGGGAAACACCGCTCCGGGTACGCCCCAAGAGTCAATTCGCTTAGACTGCAACGGCCTGCAATGCCCCGGCCCCATCATGAAGGTATTTGAAACCATGAAGGAGATGCAGGACGGGGAAACGCTGGAGGTCACTGCCTCCGACCCCGGCTTTGTGAAGGACATCGGGGCATGGTGCCGCCGCACAGGAAATACGCTCATCGTTAGCGAGCGGCGGGGGACGGAGTATGTGGCGCTGGTGCGTAAAGGTATGACGGAGCCGACTGGAACTTCTCCGACAAGTGCGGCCACTGTCCCCACTCGCACAGGGACGCAGGTCATCGACACGCCGCAGGGGAAGACCATCATCGTTTTCTCCGGGGACTTGGATAAGGTGCTGGCAAGCTTCATCATTGCCAACGGCGCGGCGGCCATGGGCCGTCCCGTGACCATGTTCTTCACCTTCTGGGGGCTGACCGCCCTGCGCAAGACGGAGAAGCAGCCGGTGAAAAAAACCTTTATGGAATCCATGTTTGGCGGGATGCTGCCCCGAGGCAGCGAAAAGCTGAAACTTTCCCGGATGAATATGGCTGGGATGGGCACGGCCATGATGAAAAAAATCATGAACGACAAAAACGTGGACTCCTTGGAGACGTTGATTCGTAAGGCCATGGGGCAGGGCGTGAAAATCGTGGCCTGCACCATGAGCATGGATGTCATGGGCATCAAGGAAGAGGAGCTGATTGAGGGCGTGGAGCTTGGCGGCGTGGGTGCGTATCTGGGCAACGCGGAGGAGTCCAATGTAAACCTGTTTATTTAAGAAACGCCGCACGGAACGGGAAATGATGCGCTCCATAAAGGTAAAAAGGCATGGCGGCCCGAAAGGGAAGCCATGCCTTTACCTGCGCCCGTATTTGTGTTATCATAAGAAAAATAAACGTGTACATTAGAAATGATGTGCACAGTTATTCGTGTGGTGGACGGGAGTGCTGCACGGAAGTTGGAGAGATGAATGAAAGTGGTGGTTTGAAATGCAATATGGACCGAATCCCAACGCGATTTATCCCAACGAAGCCATCAAAAGCGTTTGCTATATAAAAAATGTGGTTACTCGTCCCAATATTCTGGTGGGGGAGTATACCTACTACGACGACAATACCGGCCCGGAGCAGTTTGAGAGCCACGTCACCCACCACTATGAGTTTTTGGGTGATCGGTTGATGATCGGAAGGTTCTGCGCCATTGCCAAGGGAATTGAATTTGTGATGAACGGTGCAAACCATCGTATGTGCAGTGTTACCACCTATCCCTTCAATATTATGGGCGGCGGCTGGGAGAAGGCAACCCCGGCCTTGGAAGACCTGCCCTTTAAGGGAGATACTGTGGTGGGAAACGACGTGTGGATCGGTCAGAATGTCACCGTGATGCCCGGCGTGCACATTGGAGACGGAGCAATTATTGCGGCAAACTCCGTGGTCACAAGAGACGTTCCGCCCTATACCGTTGCGGGAGGAAATCCCTGTAAAATTCTGCGCAAGCGGTTTGAAGACGAGCTGATAGATTATTTGCTGCGTCTAAAATGGTGGAACTGGACTCCTGAGAAGATTTTTGACAATCTGGAGGCACTGTGCAGCGCGGATTTGGATAGGATTAAAAGAATTGGCTAAAAGACAGGCTGGCGGGCGCTGGTAAATGTAATTTTTCTTGAATTTTACCCGCGTTGCTGGTATAATAGCGGAGCAACTACAATTATATATGTAATAGCAGGTTTTTTCTGGCTGCCGCATGTGCGCCGGGATAAGATTAAAATTCGGGGATGGTGCATCCACAGCGCAGATGATTGGGAGTGCCGTGCCGATATCCGAGCCGAATAAAACCGAAACGCCGGAAGACATTGGAACACGGGTAATTGCGGGATTTGGCGGCCGGATGAAAAACTTCTCGAAATTGCCTTTAACCACAGCAATAACCGCAGACAGAGAAAACCTTTGCTTTGCGCAGGTTTTATGCTACAATAAAAAAACCAGATATCCGGGTATAGCGAAGCTGGTATCGCGCCTGGTTTGGGAGTGCCGTGCCGGTATCCGAGCCGAGTATTTCCGAAACGCTCAAAGCCCTTGGAACACGGGTGATTGCTGGATTTGACCGCCCATCGAAAAGTACCCCCAAATTGCATTTGACCACAGCTTTGACCACAGACAGTGAAATTTTCGGAAACCGAAAAAGTAAATATCCGGGTGTAGCGCAGTTGGTAGCGCGGGTGGTTTGGGACCATCAGGCCGCAGGTTCGAACCCTGTCACTCGGACCAAAAGTCCGCTGAAATCGTTGATTTCAGCGGACTTTCCCATTGAAAAAGTTAGAATTTTGCGTTTTCATCCGCAGCCGGTTTAAAGCCCTCTCGAAACCGGCTTCTTCTTTGCTTATTGCGGCGCAGAATTTGCGTATTCAACTGGTGATATTGCGTCATATCGATTAACGATTAACAGATCAGCCACAAGCTTTTATGATACTGCCTTGTCCATTGAGCGTTCACCTACATATGCTTCGATCACACAGTTTGTCCGAACGCAGAGCTTCGGCCACTTCATCTGAAACCTCGATAGTCTGATCTTCTATGTAATAGTCCCGCAAGTTTATAGTTGTCATAAAGGTCTCCACACGTTTAGATTTTTTGTGAAAATCCGAATTGTGGAGGTCCTCTTGCGGTTGGTATACGGCAAAAACGCACTTAAAAAGAAAGACGCTCAGGCCAAACGGCCAGAGCGCCTTGTTCCCAGATAATTAAGCCCTCTGAGATGAGGTTGTAATTGTTCGGTAATCCGTATTTCCAAACACTGTGATTTCAGCGCGATAGTTAACTCCAGCCTCCCCGTCGTACAGGACGTAGTTCGCATAAGCATAGTTATTCGTTGTAGAAAGTTCAGGATTCCGAGTATTATTAAATGTCTTTACCGAAATCCAAGCACCTCTCACTTGCTTCTGGACAACGATTTGACTTGCGCCGATTTCATCAATCACGCGGGTGCCGATGACGGTAAAGGAAATTTTGATCGTTCCGCCGCCTTCGCGGGTGACTACGCCGTCATATGAACTTAAATATTTGCTGGAACGAAGGATAGGAACACTGGCACTTGCCGGGATGCAAAGACTAAATGTAAAGAGCAAAATCAGGAACAGAGACATACTTTTTGAAAAAACCTTTTTCAATTCAATTTACTCCCCATAAATAGAAGTGATCATAGTTTCCATTTCACTTTCCGTAACATCACCACTAATTTTGCACTCTAAATTATCCACAAACCATGTAGCAGACAATTCGCCCTCGTTCTGCATAATGTAATGATCTATCCCACCTGCTGTATGTACAGTGATTTGACTGTCGTCCTTTTCCTGTATAGAAGCTTGTGGCTTTTGATGCACATTTACAGATACAATAATCGTATGGCCTGTCGTTTCATTTTCATAGAGAGCAGTATATAATGGCTCCCCGATGTCAGGATAAGCATCCATTGTTACAAAGGTAAATCCCTCTGGAATCCACTTTGGCGAAACGGGCTGGGTGATGCCCGCCTTCTTCAATGCGTCTTCCAACGTCTGGCTTGAATCCAGCACGGTGCCGGAGGTATACTCCGCTCCCTGCGACGAAATTTCTTCGGTATGGAATTGGAAAATCTCCTGCGTCCACTGTGCAAACATTTTAAAAATATTGATCTCAAATGCGTTTGCAGCCACCGCGCACAGACATACAACAGCGGCAGCGATGGTAATAATCCGCAGGAATCTATGACCCGCCCGTTTGGGCTGGGGAGCTTTCAAATCTGCCTGTTCCTCGTTTTTGCTGCTTTCGTGGACAAGTTTATTTTGCTTATTATCGCCATATACATCAATCGTCTTTCCATCCGTGGGGCAATAATTCTCTTGGAAGTCTTTCCATCCCGCCTCCACATCAAAATGCGGCGCAGTGGGGTCTTCCTCTTCCCGTTGTGCAATCACCTCCATCACGCGGGTGATAAATTCGTCATTGGCCGCGTCGTCGGAATCTCCAGACTCAAAATCGGCACGGACAATACTCTTCAATTTCTCGGTACTCATCTGTTCGAGGAATTGGTATGAATCGCTTTTCTTACCATCGAGGTCAGGCATATTGAAACCTCCTTGCTATAATAGTGTCTGAAAAATGAAAAAAGCGGACAAAAAGTTAAAAATTTTTTCAGCAGTTTCAACTTCTGTCATTCTCCAGCTTTTTACGCAATTCTTTCTTCGCCCGGTCCACTCGTTTTCGACACGCCCCCGCGGAAACGCCCAGTTCCTCCGCAATTTCAGAATATGTATGTTGTTCTACCGAAGAGAGCCGGAGCAAGTGTAAGTCTTCTGCGGATACAATACCCCCATATTCAAGCTCAACGTTCGGCTCGTCCTCGTGGCTCCCCAATTCTTCAATAGATATTCCCTCGTCATCAATCGGTACACTTGCAAACCGTTCCTGATCTCGCTGCCGATTCCGCACAACATTATAAACGATTTTCCGCAGCCATGTTTTGGGATATTCCACTTTTTTCAGATCGTCCGTTTCCATCACAATGCGGAATGTCTCCTGCACGATTTCCTCCGCCGCGTCAGGAGTGTCCAACAGGCAGGCGGCATGAAACAGCAGTTTTGAGTATTGCCGATACCATTTCTCAACAAGCATTCTCTTTTGATTGACATCCACAAGGATTGCCTCCCATCCGCAGAATTCTCAATTATTTCCACACTTAGTATAACATGTAAAAGTGCCCAATGTAAAAAAATAATATATTTTAAAATTTTTGTCCGCTTTTTCGGTTTTCCAGACACTATTATTACGAAGGGAAACCAAAACCGACGATCCCACGCCACCGGGGGCACGAAAGGAGCAGGCCGATGCAGTAAGTATTATAGCAAAGACATTTTGCATATCTCTATTCCGGCGGATTCTTTACAAAATGAGAAAAGAGGTATAACATAAAAAAGAAAATGATGAGTTTGGCTCTGGCAGTGGTTATGTGCCTGTCTCTGTGCGTTCCAGCGTTTGCAGTAGAAACCGATAGTACACCCCATGTAACCCAGAACAATGTTATTAATTTGGCATGTAACACTGCAACACAACTCCTTGAGGATTACTATGACGTTACCAACGTTTCTGGAGAAATCACAAATGTTGAAGCGACCTCAGGCGAAGTGAATTATGTAGTCAGTGTTTCTTATACCACTCAAATCAAAGCGAAAACCCCGGATGATGCTCCGTATATTCAGGGCATTTTGGCTGCAATGGAGGACCTGACCGATGAAAACGAGCTTCAAAGAGCTAACGATTATCTGACCATTTGGCGTGGAGAATTGGAGCGTGAACATATCGGAAAAGAACTTTCTCACAACGCGGAATTTCTTGTGTCTGTTCCGCTGTTGATCAAAGCCAGCAATTCCGATATCAATTCCAATATTAATTCCGATGAATTTTTGAACACACTTTCAGTCGAAAATGCAGAAGTCAAAGTTCATACATACGATGAACTTCATTCTTCTGCTAGCGGTGCAGTTTACGTTGATGAGCCGTTGTCTTCTTTTGTGCCTACCGCGCAGGAGGTCATGGAAAATGCTCGTAATGACGTAAGCGATATCATCTCTGGCAGTATCAGCAATCAGGCTATAAGAGCCAGCGCGTCAAGAGCAAAAGAATTGAATCGTGTAAATGCCGCCTATTACGCGAAACAACCGAGCAATTTCCCGATTGGACATAGGCCCGACGGAAGCAAATATGCGCACTATGATTCGGACTGTGCAAACTTTGTTTCTCAGTGTTATAGCGCAGGCGGAGTCCAGCAGGATGGTGTGTGGTATGATAATTCAAGCTGCTGGAGATTGACTGGTGGCCCCAGAAAATCACCGGGTCACTATGGGATCACTGACTATATGCTCGATAATGATATTGTGTTCCATGCTGGAACTGGTACGTGGAATCGCGCTTTCGCTGGGAGCATCATGTATTTTCCGACATCTCTCACCAAGCAGGCTCATGTCGGCATTATCACAAGTAATGATGGACAAACCGCCTATTATAGTGCGCATACGACTGACCATCGCAATGAAAAAATGAGCGATTATTACAAAAAGGTTATGGATTTCTATATCCCGGTTTGGGATTCTCATACTGGCACGTGGACTCCGCAGTAATTTTTAAATATTTTAAAGAGTGATGGGAGATGAGCATTTGCCATCTCTCATCACCATATTTTGTACCAGAGACATGACAGCTTTGAAATTGTGATGTGGTTAAGACAAGGTATCGCAGGAGTCGCAGTATAGATCTTTTCTAAAGAGAAGTAGCCGTTATGATAACATCGGTGCACGCCCTTGATCAGAGATAATGTACTGTCATGTAAAAAACAATTGAGCTTTGAATTAAAAAGGAAAGGTTGTTGCTATTGTGCTTAATCAGACTTTTTTTAAAAAAAGTGTCGTTCTTCTTTTAACCATTGGTATTCTTTTTCTCGCGGGTTGTGGAGGTAACGCGGGCCAAACAAATTCTTCGTCTGGTATATCATCAGGCGTAACAGAACCAAGCACATCTATGGAACCGACTTCTTCATCTAATGCATCGTCAAATTCAGCATCGTCAGGCACTCCGGCAAAGCAAAATACGCCTAAAAAGATTCACGTGGGCAGAAAAATCTATTCAACTGAGTTTCCAATTCCAACGGCTGATACCTTCGGCCTGACCGGAACAGATGCTACTCTCTACAACTTGGCTGTGGGTCAATTTAACAATTCTGTTTTAGGAGAGGACGAATTGGGTAAGGGTAGCACGGACCTTGCGTTTCCCGCCCTTACGCTTTTAGGCAGTCAGGAAAATGATGATGGAACGACAACTTATGTTGTTACGTTCCGAGGACTTTACTTTTATGGATTGGGAGATGCTCTCAAAGATCTAAAGCATCCTGTTTATAATGATGGATGCAGCAGTTATTTGGAATCCTTTATCGTGGATAAAAGCGGAAAATGCATCAGTAAAGACAGTCTTCATGATGACGAGGGCAGTGAGGGCATTAAACGGGTCTGCGGTTCTTTAAAAAGTCTTGCAGACTTTCTGATTCGCAATCAGAGCGATCCGATCAATCCTGCAGATGCCAGGAATATTCCACAGCTGGACGAAGATCAGATGCTTCAGGCATATCTCAATTACTTTTTTGAAATGTGAATAGCTGCTACATTTGATCGCGTAGCTACAGTAAGAAAGTGACCATTAAACCGTGTACGAAATAGGGCTGATCAATGGCACCCCTACTAAGATGTCTAGCCCAAATGCCCCTTTGACGTATGGACTGGTTATGGCAATGGTAACTCGTCTGTATAGCACTATATTGGAGACAATCATAAATTTTGTCAAGTTTTCTGCAACTGACGTTTGGTGCCAGCCCCATCTTAACTATGAAAATTTTAGATTTAATTTAATCTCGTGCTTAGATGTGCCAGTTATCTTTTCATTGCCTTCAAGTGAGTTCGTCCCGATCAAGAAGTCTACAAACTTTAGTGGCGTTACCGGCATTATCCTCTTGAGTTGAAATCAATTTAAAGTATGCTATATCCTTGTGTTGCGCTCATGGATGGCTCGCTGGGCTATCGAGGGATCTCCCTTCAGGTTCATTACCATCACGTAATCTATCCAGATAAAAGGCAAACAATTGTGAGTGAGATTTACAAAATAAAGCCATCGGTTGCAAATATGCTCCCGATGACTTTTTTCTTTGTTTACAGCAACGCAGGATTTGATTCGATAGGATCGGATTCTGCAGACATTTCCAAAAGCTCTCCGGCAATCTCAGCATTTTCAAACCGCAGAGTATCCGAGTCGTTCCGCCGAATGCCAAGAAATCAATATTACCGTACCAAACGGCACTTTCATCAATAATGACATAGTGCTGTTGCAGATTTGCCTGGATAGCAACGGAAATTTCTGCGTTTTTCAGCATGGCAATTGCAGACGCAATCCGGGCTCCTGATCGGGTTTATAGCTTTCGAGGGCTTTCGTATAAACGGTAACGCGAACGCTGGACGACACCGCGTTTTCCAGAATAGGTAGAAGTCGTGTAATGCGGTTTTCCTGGATGTAAGGACTGACAATCAGAATGCTTCTTGCGGCATTGGACAGGTCTTCAGCAAAGGCGGCGGCGTACTCCTGACTGTCGTAAATTTTGCTGGTGTTGTCCTCCTGTTCGCGGGTTTTTACCTGATAGCCTAATTTGGAATAGCCTCTACGCCGTCTACACCGTCTGTATTACCTTGATTATCACTGTTTTATTGAACATTGTTTCACTGCTTTCAGCATGGTGATCTCAGCCTTCATTTTAGCAATCAACCCGCCCAGCTTTTCCTCGCATTCCTCGCGGGTCTTGGCATAGACATTCCTGGAGTGCTTCTTGCCGTCAGGCCACACTGGTGAGTACCGCCCCTCAAACAGGTGGTCGTTGATCTCGCTGATGCAGCCGGTGCCGGGCTTGCGCATGCTGCTGCGGTAAGGCTTGAAGTCGGTCATCCTTGGCTTTTCCGGCTGAGCGGGAGCGGTTGCCGGATCGTCCTGCTTTGGCTCTGCCTTGCCGATGCCCCGGTCGATGCTGGCGGCGGCAGAATGACGCATATCGTCCGTGATATGTGTGTAAATGTCAAGCGTAGTGGCCGCCGACACGTGACCGAGCATAGCAGAGAGCGTCTTCACATCCATGCCGTTTTGCAGGGACAAGGTGGCGAACGTGTGCCGTAAATCATGGAAGCGCACATGCTTGCATTCGGCGTGCTCCAAGATTTTCTGGAGCCGCTTGCGTATCGCGCAGGGAGTTATGGGGCAGTCCTCCTTCACTGGGGAGGGGAACATCCACCGGGAGTCAGTGGTCTTCCGGTACTCCTTCAGCACCGCCACCACCGCGGTTGGGAGCGCCAGCTGGCGGATGGAGGTTTTGGTTTTCGGCGTGCTCAGCTGCAGCTCACCCTTCACATCATAAATCTGCTTGTTTATACTCAGCACGCCGGTCTTGAAGTCCAGATCGTCCCACTGGAGCGCCATCAGTTCACCGCGCCGCAGGCCGGTGGCGAGATCCAGGAGGAACAGCTCGTAGTAGCCCTCCGCCTCAGCCTGAATGAGAAACCGCTGTAGCTCTTCCCGATCCAGCACTTGCATCTCCCGCGCTTTCTTGGGCGGCAGCTTACAGCCGATGGCAGGGTTGGTGCGGATCAGTCCCTCCTGCATTGCCTTTTCCAGCGCGGTGCGGCAGACCGCGTGGCACATTCTCACCATCCGGTCGGACAGCCCCTCGCCGTATTGGTCAGTGAAGCGCAGGCGGCCGGTCTTTTTAAGCCGTGCGTAAAACTGCTGCAGGTCGTTTTGCGTCAGCTTGTTCAGCGGGATTTTGCCGATCTCCGGCATGATGTGCAGGCGGATGCGGCTCTCGTAATTTGCCTGGGTGGTGGGACGGAGCTTCGGCTTGGAGTGATTTTCGTACCAGTACGTGAGCCAGTCCCCGAAGGGCATCTCGGGGCGCAGCTTCGCGGACTTCGAGCCGCCGCAGGTTTCCTTGAGTGTCTGGAGTTTTTCCAGACACTCATTTTTCGTTTTGGCAAGGACATTTTTGGTTTTGGGATAGCCGTTGTCGTCGTAGTCGATGACGATTCGGCCTTCCCAACGGCCATCCTTGCGCAGCCTTACGGTTCCGTCTCCGTTCTTTCTCTTTCTTGCCACGGTTTCAACTCCTTTCCGAAAATGTCTTCCATGAATCCGCCCACGATGCCGCTGGCGGTTTTCTGCATATCCGGTGTCACATGGGTGTAGGTGTCCAGCGTGAAGCTGGCGTTGGTGTGGCCGAGAATGCCAGAGAGCGTTTTGGGGTCCACGCCGCTGGCCAGGGCATGGGTGGCAAATGTATGCCGTAAATCATGGAAGCGAATGTCCGGCAGCTTCGCCTGCTTCAGCAGGGCTTTCAGGTGATTGTAGGCGGAGTTGGGCGACACAGGCAGTTCCGGCTTGATGGGATTTGGAAAAATCCACTGGCTGATCGAATTCTTCTTGCGCCGGCGCAGAAGCTCCGCCGTACTTTGGGGCAGGACGATGGTGCGCATGCCCATTCCTGTTTTGGTGTCGCCCAGAGAGAACACGCCCAGCTTCTTGCTGTGGAGGGTGCGGCACACCTTCAGCGTACCGGCTTTCCCGTCAAAGTCTCGCCACATGAGACCACAGATTTCGCCCCGCCGCAAGCCGGTGGTCAGATCGGTATAGAAGAAATCGTGCCAGATCGCGTCCTTCTCGATAACGGCAAGGAAAGCGTCCAGCTCCCGATCATTTAGCACCTGCTTTTTGCCGCCGCCCTGCCGGGGGATGGTAGCGCCCTCCGTTGGATTGCTGGCGATGAGGTGTGCCTGCACGGCATCCTGCATGGCCAGATGGAGCACGCAGTGGATGCCGCGCACGGTGTTGTCGGCAAGCTGGGTGCCTTTCTCCGGGTTTTCGTTGACGCGCCCCTCTTTTTTCAGCCGGCGATACATCCGCTGAATGTCCTGCGGGGTGATCAGGGAGATCTGTTTGTCGCCCAACTGCGGCTTGATGTACTGTTCGATCACGGTGTGGTAACTTCGTATGGTACCGGGGCGAACGGTGTCCTCCTTGTATTCGCTGAGCCAGCGATCCAGCCACTCGCCCAGGGTCATGCGGCTGTCCTCGGTCAGATCCACATCGTGGTAGTCCTCAATATTGCGGTGGAGCCTGTCCATCAGCTCCTTCTGCGTCTTGGCGTAGACATGGCGGAAGATGAAGTCTCCATTTTTCTTGTGCCCCACCACGATACGGCCTTCCCAGCGGCCGTCCTCCCGTTTTCGCACCATGCCGTCACCGGATGGGCGTCGTTTTGCCATGGATCAGTCCTCCTTCCCGGAACAAGCGGCCTCCGCCGCTTTCTTCTCGATTTGGTAAATTTCCTCCGACCGCTTTTCCTCCTCCCGGTCGAAGGAGTGGGGCGGCTCCTGCAGCAGCTCCCGGTAAATTCCGCAGGCCAGCCGATAGCCGGCGAGGAAGCTCTGAAGGGAGACCTCCTCCCGAAGCGCCGACTGGCAATCCGTCAGATACAGCAGCCGCCTGCGGCTTTCTTTGTCCATCCCGTCCCGCAGTGCCTGACGGGTCTGCTCGATTTCTCTGCGCAATTCACTGCACTCCGGTTCCCGGAAGAACTGCCGGTGCAGGGATTTCATATAGTCGTACATGGAATCGCCTCCTGTTCAAGACAACACATATACCACAACAGTCGGCACAAAGCTATTAAAAAATGCAGTGTTTCCAATGACTTGGAGGCTTACATAGACAGGGTGGGGCCGGTGTATTCCTCATGGTCGTCCGGCTTGTGGCCCACGGCGATTTTCTTCTCCCTGAGCTTTTGCAGACGCTTGCGGTCAATCCGCATCCCCATCGGGCCGGTCTTGGGCAGAGAGTTGTCCGTGAAAATGTGACTCATGTGGTGGAGCAGTCGGGTTGCCGCCAGCATGACGGATGGCGGGTGCAGACTGTCCGCGCGATCGAGAAAGAATTGTGCGTACTCGTTGCCCCGATCGGCGGCGCAGATCAGCCAGTAAAGTGCCAGCTTCTTGTCGTATTTCACCTCGTGCCCCATGAGGCACAGCTTACCCAGCAGATATTGAGCGTACTGGTTTTCGGCGTTGGCGGCGTCAGTCAGATAGGTGAGCGCCTTGGCCACATCTTTTTTCACAATCTCGCCTTTGAGATATTCTTTGCCGACACGGTAGGCGGCGTAGTGACTGCCATTGCTTGCAGCATATTCCAGCCACTCTATGCCCAGCTTTGGGTCACGGACCAGCAGATCGTCAGAGAGGAACAACTTGCCCAGCGCATACTGCGCCACCACAACATCCTGTCGCGCCGCCTTATAGAACCAATCCCGTGCCAGCTCGGAGTTTGGAATCAGCAGCCCGCCGTCGCGGTAGAGCTTGCCAAGAAAATACTGTGCGGTCGCGTCGCCGTCCTCCGCCCATGCCCTTAAATCCTCCACAGCCTTGTCGCGCACTGCAAGTTGCAGGGTATCGTCATAGACATCATCCACGATTTGCCACAGGGTGCGGTCGGCCTGAAGATCATCCTCCGGCTCATCCCGCTGTTCCACGCCGGCGTCCTCAAAGGTGATCTCGCCAAGTCGGATGCGTTCCGCCTCCTGAATGACAGCGTTCTTGATGGCGCGGAATTCTTTCTGCTGAGACAGCGGCAGGCGTTTCCACTCGTCGCCGCCGTAGTAACTGTCCATCTGACCCTGCAGCTCCAGCCAGTGGTCATAGCAATCAGATACGACAGGCAGGCGTTCCATCTGATCGACGATCTCGTCTGCGATTTTCTTGATGGGCTTGGGCAGATAGCCGTAGGACTTTTTGCCGGTAACGGAATCCAGCGCCTGCGAAAGCTGCTGCATCAGACCTTCCACCTCCGGGTGATTGCAGATGCCGGTTTGCATCTGCCGCGTGAGCTCCAGCAAAGCATCCCGCGCCTCGCGCACCAGCTCATCGCGGCTTTCGCTTTTCTGCTCGTAGACGTGCAGCAGATCCTGCTTGAAAATATCATTGGTGAGCTGCGACTTGATCTGCCTGATGCCGTCGCGGGAGAGATACGCCTGACCCGGCTTTGTCGACCACGCCATCATGTGTATATGCGGGTGATCGCCTTCATCATGAAACGCTGCGTACCAGCGAAAGTCCTTGGGCGGTATTCTCATTGCTGCCGCAATGTCGTTGCGGTGGGCGCGGATGAGATTGCGCCACGCTCCGGCGTTGTCGTAACCCAGCCGCGCCGCGTCCTCGCGGTGCAGGGAAATAATGTGCGTCCACACATTGCCAGTATAGGAATCCAGCTCCGACATCGCCGCATCGAGATCCACATTGTCCTCGTCGCCGAACAGGCCGTGGGAGCTGAGCCGTTCCGCGCGAGGACGAGTGGCGATGTACTTCATATAGCCGTCCGTCTGACTGACCGCAGACCAGTTTTCCTCCAGCGCCATGGCGATGAGCGCCGAGGCGTTGACCTTCGTTTCGTGTGCGGTATAGTCCTCGTACTCAGCCAGCTTTTTCACATCGGGAAAATCTTTCGAGAGCTTTGTGATGAGTTGCTCCTGCTTCCTGGTCGGAGGACGGTTATCGGTGAGCTTCTGAACATGTTCGCGGGTACCGATGTAGCGCAGGTACCCGCTGACCTTCTCCGCGCCGCCGCATTTGAGATAAGGACTTTTGACGATCAACTTCGCCATCACTCGTCACCCGCATCCCGCATGCGCTGCTCAAAAGAGACCCGCCCGTTTGTCCCCTTCACATTTCTGACGCTCTGTGCCCGCATGCGCCGCAGCGCATCTTCGCCGATATTATAAGCGGTTGCAATGATCCCGTTGGTCATATCGATCTCTACCGATTGCTTGTAGAGCAGACTTGCCATGCGATCCTCGAACATTCCGAGCCGGCCGTCGATCGCGGAGGTGATCTCCTTCGGCAGCAAGGCGCTGCCGTCGTTCATCTCCAGATAGTCCATGTAAAACCGAATTGCTTTTTCAATAAACTCTCTCCGGCTCGAGCTGCCGTCCATGGTGTAGCAGCGCTCCAGCCGCTCCCGTGTCTCCGGCTCCAGCCGGACTGCTAATTTTTCTCTGTCGCTCATTTTTCCTCCATTTCTCCGTAAGACCCCCGCGGGAAGTGCCTGAGCATCGGCGTTTTCTGTATTTAAGACCTCTTGCGGGGCACTTTTGCCGTTTCAAGACCCCTGCTCCGCATCCTCGTAACTGCCCGCACTGCGGGCAGTTGTGACTGGGCAGACGGCGCTTGCGACGCCAGGGCTTTATCCTGCTTTTTCTTTCGTCCCCGAGTCCGCTCGCGAAAACGGCTCTTTTTCGCCGGAAATGTCCTCGGTGGGGCTGGGACTCGCCGCGCTCTCCAAAGCCCCACACAGCGTCTCACAGGGAGCAACAGGGGTCTTAGCCAGCTTGGCCGCCGTACGATGCTTCGCCACATCCTCGTCCACCCGCGCCATCTGCCGGGAGTAGAACATATCCAGCGCCTCCTGAATGGGACGGATGGTGTAGAGCAGACTGCCGTTGCGTTTCATGCCGGACTTGGTGTAGACGGTCGTCGGCTCGGTGGTGATGAGTGCCTTGTCTTCAAGGCTCAGTACATATTTCCGCACGGTGTTTTGACTCATGTCCACCGCTTTGCCAATCTTTTTGTAGCTGGGCCAGCATTGAAATGTTTTTCGGTTCTCCAGATAGAGCAGGTAGGAGTAGATCGAAATTTCACCGGCGTTCAGGCCCAGGATGAACAGCTCATTTGGCAAAGGAAAATAATTTTTGATGGCGTCGCGTTTTGGATTACGGTTGTGCTTCACTCGGCACCTCCTGTGTTCTGCTCGACCCACGCAATAAACTTTTCCTTTGGCACGACGATGCGGCTGCCGATCTTCAGCGCCGGGAAATCTTTTTCGTGCATCAGTTCATACCCGCTTGATGGCGACACACCCAGCACCTTGGCAACCGTTTCCGCGTTCAGGAACAGCGGCAGCTCGTCATAAGATTTGTAGATGGATTCCTTCATTGTTACCTCCATGTCCGTCGTTTGTTTGCTGCGTCTCTATTCGATTTTTGTGTCGTTCACTTGTTCTCACCACCATCCTCAATTTGAAAAGAAAAAGATCCCCTCACTGTGTAGCTGGCGAAAACACTATTTTGTACACCTGCCTCCAAAAACTTTTTTATTTTCATCATTTCGCCAAAAGCCGGCGCAGCGATTTTAAGTCGTTTGACTGGGATCCCCACGCCGCACACCTCCTTTTACAAATTTCATCGTTATGGTTTTTAAATCTCTAATAAAAATCCCCCTCCATTACTCTGTTGCTACAATTTCTTGCTGATTTGAAACGCCTCCTTTTTATGCGATTGATTTTATAATATGTATCTGGTATAATTAGCGTAACAGAAACAAAGCCACGTTTCAAGGCCTCCGGGCATGGTTGGGGAAATCCCAAATCTTCATCGGATACAGAGGGAGCGATACTATGGCAAACTCGTTTGATTGTTTTTCCGTCCTTTTTGGAAAGGGCGAGGTATTTGTAAACGGCAAGACTTTTCCGCTGGGGCAGTGTACCACCGAAATTTTGGACTTAGACGATGAGGTACTGGTCGAGCTTGACCGGCGCATTGAGAATCTGATGCCCGCTGTCAAAATCCTGCTTCAAGAAAAAGCAGACAGTGCCGCACGCTCCGCGCAGGAGCGGCTATGCGCTGTCTGGGATCTGATCTTTTCTTTTCCGGTGTATCGGGATTTGAACATGGACATATGGACGGCCAACAACCTTTTCCCGCTGTTGCTTTCCGATCCGGAGAAGTGGGCCGAGGTGCAGGAGGTTGGCACAGAGGGACACGCCATGTTTCAAAAGCTCATGGAGGGGCTGGAGTATTTTCCGGAGAGCCTCCGCACTTTTCGGGGGCAGGTCACCGGCATGTTGGAGCTGTATTTTGAGCCTCTCGCCCGCAGGAGCGCTGACACCTACGCCGAAGCGTTCGCCCGGTATTACGGCCAGATGAAGTCTGTGGAGGGGATCTTTGGACAAGGCCCGTTTGAGCAGAGCTTTCCCACGGAGAACCAGTTCGTGCCCATGGTGCACTCGGCGGAGAAGGGAAAGGTGATCCTTGCGGAGCAGGCGCAGTTTTCCTATCTCACGCATTTCCTGTACACGGATTTTTACCGCGGCCTGATGGAAGGCAACGCCCCCCGCCGATGCCACAACTGCGGAACGTACTTCCTGCTCACCGCCGGCTACAACACCTGCTATTGCAACAACCTCGCGCCCGGCGAGACAGCTCGTACCTGCCGCAAGGTGGGTGCGCACAGAAAAGAAGCGCAGGAGCGCGTCACCGCAACTCCTGCGCAGAAGGAATACGCAAAGGCGTACAATCGCCTGAAGGCCAGAAAGCAGAGAGGCAAAATCACCGTGGATGATTGGAACGCCGCGGTGGCGAAGGCGCAGGACCTGAAGGCCCAGGCCGAGCGCGGCGAGCTAAGTGACGAGAAACTGCGGAGGCAGCTCGAGGCGCTGTGAACTCCCGGTCGTTTTCTTTGATTATGGCGAGTGAGATTTAGGGGTGCCTGCGGCAGAGAGGCCGGGAGACAAAATCACCTGTGGCATTGATCCAAGGCAAAAGCAAGGAGGCAGGAGCACATCGCTCCGGCCTCCTCGCTATCTTTGTATTATCCCATGCTGCCGATCTTATTTCCGTTTTCGTACATATCCGCGGCATAGGTATAGACGTTTCCGCCGCCGTCCTCCACCCATCCGAAGCCGGGTACCCAGACCTGCGCTTTGTCGTCGGCGACACTCCGCTCACCGGGAGCCGGGGTGACAGCGGACTGCGGTTGCAGAGTCTGCGCGGGTTGGAGAGCGGCTGTTGTGGGTCCGGGTGCCTGTGCGGGCTTTGCTTCCGGCGCTGCCGATTCTTTCTGCGGAGTTGCGGGTAACTGGCTATTTGTCGGTACCGACTCAGATACGGATTCTTCTGTTGGGTGCAGGGGACTTATTTCTTTATCTTGAGTTTGCTCGTTCTCGGCAGCAGAACGCGAATCGACTCTGGTATGTTCCGCCTGTGCGACGGCCGCGATATTTGTTGTTTGTTCTGAGGCAGGTACTTTCCCTCCAGAGGTGTTTTGTGGGCACACAGCGCCCCACAAAGCCGCACACGCGGCGATTGTGAGGGTTGCGGTCAGCTTCTTTGTCATGATTCTTCCTCCTTCTGAAATGCAGAACGGGTGCCCAACCCAACATTGTCTGTCGGTGTTGAACGCCCGTTTTCGTAATGATTCAGTTCGTTTGTCAGCTGCCACGCCAGCTTGAATCCGCAGAGAAAGCTGTCCAGCGAGCCCTCGCTTGCCATCATCGTCAGATCGTTCACGATCCGCAGCACTATTTTCCGCTGTTCAACGGGGAGCTTGTCCCGCAGCAGCGCACGGTTCGCCTCCACGGAGCGCCTGAGCTCCGGCATCTCCTTCGGCGTGTAGAAGCGGTCATACAGAGCTTCCAGCAATCCATCCATTCGCGTCGCCTCCTTCCGGCAACACGAACATATACCACAAGTTGAAGAAGAAAGCTACTGAAAGGTTATTTGCATTGCGCATACGCATCCAGTGCCTGCGCGATTTTCTCGATCTCCCCGCTGCCGTTTGTCAGGAATCGAAGCAAGAGAATTAATGTTCAACTCAGTATAAACAAACTCAGAAGTTCGCCAGTAATAGAAATACTACTTGAAAAGCGGCTTTTGTATCTTCACCGCCTTTCAAATAACTGAAGTCAAACGGATAACTGGATCACTGTGATTTGCAAATAAACCGCAACAATTACCCCGCCTGAGTTGAGCTATTAGCACAGGCCAACTGAGCAATATAAAAAATTTGTTTTAGCGACTGCTTGTGCTAAAAAGTTGCGTGTCGGGTATGCTTATATTATTAGAATCACTCCCAATAATTGTTGTACACGCTCTCGTTTATCAAAGAACGGAGGACTATCCATGAACATGATGAATCATTTACCTGATCATATTCAGCAGCTTCAACTTCCTGATCCAAATGAACATGATCCACACCCCAGGCTCCTGCTGAATGGATATGGAATTCGTACCGGCAGTAACCTTACCGCATTATTTCCGGATGGCTGGCATGATATCACATTGGAGGTGAGTTGGGAATACACCGGCGCAGCTTGCTGGTATATTTCTACCCCGGGATTTCAGAATATTTGCCCCGTTGGATTGTTCGTAAAAGTATAACAGCATGAAGGACTGGAGCTAAAATGTTCGGCCTTTCATTACTTTTTCATTTCGTTAAAAAAGAGAATGTTCGATTTTTTATTGGTGGCATACGCTGTTGGCAAAACCAGCGACCTCCGCAAATTTTTATGTGTCAATAGCCGCGGGGATGGAAAGACTATCTATGAGTGGTTCAGGAGTTCTCTTGCACACCTTCTTGTTCCAGCGTCTTTTCCCGCTTCATAAGAAGCAAGAAGACAAGTTTCTCACCCTCATCGAAAAATGGATCCAGTAAGAGTTTCGGGAACAGCTTCTTATTGCTTTTTGTCATGGAAATTGCCAGATCTTCGTTCTTCAAGTAGGTCTCCACGTCCATGCGATAGGATGCGAACCTTGTTCCAACACGATTAGATAGATTACGCAAAATATCGAAGCCGTAGGCGTCGATATCTCCGAAGTGTCTGGTATACTTCAGCTGACAATCTCGGTGCACAATTTGAAGAAAGCGTACTACCAGCGAGTTCGCATAGCCACTGGTAAATACCACCAGCTCCTCCCTGGCTGGGGAATAATCATTGAAAGTCGTTAGATTTTCAATTGTAAGCAGAGCCTTTGTTTCCACCGCTTTAATGCTTTCAACAAGTGATCGAGTCATTGCGAATGGTGTAGTGTACGCCGACAAAGTCAATACGTCACCGTTTTGAAACAGGATACGGCCGTATCCGCGAATCCAAACACTTGCAGGATTGCGAAGAATGTGCAATCCCTTAAGAATTTCATCAGGCTCCACGTTATCTGCAAACTGTTCCGGAGACATAATAGCACAGACATGTCTCATCATAGTACCTTCAAATCCCTTGGAGGTCATGTGGATATTTGCTGAGAAGTTTCGCAGCATAATATCATCTTGCTGGGCGTAGACGGCTTCACAGGCGTTTAGGAGATTTGATAGGTTCTCTTCGGCCGCAGAGGTACCTTCCTCGGCATCATATTTGAACCACAGTTTTACATCTGCTAAGCTTTCACTTTGGAGTTGACGCGATACCCATTCCGCCACTTGTGGGCAGGTGGAATGCAGATGTGTACTTAAAATTTCTTGCATTCGGCAAACGTATTCTGGAAGAAGTGTGAGCCTTTGTAGTTTGGCCAGAACCGAAATCTGACAGCCGGTGGCCTTGACGGTCTTATATATACCGTTTTTTTTATCTCTGATAGAGCTGAATACACCGGAAGCTATGCCGCTTTCAATAGAGGTTTCGAATTCCTGAAATGTCTCAATATCAAGCGATATCAGGCCATTTTTTTCACCTGTGTAGTATTCCGGATATATGTATTTTGTACTGATACTGTAGGATTCTTTGCTCGAGTCCCGGTTGTATGCTGCGACAAGGTGCTGCACGATTTTATGTGTAAAGTCCATCAAATGATCTCTCCTGCAATTTCTTCAATACTGGTGTCTGCGCCCTCAACGGCATCCTCCGCGTACGTCTGACCGTTCTCGGCAGATACCAGCAGTTGCTCAAATGCAGGGGCAGTAAAGGAATAGCATTCACGCCAGTGGCGAGTAGAATCACCTTTAACGAAAACGATGGCATCCATATGCACGCCGACGGTTGGAAACATATTGGTAGGTGCAGACGCAATGATTTGGATACCCATATCCTTTGTGATGAAGTGAAGCATTTTTTCCACATTGGCAGCATCCATGCGGTCAAAGCACTCATCAACCATGATGATGCGCAGCGCCTTAGAGTCGTTGATTTCACCACGTAACCGGTTGGCTCTATTGTATTTTTGAACCAATGCGGCAGTAAGAATGATATAACAAGGAACCTGTACCTCAGATCCGGATCCGGAGACGACCATCGCTCCCAATTTGCCGATCTTTGAAGCATCGCCGCCTTCTTTCCTGACGGAAACACCGAACTTACAGTACGAGCGATAGTCGAGCAAGTCCACACCGTTCTTGTATTCTTCCCCTTTTTCGATGGCCTCGAACAGACGTGCGCGCTTGGAGGCGTATTCATCATTAAAGACGAGAGAGTCAAAGGTTCCTTGTCCTTCTTCGGTGCCGGTGTTATGCTTGTCCCGAATCATTTCAAACTCATCCTGCCGACCGTCTGCAGGCGCTGCCTTGGTAAACCAGAAGATGTTGCCGTTATAGGACATACGGGACATATACCGGTTGATTTCCGAGAGCATACCGTCCGCATCATCAATGGCAACGCGAAGATTCTGCATGATACTTTCCTCAAACTTATCGCGGGTCTGACGTGCAGCTTTCTCCGCTTTGAACTTGATGTCCGGAATTTCGCTGCCACTGATTGTGTTATACGCCTCCCGGTAGATCTCCATGGACGCATATCCATCGGTAGGATATGTCGTTGCAAAATCAGCCGTGTAACTTTTTTGTTCTAAGCTGATCTGCTGATTAAGCGTGTAAAGTGTTCCCTGTAAGGTTTGAAAGTCATCACCAAGCGATTCCGCAAAGCCCTGTGCGCCCTTACGGGAAGCAGCTTTTTCCGCCTCATATTCCGTGCTCGCCGTGTCAAAATCTGCTGGATAATCTGCACGCCATGAGGCAATAATCTCTTCGACAGTGTTCAGCTCCTCTTGCAGCGCTGTACATGCCGTTTCAGCATTTTTGCGAGAAGACTTGAGGTCAACGAGGTTGGTATTTGCCGTCGTAATTTTCTCCTTAAGCTTTTCAATGTCAGCCTCAACGGAACGGATCTGCTGCATGGCCGATGCGGACTTCAAGTCATTCAATTTCTTGATGAGTTTTGCTTTCTTTTCATGCAATCCCTGCAACTTGCTGGAATCGTCCAGCAGCATCCGGCCATTGGCAAAGAACTCATCCATATTCTGATTCTGGTTCTGCAGTTTCTTGATGGATCTACAGGCAACTTCCTCATTCTGTACCAGCCGGTATGCTTCTTCTTTGCCAGCAAGTTCGTGCCGACACTCCTCCAGCCGCAGCTTGCGTGTCTCTGCACCGATAGCCAGTTTTACCGGCCGCATACGACTGAAGCCGCGGCGGGCATAGCGCATACCATTTTTTGAAATAAAGGTACCGTCCTTAGACGGTGGATTGGCAGCATCGTCCACGAGTGTCACATTGTTGTAGGAGTAGGCGATGTACGAACGGGCGTATGGATTTTCAGAAGTGAACAGGGATGCCAGCGAGTCCGATCTTGCCTCGTATTCGTCATGGCGGAAAGATGTAGTATCCACCAAGGTAACGCCATAAATATCCTTGTTTGCAGCGCAAATACGCTTATAAACATTTGCTGCCCTGAGATAGTTCTCGGGCATCACCATAATGGCAAATCGGTATGCGCCCACAAAGGACTCAGCGGACTCCGCCCAAGTCTTATCTGTCAGTTCCAGCAGTTCGCATAGATACTTTGGCTCGTCCTGAATACCATTTTCTTTAAAATCTGCGGTGATCGCCTCTTTCAAGCGCTTTGCACTCAGACTGTCTGCAAAGGAGAGCCCCTTTTGCAATTCATCAATCTCAGATTTCAGCGTTTCAATTTGTCCATACAGCGTTTTCCGCTCATTTGAAGCTGTATAAAGCTTTTGCTCAACACGATCCTGCGCACTTTTCAATGATTCGGTTAGCTTCTGGAACAGAGCGACTTCAAATTCTTCCGGCCTTTCCCGTGGTTCTTTATATTGTTGAAGAAAGGCCATATTAACCACCGGGCTGCCAAACAGATCATTCACCAGATTGGCATATGCACGTACTGTGGCAAGGACTGCGGAGAGCTTGTCGGCTTTCTTCATGCAGTCCCTGATTTCCTGATCGCAGGCATCCTGCAAAGACTCCAAACGTTTCAGTGCCTCATTTGGCATGGAAGCCTTCAGCTCAGCCAGTGTCTTGGATAGGGTCGTTCTTTGCTCCTCAAGATCTCGCTGCTCTTTTTCCTTTTCACGGACTGCATTGTCGTAGGTATCGCATACTTTTTGCTTATTCGCAATTTCCTGATCAAGATAGGCATTTTTTGCCAGCTTGATTTTGATTTCCAAGAACCGAAGCTTTGTAGACTGCTGGTGGTATTCATCTGCCAAGTTTACGATTGTTTTGACCCGATCGCACTGGTCAGTAAGGCTTTCCGCAGTTTTTTGCAGTTCCTTATGCCGCTCCAGCAGCTCCAGAAACTCTGAAGTCTTAATTTCGCGCTTTGGTAACACCTTGTCCTTGATAAATTGGTCCAGGTCTTTCATGCCTTTCGGGTCAAAGGCAATGGCGTCATCCTCAGTCTTTGCCCAGGCATCCAGTGCCTTTTCATCGCCCATACGGTTGTCCGTGAGCCCAAAGATAATGCTGAACCGCTGCTTTGCCTCACGTTGGTTCTTATTCGTGCGAATGGCGCTGCCGGTCGGCGTTATCTTTTTGATTTCTTCAAGCGAGGCAAAGCGACGCTGACCGTCTTCCAAATCCACGGTAAATTTGAGGTCATCCAGTTTTGCGTTGTCAACAAACCACCAAACAGGATCGAGCTGGCTATTGCTGCTGAGTGCCTTTGCCTCAATCGTTACGCCGATGACAGTATGTGCCGTTGTCGCATCATCTCTGAGTTCTGCAACGACGTGTGTCACCGTTGGACCGGGGCGCATAAAGCGTCTATATGTCTCTTCATTCTCCGAATTACTCCCTGCGAGAAGAGAATCCGCCCCATACACATAGGAGAGCAGAGAGCGACTCTTTTTATCTCCGGCGATGGCATTTGCTTTGTTGAATTTCGTGGTTGTCACGAAAAACAGCAGCCGCATCGCGTCGATCATCGTGGATTTGCCGGATGCGTTGACACCTGTGATGAATGTAGAGCGTCCAAACGGCAGCGGATCACACTCTTCGAGGAAGTGCCAGTTTAGCGGCATGAACTTTTCAATACGAATCGCCATAATCAGCTCTCCTCTGTTACTTCGGAATCATTTGGCTCAATTTGCTCAGATACTTCCATTTCGCTCTTTCGCCGGGTGGTTTCCTTGGAATAATCCGCCAGTTTTTCATCGATGCTTTCAATAGATGCATATGGCAGCATACAGGCAATTGTCGGCATGATAGAGATGATCGTGGTGCTGCAGAACTCATTTTTGCGTCGTAAATCCATCTGCACAAAATTGTATCCGTCTAAGGTGTCCAGAATTCTTTGCAGCTCCTTCAAATCCATCGGTAAGCGGCGAGTAGCATTTACGTTTTCAAGAATGTCCTGTGCAAATACTTCTACACGACTTGACAAGGTTGCCTTTCCCTGACTGCGGAGATATTCCTGTAAGAGTCGGAGAATGACGATGGATTCATCTTTCAGAAAGCGCCGACTTTGCGTTTCGCCCGTCCCAGTAACATAGGCTACTTCTCTGCCATGTGCAGTGCGAAGCGTGAGCCCGCCGTGCCCACACAACTTAAGAACGGTATCAAAGTACTCCTTGTGGTTGGCGATGAAGTCATAGTCCAGTTTTGTTTCAAGACTCTTACTGCGCGGGATACCCCAGCATGCCAGCAGCTTTGCTGTAATTTCCTGTGCACGCTTTTCTGCGTCATCGTTTTCTAAAATCAATACTGTTGGGTTAAATGCCAAGGATGTCACCCGCCTTTCTCTTGTTGGTTTTCCACTTTACGATGAAGTTGGAAGCAGAGTAGCCTTCTCTTTCGATATGCCCTGGCTCCATTTCAACTTCGTAGTTACAATCAGGGTCATCGCTGAATAACACCATGCTGACCATTTCATAGAAGTCTTCCTGCGTGCTGAGAGGCAGATCTGTCACTGAGATATGGTCTTTTCCTGCCATATACATATCCAGCCGACGATTAACAGTTTTTGCTGAGTACTTTGGAATACAACCAGCCACATCAATTCCGTTTAGCTCTTTCTTTTCCTTAGGCGGTAGTGGCTTCATGAAGCCAACGTCTTCCCTTGGCGGCGTCCTTGGCTTGTATATGGAAGGTTCACCAAGTTCAGCTGCCCGAGGGGCACAGAGAAGCTGATGCAGCTCCTTCAGCCATTCAACAGGCGTCATTGGGTCAGCATATTCCTCGTCATCGCATTCGCTGATTGCATATACAAGGCGGTTAATAGTGGAATCAGTGTCCTTCTTGTCGGCGATCAGCATTGGCATACGACCGGCAGCATTATTGACATACCGTGCTTGGTTCTTCTGAATTTCCCGATACTGGCGCTCATATTCGTCACAGAGCCGACAGCGAATGGTTTCCACAGAGCGGAGGATCAATAGGTTTGCGTCCTCTTCACTATCGATGGACATATAGTCCATAGCACCTTCGATGAGGTTCTGGAACACTGTTTCGTTGTTCTCAATGTCCATAAGCAGACCGGTAATTTGCTTTCGTTCAACGGCTGTTAGGTTCTCCGCAAACTGGAGTTTATAATAATCGCCATCCAAATAACTGTCCAAATAGGCGGACAGCATGGAGGTCATCTCTTCCAGATTCTTACACCGCAATATCGTCTCAACTTCATTTTTTATGGAGATACGAATTTTAGACATTTCCTGCATGAACTGATAGGTATTGTTCAGAGCGAGCATAAAGGCATCCTGATATGGATGCCGCGCTGTCATAACGGCCTTCAGGTTCTCAATGATATTCCGCGTGTAGCCGCCCAGGGAGATACGAGACGGCTGCGCCATACGCTTCAGTTCTGGTATTATCGTCAGTGCAGGCACGGTAAAGGATACCAACTGCCTATGTGTTTGGTCGTCAAAATCTGCATCAATCCAGCCGCAAGCTAACAGCTTGCGAAATACTGAGTCTTTCGTCGGAGGGCAGCATGTATCCATTTTTTCCTGACCCGGCAGTGTATTCGTGTTATCCTCTTCAGAAGTGTTCTCTTCTGCCAATGTGTCTGCGTACCATTCCATACAGCTGCTGATAACCTGGTTTACCAGTTCTCTGTCGAAATCTGCCGCATCGGTGAAAATGGAGACCTCATGCATCTCAATCAGACAGTCGGAATAAAACCGCTTATTCTGTCCAGTCAAAATTCGAAAGAAATTATCTTTAATTGAATCGAATAAGTTTTCCCGTTTCAAGCCATTACCACCCGTTATGCCGTTATAGGCATAGTATTTGCCACATTTCACTCTATTGACTAATTTTGAGTTCTGTGCCTGTGTTACTGTTTTGTAATACTCTATTTCAGGGATACCGTGCCCATCCATCACATTAATACAAACTGAATTTTGATAGTCTTTTGGAGAAATCTCAAGTTATATGTGAACACAAAGAGAGTTGATAATAAACAAACTGCGCAACTCACGGAATTAAATAATATGCATTATTTGCTTTGTTTACGTAAGGACTCAACTGCATTATCAATGTTATCCGAAACCGCTTCTTTACACCATTCAGTCCAAAACTTTACTGTAGCACTATTGGGTACTTTAACCGGCATATCAATGACAATTCTGCTTGGTAATAAACATGCATCTCCGACAACAATTGCTTCTCCAATATCCAGTATAGGAAGAAGATCTGCAAAATTTCCTATGCTATCAGGCAGTAATTTTTTTATTACATTTTGATCATCTGCATTTGTTAGTCGCATTGCAATATAGTTGCTGCTCTGGCTTAAAACGGTGCGATTTACCTCGGATGGCCGTTGGCTTATTACAACCAATCCAACTCCATATTTTCTGCCCTCTTTTGCTATTCTCTCGAAACTTTGTAAGCTTGAACTTTCAACTCCTTGCTGAGCATTAGCAGGAATATACAAATGTGCCTCATCGCAAAAGATTGCAATTGGATTTAAATCTGCTTTATCGATCCATTGTTGTACAGAAAAGATTACTCGTGCAATCAGGGAAACAATCAATGGCAGTATATCTGAAGGTACTTCTGAGAAATCAATGATTTTTACTCCGCCACCTTGGCTTGCAGGCGACATCAATTTTTTGCACAAATCATTCATGTAATCAAACCTCAGGAGATCCGCATTATTTGAAAACATGAAATTCAATCTTTTGTCATTGACTTTCGCATCAAGGCGTTGTATAAATCTCGACAGCTTACCACAAAAATCACCTTGAACTGTTCTTCCTGATGCTCCAAGTTTGGTTTCTGTATTTTTCGCGTTTAACATTTCAAGTACATTCGCAATTTTATATGGAACTGGGCTATCAATCGTAATTTGGGCCCGTAAAGTGGTATCTCCTATCTCGGTCAATAGATCTTGCTTGGCTTGTAAAACGGTTTGGCTAAAAATCATAGCTTGGTTTGGTGCGTTTGCGTCAGAACGATCTAACATTAAAGCAAGCATTTCCTCATAGCTCAACAGCCAATATGGCAAAAAGATAGTATTACCTGCCGGCGCATCTGAAGGACCTGCAATTTTGTAGTGCTGTATTCCATTTCCAGTAATCGGTTCATATTCACCATGTATATCAAATAAAACAGCATTACAAGATTTAAGATCTGCAATTTTCTCTATTAGTGTTGCAACGGTATAAGACTTTCCTGATCCTGTGCTTCCTACAATGACTGCATGTCGCTGAAAAAGTCTGTTCCCATCAATCCACGCTTTAGCGCCATTGTTAATAGTATATTTTCCAATGCACAAAGGATTTTCTATTCCAGAATCAGCTCCAGAAATTGCAGACATAAATGCAGTTAAACCATCGTCTGCCATAACAAAACAATCAGAATCAATTTCTGGCACAGATTCCAATGTCCTCTTAAAAACATTGGCCTTTTCTCCGTCTCGATCGAGAAGGGTTCCAATTAAGGTTGCTTTTACTATATCGCTTGAAGATATGTCTTCGCCTTCTGCAAGATCAGTTTCATCGCCGTATTTTCGCATAATCTTACTAACCATACCTATGAGTGTCTGTCCTGCTTTTGATGCACGAATCGCAATAAGGTGATTAACCTGGAGCTTTGAAAGCTGATCTTCATCCGTGATTCTTACAACTATGGTTGCTGTATCTACACTTTGGATTGTCCCAAACGGTTTCATTAAATCAAAGTTAAAAATCCCCATATAGATTACCCCTAATCAATAATTTTTAGTAAGCCATTAATTGTCCAGTATTCTCCCTCAAGCACGGTTATTTCTCGATTAACACAAAATTCTGTAGTGTTTGGAACTTGTCCTCTCTGAATAGAAATGTAATATGTTGCGTTATTCGCCAGCAAATGAGCAGCTTTTTCACTTACCGATCTCGTTACATTAACAATGGGTTTTCCGGTTCTAATTGCTGACACTATGTTTTCTTGGATTTGCTCATCATTAAAGCCATACCCGATACATATGTACGCTCGGGCTCGCTGAATAAGCAGGTCACATTTATTTAACAGTTGTCGCTCCGTTCCCCTCAATACAGCCTGATATTTTGAAATGCCAGGCGTAATTATATCTGCTTTTAATCCGGTTGGTATAGCTTGTTGAAGCGGTAAAGATAGGGCGCTTTCATGTGAATCCTTGAAAAAATCTAAAGAGCCATGAACCTTTATCAAATTGACCGCGTTTTTATTTGCAAAATTTCCAGTGTAATGCTTAATAAAATATCCTTCAAACCCGGTATATATCGGAATTTGGCCGACATCACAGGCATACTCAATAACTCTATCATAATTAGTCGTTATTATATTTACACACTGCGGGTGCGGTTGATAAAACTTTTTTATTAGCCTCGAAAGGGGTATTTGTTCTTGATTGAAAACAATACGATAGAAGAGATCCAAATCCGATTTTGATAAAAGTTCCCATGTAACTCTTCGTATATCATTTACAATCTCAGGACAAAAAACTATATCAGCTAAGGCGGTCTCTAAGTCAAGACCGCTACTTATGTTTTCATCAAACTGTATCCAACTTGGATCTTCGGAGTATTTCCATGATAATTCCGTAAGAATATACTTACCGAGCGGTTGCATGCCAGGCAAATCATGTGCTGCAGAAGATCCACTCCCAACCAACATTAAAGGGACATCTGAGACAGCATGTTGTATTTGCTTAAAGATTTCTTCTTGTGTCATATTATTTATCCCCTATCCGCGCTCTCTATTACAATCGCTGAACTTCCCCTAATTTGTATATCCTGCAACTCAAACTCTCGCATAGTACTCCGTCAGCTTCTGGTCGCAAATGCGCTCTATCTCGGTTTTCTCTTCTTGCGATAGATTCTTCCACACGGCCCCGTCCACCTCGACGATTCCCAGCGTTTTGGTATGCCGCGTCATCTGCATGTCCTCAAAGCGTTTGAAGGGATTGGCGAGGATGTTGCGCTCGGCGTCCGTATTCGTGTAGCCGCCCTTGGCGTAGATGCTGTTGGCCTTTTCTACAACCAGCCCGGCGGCGCGGCGCTGCTCATAGAAATCTCGGAAATACGCCACGATGTCGCCGAGCTTCACACGGCCTTTTTCGTCGGCGTACAGCAGCACGGCCTTGATGAGCACCGGCTTGTAGGAATAGCTCATATCCATCTGCCGAATCATATCCAGAAACAAGTCCTTGCGGTTGGAATCGTCGATCAGCGTCCAGCCGTACTGCTCGGCGTACTTTTCCAGCGTCTCTTCTTTGAAATACTTGAAGGTGCGATGCTCGCTCATGGGTACCACCAGATCCGGCACCAAGAGCCCCTCCCGAACATAGCGCTCTATGGTCTCGGTCTGCACATCCACGCGGCGCACGAACTCCATCTGCGAGATCATGCCGGCGGCTTCCTCCTGCCAGTTGAAAATGTCCACCAGCTCGTAATCAGTGGCGTCCACCGGCCAGTCGATCAGGGCATCCGGCTTCTCGCCCTTGGCATACAAGCCTTCCTCGGCGGCTTTTTGTCCCTGCGGTGCCAGCGCCAATCCGCCGGCGTGATAGTCCTTCAACCGGAACAGCCGGTGTAGGGACTGTGGCATATTGTATTGGCTGGCGTTGTCCACGAAGTCGAACACCATCAGGCAGTCCTTGTCGTTGCTCAGCCGCATACCGCGCCCCAACTGCTGGGTGTACAGCACCTTGGACATGGTGGGCCGCGCCATGAACAGTACCTCCGTCTGCGGGCAGTCCCAACCCTCGTTGAGCAGATCGCAGGCACACAGCACCTTTATTTCGCCGGTGGCAAACTTGGCAAGATGCTCCTGCCGCTCAGACGCCTTCATACTGCCGGACACGGCAGAGGCAGCGATGCCCTTGCCGATGAACAGAGCGGCGATCTCCTCGGCATGCTTTACACTGGCGCAGAATACCACCGTGCGACGGTTCTTTACATATTGTAGCCAGGTGTCTATGATGAGGCGGTTGCGCTCCGGGACGTAGATTTTACTTTCCAAATCGCGGATATTATATTGAACGCTGTTGAAGCGTACTCTGGTCAAATCAATATTGGTATGGATGCGAATGCAGCGCACAGGAACCAGCTCGCCGATTTCCACGGCAGTCTGAATGTCGAGCTTGTGCGCTGTATTTTTGAATATGTTCAAGATGACGGTGTTGTCATCTGTGCGCTCGGGCGTGGCGGTGAGCCCCAGCGTAAACTGCGGCTTGAAATAGGCCAAAACCTTTTGATATGTATCGGCGGAAGCGTGGTGCGCCTCATCAATGATGAGATAGTCAAAATCGCTGTCTTTAAACTTGTCCAAATTCAGCGCAACGCTTTGGATGCTGCCGCAGACCACATGGGCATTTGGCTGCTTGATGGCATCCATGTAACGGCCTACAGTGATGCTGGGCCACAGCTTGCGGAAGGTCTCGGCAGCCTGATCCACCAGCTCGTGGGTGTGGGCAAGGAATAGCGTCCGTCCGCCGCAGGTCTTGGCGTCCATGACTGCGGTAACGGTCTTGCCAGTGCCGGTTGCGTGATAAAGCAGGCCAATGGTTTCGCCGTTTTCACGCATTTCCTGAAGCGAGTGCAGCGCCGCCTTTTGGTGCGCTTTCAGTTCCAGATTGCCTGCATTGATAGAGCGCGCTCGCTGGGTGGGGAGGTAGTCCTCAATCTCCTTGAACTGTGGATATTTGCCAAGTAGGAGTTGCAGTTCGTCTTTGATGGAGTCCGGCTGCTGCTGCATTTGCCGAACGGCGAAGCGGTATACGTCCCAGCCCAAATAGACCATACTGTTTTGCTTGAGCAGATGGTCGTAGAACTTGTCTGTGGAAATGAGCCTCGGATTGTGTGAGGCTTCATCGTCCACTTCAAATGCAACTCGGCGCATACCCGTTTCCAGCACGAAGTCGGCAAAGCGGCTGTCTTGGTAGATATCGAAAAACGGGTACTGCGAATAGAGATACCCTGCCTTTTCCGCACCAAAGGTATCCGCAAACAGGTCTATGAACAAGTTCTCAGCCGCGCTTCCGGACGCGGCGTGGTATGTGGGCATGGGATCACCTCAATTCTCGATAACTTCCTTGAGCAATATTTTCTGCTCAAAACCGCCGCGTTTGGCGGCTTTGTCTGCGCGCACATTCTTCAGTTCATCCGTGGAATAGCCACGGGCAATTGTACAGGCGCGGATGACCTCCAAAAGATCAGCCAGCTCCTCAATGTTCTGATCCTTATGGTATTCCGCCAACTCCTCA
Organism: Bacillota bacterium; assembly: GCA_023402075.1. GTDB lineage: Bacteria > Bacillota > Clostridia > Oscillospirales > Oscillospiraceae > Oscillibacter. The sequence continues at coordinate 21,248 of JAEXCS010000002.1, read as the reverse complement.
TCCAGCTTATTATCCAGCATTTTGAGATAAGCTTCATCCGTAAGAATCTCAGTCATACAAACCTTGCCAGAGGACTCGATGATCTCCGGAATGTGGTCGCGGACGAGTTTGTTATACACCTTGACTTTCATAACGCAATCCTTTCAAACAGACAGCAGGCTACAAATATTCTGTTCTTTCACAATCCGTATAGAAATTCCTTTTTCTTGAAGTTCCATTGCCTTTTTCACTTTGGTTCCATAATTTCCATTGCTCCAAGCTTCACTGCCTTTACTTCCGACAACCAGGCAATCCGTTTTCCTTGTCACACTGCCGACCGGAGTACCGCCTTTTTGGCAAAGTGCGGATTCCACTTCGGACCGGCTCCCAAACTCAAATTCACCTGTTAGACAAAACGTCTTACCGCTGATGTCAAAGCAGTCGCAGCTACAGGCACTTGCAACCGGGTCCGTAATTCGCTCGAATAATTGGAGCATTGAGTCCAATTCGAATTTTTCGAGGATGCCGTCTTCCAGCGCTTTGTCTACGGTTTCAAATATCTTGTCAAACGGAAAGTTACCGCGCAGTGTAATATTCCGCACCATCCAGTTCTGAAGGAACAGAACTTCTTCTTCTTTTAGTTCGTTATCTGCAGTGACCGCGCCAAGAAGCTCTTTCAGTTCGAGAAGTTGCCTTGTCGTTTCGCTTGGCGCTGCTTTGGGAGGTGTGCGCAGGGTGCGGCGCTGTGCCAAATCATATCTTCGTAGAAAACGTTCTGGCGTTAAACCGTGGCGTATGTAGTCCAGCAGCAGCTCTGCACAGGCACGGCTGTCGCTACCGGCATTGTGATGATCCAGATCCAACTGCAAATACTCGCAAAGCGTGTTTAACTTGTGATTATTGAGATTCGGATAACAAGCCCGGCCCATGACACACGTGCAGGCGTAATAGGTAAAGGGCTGCCATTCAATGCGATAATTATTCAGACACTGGGCCAATACGCCCATGTCAAACGGCGCATTATGTGCGATTAGCAGGCCGCTGTCCATGATCGGCTGGATTTTCTCCCACAGTTCCGGAAATGTGGGCTTATCCGCCACCATCTCCGGTGTGCTCCCGGTAAGCTGAATATTAAATGGGTCAAAGTGAGCTTCTGGATTGACAAGCGTATAGAAATCACTGGTTACGCATCCATTTTCAATCACGGAAATGCCAATCGCGCTGATACGGTCATTGGCATAGTTCGGAGTCTCTACGTCGAATGCGATATATCGCTCGCTCATTTTCATTTCCCTCACTTTTTCATTTCTGCTGCGGAAATCTTACTCAATATTGTTTCGTCTGCGGGGCAGAAGGCATACTCCGGTATCTCATCCACGGTGACCCAGCGGATATCGTTGTGCTCCAGCTTTTGCGGCGTACCCTCCGCAATGATTGCATTGAACAGCGTCAGGTGCACGGTCAGGTCGGGGTATTCGTGGACTACGGCCATAAACACCTCGCCAACGGAGAGGGTAATGGCCAACTCCTCCTGACACTCGCGGATAAGCGCCTGCTCCTTTGTTTCACCGGGCTCCACCTTGCCGCCGACGAACTCCCACAGCATTCCACGCGCCTTGTTTGTCGGCCGCTGGCAGATCATAAATTTATTCTTGTCCCATATTAGGGCGGCAACTACTTCGGTCATCTTACCCCACCACCAACTTATTTGTTTTCTTGAGGAACTTTGCCGGAATCGGCCTGTCCAGTCTCCATGTGATATTCATGGGCCGACTGCCCTCATGCTTCACATAGTTTGCCGTGCCGAGGAAGGTGTAGGCTCCGGCACCGCCCGTGACGCGGTCAGTCTTAAACTCTCGCACGAACAGCAGCACCTTGGAGCCTCGTTCCCGGTGGTGAATGTACCGCTGGCCAGTAGAGGAATCCTCCGCTGTGGTGCTCTGGCTCTGCCAGTGGAACAGACTCTCGCTCACGGAATAATCGTTGTACATGGTAGTTGGCGAGTAGTCCTTGTCCGCCTTGTTGAGGGTCACGAAGAACACGTCCAAGCCCTTATCCGGCAGCCACTTCACGCCCTCACGCACGGTAGCGGGCTTCAAAAAATCCATGGCAACCAGCAGCTGATCACGTGTGTAGGTGCAGTGCAGATCCAGCGGACAGTCAAAGTTCAAATCCACCGGCTCGTCAATAAAGTCAATGCGGTTATATTGGTAGCGCAGCAGCTCCAAGAGCTCCGCGCGCATCACCGGGCTATCTGCCAGCCCATACAGGTTGTCCAGAACCTCATCAGCGTTCCAGTCCTCCACCGCCTTGCCCCAGACGGTGACGTAGAACATTTGCAGCATCCGCTTGTCCAGATCCGGCAGCGCGGTGAAATCCACATCGTCCAGCCGGGGCAGAAGGTCCAGCAAGAAAGAGATGAATCGCCGGGAGTCCAGCACAGAAAACCTCGTCATCGCCTTTGTGATCGTGTCCTCCAGCGGCTCCGCAAAATCCTCCGCCACATCCGCACGGGCGCAGAGACGGGAAAAGGAGGAGAACTTGTAGATGGCGCGGGGGTCAAGGTGATAGTAATCGAGGAAGTTGCCCAGCGTCAGGTTAAGGCCGCTGTCGTCCGAAAAGCTGGCAATCCGCGACACCAGTCCGGTACTGTTGCCATAAGAGGCGCGAATGTTGTCCAAGATGTACTTGGCGGCCTTTTTCTCCAGCTGAATATAGCAGCCTTTGGGGACGGAGACAAAACCATCCTTCAGCTCACGGGTCACGCTGCGATTGGTGTTGGAAAGCAGCGCCGCGAACTTGTCCTCAAAGTTATAATTCCTGTTTGCCTGACCGATAAAATCCAGCACGGTCAGGCACTCTTTATCCTCGGCGAGACGCAGGCCGCGCCCCAACTGTTGCAAGAAAATCGTCAGGGATTCCGTAGGGCGAAGAAACAGCACCGTGTTGACCTCCGGAATGTCCACGCCCTCGTTGTAGATGTCCACCACAAAGATGAAGCGCACGTCGCCGGTCACCAGTCGCTGCTTGGCGGTCTGCCGTTCTTCATCTGGCGAGGAACCGATCAGGTACATGGCCGGGATGCCGTGGTCGTTGAAATAGCTGCACATGAACTGTGCGTGTTCAATGGATACACAGAAGCCCAGACCCTTCACATCGTCAATGTCGGTGACATATTTGTGCAGAGAAGAAACCACTAAATCTGCGCGGCGGTTCGCGGCGACTCCGCTGAGGGTATAGAGATTGGAGAGCTCCGTCTTGTCGTAGCCGCCGGCGCTCCAGCGCAGGGTATCCAGATCGATATTGTCCGTCACGCCAAAATACTGAAACGGGCACAGGAGCTTCCGGTCGATGGCCTCGGGCAGACGGATCTCTGCCGCGATGCGGTTATTGAAGTAGGGCAGGATGCTTTTACCGTCCATACGTTCCGGCGTGGCGGTGAGCCCCAACAGGATTTTCGGCTGATAGTATTCGAGCAGCTTTTTGTAGCTGGGAGCGGCGGCGTGGTGAAATTCGTCCACCACAATGTAGTCATAAAAGTCCGGAGTCGTCTTATCGGTGAAGCCCTGAGAGTTGAAGGTTTGGATGGACAAGAACAGATTGTCCACGCTCTCCGGCTTGTAGCTGCCCACGAATAGTTCGCCAAAATTAGCGTCCTTCAGCACGGCGCGGAAGGTATACAGGCTCTGCTTGAGGATTTCCTCATGATGCGCCACAAACAGCAGGCGGCAGGGCTTACCTGGATTTTGCTTGCGGAAGCGCTTGAAGTCCAGCGCGGAGATGACGGTTTTGCCCGTGCCGGTGGCAGCGATCACCAGATTGCGGGTGTAGCCGCGGACGGTGCGCTCGGCCTCCAGCCTATCCAAAATCTCCTGCTGGTAGGAATAAGGCGCGATGTCCATGGTGTAGAGCTCGGGATTGTTGGCGTCGTAGTATTTCTCCGCCTTCAGCGCGCGGGCAAGCCGCTCCCGCTGATCCTCAGCATAATACTCGAATTCCCGGTCGTTCCAGTAATACTCAAAGGTGGCGACAATTTTATCGATGGTCTCGGGCAGGTCCCGCTTGGTGACCTTGGTGTTCCACTCCAAACCGCTGGTCAACGCCGCATTGGAGAGGTTGGAGGAGCCTACATAGGCGGTGGTGAAGCCGGTGTCCCGGGAAAACACATACGCCTTTGCGTGGAGCCGCGTTTGCTTCGTATTGTAGCTGACTTTGATCTGCGTGTTGGGCAGCTGACGTAACTCTTCAATAGCTTTCACGTCCGTTGCGCCCATGTAGGAGGTGGTGATGATGCGCAGCTTGCCGCCATTTTTGGTAAACTCCCGCAGCTCGTCCATGATGAGGCGCAAGCCGCTCCACTTGATGAAGCTCACCAGCATGTCGATGCGGTCGGCGGAAGCAATCTCTTTTTTTAGCTCCGTGTACATCTGTGGCTCGTGAACAGCGCCGGTGAACAGGCTGCTCTGGGCCATGGAGGTCTCCGGACGGGTAAGGTCGGCGGCGGTTTTGCCGGCTGCCAGCCGGGGGTCTGCTTCCCGTAAAAGCGCAAGAAGCTGCTCTGCCTGCTCCGCGACGGACAGAGCGGCAAAGTCAGCTTCTTGTGTGGAAGTCTGTATTAAGGTGACGATTTGATTGGTGAGTGCCACTTGTGCGGCGATATCGCCGCCGTTATCGAGTACGTTGTCCAGGCCCTTTTGAACAACGTCCGCCAGATACTGCGAGAGCACATGGGAGGCCTCCGCCTTGTCGATGGGCGCAGTATCCTTGCGGGCCTGCGGGATCTCCGCGAGCTCGCTTTTCAGTTTTGTGTTGATGACTTGTTCGTATAGGCCGGGACGTAACATGAGTGGCACCTCAAAACTCAATTTGATAAATCAACCTATGATGGCGTTCCTCTGTAACCTTGCTCTGGAGCGCAAAATCGCTCCCGGCAGAAATCTTACTCATTGCCCCATCAATCTTTGCTGCGGTGTTTGCTCCGATGGTGGCGAAATCGGAACCTTTAAACTCAATGGTAAACGCCTTGATCGCTCCGTTTCCCTTACCTGTGCAACGCATGTCAATCAAGTTTCGGATATTGTCATCATGGGCAAACCAAGCCAGGGTGGGCGGTATAGGTTGCCGCTCGCCAACAAACTCAGCGTGTGCCACGGATTTTCGCTTGGATTCTTTTTCGGATGTTACACTTCGCTCCTCGCTACTGTTTGCACTTGCTTTTATAACGCCTAATCCGTCCTTTGCACGCGCCGACGCTCGTTGGCTCGCCTCTCTTTTCTCACTTGAGGTATCTGCCATTTCTACGCTATAACTCTTTGCTCCCAAGCAGTACGCAATGTGCTGCAGCTCCGCCAGTCTGGATTCCTGCATCTTATCAAAATAGCAATCCAAACGGATAAAACGTGTTCTGTCAAACGGGTCTACATAGTATACCGAATCGCAAACGGCAGCGGGAATAAAGTGAAGCCCGCTGAACGCAATTGCCTCATCGTACAGACTAAATACTTCCACTCCTTTGGTATTGCTGCGCCAACCAATGGCACCTTCGCATACATCAATGCCTTTGCGCACAACATCATCAACGATCATGACCAGATTTGGAATGCCGAAGTCCTCTTTTTTATAATCCTCTGGGAAAATTGGATTGTATTTTCTAATAAGTGCTTTTCGGTTTTCTTCCTGTGCCTTAGAAACGAGAGATTGCGCGCTCGTAAGCGTATCACCGGCAGCTTTTTTTCCTACTTCCGCCGCTTTTTCCAATGCGCTTCCCACGTTTTTAACGCCTTTTTGCAAATCAATCTTCATGGAGTTTCTCCTCACTATCACTTTTATTGGAGTTTGAATGAGGAATGTCCTCAAAAAAGGCATCCTTCACAATAGGCTTTGTTTTTCTCGCGTCCCCTGGCTTCTCGGCGTCCCTGGGAATAGCCCAGGCTTTGCCGAACTTGGTAAGGCCGGGGATACGGCTCTCGTTGCAGAGAACCTGCACGCGGCGGCGGGTTATGCCCCATTTTGCGGCGGCTTCGGCGATTGAAATGTAATCCATAATTCACCTCATAAGCATATAAAAAGAACCCTGCCATGTGCAGGGCTTTGCCGTTCCACAGCTGGCTGCCATCCAAACGGTACAGGCCCTTTAACATTGCGACGCCGTCTTTCGACGGTTTTGCCAATGATTTTACAATTTATTGTATACTTTTTGGCGAATGTTTGCAACACAAGAAACGGAAAATTGTGCCATTTATACCATTCTGGAAAGCAAAAGCGCGCCGGGTCTATTTTAAAAGACCCGACACGCTTCATGTTCGATTTATTTTTTCTTATCCGTCCTGCCGAGGATAAAATCCACGCTGACCTTGTAATAGTCCGCCAGGGCACAGAGGACGTGAGGCGGTACCATGCGCTGGCCGCTCTCGTAATAAGCGTAGGTGCGCTGCGGTACATTGATGGCCTTGCCCACCTGCTGCTGTGTCAGATCGGCATCCTCGCGCAAGTCGCGGATGCGCTGATACTTTTCCATATTTATCACCACGCTCAGTATAACTAAGAACAAAATGTTCTATTGCAATTTTGAATGTATTGTTCTAAACTATACCCTATGGGGTGAATGAATATGCCGGATTATAAAGAGATGTACCTGAAGTTGTTCCGTGCTTCGGAGGAGGCGGTCAACCTGCTCATCGCTGCTCAGCGGGAATGCGAGGAACTATACGTGAACGCTCCTGAACCGGAGCTTAAGGTCATAACCATGCCAGTCGCCGACGCGAAACATGAAAAGTAAACACTACATAGCAAGAGACCGGAGAATTATCATCCGGCTGTTCTCGCCAGCGTATTTCTTTGATTACAGCTCCGCAGATTTTGAGCGGCGGGCATCTTTCTCGATTCCGTTAAACGGGCAGATTTTCCAGATGCCTTGCCCAATATGATAATCAGCTGCGGGCACGTCATCTCCAATGAGTTGAACCATTCGGTAATTTCGAATGGTTCAACTTCTATTACTTGCATCAGCAGCCTGGCCGAAACATTGATTGAGCAATTCTTCCAGCTTCGCCCGAAACGCATCGTCCTGATCATGTCTGCGTTTGGAGGGACCCTTGAGCCGACCGCCGGCGTTGCGGATCTTCTTGGCAGTGTGGCGCTGCAAAAGGAGCGCATCAATGTTGCCCGACGTGTACTCCATGCCGTCCTGATTGAGCACTACGGCGTTTCGCGCAATGCACATGGCGGCGAGGCCGTAGTCCTGCGTGACCACAATATCGCCGGGCTGAATCCACTCTTATTAATTTTATTGACACAATATTTTGAGGCCTTAGTTTCTCTGCCTGATTTTTGGTTCTTTTTGAAAGCCAAAAAGTCAAACTTGTTGTTTTCAAGGGCTCGTACCTCGATCGATAGCTGTTCCCATCACGATCAAATATTATATTTCCATTTAAATCTGATGTGCAAGTTCCTTTTAAGGATAATAAGAAATTCATACATGGCTGACGGCAGCAACCATGCCGAAAAGCGGCATGGCCTGATGACGCCTGCCCTCGCAGCACCGCAGTGCTGCAGAACCTCAGATCTGCAAAAGCACCCCGCTTTGCAGGTCTATTTGTCATGTCCGGCGTTCCGTGCCAAATAGCCAGATCAAATCCAGATTATTTTTTAGTAGTTTTGGGCTTGACACCTATTTGCAGGTTTGCGAGCGAGTACTAAAACACAACCCAGAAGCCAGCATTGATATTGTAGACCCCTATTGACAAAAATAGAAGCAAAGTATAATATAACAAGTTGTTATCAATAACAATATGTAATTTAACCAGGAGGTTTTGATATGCCAGCTCCAAAAAAAGTTACCCGTGAAGATATCCTTGTAGGCGCACTGAATACACTGCGAGAAAGTGGTTTTGCATCTGTCAACGCAAGAAGTATTGCCAAAAAGCTGGGGTGTTCAACGCAGCCCATTTATCTGTCTTTTAAAAATATGGACGAGCTGAAAAATGAGCTGACCAAACGGGCAATACAGGAACACTCAAGTCGTGTTAAGGTGAGTATGAAAGAACAGAATATCCAATGGTCACGCTACTGCTCTTATGGGATTGGCCTTGTACGGTTCGCAAAAGAAGAGAAACAGCTTTTTCGCTTTTTGTATCTGGAGGAAGGACAAAACGGGAAGCAACAGGACGATATTCATATACCACAGATCATCCGAGTCATACAGGAGGATTATGGCTATTCGGAGGAAATTGCCTGTCAGTTCCACAGAGACATGACATTTTATTCCTTTGGCATTGCTGTAATGGTCAATAAAGGCAGTCTTGAAATTAGCATAGATGATTTGGCAGCAGCGTTCCATAGAGAATTTCTGGCACTTACTTTCGTATACGGGACACCGCCAAAACAGGTGAATGTGAAATAGCAGATAACGATACAGAAAGGAAAGGTAAGGTAAGGAATCATGGAATCTGAAAACCAATGGCTTCTTTGCTGAACAATATAGGCAAGCTGCATACTACAGAATTGGACAGTAAACGGATAAAACAAAATTTATCATTATCCACAGAAAATGTAGTTGAATGGTGTAAAACAAAAATCATGATGTCAGATGCGCAAATAATTCAAACTGGTAAGAACTGATATATACATAAATAAGGATTTAATAACGGTTAATGCAAGAAGCTATACGGTGATTACAGCACATAAAGAAAACTGAAAGCAGGCAGTCTGACTACTGTGAATATGATCAGGCACGTTGATAGTTGATAGAAGGGAAGATGATAAAAATGTATCATCCAAGATTAAAAGGCAGTCACTATGAAATGGGGCTTCATTATGGAGAGCTTTTAAGAAAAGGCGGGCAGGATTTTTCTTCCGTGCTTCAGCTGAGCCGGGAGCAAAGAGATTTTGGCATTGCCTGCCTCTCCGTATGCGAGGCGGTTGTTCCGGAGCTGTGTCAGGAGATCAAAGGATTAGCCGAGGGACTGATGGTCTCTTATGAAGATTTGTCCGTGTGGCTGCTGACCATGTACGGGCATGGTGATGTCCACGGCTGCACCTGCTTTTGCTATACGGCTTCCGGTTCCACCTATCTGGCGCGCAACAGCGATATGTTTCCGGAACTGAAAGATACCTGCGAAAGTATTCTCTATCGCCCGGATAACGGCTGCATTTTTTTAGGACACAGCACTTCTTTTGTTCAGATGGAAGATGGCATGAACGAACATGGCCTTGCGGTCGGGATCAACTTTTTAATGTCTAAAAACTATAAGCCGGGACTGAATACCGGCATGATCGTCCGCCATGTGCTTGAAAGCTGCCGCAGTGTCAAGGAGGCCGTCGATAGAATTGGCCGCCTTCCTATTGCGACAACGCAGAATATCATTCTCGCCGACCGAAGCGGTGATATGGCTGTGGTGGAATCCAGCCCGCAAAAGATCGTTATACGAAGGCCGCAAAGCGGAAAAACGTGGCTTGTATCCGCCAATCATTTTGTCAGCATGGCAATGCAGGCTGAGCATGCGAACCCTGAAGTCAACTGGTATCGCTCCTGTGACCGATACGATACGGTTCAGGCTGCCCTTGCGTCTCCTGAATCGAACAAGGACGCGGTATGGGCAAAAAAGCTTTTGAGCGGCAAGATGGGCTTTATCTGTCAATATGAGAAGGAAATGAACTTTGATACCCTTTGGTCTGCTTTATACGATGTAAGCGCGCTGAAGATTTATTGCGCCGAAGGCAACCCGGCTAAAGCAAGGTTCAAAGAGGATACAAGGCTCTCATGGGGGATTTCAAAAGCGGAACCCCAGGAATGAGCCATTAGGTGAGCAAGCCACAGCTGGGAGAAGATTGAGATGGCAATATGGATTGCAATTTGTGCGTGCTGCCTTTTGGGAATTGTCACGAGAAATGCGAGAAAAAAGTAAGCGGCGTATTGCTGTGAACAGGTAGAATTTCCGGTCTGACCCGGTCAAATCCGGTGAGAGCCAAAGTGAAGGGGGATTGGTTCCCCTTATCTACATAAGGGGTTGAGAATAGTACAATGGACACTTCATCTCTGACAATATTATTCGAAGCGCCCTTTTGGATCGGCCTCTATGAACGTGAAAGCAATGGCCGCTATGAAGTCTGCAAAATCACTTTTGGAGCCGAGCCTAAGGATTACGAGGTTTACGACTTTTTGCTGAAAAATTGGAGTGAGCTTAAATTTAGCCCATCCGTCGAAATGACGGTTGCGGTTGAGAAGCATGTAAATCCAAAGCGCATGAAGCGTATCATTGCAAAACAGCTCGATCATTCGGGGATCGGCACCAAGGCGCAGCAGGCACTTAAGATTCAGCAGGAGCAAGGTAAAATCGAGCGGAAAACTCGCAGCCGTGAGCAGCGGGAAGAAGAAAAGCAGCGGCAATTTGAGCTGCGGGAAGAAAAACTTAAAAAAAAACACAGAGGGCGTTAAACGTATGAACGATATGGATCATGAACGCCGAATGCAGAGCAGGGTTTACCTGCTGCTGGTCTATGCCGTATGTTTTGGGCTTGAGATCGCTGCTTTGCTCACAAAAAACGAAACCAGGAACCAATTGTGTTGTTCGCGCGGCTGGGTAAAATCAAGAATCGATTGATCGTCGATGTGGGAAAATAGGCTTTCCGCACATGTAAAAATGCAATCGCGGCAGAAGCTGGAAAGCACTTGATGGATCTTATCTGAGAAATGAGGTTTGAAATGGACAAGAAGGTCATCGCATGACTGCCGCAGAAGTGCCTTTGCCGCGTGTTCCCGCTTTCAGGCGGGATGCTGCGGAGAGGCAAAACATTGCATAGAAAAAAAACAGAAAGAGGCACAATGATGTACACATTAAGTGAAATTACATTGCGGGCGGACAACTCGCAGGCGGGAATGGCAAAAGTCGAGGAACTTTGGCGCGATGTTGTAAGCGGGAAAATTCCGCTGATGCATGACAGCAACGGTAATTTTCAACAGGGCCTTTCCCCTATATCCAGATACTCAAACTATGAATCCGATGAGACAGGCGAATATGACCTGAGTATCTTTACTGCACGGGAAGCGTTCTTTGCGCAGATGGCTCAAAAGGTTGAGGCCGGCGAATACGCGGCTTACGATTTCGATGGCGCAGACATCAAAGAGGCCGCGAACAGAGCGTGGACACAGGTCTGGGCGGATAAAAAAGCGGAGACGCTCCACCGCGCCTTCGCCGAGGATTACGAGAGCACTGTGCCTGGTGACTATACGAAGGACGGCAGAGCGCATTGCTATCTTTACATCTCTGTAAAAAAGTGATGAATATGCAGCAGCACAAGCACCGCCGCAGTACAGGCGGAGGATATTATCTGAAATAACGAGAGGAATTACAATGAAAATTGAAAATATTTTAATCGGCCAAATCCCTGCCGTATTATATGGGGACCCCAGCGAAAACGTTTGGCTCTTTGTCCATGGACAAGGCGGCTGCAAAGAAGAAGCCTCTGTTTTTGCAGAAATTGCAGTCCCGGCCGGGTATCAGGTTCTCGGCATCGACCTTCCGGAACACGGAGCGCGCAAAGAAGATGCGGGCCGCTTTAATCCTTGGTCCGTTGTACCGGAATTGCAAGCCGTCGCTGAACACATGAAATCTCGCTGGAAAAGGATTTCTGTCAGAGCCAACAGTATCGGTTCATACTTTTCCATGCTTGCACTGGAACATGAACCGATTGGAAAAGCATTGTTTGTTTCCCCTGTTGTGGACATGGAACGGTTAATCGTTGATATGATCGGCTGGGCCGGTGTGAACGAGGAACTGCTTCACGCCAAAGGCGAGATCCCGACAAATTTTGGGCAAACGCTCTCCTGGCAATATCTTTGCTGGGTGAGGGAGCATCCGTTGTCCGGATGGAGCACTCCAACCGCCATCCTGTATGCTGGTCAAGATAATCTGACTTCCCGGCAAACTGTCGAGGGTTTTGCTCAGACCCATCATGCATCGCTTGAAGTGTATGAGCCCGGTGAGCATTGGTTCCATACCCCTGAACAGCTGAAGGTGCTTCGGGACTGGGAAATCAGAAATATATAAAGAGCCCCCGATACCTTGGCGAGCCATCTTGAAATTAAATAGAAATCAAACCGCAATCCGGTTTGGAAAAGAATCGTCTGAGAGCCAGACGCCATGACGCAGAGCAGGACTTTCCTATTAAAGATAGCCGCTCTGCGTCGGTTTTCTTTATGGCAAAAAGGCAATCGCATAGAAAGAAGGAAATAGAGATTATGTCATTTACACCAATTGATTTGCAGAGCTGGCCGCGCGGAGAAATGTTCTACTATTTTTCCAAGATGGAGCCCACAGGATACTCCACGACGGTCAGGCTGGATGTGACTGAGTTGTGGAACATCACCCATCAGAACCAAATTAAGTTCTTTCCAGCCTACCTTTGGCTTGTCACAAAGAATCTAAACCGGCAGACTGAATTCAAAGTTGCAGAAAAAGACGGCGTTCTCGGCTATTACGATCAGCTGACACCGCTGTACGCCTCGTTTCATGATGACGACCATACGTTTTCTCTGATGTGGACACCGTTCAACGAGCAGTTCTCGGTTTTTTATCGTCAGTATTTGGAAAACCAGCGCTTGTACAGCGGCCATCACGGTGTTCTTGCCCAGCCGCAGATGCCGCCCGAAAACGCATATACTGTCTCTTGTCTGCCGTGGATCAATTTTGAGCATTTTGCGGTTCACAGCTATGATAACAAGCCTTACTATTTTCCCTCGGTCGAGGCAGGCAAAGTAACGGAATGTGATAATCGCTTTTGGATGCCTCTTTCATTGACCTGCCACCATGCAACGACGGATGGCTGGCACATCAATCGCTTTTGGCGGATTTGAAAGCAGATATGGAGCAATTTGACCGTTATCTGTGACTAAAAAGCTCCAAAGCTTATTTGCAAGCGGCTTTTGTGACAACGTACATTCATCATTAAGAGGAACGCGTTTGAGAAGACAGAGAATATGCTTAGAGAAATCCGGCAAGGAGATATTCCTTTGTGCGGAGAGCTTTATGTTAAGGCTTTCCCGAAGAAATACTGGGGCGTGGATTGGAACGTAGAGAGGGCCTGCGAATACCTTCAGGATTACATGGAACAGAAGCGGTTTGTAGGATACGTTTATGAGAAGGCCGGAACTGTCCAAGACGCAATATTTGCGTGTGGAAAAATCTCCGGCTGCCGTGAAGAAATACATATTAACGAAATGATGGTTCTGCCTGATATGCAGGGCAAGGGAATCGGGAAAATGCTTTTGAACGCAATCAAGTCTTACAGTGAGCAACACAAATTTACGGGTGTGGTTTTATACACCAGTAAATATGCGCCAGCAATGAAGTTCTATGAAAAGAACGGTTTTCAAATCTCCAAGGGAGTGGTTTGCATGTTTTCCCTACATGAAGCATGAACAGCAGAACGGCGTAGTCATGAAAACACATTCCAGATACCGCACCGCGAGAAGGCTCCTCATCTTTGGAATTCTTCAAGCGTTGACCGGTGGCGCGGTATGGCTGATTTCCTATCGCAATGAAAGGAGCAGAGTAAATGAAGTATCAAATTGAACAATGGCCTGCATTCAGAGTGGCCGGAATCTCACATAGAATTAAAACCGATAGGGCCTTTGAACTTGTCCCTCAAATTTGGGCAGAGGCGTGGAAAGACGGCACGATGAAGAAGTTTATGAGTTTTTTTCCGGACTATCGACCTTCCGGCTTTTTGGGAATTACCGCCGGAGCTGAATCGGGAAGTTCGGATGAAATGGACTATATTCTGGCTGTCACCAACCATGTTGAGACACCGGGGTGCAATCATGTCGCCGCCCCGAAAGATATGGCGGAGTTTTCCTATCCTGCTGCAACATGGGTTGTCATCCATGCGGATGGCGAAATTCCAAAGGCAATAAATGATGTTTATCAGGAATTTTATTCTGAATGGCTGCCATGCTCGGGCTATAAGTTTTCAGACTTGCCAATATTCGAATGCTACATGCAAGAAAATCGCCAAGAAGTATGGATCGCAGTTGAAGAAGCATAATGCAGGATTTTTCTCTCCCTAAAGACTTGAACTTTCTGGATCGGCTTATATTTGTGGCGTATCATGTTATACTGCCACTCCCGACACGGAGCATCCGGTATCGGAATGTTTGTGGAGGTTTTCCATGGTTTCCTTCAGCACGGTTCGGAACAAAATGAAAAAACATATACTGGCGCGTAAAACATGGATTTCTGCTATGGTCGTCCTCATGTGTGGCGACGGCAGAATGAAATAGCAAAGAAGAAAAGAGGAACTACATAATGAAAGAATTAATTGCCTGCTGCGGGCTGGACTGCGAAGCATGTGATGCCCGCATTGCCACCGTTACAAACGATGACGCGCTGCGTAAGAAAACTGCGCGACTCTGGAGCGAGATGAACCATGTGCCAATCACAAAGGAAATGATTAACTGCATGGGCTGCCGCACAGAGGGCGTGAGAACACCGTTTTGCGACAGTATGTGCGAAATCCGCAAATGCTCTATGCAAAAAGGGTTTGTTACCTGCGGAGACTGTCCGGATATGGAAAGCTGCAAAACCTTAGGTATGGTGGTGGGGAGCAGCCCTGATGTGCTTGCCAATCTCAAAAGCATCAAAGAAGCAAAGAAAAAGTAAAAACCTTTGAAAGAGGAACCGCAATCATTTTCAAAGTGCAAGATCAGATCATAGAAGATAAATTGGCATGGATTTAAAGATTGTTTTGCTCCTCATTATGATAAACAGAAGTTGTGGAGGTGGGCAAACTGAAAAAGTTGTATTTGATTGGCGGCACAATGGGCGTGGGAAAAACCACAGTCGGCCAGAAGCTAAAAATCAAATTACCCAATTCGGTATTTCTTGACGGCGATTGGTGCTGGGACGCAAGTCCTTTTCAAGTGACAGGCGAAACCAAGGATATGGTGATGGATAATATCTGCTACCTGCTGAGCAGTTTTGTTCATTGCTCTGCATACGAAAACATCATTTTTTGCTGGGTAATGCATGAGCAGAGCATCATCGACACAATTATTGAGCGAACCGATGTCACAAGCTGCAAGGTAAAAGTGATTTCGTTGATCGGTTCACAGGAAACTCTCACAGAAAGAATTTTGGTCGATATCAAAAGCGGCATACGGAAGGATGATGTACTGGATCGAAGCATAGCAAGAATACCGCTTTATCAAAACCTCAACAGCATAAAAATTGAAACTGACGGAAAAACAGTTCGTGCAATTGTTGATGAGATAAGCGCATTGTAAGCACATACCCGCTTACATCACGAAGTTTATTTGTCAGACGCACGAAAAGCAACTCCTGAAGAATGGAAAACTGTGATACACAATCCGATGCAGAAAAAGTAATCTTGATATGCAGAGCTCTTTCGCAATATGTCAGCCAGTGGAGGGCGCTTATTATGAAAAGATATTTGGCAGCAATTGCTATAACTGTTTTACTATGTTCGCTCGCAGCCTGTGGCGAAGCGACAACTCCGGCTTCCGGCGGCAGTGCTGCACCGGCGCAGTCGTCGCAGGCGGCATCCGAGACAAACGCGCCGGTCGAGCCGGTAAGCTCGCCTTCGCCGGTGAAGGCTGTTGTCAGCGTCGATTACGCGCCGGATGAGTTGGCCGCTGCGTACACAGACGGCAATTCTGATTATCAGGTGAAAGTCGTGTTTACGGCAAACACGGAGATTCGTGAGCTTAAGTATCTCGAACTCGGCCTATCAGACCAGGAACAGAGCAATGATATTTCTCTCAAAGCACAGAAAATCCTTTTTGAAATGGGTACTCTGACCCCGGGCAAGCCCCTCGTCGTGTCCATGCTGTTCGACGGCGCACTGCCCAACCGCGGAATAGCCTATCTCGACGAGACCGGAACGGAGCGCTTTTTTACAGTCACCATGAGCGGAAAAGATGAATCGCTGCTGTTGACCGAGTTTACCCCGGCGAGCTGATCGTGTAGGCCAGCATACCGGACGTTGCTATGGTTGCGCTGATGTATAGAGTGAAATTTGCAAAGGAGAAAAAACCGCAAATTGGAAGTTTGATTTTGACGGTTGCGTTTGTTAGGGCGTTTCTCCGGATTGCTCCCAGACTGGGTTGCAAGAGTGCCCGGCATCGGGATGCTGTGGGGACTGCCGCCGTTTCCTTCAGCGCGGTTCGGAGCAGGAAAGGCAATAAGTAAAAATGGGAGTATTGGACATGGAAAATATCATTGAAATTGAACACTTACATAAAAGTTTCGGCGAGGTCAAAGCCGTGCAGGATCTCAGCTTTCGCGTCAAGGAGGGCGAGCTGTTTGCCTTTTTGGGCGTCAACGGCGCAGGAAAAAGCACAACCATCTCCATCCTGTGCGGGCAGCTGTCTAAGGACTCCGGCAGCGTGTGCATCTGCGGAAAAAGCACGGACAGAAACATGGATTCCATCAAGCGCGAGCTTGGTGTCGTTTTTCAAAACTCTGTGCTGGACAAACCACTAACTGTTCGGGATAACCTGCAAAGCCGAGCGGCGCTGTATGGAATTGCCGGAAAAGAATTTGAACAGCGCCTTTCAGCGCTTGCAAAGCTGCTGGATTTTGAAGATTTGCTGGGGCGCACGGTGGGAAAGCTCTCCGGAGGCCAGCGCAGACGCATCGACATTGCCCGCGCGCTGCTGCACCGGCCGAAGATTCTGATCCTGGACGAACCCACCACCGGGCTTGACCCGCAGACGCGAAAGCTCTTATGGGATGTGGTGTCCGACCTGCGAAAAAAAGAGCATATGACGGTTTTTTTGACCACGCATTACATGGAAGAAGCCACTGATGCGGACTATGTGGTGATTCTGGACAGCGGGAAGATCGCCGCCGAGGGCACGCCGCTGACGCTCAAAAATACCTATACCGGCGATTTTATCACGCTTTACGGCATTGCTGAGGATGTCGTCAAAGCATTTGGCTTGCCCTATGAAGCAATTCGGGACGCCTATCGTATTTCCGTGCCAAATACCGCAAAAGCCACGGAACTGATCGTCGGTAATCCCAATGTGTTTACCGACTTCGAGGTCACCAAGGGCAAAATGGACGACGTTTTTCTCGCCGTGACCAAAAAGACCCTTTCTGGAGGTACGAAATGATGGAACTGATCGCGTTAACGAGGCGCAACTGCAAGCTGTTTTTCAAGGACAAGTGGATGTTCTTCACCTCCCTCATTACGCCAGTCATTTTACTGGTACTCTATGTAACCTTTCTTGGCAAGATATACAACAATGCCTTTGCCGCTGCCATGCCGAAAGGCTTTGCGGTGGATGACACCCTCATCAGCGGCGTGGTGGGCGGACAGCTCATTTCATCCATTCTTGCGGTAAGCTGTGTAACCGTCGCCTTCTGCTCCAATCTTTTGATGGTGAATGACAAAATTACCGGGGCAAGACACGACCTGACCATAACTCCCGTAAAAAGCAGTACCCTTGCGCTGAGCTATTTCTTTGCAACCTTCGCCGCAACGCTGATCATCTGCCTGACGGCGCTTGCCGTTTGCCTCATGTATCTTGTGCTTGTCGGCTGGTATCTCTCTCTTAGCGATGTGCTGCTGGTGCTGCTTGATGTGGTGCTGCTGGTGCTGTTTGGCACGGCACTGTCCTCCCTCATCAACGTGTCGCTCTTCACCTCCGGGCAAGGCTCGGCGATAGGTACCATCGTCAGCGCGGGCTACGGCTTTCTCTGCGGCGCGTATATGCCCATCTCTAATTTTGGCGAGGAACTGCAAAAGGTACTGTCCTTCATGCCGGGTACATACGGCACTTCGCTTTTGCGCAACCACGCCATGGCAGGTGCCTATCGGGAAATGGCAGCGCAGAACTACCCAGCAGAGGTTGTGGAAGCAATGAAAGATTCCGTCGACTGCAATCTCTATTTCTTCGGCGATAAGGTGGAAATCGGAACCATGTATATTGTTTTGGGAGGATCGGTGCTTCTGCTGATCGGACTTTATGTTTTATACAACTGCTTGAAAGCCAGAGCGGACGCGTGAGAAAGGATTCGTTATAAGCTTGCTGATCGTAAATGCGCTGCCGGCGGAAGAGGAAAGCGCACAAAAGGCAATCCGGCTGTTGAAGCCGGACAAGGTGCTGGAAGTGGCGACGATGCGTCTGCTGCCCTGCCTTGGCTGCAATGACTGCTGGCTGAAAACGCCGGGGATCTGCGCCATTAAGGATGATTACCCGGAGCTGTTGAAAGGGTATCTTGCCTTTGATGCCACGATTTTTCTGGCAGGAACGGCGCTGGGCTTTGTGAATTACAGAATGAAGAACCTTGCTGACCGACTGCTGCCGCTTGCCACCATGTACACATGTTTTGTGGAGGGCGAGATGCGTCATGTGCCCCGGTACGACAAGCGCTACCGCTTCGGATTGCTCTACAAGGGCGAAGCGGATAAGAACTACCTGAACCGCTGGCTGGAGCGCACGGCGCTGAACATGAACGGCGTGTCGCTGGGGGCTTTCCCCATTGGGCAGGCAGAGGAGGCGTTTTCATGCACCTTGTAATCATCAATTGTTCGCCCCGCATTGCCGCGAAAAGCGACACCGAAGCGATGATAGCTGCTTTTCGCAAGGGCTTTGAGCAGGGCAGAAATACAAGCGAGCTGTGGCACCTGTCCAAACGCGGCGAATGGAAAAACGCGTGGGATGCCTTTGCGGATAATGAACACATCCTGTTCGCGCTGCCGCTGTATGTGGAGAATGTGCCGGGCATTCTGCTGGAATTTCTTCAGTCGCTGCACCCGAAGTCCGTACCGGGTACCAAAGTCGCCTTTTTGATTCAGGGCGGATTTGAAGAAGCGGCGCAGGCCTCCTGCGCCAAAGCCTATGTGGAGACACTACCCGGTTATCTGGGCTGTGACTATGCAGGAACGCTCACCCGAGGTGGGCTGTTCGGCGTAAACTTACTGCCGGAAAAAATGAGCCGCGGCATCATTGCGCCTTTTGAGAACGCCGGACGGGAATTTGCCAAAGCCGGGTGTTTTTCGGAGGAATACGCCAAAGCTTTTGCGGGACCGGAGCGTTTTTCAAAAGAGGAAATTCGAAAATATGAGCTGCTGGGCTGCCATTTGAGCAAGCTAATGATGGGCCGAATCGCAAGGAAGCTGGGATGCAGGGAAAAGCTCGACGCCCAGCCCTATCAGGTGAAGTGCAATTAACAAGGCGAGGTGTTATGCGGTGAAACGCTGCATTGTGACAGGCGGAATTGTCTCAAAATTAAAATGAATGGAGATAAAGTAGATGATTCCGCAAAATAAAACTTACCCAAGGTCTGGTGACACCCAGACCATTGACTTAAAAAGCGTCATCACAGACTCCAATACGTGTACTCCATACCGTCCTGATTCAGTACTACGGCGTTTCGCGCAAAACACATGGCGGCGAGGCCGTAGTCCTGCGTGACCACAATATCGCCGGACTGAATCAGATTGACCAATGCGAAATCCACGCTATCCGCGCCCTTGGAGAAGGACAGCGTTTTTGCGCCGCTGCGTTCAAAGACATGGGAGGTGTCACACAGCAGCATGCATTCTGTTTTGTGCGCTTTTGCCAGCGCAATGGTGCTGTCCACTACTGGGCAGCCGTCCGCATCCACCAAAATCCTCATCGGTTCATACACTCCTGTAAGTTCTCGAGAAAGCGACAGGCCTGCTCGCCATCCATCTGAACATGATGGAATTGGAACGACAGCTTCAGCTCGGCTTTCAGCCAGCGGCGGCGGTATTTGCTCCAGATAAGGAAAGGGTTGTTGAAGATGCCGCTGTAAAAATTCGCCACACCGTCCAGATCGTAATTGACCAGCGCAGAGGTGCCGATGATCATGCAATCTGGCAGCTCGTAGTTCTCGCAACTTTCTCGGCAGCGCTCCGTCAGCTCCGAATAGGTGCGGGCAAATTCCTCCAGTTCACCGCGAAACGGGATGTCGCAGGTACTCAGTTCGCCGCGCTTGTTTTTGACGATCACATTGACGCCCAAGCTGTCGTACTGCATCAGTTTCTTGCCCACGGGCAGCAGATAGAATTCCGGAATGCTCTGCACGGCGCGGGCAATGCACCAGCACATGAGCATGTTAAAGGAATAGTCCTTTTTCGTAAGCTGTACAAGATGCGTCACATCCATCGTTTTGAATATGGTGACCATGGGCATGGGCGCGTCGATGTAATATTCGTAGCTCATGGCGCGGTTGGTGGTTTTTGGGTCAACTTCTCTCATTTTGTGTTCTCCGTCCGCTGTTTATTAATGTTTTCAGTATAACCCCTTGCGTGAGGGTTGGCAACAAAAGCCGCCGGGCAGGGATTCCAGAATGCTGTGCTTACTTCTGACGAACATGACTTTTTCTTATTTTCATGCTATGATAGTTTTACAAGTGGGTGGCCGTATGCAGTTCGGTTTTCTGAATCTGACAGGCTTTCTCATCGTCGCACTGATGATGATTCCCAACTTGATTTACGCACTGCGCAATCCTCATATAGAAAATAAATGCTTCTGCAAGCCAATGCTCATTGTGGAGCAGATTGGTCGGTACGGCTCCATGGCGATGATGGTCTTTCCGCTTTTCGTGTGGGAGTTCGGCTTTAAGTCCCCAGAGGAGCTTGTGATCTGGCTGTTTTTGCTTCCTGCGCTGCTGCTGGCTTATTTTATTTTCTGGGCGGTCTATTTTCGCAGGCCGTCGCTGCCCGCCGCATTGTGGCTGGCGATCCTGCCCAGTGCCATCTTCATTCTGCGGGGCGTTATTTTTCGGCATTGGCTGCTGACGGCGTTCGGCATCATATTCGCTGTTGGGCATATCTATATCACTTGGTATAACAACAGGTCGGAAGGGACGGGCAATGAGTAAATATGAGCCGCTTTGGAAGGCCATCGGCGGGCGCACGGAGGACAGCTTCACGCTGACCTATGCCGAGATAGAACAGATCTTGGGCTTTCCCATTGACCACGCCTTTCTGACCTTCAAGAAGGAATTGCCCTCCTATGGTTACGAGGTGGGCAAAATCTCCATGACAGACCGTGGCGTTCAAACGCTGCATTTGACAAGCAACTGCGTTTCTGATATCATCGGCTTCACCCATCCATGAAAGGAGCTCGGATATGGAAAAATTCATCCCCTTTGAGAAGCTCTCCAAGAAGGAGCAGCAAAAGCGGAACGCCGCACGGCGCGGCAGCTGGTACGGACTGAACCCCGCGACCCGCAAGCCGGAAAACTCAAAAGCATATAACAGACGAAAGGCAC
>JAEXCS010000019.1 GCA_023402075.1 Bacillota bacterium | reverse complement strand
GGAAATCCTTGACATTCTGAGTCAAACCACTTGGAATCCCGCCCCATTTTCTAAAACGTTTCCAAATTTCAACCGTGTAGGCCGCGGTTTGCTCTTCTTTGAGCAACAGGTGCATCTCATCGATGTAGAACCATGTGGTTTTGTGGGCGGCGCGGTTGACGGTGACACGGTTCCACACCGAATCCTGCAAAATGAGCATGGCGATCTTTTTCAAGCCCTTGCCAAGCTCCTTGATGTCATAACAGACCAGGCGGTTCTGGATGTCCACATCAGTGCGGTGGTTGAAGATGTTCAGGGAGCCGGTCACATAGATTTCCAGTGCGGTGGCGATGCGCTGGGCTTCCGCCTTGGACTGCGCCCGGAGCAGATTGTATAAATCCTCCAGAATGGGCATGCGCTCCGGGGCGGGATCGGCGAGGTAATCGCGGTAGACAAGGCGAGTACAGCGGTCGATGATCGTCCGTTCCACCGGCTGAAGCCCCTCTTTGCCGCCGACAATCAACTCACAGAGAGAGAGAATGAAATCACTCTTCAAAGTAAGGGGGTCTTCTTCCTCGCTGTAATCGGGGTTGATATCCAGCGGATTGATGTGGTGTGGGGACACCGGCGAGAGCCGGATGACCTGCCCGCCCAGCCGCTCCACGATGGGAAAATATTCTGCCTCGGGATCTGATATAATGATGTCGTCCTCCGTCAACAGGAATACATTCACGATTTCACGCTTGGCGGAGAAACTCTTACCGGAGCCGGGCGTCCCAAGAAAAAGTCCGTTGGGGTTCTTAAGCAGCTTGCGATCCGCCATGATGAGGTTACTGCTGAGGGCATTGAGGCCGTAATATAAAGCCTCGCCCTGCTGAAACAGTTCCTGCGTGGTGAACGGTACGAATATGGCGGTAGAACTGGTGGTCAGGCCCCGCTGAATCTCGATCTGGTTATTCCCCAGCGGCAGAGAAGACATAAGGCCCTGCTCCTGCTGCCAGTCGAGCCGTTTTAAGGCGCAGTTGTATTTTTGCGCCACGCCAGCGGCGGCAAAGACGCTGTTGTCCAGCCGTTGCCGTTTGGTAGCGGTGTTCATGACCAGCACGGTGACGAGGAACATCCGCTCGTTGCGGGACTGCAGATCGGCCAAAAGGTGCTTGGCCTCCTCACCGTAGGTGATGAGGTCGGGCGGCAGGATATCCATGTCGTAGCCCGACCGCACCGCTTTCTTGTTTTCTTCGATTTTCATCTTGTCAAGGTCGGACAGCTTGCGCTTGATGGTCTTGATGGCCTCCGCTTGGTCGATGGAGCGGATATGAAGATTGACCGTCACGGCATCGTCCAAGTCGAGAAAATCCGCCAAAAGCCGGTCGGTCAGCTCCGGGGCGAGAATCTGCACGAAGCTCACGGCGCCGATGTGACCGTCCATGCGAAAGGTGCGCCCGTCCCGAAAATCGAAGCCGGAGGGGGCGATGGCGTCCTTGGTGCCGTTGCCGGTTTTGGCGATATCCCGCCAGTCGAAGCGAAATTTCTCCTGCCCGTCCGGGTGGAGCTGCCCATGCAGAACCTCCAGTCGCTCCAACCCAGTCAGAGGGCGGGCGGTGACACCCAGCGTTTTGAAGCCCGCAAGGATATCCGTCTCAATCCGCTCCAGCCGGGGCTTGGCGGCTTTTAGGCTGTCGGCCTCGATGCCGAAGGTTACATACTTGGACTTCACAAGCCCGTTGTTACCCTTGGCAAGTTGATTTTTGAGCATACTGGCATACTCCCGGCGAATGGAATTGAAATCATCGTCACGGTCGGGGATGTCGATGGACTGTTGAAACTCCCGGATGTTGGCTCGGCGGTTGATAAAAGTGAGCTGCACCGAAATGGAGCTGTCAAAATAGTTGAGGAAGTCGCAGTAATTCTCGAAAATCTGTGTCTTATCCTCATTTTGGGCAAGCTGATAATTGATATCTTGAAACTCTACCGTCTTGGTGTACAGCCTCTCGTTGACCCGGCAGACGCCATCCCGGTGCATTTCCCGATAAGGGATGCTCTGCTGAACGGTTTGCGGGGGCTTGCCGCCCAGCAGCTTATCTAAAATGCCGCCCGCTTTGGATGCGGGCGGCGTGGGGTTTCCCTTTGTGGTGCGAAGCTTGGTCTTATTGCGGGCGGCGCTTTTTGCGGCCACGCTCAGCCGTTTTCCCTGTTGTGCTTGCTGTTTTGTCTTGGTTGACAAGGGCGTTTCCCTCCTTTTCGATGTAGTGATAAAGATTTTCGGTTTTATATGCGCGGACTCCCGGCCAGAGCTTCGCCCGCAGGATGTTGCGGGCAACCTTCTCGGCGGGCTGACCGTCCTTCTCGTACATGGCAAAGAAGAAAAAAGGCAGCATCAGCCCGATCATCAGGATGACTGCGGCATCGTTGCCGATGGTTGTGCGGGTGAGCAGATAGGTCGGGATACCGATGGCGCCCGCAATGGAAAAGCAAATAAGCTGGCGCTTGGTAAGGTTCAGGGCAACTTTGGTTTTGACCCTTGTAAGGTCTTTGGGTACTGGTACGAAGGGCATGTTTTCACCACCTCCTGTTTATTAGCGCGGAATAGCTGCCTATTGGCATCACCATTCCTGCTCTTTTTGTTGTGCTATACATACGCTATCCTTGCGGTGCAACGGCGATCCTAACCGTCATACCGTACAAAAAACTCTCAGCTCGTTCCCAGGCATACCCGAACCGGCCTTGCATGGAATAGCTTGCATCACCGCCTTTAGCGATTGTGCCGAGGGATCGAGGCTGCCCATCCGCCCAAAAGTCTACACCGTTGCCGATAAATCCAAGTGCAATGTACTCTTTTGTATCAGTAGCGGACAGGCTTTTCCATGCCATATCATCTCTTCCCACAAGCTCCGGTGCATTGCCATAGGCGATCATACGTTGGAGGGTCAGATTAACCGGAACATTGGAATGGTTCTGGAAAAGCACCTCTCCGGCGTACAGCCTGTCATTATCGGGGGAAATGACAAACGGCACGTTCAGGGTCACGGTAACGTCCAGCATGGCGATGTTCGTCACCGGCACCACAACGGAGCTGCTGTTCCCGGCGTTGTCCATAATAATAAAGTGGTAATCCCCGTTTTGCACCACAGGGAATTGGATGTTCCCAAGCTCATGTGCCGTTTCGCCGTTTGGCAGAGCCACGCTGGCAAGCCCCGAACCACCTGTATCTGTAGGGTTCAAGGTGATGGTCACGCCCTGGGTCGTCCAGTCTTCCGGGGAAAGGGCATAGCTTGCGGTTGGCGCTGTTTTGTCGATTTTCACCACGGCGCTTGCAATATCCGATTCCAATCCCGCGCCGCTGACCGCCTTTGCCTCTACCGTATGGATGCCTTCTGCCGTGATCTGAACAGTGTTGCCCGTCTGCCATGCGCCGCCATCCACACGGTACTGGTAATAGGCAACTCCACTATCCGCGCTGCTGCCTGAAATGGTGACGATCAAATCCTCCCGATGCCAGCCGCCGCTGTCGGAGAGCGAAACAGTGGGTTTGGTAGGCAGCCTGCTGTCGATGCCCGACACCGATACGGTCGTTTCGGAGGAATATCCCCAACGGTCGGATGCAATGATTCTAAAGGTTTTGGGGCTTGTTAGCTGCTCCGTAATTGTCCAAGCGGCTGT
This sequence comes from Bacillota bacterium, assembly GCA_023402075.1. Taxonomy (GTDB): domain Bacteria; phylum Bacillota; class Clostridia; order Oscillospirales; family Oscillospiraceae; genus Oscillibacter. The sequence continues at coordinate 66,528 of JAEXCS010000019.1, read as the reverse complement.
GAATGTGGAACCGTTGGCGTTCCCGGCTTTGTCCGGGCATCCCGGAACAGGCGAACTATCCGCATATCTCAGGGAATAGGTCACGTTGGTTTGGTCTGTTGCCGTTACTATCAGCGCTTTGGAAGTGGCCCAAACGCCGTTATCCGGCTGCACCGTTTTTCCTGCAATGACAGGTGCGGTCACGTCCAACGTTGACACCTGAAAGGGGAAACTGCCGCTGTTATATCCCTTTGCGTTCTTCACCCGCACATAATAGCTGCCGTTGTTCTGTGCTGCATTGTAGCGGAAAACGTGCGTTCCGCTCGCGCCGCCAAGCGTAGCGAATTTCACGCCGCCCGCCGTATATAGTTCTATTTCCGTGGCACGTGCTGATGAAATATCCACCGAAACAGAGTTATCCGTGCTGTTCCATGCCCGCACACTGATGGCGGGATTTGCAGGGAAGCACACGCACGGGTCGCTATGGCAATCAAGGCAATGGTTTTGATGGTGCGTTTTGCAAGTATGTGGGCAATGTAGGTCGCATTCGTTGGTACAGGTGGAGTAATTCGGGCAGCCGGGAACCCAGCATTGGCGGCAAATGTCGCAGATGGTAGCGTTGCCGCTCCCGATGCCAAAGCATCCGGGACAATGATGCTCCCAACAGCAGATCGAGCCATTGCCAACGGAGGGCTTGCCGCACAGACCATTGGGATTCTCCGGCATATAGATCTGGCAGATTATATTGGTTAACCCGCCATGAACTTGGCATTTATTCGGGTTCATGTAGTAGGCAGGACTAGAGCATCCACTGATTGAGCATTTGTGCCCATCACAAACGTAGTCGTACTTGGTATGCACCGTTACCGTGTTGGGACAATCACGAAAGACACAGGGACGGCTTCCCACAAGAAATGGCGTGATGATCGGTTTGGACGGTTCATCCGGCACTCCGAATACCACAATCGCCGCGCCACTTCTTGTTTCCAATAGGAAGTATTCAGGGACTTCAGGTTCCTCCAGCGGCGCTTCGGGCTGTACCGGTTCCGTTTCTTCCTCGCCGGGAAGTGGTGAATTTGTTTCGCCATCCTCTGGCACGGAGGGAATTTCCGGGTCCTCCAGCGGAGCTTCAGGCAGCTCCGGCTTTGCTTCTTCCTCGCCGGGAAGTGGCGTTTCCGTTTTGCCGTTTTCCAACCCATCGTCTGTCTTCGTATGGTCGTGATCGCAATCGTGTTCGTGATCAAGCGGATGGTCATGGGAATGGTCGTGCGGTTCTATGGGGTATTCCGTTTCCCCGCAGCTATGTGGTTCCACCGGGTGCACCGTTTCACTATGGCTATGCGGCTCCGTATGCGATTCGCTCTCTGCCGCGAATGCTGTTGTCGCACAGGAAAACAGCAGAACAGAGGCCATTAAAAATGAGAGTAGTTTTCGTCCCATTGAAATTATCATCCCCTTTCCGGGAGCCGCCGCTGTGGGCGGCTCCCTGTTGGGCATCGAATAACTACTGCTGCAAGCCGATTTTTACGGTCATGCCATACTTGAAGCTCTCGCCGCCATCCCAGGCGCGACCAAACTGCGACTGCAGCTTCATGCGCTGCTGGCCCTGGAACGGGATGTTGCACAGCACGGTTGTTTGCTGTGCGGATTCTTCGGCAAACCACATGTTCAAGCTGCCACCGTCCGCATCTTTCAGACCGAGGGCGATATTCGCGTGGGTCTGTGCGCGAGAAAGCTGTCTCCAGCCCTCGGCGCTGTATTTGTCATTGGCAACTACCTTCGGGGCGCTGCCGGTGGCCTTCATGCCTACTGCGTAAAGGGTGATGGGGGCGTTACAGTCGTTTGACACAGTAATGACCGGGGAGATGAATTGCTGACCTTCCGGCTGGTTGGGGTCAATGGAAAGATAGGTACTGATGTTGCAGGTCGCCGCAAGGGTAATGGGTTCTACCCGCCCCTCGATGCCGATGGTGATCTCGTCCTTGCCGATGGACACATTGCCGTTACTGTCCGGCATGACAGGTTCTGCCGCAAAAGCGGTGGTGGTCATTGCGGTCAGCATAACTGCCGCGAGGATGATGGAAAGCAACTTTTTCATAGAATCGGTACTCCTTTTTATTTTTATTTTCTAACGCTCAGGCTGATTGCGGCGGCAACCTCGCCCATATAAGCGTCAGTATCAGGGTGAATGGCAATATCGCTCCGGCTCGGATTTATGGGACTTAGGGGCTCTGTTCTCCTCATCGAGCTGAGATTTTCCAGCTCGGATTTTCCCCAAGACCGACTCCCGTGGGGCAGGCTCCCGCAGCTTAGCGAGCTTTTCTTTTGCCCAATCGGGAAGCGCATTCTCTTCGACCACACCGAGTATGTCGGAACGGCTCCAGCGGTTTTCTTCTCCGGAATAGAGGTTTTTGGCAAAGACCGACTCACTCCCGACCAGCGTCTTATATCAAAGCGCGGAAGATGGCGCTGAAGATACCCTAAAACCAAGGCTAATGAGCGCGGGCGCCGACTGTTCCCGAATTGCGTTTATCGATGAATCCGAATGCGGACTAACGCTGAATGATGTGAGGATAGAGAATGCGATTAAAGCAACCAAAGCGCGCTTGCTGGTGCTTGACCCGTTGCAGGCTTATTTGGGCGAAGGAAATGAGATGAACCGTGCCGATGGGGTTCGACCAATGCTCAAACAGCTTGCGGCCGTAGCTGAGCGTACCGGATGCGCTATTGTTATTGTAGGGCATATGAACAAGGCAAGCGGCTCCAAGAGCATTTACCGCGGACTCGGTTCCATCGATATCACAGCCGTTGCTCGGAGTGTTTTACTTGTAGGCAGAATCAAAAATGACACCCCTGTGCGGGTTATGGCACAGCAAAAAAACAGTCTCGCCAAAGAAGGCACTCCAATTGCATTCGAAATTAACGAGGATTCTGGTATCCGATGGATTGGAGAATACGATATTTCCGTGGACGAACTGTTAAATGGAGAAAGCGGTGCTCCATCTGACAGTGGGAAAGTAACGGTAGTCATGGAAAAGCTTACGGAACTGCTTGCTGACGAAGAAGTTCCATGCGGGCGGCTTTACGAAATGTTCCGTGAGATGGATATGGGCAAACGCACTGTGGACCGTGCAAAAAAGGCCCTCGGCGTTCGATCCGTCAAGCGCGCTGACGGCTGGTATTGGATGCTGTGAAGGAGGTCTGGAATGGTAGATAACGTGCGGAAAAGAATAATCTCCGAGGTTGATCCAAGGTACAACAGTAAGGATTGGCGGCAGAAAAGGCTTCGCGTTGCCGCCTATGCACGGGTGTCCACTGACAGCAAGGATCAGGAGAACAGCCTAAAAAACCAGCGGGAGTATTACGAAAAATTCATCCCTCAACACCCCAATTGGGAGTACATCGGCATATTTTCTGATGACGGCATCAGTGGAACCAGTGTGCGAAATCGAACCGGTTTCCGTGAGATGATTGAAGCCTGTAGAACCGGGAGCATCGACTTAATTGTCATAAAGGATGTATCCCGCTTTGCGCGAAACACAACGGATTGCCTTAACACGGTGCAGGAATTGCTGACGCTGGACCCACCTGTAGGAATCTATTTTGAAAACAACAACTTAAATACGCTGGAAGCCGGAAACAAAGTGATTTTGACGGTTCTCGCAATGTTCGCGGAGCTGGACAGTGAGTTAAAATCAGGATCAGTGCGGTTTGGGCTCCAAGTCATTTTTGACCGGGGCGATTACTTATGTCCAACCCAAAACCTGCTGGGCTACAAAAAAGATGGAAAGTATCGGATGGTGATTGAGCCGCAGGGCGCAAAAACCGTTCGGCTCATCTATGATCTCTTTCTGTCCGGGTACTCAAAAAAGGAAATCGCCACTATATTGACCGATCTGGCACTTCCCACGGCAAAGGGTAATTTGGAATGGTCTCCAGCCTCTGTTGCAGGAATCTGCCGCAACGAGCGGTACTGCGGCGATATCATCATGCAAAAAAGCTACACGGTCAGCTTTTTAACCCATCAGACAAGGCGAAACGTTGGACAGCGGCGGCTCTATTACGAACCGGAACACCATGAGGGAATTGTATCAAGAGAGGAACACGCACGGGCACTTCTTCTGTTAAAAGCAAACCACGCGTCTCCCTTTTTCAATCATGAATATGAGATTAAACTAATAAGGCGTGGCTTACTGGCTGGATTCATTCCAATGAACCCGGCATTTGGTGGTTATGACGCCGGACATTATCTTGGTGCTCTTGTCATGGCAAGGATTCGACAAATTGATGTTCGGGCAGAGGTTGCCTATATCATGGGCGCAAAGCGTGTGCGCCGGGAATTGTTTGGCGGCAAGGACACGGCGATGGTCACCATCTCCCGCCGAGGACTTTGCTTCAGTGCAAGCTGCGTTTCTCTGCTGAAACACGCGGAGCAGGTTGAAATCCTCCTCCATCCCGGTGAGAGACTACTGGCGGTACGCGATTGCAGCAAAAGAAACAAGAATTCTGTGGACTGGAGCAGCAGGCTGATTCCGGCAAAAGAACTGTCCCGCGTGCTATTCGATCTCATGGGGTGGCAGGAAAACTGGAAGTATAAATGTACGGCAAACTACTTTTCAAAAAGTGATGAGCAGGTACTGCTCTTTGATCTTAGCTGCTGTGAGTTCCATCTGCCGCCGGACGAACAGGGTGATCGTCCGATCCGGGCGGTTCCTTCCGATTGGCTGTCAGGCTTTGGGGAAGCCCTGCCGGACTACATGTTACTTTGCAGAAGAGCTTTGGCAAATACGCTGGACGATTGGGGCATCGGCACTGTCGCCGCCGCTGTGCCGGGCTTTGCAAGCGGGGTGAAACCGCTCACCCGCAAGGAAGCGGAAAGGCGAATCGCGGAAATGGGGTGTATGAATGGATAGTACCGAACAATTAGGCCTTGATCTCTTAACCGAAACCGGCAAAAAGAGCCGGGGCGGCCTAAGCGATTACAGTGAGATGAAAAAGGAGAGTGTGCAGCGGGTGCGCGGCGATTTTCTCTCCCCCATATTCAAGCCAAAAATCACCTTTGCCATTGACAGCGTCACCTTCAATATGTCCTGCGTCAATCTATTCCCGGAGCATCAGCATATTGTGATCAATATTGATGAGGGAAATCAACGCATTATCATAGAACCCTGTCAGGATTATGACAGGGACTCACTCAAATTTGCCACGCTCAAAGCAGATAAAAATAACCCACGCAAGTGTATGGCCAGAATATTTTGCAGTATGGTTTACGAAATGATGGGATGGAATCGTGCCGCCAAATACCGCTGCATGGCAATCTATCAGGAACTGGGCGGCAAACGCGTGATCGTGTTCAATTTGGACGAATGCCTGCAAGTTTTCACCGAAGTAATTGAATCGGCGGGCGGGAAGAAAAAACGCAATACCATTATCAATATGCCGGAGGATTGGAAGGGCCGGTTTGGCTATACGCTTGAAGAATTGGACGGTAAGTATAAGGTGGACACGGCAAGCACCTTTATCACGATTGACCACAAGACCGGGGAGCGGCATAACGTCCAAATCAGTGCCAAGCTCCCTACCCCGGAAGAGTTGATGCACCGCCCATATGGAGGGATTAGGCCGAGCGCGGAGGATGGCGATGAAATCGAATAATTTATCAATAAGAGTTTGCATGAAAAGCAAAAGGATTTTTCTTCCCCGCCGTATGATCGGGTTGCTTGGGAATCCTACGCACCTCAGCTTCTGGTATGATGAGGAAAATGGAAATCTGCTGATTTCCGCCGCATCAAAGGATGATTTGGATGCGTATGAGATTCCGCCGGCTTATTGGGTTAGGACAAAAAACTCCTGCGCGATGGCGCGCATCGCGTTTCTCAAGGCCCTGCAATATCGGCTTGGTTGGAAGGATGATGGAAGATACTCGTTCGAGGGAGTTTTGACACAATCCAGAGAAACCCCTGCCGCTGTATTTCGGATGACTGGTGAAATAGAAATGCAGTAGTAGGAACAGAGGGCGAAAAGGCCCTCTATCCCTGCTATATAGAGATTTTATGTCGTTTATATCTCGTAAGCCTCCATAATAATAGCATTTTTGTCGTGAGCATACCACCTCTCTTTCCAAAGGATTGAATTTCACGGTAGATTTCGTCGGGAAAAGAGCGAAAGTCAGACCTGAACTCCTGAAAACCCTGATTCTATGCGGGTTTCCCCTTTGTCGTAATTATACCGTATGGGCAAATCAAGATAATCCGAACCTTTTTCAATTGAAATGGGTTCGGATTTATCATTTATCTCCGGTTCCGATTTGGCAACTTGAAGGATTCAGACAAAGGAGGCGCAGCAACGCTGCACCTCCTTTGTCTGTTGTTTATGCAATTCGGGCCAGCCACTTCAGGTCATGGGGCTCAAACACGGCGCTGCGGTATGCTTCCAGATTCAGCGGAGTGCCGTCCCAATCGGAGTGAATGTCGCCGTTCTGCTTGATGAGGATGTCGTATAAAACAGCGTAGGTCACGCCGCTGTGCGCATCCTGCTCTACAATCGTGCTATATGGGAGGGTTTTGTGATAGGTTAGCTCCAGACCGTGGTAGTCAAAATGAAAGCCACAGCGCATCCGGCAGCCTTCCAGCCCGGTGTAGACGGCAATTCTCTTCAAGTCCTGCAAAATTCGGTCGTTCGTCTCCTCGTAAAGATTATCGGGGGTGGTGGCGGTATAGTCGAACCGGAATTGGACAGAACTGCCGGGGATTTGGCTGAACCGGTCCAAATACGGGACTAGAGACGAGACGGGATAATCCTGATAGAGGACGCAGTTAATCCGGAAGGGAACTGCCAGTCTGGAAAGCAACTGATCGTTGGACTCCACCACATATCGCTGCATATGGCGGGAGACATTGATGCAGGTGATTTTTTCCCGGTTCCGCCGGGTAAAGGCCACGATGTCCTCTTCAGACTGATATTCGGACACAGGAAGCGTGGTATTGATGTAGACCTTATGGGTGGTAGGAATCTGATCCAGCATTTTCTGGAGAGAGTCCAGATTTGCAAGAGGTTCTCCTCCTGTGAACACATAGTCGCAGTGAGGTGTGACGGCATTCATCCGCTCAATGCTTTCGCAGATTTTTTCGGTGGAAAAGCCGTCCAGATTTGCATATTCGCCCTTGTTGATGCAAAAGGGACAGTGATTGCGGCAGTCATACGGGACAAAAATCGTAACCGTTGCCCCGCCCTCCCGCGTTTTATACGGATAGTTCATAGTGATAGGCCTTTCAGAGTGATGCACACGCTTAGGCGCCACGCGATGGCCGGAAATAGGTCCGTTCGCCTGCCTGCGTTTTTAGAAAAGCGCCTCACATGCCTCCCACAGCATTTGGCTCCCTGAGAAGTTCAAGTCATGGGCCAGCAGCTCTATTCGCTCCTGCTGCATGCCTTTTTCTGCGGTGAACGGGTAGAACGGTACCGTTAAATCAATGGTATCCACCGCGTTTCCGTAAGCTGCGCCTGCAAGAGCGGCTGCGTTATGAAGTTTTTCCAGTGCAGCAGGGCAGCCGCTTTCGGCGGCTTTGAAATTGCGTAGTATTATCCGGACTGCCTCTCGTAACAATCCCTGCGTATATTCGCAGCAACCGTCTCCTGCAAATGCCTGAATTGACTGGGAGAGTGTGGCAAGTCCGCAGGCTTTGATCTGCGTCGGAGACAAACTTTCGGTGAAACGGGCGTCTGTCACCGAAAGTTCCGGCAGCAGCGCGAAGCTTTTAATGACGCAGATATCTCCGGAATCATTTTTCAGTACGCAAAATGGCGAGTTTTGCGCCCCGCTTCCAAAGGAAGTGGCCAAGAGCACCTGCCTTGCTTTCACGCCGGTGCGAATGCGGGAGGGAGACTCTGCTGCCGCTGCCAGATCTAATTCCGGATTTTCATACAAAAGCCACAGCGCCTTGGCGGCACTCATTGCCGCACCGCCGCCGATGCCCACGATTACGTCCGGTGCGAATTCCAACAGCTTTGGCAAACCGCTGCGAAGGTCGGCAAAGGATGGCACGGCGCCTATGGAGAAAAATTCAGCCGTGCGAATGCCCTGCTTTCGAAGCTGACGGCCAATTGAAGAAACGACGCCGGAACGAAACAGTTTCGGATTTGACACGAGAAGCGCACGCTTCATGTGGTAGACTTCACTTAGCTCCCGCAAAGCCACATTTGCGCAGCCGCTTTTAAAATAGACCTTTTTGGGAAGATTCAACATATTCATCGGATATCCTCCAACTTACCAAACGGTCAGGAAGCCGACGCCGGCAGGCGCCGGCTTCCTGAGAAATTGAGGCGGCAAAAAAGGTGCTGAGAATTAAATGAAACCGCCGACTTTGTCCACACCGATTTCCGCGGAGAGTCCCATGGGATACGCCGCATGTGTATCGAGGGGCAGCGTGACCGCCACTGACAAAACATCGCCATATTTCTCGATGAACTTCTCGTTTCCGTAGAAAGCTCTCAGGTAGCAGGCCTTCAGCTCTTCAATTGTGGGATACACGGGGTTGCAGCCGGTGCACGCGTCGTGGAACGCCCATTCGGACATCTGGTCGACAGCGGCCAGGAAGTCTGCTTCCCACGCCTTGGCTTTCTTCTCGGGGTGGGCCTGCACCAGCCAGTCGCAGATCGTCTCGGGAATATCCACGTCCTTTTTCAGCTGCTCGGCAGCCTTAATCCAGTTTTCAAACGTCTCCTCATCCGTGGCGCCCTTGACGCCAATCAGCTCACCCAGCTGGACATAGCGCTCAAATGCCTGCGGGTATTTATACTGGGAGAAGGTCCCCATGTGATAGGGGTGCTTCTGGGCATTGAAGCGGCAGACATAGGGGAACAGCAGCGCGTTGGCGGTTCCGTGGGGGATGTGGAACCAACCGCCGATCTTGTGGGACAGGGAGTGGTTGATGCCGAGGAACGCGTTGGCAAAGCCAATGCCTGCCAGGCAGGAAGCGTCGGCCATTTTCTCGCGGGCGACGGGGTCGGACTTCGCGCCCTTAAACGCGGAGCGATAGGCCCGCGGCAGATAATTGAATACCATTGTGGTGGCATCGCGGCAGAAGCCGTCGGTATACTCGGTGGCAAAGGTGGAAACATAGGCTTCCACTGCGTGGGTCAGCACGTCGTAGCCGGAGGCCTGCGTGGCTCTCGGGGGAAGTGCCATCATGTTTTCCGCATCGATAATGGCCATTTCGGGCATCATCTCATATCCCACCAAAGGCCACTTCATGCCTGTGTTGGCGTCAGAAATAATGGTGAACGGCGTGCACTCAGAACCGGTACCGGCTGTGGTGGGGATACAGACCAACTTGGCCTTCTTGCCCATCTGCGGGAAGAAGCGGACTCTCTTGCGGATATCCAGGAAGATGGTCGCCATATCCAAAAACGCCTCTTCGGGATGCTCATACATGATCCACATGATCTTGGCGGTATCGATTGCGGAGCCGCCGCCCACTGCGATGATGACATCAGGCTCAAACTCGTGCATTTTGGGCAGACCCTTCATGGCGTCCTGAATCTGCGGATCTACCTGAATATCAAAGAACTCTGCGGTTTCAATTCCCAGATCATGCAGCTGGTTGAGGATGGCATCACAGGCGCCCATCTGATAAAGGTTGGCGTCGGTAATGATAAAGGCGCGTTTGAAATCGTAAACGTGCTTCATTTCCTTCAGAGCCACGGGAGTGCAGCCGGTCTTATGATAGACCTTTTTAGGCAGCTGCAGCCACAGCATATTTTCTTTCCGGTTGGCAACCACCTTGATATCCAGCAATTGCTCGAAGTTGGTGTTGCCCATGTACGCGGAGTGACCCACAGAACCGGGCCCCAGCGTCAGCGACGGAGCAATATCGAAGTTGTACAGATCGCCGATGCCGCCGAACGCGGTGGGCGTATTGATGAGGATACGCCCGGCCTTCATCTTTTCGGCAAAGAGGTCAATCTTGCTTTCTTCCGTGGGGTCTATGTACAGTGCCGCAGAATGGCCTGCGCCGCCCTCGTAAACCAGCTTTGCGCAGATATCAAAAGCTTCGTCCAGTGTGTCGGCCTTAAACATACCCAGCAAAGTGGTCAGCTTCTCATTGGCCCAGGGATTTTCGTGAGAGGGGTCGTTTGTCTCGTAAATCAGGACCTTGGAATCGTAAGGAACCTGAATCCCGGCCATCTCGGCAAGGCGAACGGCGGTCTGCCCGACGGCGGGAGGATTTACGCCGTGGTTTTTGGGATTGTAGAACACCTTGGCCACCTTTTCGGCCTCTTCATCGTTCAGGAAATAGCAGCGGGCATCCTTCAGCAAGGCCTTAACCTCGTCATAAACGCTGCTCAACACGGTGATATGCTGCTCTGTGGCGCAAATCATTCCATTATCGAATGTTTTGGAGTGAATAATGGATTCCACGGCCATGCGGAGATCTGCCGTTTCGTCAATTACAACGTTGCAGTTGCCGGGGCCTACGCCGATGGCGGGGGTACCGGAAGAATAGGCGGCATGAACCATGCCTGCGCCGCCGGTGGCCATAATCAGGTCAACCTTTTTCATCAATATATCAGAAATTTCCAGAGAGGGCGTCCCAATCCAGCTGATTACATGCTCCGGAAGCCCAGCCTCAATGGCGGCGTCCCGAATGATTTTTGCGGCGGCGATGGAGCAGTTTACAGCGTGGGGATGGGGAGAGAGAATAATGGCATTTCTGGTTTTCAGTGCAACCAGCATTTTAAAAATGGTGGTAGAGGTAGGGTTGGTGGTGGGCGTAACGGCTGCAATTACACCCTTGGGAGAGGCCACTCGCTTGGTACCAAAGGCACGATTTTCTTCGATAATGCCGCAGGTTTTAGCGTGACGCATATAGTTCCACATATGCTCGGAAGCATATTGATTCTTCGTTACCTTGTCTACAACAATACCGTAGCCGGTTTCCTCGCAGGCCATTTTAGCAAGTGGAATCCGCATTTTGGACACCGCCATGGCGGCCTTTTCGCAAATGGTATCTACCTGCTCTTGCGTAAAGGTAGCATACTCCTCCTGAGAAGCGCGAATGATAGGAAGAGCCTGTTCGAATTCTTCTACCGAATTAATCAATAATGCGTTTGCCATAAATATGCCTCCCTTTTCAATTTGCAATTGGTTTTGCTATGAATCCTGTAATTTAGACTACATCATCGTCTCCCTTCTTTTTCAACCCAAAAAGCGCGCAGTCGTGAAACGACGATTTCAGCAGGACACCCTTTTCATGACTTGGCACACGCTGGAATGACTGGTTTCCATTTCTTCTCCCATACCACAGCGCGTCTCACAAGACGCTGTTCCTTACGAAACGGAACTGATGCTGTGGAAAGATCTGCTGCAAAATATGTAAGACCTGTCCAACCAGGCAGCGGAGGCCAACTCAATTTGCCCCCGCGCCTTTTCAAAGCCCTGCGGCTTGACCGCCGGCAAGCCGGAGCCGGATAGCTTTTCGATTTCTCGCCAAATTCTTAAGCCTCTGGCTCTTGACAATATGGCCATAATATACAAAAAGGAAAAATTAATCTAACTCAAAATTTATATATTACTTCAAAATTTATTGCTGAGAGATAATTACTTTGCTGTAAAAAGATAATAGCAGCATTAGATTTCTGCCAAATGCATAGGTTAATTTGGTTTTAAAATTAATTTTAGCTGAAAATTCCCGATAACAAGATTGCTGTAAAGATCGTCTCCTCTATTCCGCCGGTGGCTTCTTTGCGTTGGAAACTATAAAAAGAAATTTGATTTCTTAAAAAAAGGGAGTAGAATAGTAAATATCAGCATACAATTTTTGGAATTGCTGAAACCCGGGACTCACAGACGGCAAAATTTACAAAAGCAGATGCCGCAGAAGTAACGGCCAAAAATCGGAGTCGGCGAAACGTTACTGCGGCGTTCACAATTAATGACAACTGACTGATAACATGCAGGTCCCCTGCATGGGTAAGAAATTCTTCCGTGCTGTTGTTCCGGTTCATTCGGACGACAACGACTGAATAAATTTTATATCGCGCTGAAGAAAGAAACGCGCGATCGGATTCGGACGAAAAAGAAAATGATTGCCCAGGTTCCCCGTCAATACGTTCCTGTCGGTAGATAGCGGCCAACCCCTTTCGGCTTGGCGTTAGTTCAACGTGATTGGGGTCTCTTCTTCCGGAAGAGAAGTAATTTCAGGGTCGCCATTCTGTAAACAATTGGTAATTGCATGCGATTAAGGTTTTGCGCATTGCTGTCAATTACCTGTTAGGATAGGTGAAAATTATGTTGTCAAATTTCAGAAGTGATCTGGAGTCATTAAATGGGTTGGAAGCGGAGAGCATCCGAACATTGTGCTATGATCTGCCTTCCGGTTATCAGGATTGTTACAGAACTTATGAGTATACTAGGTTATGCACCATCACACAGGGGGAAAAGTGCATTTCTATCGACAACAAAACCATGAAATATGATTCCAGCAAAATTCTTATTTTGCCGTCTCAGGCAAAGATTGGAATGAAAATATATAAACCCACAAAGGCGATTGTATATGAGCTGAACAATATAGTAATTGACCGTGTGAGTGAAGAAATTTGCAATGACTACTCTGTGAATCTCTCTTTCTTCCTAAATGAAAAGTTTTATTTGGGAATGAATAAGTACGATGAACTGCTGGGCAGAATCAGAGAGGAGCTATGCAAAGAAAAAAGATCAGACTTTATCATTGATTTATATACGCAGGAACTGGTCTATCACTTAATTCAAAATGAAGCAATCAGGCAGCTGTTGCTGGATAATGATAATGCCGTAAATAAAGCAATCAAATATATGAATAGCAACTATACAAAGCCGGTGTGCATTAAAGAGATTGCATATAACTTAGGAATGTCGGAATCGGGTTTGTGCCAATATTTTAAAAAGATAACCGGAATGTCGCCCAATAAATATTTTACAAAAATAAAATTGGAAAAGGCAAAAGAGATGCTTAGGGATATTAGTGTCACTGATGCCGCCTTCAATTTAGGCTATCTGAATATTTCTTACTTTATCTCCATTTTTAAAAAAATGTATGGGATGACGCCTAAGCAGTATAAGATGAAAATACATAGTATAGAGACGATTGATGAGCAAAAGTCTTAATGGATAAATGATAGCATTTATGCAGTCTGACACATGAGGAAGCTTATTAAGAATAGGACGGCGCACAGCATAGAATTTTCCAAAGTGGACTGAATAACATGAGAGAATAGCGGATTGTGTTGGATGCAGGGACAACTTTACAAGTTCTGCACCGGCGCAATCACGGGCATTTACGGAATGTCTGCTGTGCGATTGATGAAAATTATAAGGATGACGGCAATTTAATTGCCGTCATCCTTATTTTATAACTTCCAGCCGATGGCTTCTTTTCGTCCGAGTACAAAATCGGCGTAAATACCCGCTTGGCCGATCAATTGGTCGTGGGTGCCCCGCTGTACAAGCTGGCCATCATTTACCACCAAAATTTGATCTGCATTGCGCACCGTTTTTAAACGATGGGCGATCATAATAATGGTCTTGTTTCTGGTCAGCGCTTCAATCGCCTGTTGCAGGCGGTCTTCATTTTCGGGGTCTACATTTGCCGTTGCCTCATCCAAAATGACAATCGGGGCATCTTTCAGCATAGCACGGGCAATGGAAAGACGCTGCTTTTCGCCGCCTGAAAGGGAAGCGCCGCCCTCGCCGATAACTGTGTGATAGCCTTGCGGCAGCGCCAGAATAAAGTCTTCACAGCAGGCCTTTTTGGCTGCGGCAACCACCTCTTCATGCGTGGCGGAGGGTCTTCCAAACTTAATATTATTTTCAATGGTGTCGGCAAACAGATAGACGTTTTGAAACACCATACTAATTTGATCCATCAAAGATTCCAGCGTGTATTCCTTTACGTCATGCCCTCCGATGCGGACGCTGCCGCTGTCCACATCCCAAAATCGGGCAATTAAATTGCACAGGGTGGTTTTACCGGAGCCGCTGGGACCAATAATGGCTGTGGTGGTTTTATCTGGAATGATAAGAGAAATGTTGTTCAGAACCTGCTTGTTTTCATATGAAAATGATACGTTTTCAAAAACGATGTCATGCTGCTTAATGGACAGGTCCGCCCCGTGCTCATCCAATTGCGGAATAGCATCCATTTTTTGTGCGTGGTCGATGGAACTGCTTACAACCCGCAGGAGAGACAGTCCGCTTCCGGCGGACTGAATTTGGGCAAATACCAGAAAGGACATAATCACAGCCATCAGGGCATTGGCGGTGCTCATTGTCCCGTTAAGCCAAAAACCAACAGCCGCCACCATCATAGCAACCGCGGATGCCTGAAGGACGATGCCCTGTGCCATGGTGTACGGTGTAAAAAGCTTCTCCAGCGCAAGGTTGCTGTTTTTATTAAACTCCAGTGCATTCTGCAATTTTTGATCGCCCTTCCCAGTAAGATTGAAGGATTTAATCACACTCATTCCCTGTATGTATTCCAAAACGGCGCCGACCATCACGGTCTCTGATTTTTGGCGGTTGGGCGCAATGCTTCTTGATTTTTGGTCCATCAGGGAGGTGACAAACAGATAAAGCCCCGTGCCGATTACAACAATGCTGCCAATGCGCCAGTCCCAAAACAAAATCATGACCGTAAAAACGGACGCATTGATCAGTCCGCCTAAAATTTCAACCAGAACCATAGGCGCAACGGTTTCCACATTGTCCAGTATGGTGGTTGAGACGCCGGTAATTTCCCCCAGACTGTTTTCGCTGAAGAAGCCCATGGGGACGCTTTTCAGGCGGTTTGCAATGTCAATTCGTTTGTTTGCTGCCATAAAATAACCGGCGTGGGTCTGCTGCAATTGCGAAAAATACTTTGTGACGGCAACCCCTAAAATGCTTGCAAGAATTAATCCAAGCGCAATCCAGGCGGGTGTGCTGCTGGCCTGCTGCGTAAGAAGCGCCTGCACCACGACATAAACAGCGCCAATTTCAAGCATGCGGAAGATGGCGTTGATCAGCCCGACTAGCAGGGATGTGTTGATGTTTTTTCGCTCGTCCCCGGCAAACCGCCAAATTTTTTTAAGTGTTTCAATCATGCTGCATCACCGTCCTTTGTGCCTAAATGTGCCTGCCACATAGAATGATATAGCGGACAATCCGCAAGCAGGTTCTCGTGAGTTCCAACGGCTTCAATCTGCCCGTTTCGCACAACGACAATTTGATCTGCATCCGTGATGGTTGACAGCCGGTGGGCAATAATCATCACGGTTTTTCCTTTAATCAGCTTTGCCACCGCCTTTTGAATCACAGCCTCGTTTTCTGGGTCTATATAAGCTGTTGCCTCGTCGAGAATGACAATCGGGGCATCTTTCAGCATGGCGCGGGCGATGGCAATCCGCTGCCGCTCGCCGCCGGAGAGATGCGCCCCGCCGCCGCCAACCCTTGTGTTATAGCCGTGGGCAAGCTGGCGAATAAAGCTGTCGCAGCCTGCCGCCTTTGCCACGGCCTCCACCTCCTGATCCGACGCGGTGCTTTTTCCCATGCGGATATTTTCCAGTATGGTATCATCAAACAGGTAATTGTCCTGCGATACAAAAGCCGTCTGCTCATAAAGCTGCTCCAGTGGAATTTCCTTTTCATCCACGCCGCCCAGCGTAATAGCCCCCCCGGTTACATCCCAAAAGCCCGCAATTAATTTTGCGATGGTTGATTTTCCACCGCCGGAAGGTCCGACCAGTGCCGTCATGCTGCCTGCCGGAATGTGCAGGTTGACGCCGTGCAGAATTTCCTTGTCGGAATGATATCCAAAGGAAACGTTTTGCAGAGAAATGTCATGGGTGGAAAGCTTTGCCGGTGCCGCGGCGTGCTGCTGCTCTTCTCCTTCCAGAAACTCGTCAATGGAAGCGACTGTGGTGCCGATTTTGGCAAGGTTATCGATAAAGCTCATGGCTTTTAAAAGCGGCGTAACCAGCCCCAAAGATAAGATGATGCAGGTGAGAAAGGTTTCAACCGTCAAGCTGCCCGTGCGGTATAAAAGCCAGCCGACAGGAAGGACAGTAACCAAGGTGGTGGGCGCAATGGAATATGCCAGAGACATGTTGAATTGACACCGTTTCATCCAATTGTAGTAGTAAGACGCATTTGCCGTCACTCTGTCTGAAAACTTGGAGTAGGAGTGCTTTCCCTGATTAAACGCCTTGATAACCTCAATGCCGCCTATGTACTCCACAATTGTTTCATTCATTTCCTGCGTGGTTTTAACGGCGCCTTCCCAATCCTTGCCGTAGCCTTTCATAATCGCCATCATAAAAACCATTCCCACCGGCAGGGACACCAAGGCCAGCAGTGCCATGCGCCAGTCCAGAATAAACAGATAGATCAGGATACAGATTGGGCCGATGATATTTGAGGTCATCTCCGGCAGCAGATGTGCCAGCGTGGTTTCCATGCTTTCCACCTGATCCACAATAATTTGCTTCAGCCTGCCGCTTTTGGTATCCATCACCGTGCCGAGCGGAAGCTTGGGGAGCTTTTTCAGAACCCGTTGGCGAATCTCTTTTAATACAGAAAACGCCGCCTGATGGGACAATGCCAACGCAAAATTATAGAATAGGCTTCGCACCAGATAACCGGCCAGACCCACCCCGCACCAAATTAGATAATAGGCCGACTTCTGATTTGCGTGTACCATACCAATGATGATTTGTGCTGCCGCTATGTAGGGGACGATACCGCCCAGTACACCGATCAGCGCACTGATGATTGCGCCGGACAGGCGCTTATGCTCCGATTCACCCAATTCCCAAATTCGCAGCAGGGGACTTTTTTGCTTCATACTGACTCCTCCTTTACAATTAGCTGCGGCTAACTTGCTGGCTTGTTTTTAGTTGGCTTTTTGCCAAAGCAAAAAACCAACTGTGACGTGTTTTCTCATGTGCTGGGGGGCGAAAAAATTGTTCCAAACCCAGCCATGTGATAGTCCCTCAGCATATGGATGTATTTTTTGGCATCCTCATATTGCATATTGTGGCGCACAACTTCAAAAACGCCCTCGAAGTAGGCGGTTGTAATGATATGCAGAAATTCCTCGGTAACGATCCCGCGCTTTATGTTTTCGCAGCCAATCACCTCCATATACCGATAGGTGGATTCAACCTCCACCCGCACCATCTCATCTATAAAATGGTGGTACTTTGTGCCGTAGGAAGAATCCAGCAAAAGCCGGAACTCATCAAAGTGCGCATACACATAATCCAGTAAATATTCCATGCCTTTAGAAGAGTATTCAGGCATGGTGTTTATTTTTGTTTCCTTGTCCAGCGCGTGAAATATTTCCTGAGTGCGGGAGAAAATCTGTAACATTTCCTGCACAACAGGTTCTACAAGCGCACTGAAAAGACCTTCCTTGTCGCCAAAGCGGGTATAGATAGAGCCGGTGGTGGTTCCGGCTTCACCGGCAATCGTCCGCATAGAAGCATCCTTGTATCCTCGCATCAGGAACTCTTCCTTGGCGCAGTCGAGAACACGCTCGTAGACCCCTTCAATTTGTTTTGCCACGAATTCTCTCCTTTCATAACAATGTTTTAAAACACTGTTATGAATTTAGCACAGAGAAATTGCTTTGTCAATTGCTTTTTATAATTTACACCTTTAAACAGGCGGTGCGAAAGCCGCGCTTCTTGTATGTACGTGGATTAAGCATACTGGATTGAGCTGCGTGAGTAAAGTTGATTTGCGTGCCTTCATCAGCGGTGATGAAAGAGCGAAGAAGACTTTGTGACAGTTTTTCCGGGCACGATCCGCAAAAAAATTTCGGGCCATTTTGGCCCGAAATCAATAGCGCAAAGAACATGGTTTTTTAAAATTTTAATTAGTTAAAAAGATGCTATACAGATTTGATCGTTGGCGTGCAGCGCTTCACCTGCCAGCTTGCCAGACCATTGAAGACCTGATTATAACACTCCCGTTTCGGAGAATGGATGATTCCCGTGTTACAGTTCCTCCGTCTGATCCACATAGATTTGACAGGCGGCTTTATAACTGATTTGCACACGCTTGCCTTCTAAATCAAGCGTAAGCGGACCCTCATAGGCTGCGGCTTCCTCAATACGCACGGAACTTCCGATTGCAACGCCGTTTTTCTGAAGATAATCCAGCAATTCTGTTTCTTCGGTTACTCTGCGGATATGGGAAACGGCACCGACCGGAAGAAGGTTCAGCGGCTGCATTGGAACGCGGTCAATCTGGCCGTCAATATGAGGAATTGCGCTGCCGTGAGGGCAGTATGCCGGATAATTCAAAAATTGATCCAGCCGCGTGATGAGACGCGGGGGGGTGGTATGCTCTAAAAGCTCCGCATCCTCATGGGCTTCACTCCAGGAATAGCCCAGATGCCGCATCAGGAATACCTCCCATAGGCGGTGGCCCCGCACCAGAGAGATTGCAGCGTGCATACCCTCATCCGTCAGACGGGACCCCTTGTAGGGCGCGTAATGAAGCAGACCTTCCCGCTTCATTTTTTGCAGCATTTCCGTTACGGACGCGGGCGCAATCTGAAGCGTCTCGGCAATTTGCTTATTCGTTACCATGCGCTCTTGCCCGCCAAGCTTATAAATGGCCTTTAGATAATCTTCTTTATTGGGCGTCATGCCAGTTTCCTCCGTTTTACGCAGATGCGCCGTACAGTCATCCTGCAAAAAGTCGCACGAGTGTCCCGGCAAGCAGGAGAAGCGCTGTAAAAATCAAAGTTGGTATCTTTCGGCGAAGCAGCCGCTTTATATAATCATCCATGATTTTCTCCGTTTGCAGTCTATAATACACATTCGTTTTAGGTGCACCTAAATATATTTTAATTATAAGCCTAATTGCTGCGGATTGCAAGTGCCTTTAGAAAAGTCTCCATTTTTGTGCCGGACTTTACAAATACCGGAAAAACGGATATAATAACAGTAATTTATTATAAAAAGAGGAATACGCGTCCCGGTTTGGACCGGAGACGCTGAAAAACGAAATCGGAAAAGGACGAAGCAACTATGGAACTGACACAAGGCGTCCGGTTTGACAGTCTGGGACTGTCACCGGAGATGATGCGCGCTCTTCGTGAGCGCAATATAGAGCTGTCCACCCCTGTGCAGGCGGGCTGTATCCCGCCCATGCTGGCGTGGAAGGACGTGATTGCAAAGGCGCCCACCGGCACCGGAAAAACCTTTGCCTACGGTATCCCCATTGTGGAGCACATCGACCCGGCGGACGAAAGCGTGCAGGCAGTGATTCTGGCCCCCACGCGGGAGCTGGCCATCCAGATAACAGACGAGCTGCGGGACATCGCGGCTTACCGTGCAGGTGTGCGGATGGTGTGCCTTTACGGCGGACAGCCCATTGTCAAGCAGATTGACATTCTGAAGAAAAAGCCCCAGATTGTGGTGGCAACCCCCGGTCGGCTGTCGGACCATATGAAGCGGCGCACCGTCCGGGTGGACACGGCACAGACCGTGGTGCTGGACGAGGCGGACCGGATGCTGGACATGGGCTTCATCCACGATGTAACCCGCTTGCTGGACCGGATGAGCCAGCGAAAAAATCTCGGAATGTTCTCCGCCACCATCTCGCGGGAGGTCATGGACATTGCGTGGGTTTATCAGCGGGACGCGGAGGAGATTACCGTTCGGGCGGATGAGGAGAACAAGCCCGACATCCTTCAGTATCGGCTGGAGGTCACCCACGACGGAAAGGCCGAGGCCATTGCTAAAATTATGGACGGCGGAGAATTTGACCGGGCCATGGTTTTCTGCAATACCAAGGGCGCTACGGAGCGTATCGCAAAATTTTTGCAGATGCGTGGCGTGGATGCGGAGTGCATCCACGGCGACATTCCCCAGAAAAAGCGGGAGCAGGTGATGGACAAGTTCCGCAAGGGGGAGCTGCGGGTGTTTGTGGCCACCGACGTGGCGGCCCGGGGCATCGATGTGGACGACGTGGACGTGGTGTTTAACTGCGACGTGCCGGACGAAAATCAGGACTATGTGCACCGCATCGGCCGCACCGGCCGGGCCAGACGGCACGGCATAGCCGTCAGCCTGATTGCAGACTATCCGTCGAAAATGCGGATTGACAACATTGCCAAGTGCACCGACAATGTAATTGTTCCCGCCAGAATGGACGCGGATGGAAAGCTCACGGCGGAGTCCGCGCTGGGAAAGTAAAAAAGCGATTAAAACAAGAAGAAACGCCCGGCATTCCAATTGGAATGCCGGGCGAATTTGCGTTTGTGGGTTACAGAAGAAACAAGGGGACAACGCCGTCCGTTGGTGCGGCGGCAGAAAATATAAGGTCCTCAGGCTGCCTTTTTTGTCTGGGCAGACTCAAACTGCTTCACCTGCTCCAAGGTTTGCCCCTTGCCTGAGAGATCGGCGGAGAGCACGGGGTCGATGGCTACGGCCAGATACATGTTGTTCCCGAAAAGGAACGCGCCGGAGGTGATGCCCACCGCCTGTCCGTATACGTTCAGCAGCGCGCCGCCGCTGGAGCCTTGAGAAATGTCGGCGGTGGACATAATGCAGGGCGCGTCGTAGCCCTCCGTCACTCGGCTGACGTCGCTGACAATACCGGCGGAGACAGCCAGCCCCAGCCCCAGGGGACTGCCGATGGTATAGATTTCATCGCCCATCCGAAGCGTGTCCCGGGACGCAGTTTCAAGGAATACAAACCCCGGTGTCTCCACGCCGGAGAGGGAGGTGTTCCCAATGCGTAAAACGGCGATATCAAGGCCCTCGTCGTAGTAGACCACTTCCTTCACAGGATACTGCTCGCCGCTGACGAGGGTGGCCACGCCGGCGGCGCAGCCTGCAATCGCGTGGTAATTGGTGACGGCCAGTCCGTCCCCGCTGATGAAAAAGCCGCTGGCGCTGCCGTCAGGCTCTTTTAAATCAAGGGGTTTGCCATCCTCA
Organism: Bacillota bacterium; assembly: GCA_023402075.1. Lineage (GTDB taxonomy): Bacteria > Bacillota > Clostridia > Oscillospirales > Oscillospiraceae > Oscillibacter. The sequence continues at coordinate 45,582 of JAEXCS010000019.1, read as the reverse complement.
TACATGCTTAGCTGAAATACGGCGGCTGTATACCGGTCGGCGGCCTGCCGGGCGGTCATCTCGGGGCCGTTAAGGTTCAGTCTGTCCGCCGCTGCGGCTGCGGAGGGGCTGACGGAGGTCAGATGTGCAAGAAGCGTGTCCCCGTCCTTATAAGAGGCGTACAGCGCCCCGGCGGTCAGCTCAAAAAGGTCGCCCCGGGTCAGGGTTTCCCCGTAATCCCGGGAGGTGATTGCCATGTGCCTTGCAAAGGTGAGCGCGTTTTCGTAGGAAAAGTCCTTGTCGGTATAGCCCAGCAGCCTCCCCAGCGCGGCGCAGTAAGCCGCCGCGGTGATGGGTTCGGATGCGCCGAAGCGATCTCCGGCGACGCCCTTAAGCCAGCCCTGTCCGTAGGCATAACGCACGGCCTGCACCGCGTAGGCCGGTACGTCCTTAAAGGGAATGGAAGTTTTGTCCGAGGCGGCGGCTTCCTCCGCTCCGGCAAGGCGGACCAGAATGACGGCGGCCTGCGCCCGGGTGGCGGGGTCGTCCACGTTGTACGCGCCCCGAACCACATTCATGGCGGAGAGTGTTTGGGCGGCACGGGTTCCCTCGCCGGTAAGCGCCCCGGCGGGAACGGCGCAAATCAGCAGCACAGCCGCAAGGGCAAGTGCGAAAAACTGTTTTTTCATGGTGAGCAACGACCTCCAAATAAGATTTTTTAATTTTAACACGGGCTATCACTGTTTTCAAGACGGGTAGAAAAATATGGAACGTTTTTTACGGTGTGGTGCGGCAGGCGTGGACATGGGGTAAAATAACTGGTATAATAGCCCTGCAACGGCTATATACGAGCTTGCAGGCGGATATCAAAACGGCGTACTGCGTATGGGCGGCATGCCGGTAAATTTATGAAAGACAAACAGGAGCAACATATGGCTAAGGAGCTTGCGCCGGGACTTTGGCGCCTTGATATTCCTCTGGTGGGAAATCCACTGAAAAATCTCAACAGCTATCTGATTGAGGGAGAGCGGAATCTTTTGATTGACACCGGGTTCAACCAGATTCCCTGCCGGGAGGCAATGGACCGGCAGCTTGGCGAAATTGGCGTGGACCTGACGAAAACCGACATCTTTCTGACCCATCTGCACAGTGACCATTCGGGCCTTTCCACCTATCTGCACCGGCCGGGCCGGGCCGTATTTCTCAGCGAGTGGGATGCGAACCGGCGGGAGGAGTACAGCCGGGACGATGCGCTTTGGCGGCGGACCTACGCGGGCTATATGGAAAACGGGTTTACCCGGGAGGAGGTGGACTGGCTGGGGGGTGGCAATCCCGCCCAGACGGACGTTCCCGAGCCTTTGGGCAGACCCTATGATCGGCTGAAGGACGGGCAGGTGCTGGAATATGGCGGGCGGAGGCTGCGATGCATCCTTACCCCGGGCCATACGCCGGGACATCTGTGCCTGTACGACGCGGAGCATGAGACGCTCTTTTCCGGCGACCACATTCTCTTCCACATCACGCCCAACATCTGCCGCTGGGAGGGAGTTCCCGACTCTTTGGGGGACTATCTTGAAAGTCTTGACGCGGTGAAGAACCTGCCGGTGAAAACCCTGCTTCCCGCCCACCGGGAGGAGACAGGGGATTTACGCCTGCGGGCCGAGGAGCTGAAGGCCCACCACGCCCAGAGAATTGAAGGCGCGCGGGAGATTGTGGAGAAGAAGCCGGGGCTGACAGCTTATGAAATTGCGGGGGAGATGCGCTGGAGCATCCGCGCCCGGAGCTGGGCCGATTTTCCCCTGACCCAAAAGTTTTTCGCGGTGGGAGAGGCGCTGGCTCATCTGGATTGGCTGGAGGTGCGGGGCGGCGTCTTGTCCCGCGCGGAGGACGGAAAAATTCGGTATTATCCCAATGAAGATCATGATAAAGGAGCGGACTGAAATGGACCTGAAAGACATTTTATCCAAATGCGACCATACGCTGCTCTCTCAAACAGCGGCTTGGGAGGAAATCAGGACTCTTTGCGACGATGGGATGAAATACGGCTGTGCCAGCGTCTGCATCCCTGCGTCCTATGTGGCGCAGGCGGCGGAGTACGCGGCGGGAAAACTGCCCATCTGCACCGTCATCGGCTTTCCCAACGGGTATTCCACCACAAAGGCCAAATGCTTTGAAGCGGCTGACGCGGTGGAAAACGGCGCGGACGAGATTGACATGGTGATTAACGTCGGCTGGGTGAAGGACCGGAAGTGGGACGAGGTGCTGGGCGAAATTCGGGCGGTGAAGGCCGCCTGCGGCAAAAAGCTTCTGAAGGTCATCATTGAAACCTGCTTCCTCACCGAAGAGGAAAAAATCAAGCTGTGCGAGATTGTCACCGCCTCCGGCGCGGAGTATATTAAAACCTCCACGGGGTTTGGCGGCGGCGGGGCAACCCGGGAGGACGTGGCCCTGTTCAAGGCACACGTGGGCCCCGGTGTGAAAATTAAGGCCGCGGGCGGCATTGCAGACCTCAAGGATGCGGAGGATTTTATAAACCTTGGCGCAGACCGGCTGGGCACCTCCCGGGTGGTGAAGGCGGCCAAGGCGCTGGAGCGGTAAGCATCGGAAAAACGCGGCTCTTATCCGGAATTTATTCCGGAGTGAAAATAAATAAATTGAAGGAGGAATTTACAATGTCCACTCCCCACAACAGCGCGGCAAAAGGCGATTTTGCCAAAACGGTTTTGATGCCTGGTGACCCCTTGCGGGCGGCGTATATCGCGGAGAATTTCCTGAAGGATGCAAAGCTTGTAAACAACGTCCGGGGTGTGCAGGGCTATACGGGTCTATATAAGGACGTGCCCGTGTCCGTCATGGCCTCCGGCATGGGAATGCCCAGCATCGGCATCTATTCCCACGAACTGTTCCACTTTTACGATGTGGAAAATATTATCCGCGTGGGCAGCGCCGGGGCCTTGACCACGAAGCTGAATATGAAGGACGTGGTTTTGGGACAGGCCGCCTGCACGAATTCCAACTTCTCCCACCAGTTTGGCCTCAGCGGCGTGCTTTCTCCCGTGGCGGATTACGAGCTGCTGGAAACAGCGGTGAACGTGGCGCGCAAGTCCGGAGCAAGCTGGGCCGTAGGAAGCTTCCTCTCCAGCGACATTTTCTACAACAAGGCGGACGACTCCCTGAAATGGGCGGAGTACGGCGTGCTGGCGGTGGAGATGGAGTCTGCGGCCCTGTACTGGAATGCCATGGAGGCGGGCAAGCGGGCGCTGACCATCTGCACCGTGTCCGACAGTGTGGTCACCGGTGAGGGCCTGCCCGCTGAGGAGCGGCAGACGGGCTTCACGCAGATGATGGAAATTGCGCTGGACACCGCCGTGGAAATGGCCAAAAAATAAGTACTACTTTTTTCGCCTTTTTTAAGCAAAAAATGACAGGATTACCTGTTGAAATTTTGTGGACAAATTGATATAATTTTCCATGACGCGGGGTGGACGGACCTCCGCCTGTCCCCGCATCAAAATTTTGAAAGAAGGTTTGATCCCAATGAAGAAGTTTCTTGCAATGGCACTGGCATTGGTCATGACCGCATCTCTGGCCGCCTGCGGAGGAGAATCTACCCCTCCCGCCGGTGGTTCCGGCAGCGGCAGCGGCGAAGCCGCCTCCCCTTATAAGGTGGCAATGATCACCGACTACGGCGATATTACCGACCAGTCCTTCAACCAGACTACTTACGAGGCCTGCAAGGCATTCTGTGAAACCAACAGCATCCAGTTCAACTACTACAAGCCCAACGGCGACACCACCGCCGAGCGCGTGGCCATGGTGGACGCGGCCGTAGCCGACGGGTACAACGTCATCGTGATGCCCGGCTATGCTTTCGGCGGCACCATCGTGGAAGCTGCGCCCCAGAACCCCGATGTGAAGTTTGTCGCGCTGGACGTGGGCGAGGGCGATTTGCTGGAGCCCGCCATCACCGCCAAGGGTGAGTCCTACGACTACAACCCCGCTAACTGGACACTGTCCGACTATGCGGACCTGAGCAACGTGTACTGCGCGGTGTATCAGGAGGAGCTGTGCGGCTACATGGCAGGCTATGCCGCCGTGAAGCTGGGCTATGACCATCTGGGCTTCCTGGGCGGCATGGCCGTTCCCGCCGTAATCCGCTATGGCTATGGCTATGTGCAGGGCGCGGACGCTGCCGCCGGTGAAACCGGTGCAACTGTGAACATGGAGTATGTCTACGGCAACCAGTTCTTCGGCGACGGCGACATCACTGCTTACATGGATACCTGGTATAAGACCATGGGCGTGCAGGCTGTCTTTGCCTGCGGCGGCGGTATCTACACCTCCGCTGCCGAGGCTGCCGCCAAGGTGGACGGCGCCAAGGTCATCGGCGTGGACACCGATCAGGCCGCCATCATCGACGCTTACGGCGCGGACATGACCGTTACCTCCGCCATGAAGGGTCTGGCCCCCACCGTGGATACCCTGTTGGGTGAAATTGTTCTCAACGACAACTGGGGCGAATATGCTGGCAAGATTCAGACGCTGGGTCTGGTTTCCGGCGATGATCCCACCGCCAACTATGTCCAGATTCCCATGGAGAGCACTCAGTGGGGCGACGGCTTCAGTCAGGACGACTATAAGGCCCTGGTTTCCAAGATGTACAGCGGCGAGGTCAAGGTGTCCAGCGACATCGGTGCCGAGCCTGCCGTCACGAACATCACTGTCAACTATTACGGCAACATTAAGTAATCTCACCGTGTGACCGCGGAGGAGGACGGGCGACAGCCCGCCCTCCTCTGTTTTTTATGGCGTAAAATTTATGAAAATTTGCAAATTTACTTTGATATATAGAGTGGGACATAGTATAATGGGCGGATAGAAATCGGTTTCCTTCTGACACCTGAAACGGGAGATGAGGACGGCGATGAAAGGGACAAAGGAGGTCGCGGAGCTTGGAAGAGACATATGCGGTGGAAATGCTTAACATCACCAAGCGGTTCCCGGGCATTATTGCCAACGACAACATTACCCTTCGGCTGAAAAAGGGAGAAATTCACGCGCTGCTGGGAGAAAACGGCGCGGGAAAGTCCACGCTGATGAGCGTGCTGTTCGGGCTGTACCGACCGGAGGAAGGCTCCATCCGCATGGGCGGACGGGAAGTGGCCATCAAGGACCCCAACGACGCAAACGCACTGGGCATCGGCATGGTTCACCAGCACTTTAAGCTTGTGGACGTGTTCACTGTGCTGGACAACATTGTGTTGGGCGTGGAGCCCAGCAAATACGGATTTTTGCAGAAGGCGGAGGCACGGGAAAAGGTGGTGGCCCTGTCGGACAAATACGGTTTGCGGGTGGATCCGGATGCCAAGGTGGAAGATATCTCCGTGGGCATGCAGCAGCGCACCGAGATTTTGAAAATGCTGTATCGGGAAAATGAAATTCTGATTTTTGACGAGCCTACGGCTGTTCTCACTCCGCAGGAAATCGAAGAGCTGATGGACATTATGCGGGGGCTGAAGGCCGAGGGTAAAAGCATTCTTTTCATCACCCATAAGCTCAACGAGATTGTGGCGGTGGCAGACCGGTGCACCGTTTTGCGCAAGGGGGCGTACATCGGAACCGTGGACGTGGCTGATTCCAGCAAGGAAGAACTCAGCCGCATGATGGTGGGCCGCGAGGTGGACTTTGCAGTCCGCAAGAAGGTCCGTGCGCCGGGGCAGGTGGTGCTGGAGGTAGAGGGCGTCACCGTGGCGTCCAAAATGCATAAGAACAACGCGGTGAAAAACGTAAGCTTTCAGGTTCGGGAGGGAGAGATTGTCTGCCTTGCCGGAATCGACGGCAACGGGCAGACTGAATTTGTCCACGCGCTGACGGGGCTTGTAAAGCCCGCTGCGGGAAGATTTTCTCTGCGGGGCGTGGATATGACGCGGGATTCTATCCGCGAGCGCTCCAAACTTGGCCTGAGCCATATCCCCGAGGACCGGCACAAGCACGGGCTGGTGCTGGACTACACGCTGGAGCAGAATCTGGTGCTTGAAAACTACTGGAAGCAGGAGTTTCAAAACCGGGGGTTCATTCGCTTCAAGGCGGTGCGGGAGTATGCCCAGCGGCTCATCGAGCAGTATGATATCCGCTCCGGGCAGGGACCTGTGACGAAGGCCCGTTCCATGTCCGGGGGCAACCAGCAAAAGGCAATTGTTGCCCGGGAAATTGACAAGGATCCGGAGCTTCTGGTGGCGGTGCAGCCCACCCGGGGCCTGGACGTGGGTGCCATTGAGTACATCCACCGCCAGATCGTGGCCCAGCGGGATCAGGGAAAGGCAGTGCTGCTGGTAAGTTTGGAGCTGGACGAGGTGATGAGCCTGTCTGACCGCATCCTTGTCATGTACGAGGGGGAGATTGTGGGCGAGCTGGACCCCAAGACCGCCACGGTAGAGGAACTGGGCCTGTACATGGCCGGTGCAAAGCGGAAGGAGGCGGTGTGACATGGAGAAAGCAAAAAAACGGGAGTCACTTTTGCGGAATGAGGGAATTCAGTCCCTGCTTGCATCGCTTTTGTGCATTCTGATTGGACTGTTGGTGGGCTATCTGGTGCTGCTGGCCATCAATCCCGCAGGGGCGGGAAAGGCCATCGCCACCATTGTCAAAAACTTTTTCTATTATCCAAGTCGGGCCGCGCAACTGAAATATTTGGGCAGCACGCTGGTGAAGACCTCGCCGCTGCTGCTGTGCAGTCTGTCGGTGTTGTTCGCCTATAAGGTGGGCCTGTTCAACATCGGCGCGGCAGGGCAGTATGTGGTGGGCGCGGGCGCGTCGCTGTACTGCGCGCTGGCGCTGGACATGCCGTGGTATCTGTGCCTGCTGGCCGCTGTGGCGGCAGGTGCGCTGCTGGGCGCGCTGTCGGGCGTTTTAAAGGCATACTGCAACGTGAACGAGGTTATCTCCTGCATTATGCTCAACTGGATCAGCCTGTACATGGTGAATACCCTGCTGACCAACGTAAAGGAATATTCCAGCCCCTATACCCTGACGCTGGCCAGCACGAATCCCGGTGCGCTGATCCCGTCGCTGGGGCTTGGAAGCCTGTTTAACAACAATCAGTATGTCACCATTGCCATCCCGCTGGCCGTTGTGGTCACGGTGGTGATCTGGGTGCTGCTGGAGAAAACGAAGCTGGGCTTCGAGCTGAAGGCCACCGGCTTTAATAAGGACGCGGCCCAATACTGCGGCATGCGCGAAAAGCAGAACATTATTCTTACCATGGCCATTGCGGGCGGCCTTGCGGGGATGGCGGCGGCGCTGCTGTTTCTCACCGGGTTTGAGCAGTGGTCCTGCACCCAGTCGGCGGTTCCGGCCATGGGCTTCAACGGCATTGCCGCCGCATTCCTGGGGGGGCTGAACCCCATTGGAACCATTTTCTCTTCCTATTTCATCCAGCATATCACCTCCGGCGGCGCGTATGTGGACAAGACCATGTATTCGTCCCAGATTTCCGATTTCATCTCCGCGCTGATCATCTATCTGTGCGGCTTTGTGCTGTTCTTTAAGTACGCCCTGAACAACCGGCTGGACCGCCGGGCAGAGCGGGAGAACAAGGCGGCGCAGGCTGCGGCCAATCAGGAAGGGGGCGAGCGGTAATGGCATTGCTGGTGCAATATACCCTGATTTTTGCCTCCGTTTTGGTGCTGGTTGCTTTGGGCGGCTGCTTTTCCGAGCATTCCGGTGTCATCAACATTGGATTGGAGGGCATCATGGTCATGGGCGCGCTGGGCGGCGCGCTGATGCTTAATTTCCTGCCGCCCGAGACGTCCGCTTTTATGATGGTTCTGCTGACCGTTTTGGCGGCGGTGGCCTTGGGGGCGGTATACTCACTGCTGCTGGCGGTGGCCGCCGTCAGCTTCGGGGCCGACCAGACCATTGTGGGCACGGCCATGAACCTGCTGGGAACCGCTGCGGCCACTGTATTTGTGAAGGCTATGAACACCTCTATCAATCCCAACAACGTGTCTTCCACCATCCAGTACATCTCCGCGAAAAAGGCGTTTCTGGTGAAGCTTGGCGGCTTTGAGTTTAACTGGTTTATGCTGCTGGCCGCCATCGCACTGGGGTGCTCGTACGTGCTGCTGTACAAAACCCGCTTTGGTTTGCGGCTGATGGCCTGCGGCGAGCATCCGCAGGCGGCGGACAGCGTGGGCATTAATGTCTATAAAATGCGCTATGCGGGCGTGCTGATTTCAGGCGTTCTGGGCGGTCTTGGCGGCATCGTGTACATCACCGCAGGCGTCAGCGAGTGGAAATTTGAAAACGGCGTGGCGGGCTTCGGCTTTTTGTCTCTGGCTGTGATGATTTTTGGCCAGTGGAAGCCCTCCCGCATTGCACTGGCGGCGCTGCTGTTCGGTTTGTTCCGGGCGCTGAGCAACGTTTATACCGGGTTTGACTTCCTGATGGCCCTGAGCCTGCCCAGCAGCGTGTATAACATGCTGCCCTACATCATCTCTCTGGTGGTGCTGGCGTTTACCTCCGGAAAATCCCGCGCCCCCAAGGCGGAGGGAATCCCCTACGACAAGGGACAACGATAAGAAGACGAAAAAACGCGGGGCCTTTCCCATTGGGAAAGGCCCCGCGTAAAATAAATTATGTCACTGGGCAGTCGCCGCCGCATAGCCGCCACTTCAAGCCGGAGTAGCGCCGCTGACGGCGGTCGTTTTCCGCCATGGCGGCCACGGCGGAGTCGTCTCCCACCACAATCAAAAGCTCTCTTGCCCGGGTGAGGGCTGTGTACAGCACGCCTCGCACCATCAGCGCCGGAGCGGCGGGCATCGCCGCCAGAATCACAGCCCGATATTCGCTGCCCTGCGCCTTGTGAACCGTTTGGGCGTAGGCCAGATCCAGCTCTGAGAGCTGGTCGGCGGTATAGGTGCACACCCGGTCATCAAACACCACCCGCAGCCACTCGCCGCCCGGGTCAATCTGGGCCACGCGGCCCACATCTCCGTTGAAAATGCCGGTGCCCATGCTGCCGTCGGTCTTTTGCCAAATCACGTCGTAGTCGTTCCGGGTCTGCATGATGCGGTCCCCCTCGCGGAAGACCCGCTCCCCCCACTGGCGCTGGCGCTTGTCCGTCGCGGGCGGATTCAGCGCCGCCTGAAGCAGACGGTTTAAATTTTCCGTGCCGCACTCGCCCTTGCGGGTGGGAGAGAGAACCTGAATCTGGTCCACCGGGACTCCCATTTTTTCGGGCAGGCGGGATTTGCACAGCTCCACCACGGTGCTTACTGCCCGGTCCGGGCTGCGGCGTACCATAAAGAAAAAGTCGTTCTGGTCGTTGACGAACCGGGGCGGCTGGCCCAAATTCACCGCGTGGGCGTTGCGGATGATGGCGGACTGCTCCGCCTGACGGAAAACCTCCCGTAAAAACACCGTCTCCACCCGCTTGCTGCGGATAAGGTCGGAAAACACATTCCCCGCTCCCACGGAGGGGAGCTGATCCGCGTCGCCCACCAGCACCAGCCGGGTGCCGGGGCGCAGTGCACGCAGCAGCGCCGCGAAGAGGGACACATCCACCATACTCATCTCGTCCACGATGACCGCGTCCGCTTCCAGCGGCTCCTTTTCGCACTTGGCAAAAGCGGCTTCCCGGGTGGTTTCGTTCCATGTCACCCCCAGCAGGCGGTGGATGGTCTGGGCTTCCAGTCCGCCGGAAAGCTCGCCCATTCGCTGGGCGGCACGGCCCGTGGGCGCCGCCAGCACCACATCCAGCCCCATCCGCTGAAACAAAGACACAATGCCACGCACGGCGGTGGTTTTTCCCGTGCCCGGTCCGCCGGTGAGGATGAGAACGCCCGTCTGTGCCGCCAGCGCCACTGCCTGACGCTGTTGCTGGGCGTAAGTAATCCCCTGGGCCTGTTCGATTTCGGCGATGACCTTATCTGGATTTCGTCCCCGATCCGCATCGGCGGACAAAAGAGAAAGAAGGCGGGCGCAGGAGCCTACCTCCGCTTCCCAAAGGCGGCGGAGGTAGCAGGCAGAGACGTTTGCCACCTGCTCCTGCACCACCGCGCCCCGGGCGCGGAGATCGTCCACGGCCTTTTCCGCAAGGCCCGGGTCGCAGTTTAAAAGCTGTGCCGTGGCGACAGTCAGCTTGCTGCGGGGCAGAAAGACATGGCCGTTGCCCTCGTTGTGGTTCAGCTCAAAAATCACCGCCGCCTGAAGCCGCTCGTCGCTGTCGGCGGCGATTCCAAGGCTCATGGCGATTTCGTCTGTGGAAGAAAAGGGCACGCCGCACTCGTCGGCGGAGAGAATGTAGGGATTTGACCGTACCGCCTCCAGCGCCCCGTCTCCGTGGAGCTTGCGCAGCAAAATGGCAAGCGCGGGGGACAGGCCATACTGGGCCAGAAACGCCATCAGCCGCCGCAGGCCCATTTGCAGGCGGAAGCCCTCGCCGATTTCACGGGCCTTTTTTTCGGTGATGCCCCGCAGGCAGGTAAGCCTTCCCGGCTCCCGTTCCAATATGTCCAGCGTTTCTTCCCCAAACCGGTCCACGATGGCCCGTGCGGTGGCGGGGCCTACCCCCTTGCAGATTCCGGAGGAGAGATAGTTGAGAATTTCGTCAACCTCCTCGGGAAGGCGGCGCTCCAGCTCCAGCGCCTTAAGCTGTTCCCCGTGTTGGGGGTGAGTTTCCCATACGCCGTTCACCGTCAGGTGCTCGCCGGGAGCCACGCAGGGGATGCAGCCCACCACGGTGTAAAGCTCGCCCTCCTCCGTCACCAGCCGCAGGACGGTATAGCCGTTGTCGGCGTTTTGAAAAATGAGGCTATGTACCGTGCCGTCCAGGCTGCAGAGTTCGTCCATGCCGTTTCGTCTTCCTTTTCTCCAGTGTAATTGCGGGAATTCAGAAAAAGTGCAGATCCTTTGCTTCCACCAGCTCCACGTTGCGGCGCAGGTGGCAGAAGTATTCCGCGGTCTGCCGTGCGTCCTCGGTGATCCCACAGTCCACCAGCAGAATTTTTGCCGAGGGCAGGGTGTGCCGGGTGCGCAGCAGCTCCCGCAGGTCGGCTTCCAGCGTGGGTGCGTCGCCTTGCAGGGGGAGAAGCAGCCGTACCTCCGGATTGCGGCACCTGCTGGGGAAAAATGCCCCGGCCACCAGCCAGACGCAGGTTGTTATGCCCACTGCGGACAAAAATGCGAGAACGCCATCCTGAATGAGTTCCATACCATCACCTCAGGACAGTGTATGCAAAAGTGCCCCCGCCGGTCAGTCCTGCGGCGCGTCCGGGAAGCTTGTCCCCGGGGTGCCCGGTGAGGGGGGATTTTTCTGTGATAGTAGCGCGTCCAGCTTGGTTTCTATGTCCTTCTGTTTGTTGTGAAGCTCGGTCAGCTTGATGTAAATGCAGGTAAGCAGAGAGAAGAAGCCCGACGCGGCCAGCATGGCCCAAAGCGCTCCATCCAGAAAGCCCGCCGAACCCAAGCCAAAAAAGGCCAGAAGTATCCCCAAAAAATATACAATCCAAAGGCCGATCAGATTCCCAATCACGGTCCCCGCCTACCTTTCCAGACCCAGCTCCTTCATAATCGCTTCTTCCCGCGCCCGCATCTGAACCTTCATGGCTCCCTCGTCCAGATGGTCGTAGCCCAGCAGATGCAGTACGGAATGAACCGAGAGATACGCAAGCTCCCTCCGGTTTGAGTGTCCGTATTCCTTGGCCTGTGCCGCCGCCCGCTCCATGTTCAGCACCATGTCCCCCAGAGGGAGCAGACCGGTAAAGTCCAGAAGATCTCCGGCGGTGTCAAGGGTGGGCGGCTCGCCCGGCGTAAAGTCAAATTCCGGAAAGCTCAGAACGTCCGTGGGGGAGGGGACCTTCCGCTGCTCCATGTTGATTTTTTGGATGCCGTTGTCCCCGGTGAGCAGCACGTCCACCTCGCAGGGCAGGGTCACGCCCTCCATGCGGAGGGCGGTTTTAATTGCTTTGCGCACCAGTGCGCAGGTTTTTTCGTTGGAAGCGCCCGGCACGTCGGCGGTGACGGGGATATAATGGCTTTTTCTCATGACCGTTTCGCCTTTCTCCCGGCGCTTTTCAGCCGGGCCAGCTCGTCCCGTTCATAGGCCTCTACAATCCGCTGAACCATGACGTGACGAACCACGTCCGCGTTGGTGAGCTGGCAGATGCCGATGCCCTCCACGCCCTGCAACACCCGAATGGCCTCCTTCAGGCCCGAAACCTTGTCGGAGGGGAGGTCGATCTGGGTGACATCGCCGGTGATGACGATTTTGGAGCCAAAGCCCAGCCGTGTGAGAAACATTTTCATCTGTTCCCGGCTGGTGTTCTGGGCCTCGTCCAGAATAATGAAACTGTCGTCCAGCGTCCGGCCCCGCATATAGGCAAGGGGGGCCACCTCAATGTTCCCCCGCTCCAGATATTTTTGGTATGTCTCCGCGCCCAGCATGTCAAACAGTGCGTCGTACAGCGGACGGAGGTAAGGGTCCACCTTGCTCTGCAAGTCCCCGGGCAAAAAGCCCAGCCGCTCTCCGGCCTCCACGGCGGGACGGGTGAGGATGATGCGGTTGACCTGCTTGTCCCGGAAGGCGGCCACGGCGGCGGCCACGGCCAGATAAGTCTTTCCGGTGCCCGCCGGTCCAACGCCCACGGTGACGGTGTTTTTCAGCACCGATTTGAGATATTGTTTCTGGCCGATGGTCTTGGGCTTCACGGGGCGGCCCTTGGCCGTGATGCACAGCACGTCGCCGGTCAGCTCGGCAATCTGCCCCTCCTTGCCGGCGCGGACCAGAGAGATGACGTACCGCACGTTCTGCTCTCCGATGGCCTCGCCCCGGGAAGACAGAGTTAAAAGTCCCTGCACGGCCTTCACGGCCATCAAAACGTTTTCCGGGTCGCCGTCTACCCGCAATTCCCCGTCCCGGTTTACCACGGCCACTGAAAATTCCTGTTCCACCAGACGGATGTTTTCGTCAAAGGAGCCGAAAATGTTCACCGCCTGCTCCAGCCGCTCGATGCTGATTCGCTGTTCCAAATATGACCACTCCCGTTTGCCGGGCGGCGGCGCGTTCCCGCCGCCCGAATCTGAATGATGGGTTCCCGTGGGGGAACCGGCCGCCCCTCAGGCGGTGGTAATAGATTTAAAAACGTCTTCTAAAAAGAGTATTCCCCAAAAGCGCTTCAAGGAAAACACAGTAAGGAAATGCGCACAAGAAGAAAAGGGCAAAAAGCGCCGGGGCAGTTACTCCGCCGCCGCTTCCAGCGGCACGGTGCGGCCGATTTCCTCCACGCACTCTGCCGTCAGCGTGACGCGCAGCACGTCGCCCGTTTGCCGGGAAGAGACGAGGGTAGACCTGATTTCGCCGTCTTCCCCCATCAAAGAGGCAAGATATGCGGTGAGCGCCTTTCCTCCCGCAGCCTCCGCCTCCTGGGCGGAGCGTGTACGAGCGGTAGGCTCGAAGGGACGGTAAATCTCCGTCTCCACCGTCACAGGCAGAGAAAGGCCAAACACGGACACGCGCTGCCGTGTAACCATTTTATCATAGAATGCCCCAAAATAGCTACTGTTTCCATAGAATTTTATCCGCTGGGTGCCTAGAATCAGAGAGCGGCGCGTCTCTTCCTTCCCGGCGGAGCCGGTTTCCGATATCGTCAAGGGGAAATTAGCCTCCAGCCGATACCAGGTTCGGGCGGTGATGGAGCCTGCCGCCGTGGTAATGCGGGCGCCAAAGGTATCCAAGTCTTCAATGCCGGAGATTAAAAGCTGGTCTTTTTCCACCGTGTCGCCGACACTGACGCATTTTTTCCCCAAAAAGGCGTGAACCTCCAGAATAAGGCCGTCCCGCCGGGCCGTCACGTTGCAGGGGGCGCGGCGGTCCACCGGCTCCGGCGCGGCAACGCGCTCCCGCACCTGCACATAGGCCCGGCAGCCGGAGACGTTTACCGTCAGCCAGCTCAGGTCTGGAATTTCCAAAAGAATGTGATTTCGTAAATCCTCTCCGTCGATGGAAAAGCCGAAGGTGCCAAAGCCCACGCCATTTTCTTCCAGCGCCCGCAGAATTTTTTCCTCCGGCACCGTCACCGCGCCGTCCACCGTAATCTCCCAGATGAAAAAGCTGCTGAAAAACAGCCCCAGAGCGCAGAGCACCAGCCCCGCCGCCAGCGCTTGCCGGCGGCGGAGTCTGCCCATGAAAAAGGGTGCGCCCTCCCGCTTTTGCACGTGAAGCGTACAGTCCAGATTTCGGACCAGCAGCCGCAAAACCCGGAAATCCCGCCGGGAGAGAACACACAGGAATGTGTCCACGCTTTCCCAGCGTACATCCCACAGCTCCAGTCTCCGCTGGGCGCACAAATTTAAAATCCGCTCTGGAAAGGGGCTTTCCACCCGCAGCCGCACCTGCCCCCGCAGGCGGTTTACCAGCTCGTCAAGCATCCGTCTTCACCCATTCCACCCGTTCCACCGTTCCGCCGATGCGCAGTTCTTCCCCCGTCAGGGACTCCAGCGTCAGGCACTTGCCGGAGATGCGCAGAATTCCACAGGGGGTGTTTACATCTATGCACTGGTCGCTGTAAGCCAAAATGCCGCTGTGGTGCTCCACAAACAGCCGCCTGTCTCCGATCATTTCCAAATGGCACAGTCCCGCTACCACGTCGCCGGGAAGGTCGAACAGCTCCGCCAGCTCCGTCAGCGGCGTGTCCCGCCGCTTGCGCTTTTCCATCGTCTCACCTCGCTCAACTCTATGTGCGAGAGGAAGAAAACTTGCCGGAGGGCAAGCCTTTTTCCATCAAGCGGCAGGCATGACCAAACTTTGTATCGCATAGTGTGTCCCGAGGGGGCGGTGGGTTGAAAAAGAGGGCGGTATTGTGTCTTATGGCGGCGTTGGGGCTGGCGGCGCTGCTGGCGGATGCGGAGGGAGTTCGCCAAAGTGTGAGCGAGGCGCTTTCCCTGTGCGCCGGGACGGTGATTCCCTCCCAGTTCCTCTTTCTCGCCGCCACCTCTTTGCTGGTATCACTGGGGGTTGGCGAGGTGCTGGCGCCCCGGCTGGAATTTCTGATGTGGCCCTTGTTTCGGGTGGACGGGGCAGGAGCGGTGGCGCTGCTGCTGGGTCTTGTGGGGGGATATCCCATCGGGGCCAGAACCACGGCGGAGCTGTACCGGGAAGGGCTGCTGCGGACGGACGAGGCGGAGCGGCTGCTTGCCTTTTGCAACACGGCAAATCCGGCATTTCTCATCAGCGTGTTGGGTGCGGGGGTGTTTGGTAGCGTTCGCACGGGGGTGTGGCTGTGGTTAATTCATATTCTCTCTGCTCTTTTAACCGGAATTTTATTTCGCCGGGGAGCGGAGCGGAGGAGCACGTCTCGGCGGCGGATTACGGCCCGGGCCGTGCCGTTTTCTCAGGCCTTGGTGCAGTCGGTGCGCCGGGCGCTGGACTCCATGCTGGGTATCTGCGCTTTTGTCGTGGTGTTCTATGTGCTGGCACGGCCCCTGCGGGGTCTGCCCGGCCTTGCGGGCGCGGCGGCGGTGGGCTTTGTGGAGCTGTTTTCCGTCATTCCTCAGCTAACCGCCAGCCGGGCCGGATTCGTTCTGGCGTCCATGCTGGCGGGCTGGGGGGGCGTGTCGGTGCTGTGCCAGACCTTGGCGGTGCTGGCAGACAGCGGCCTTTCCCCTCGAAACTGTCTGACGGGCAAGGCCGCGCAGGCGTGCATTGCAGGTTTGCTGGCGCTGCTGACGGCGGGATATGTGATTGGGTGAAAAAGTTGCCCTACTTAGGAGCGGCGCGGTTTCACGCGTTGCTCCTAAGTTGCTTTGGCGGACGCAGCAGCAGGATGAAGCGGCATTTCACCACATAATGCAAATAAATAGGACAAATAGTCCAAAATAGAAAAGTACCATATGTCCTAAATATAAAATTGCATAGGTGATAAAAATGAAATTAAAAATTCGGGATTTAAGAGAAGATAACGATTTATCGCAAGGTGTTCTTGCAGAATACCTATTGTGCGACCAATCTCTCTATTCCAAATATGAGCGGGGAGAGCGGGAATTGCCCCTGCGTCTGGCGGTTCGTCTGGCGGAATATTACGGGGTCAGTCTGGACTATCTGGTGGGGCTGACGGACGAGCCTTTGCCCTATCCCCGGGGAAGGAAGACGAAATGAACCCGCTGGACACTGTGCTGGATCTGCTGTTTCCGCCCAAATGTCCCTTTTGCCGCCGGGTTGTGAACCGCTTGGGGGTCTGCGGAGCCTGCGAAAAAGACCTGCCGTGGACGGAGGAGGAGACGGGCCTGCACAAGGGAGCGGACGGCCTTGTCTGTGCCGCGCCGCTTTTTTATGAAGGGGCGGTGCGGGAGAGTCTGCTGCGCCTGAAGTTTCACGGAGAGCCGCACTTGGCCGGGACGCTGGGTATGCTGATCGCCCGCTGCGCGGCGGAGCGATTTTCTGGAGAATTTGACTGCGTGACGTGGGTTCCGGTGGGGCCGAAGCGGCTGCGGGAACGGGGCTACGATCAGGCCCAACTGCTGGCGGAGGCGGCTTGCCGGGCGTGGCAGATGAAACCGGAGCGGCTTTTAAAGAAAATCGGGGACAACCCGGCCCAGTCCGGCCTTGCGGACCGGGACGCGCGGAGAGCCAATGTGCTGGGTATGTATGCCGTTCCATCCGCCGCGCAGGTGATGGGGCGGCGCATCCTGCTGATCGACGATATTTGTACCACCGGGGCCACACTGACGGAGTGCGTCCGCACCCTGAAGGACGCGGGTGCAGGCACTGTGGTATGCGTGGCGGCGGCACTTACCCGGCCCGAAAAAGAAGAAATAGGAAAGCGGTCGAAAAAGCGCGGAGAATTTTCATAATTTACAGAATGTACTTGCAATCCGCCGTCTTCGCCGATATAATGTACCCGTATGATTGTGTGCGGCGAAAGCCGCTTCTCATAATTTTCAAAAGAACGGCAGAGAATACTGCGGAAAGTGCGTGAGGTGGAGGCATGGCCATGGCAAGAGATATCGGTATCGATCTCGGTACCGCTTCGGTTTTGGTATACGTTAAGGGCAAGGGAATTGTGCTGAACGAGCCCAGCGTGGTTGCGCTGGATAAAAATACGGGGAAGCTGCTTCAGGTGGGGTCGGACGCGCAGGCCATGCTGGGCCGTACTCCGGGCAACATCATTGCGATTCGCCCTCTGCGCGAGGGCGTGATTTCCGACTATGACATGACGGAGCGGATGCTGCGGGAGTTTATCCGGAAAGTAGCGGGTTTTTCCTTTTTCAAGCCCAGAGTGATTATCTGCATCCCCTCCGGCATTACGGAGGTTGAAGAGCGCGCCGTCATCGATGCGGGCATTCAGGCGGGCGCACGGAAGGTTTATCTCATTGAAGAGCCGGTGGCGGCCGCCATCGGCGCCGGCATCGATATTGCCAAGCCAGACGGGCATATGGTGGTGGATATCGGCGGCGGCACCGCCGATATCGCGGTGATTTCCCTCAGCGGCGTGGTGGAGTCTGCCTCCATTAAGGTTGCGGGTGACCAGCTCAACGAGGCTGTGGTGAAGTATATGCGCCGCAAGCACAACCTGCTGGTTGGCGAGCGGACCGCAGAGGACATGAAAATTAAGATTGGCTGCGTTTTTCCCAAGGACGAGGAGGAGACGCTGGACGTGAAGGGCCGGTGCCTGCTGACGGGTCTGCCCAAGGTCATCACCGTCAGCTCCACGGAGATGATGGACGCTTTTGAAGAGCCGGTGGAGCGCATTATGGAGGCGATTCACTCCGTTTTGGAGCGCACGCCCCCGGAGCTGGTGGCGGACATTTCCACCAACGGCATCGTCATGACCGGCGGCGGCAGTCTTGTTTCAGGATTTGACAAGCTGGTGGCCGCACGGACGGGCATCCACACCATGGTGGCCGAAGACGCCATCTCCTGTGTGGCGCTTGGCACCGGTAAAAGTCTGGAAGAGCTGAATAATATGCAGGACGGCACCCAGAATCTGAGCCGTCGCCGCCAGATGAACTAAGAAGTCCAAAAGACTTTGTTGGGCGAGCTTTTAGACGGTAAAAATCAGTCCCGTATTTTTCAAACATAAAGTCCGCTGCCTGCGGGTGGCGGGAGAAGTGCCCCGGAAAACTTATTTTCCGGGGCACTGATTTTTTGTGTTCAGCGCTGTATTTTAGAAAAATTTCAAGGGAGGAGAAATTTGGGAAAGTGCAATAGATGAAAAAATAATCTTGCGAATTATACAATAGTCTGCTAAACTGAATAAGTTAAATTGTTTAAATTCAACACTTTAAAGCAAATAGACGGAGGAAAACATGGAAAATGGATTAGAAAAAAAGTATGGCCTGCCCACGGCCATCTGCATGGTGGTGGGAATCGTCATTGGCTCCGGCGTGTTCTTCAAAGCGGAGGCGGTGCTGGTGCAGACCGGCGGAAACATGCCGTTGGGCATTCTTGCGTGGCTGATTGTGGGCGCAATCATGATTATTTGCTCTTACGTGTTTGCCACCATGGCAACCCGGTATGAAAAGGTCAACGGCGTGGTGGACTATGCCGAGGCAACGGTGGGGAAGCGGTATGCCTATCTGATGGGCTGGTTTATGGGAACCATCTATACCCCGGCCCTCACCAGTGTGCTGGCATGGGTTTCCGCCCGGTATTTTTCCGTGCTGGTGGGCTGGGACATCACCGGCGGGTCCTGTCTGGTGCTGGCCTGCTTCTTCCTGTGCGCGGACTATGCGCTGAATGCGCTCTCTCCCCGCATCGCCGGAAAGTTTCAGGTTTCCACCACTGTGATTAAGATGGTTCCCCTGATTCTGATGGGTGTGGTGGGCGTCGTCGTGGGTCTTGTCAACGGGCAGATGGCGCAAAATTTTTCCGCTGCTTCCGCGGCCACGGGTTCCTCCGGCGGGGGATTGATGCAAGCCACCGTGGCTGTGGCATTTGCGTATGAGGGCTGGGTGCTGGCCACCTCCATCAACGCGGAGCTGCGGGACGCCAAGAGAAATCTTCCCCGGGCGCTGGTGCTGGGGTCTTTCGTCGTGGTGATTACCTATATCCTGTATTACATCGGCCTCAATGGCGCGGTGACCACCGAAGAGCTGATGGCCAGCGGACAGGCTGCCGCAAAGATGGCTTATCAGCGGGTGTTTGGCGAGGCGGCGGGCACGCTGGTCTTCGTGCTGATTGTGATTTCCTGCCTTGGAACGCTGAACGGCCTGATGCTGGCCAACTGCCGCAGCTTTTACGCGCTGGCCGCCCGGGGACAGGGGCCTAAGCCCGAGATGTTCCGGCAGGTGGACCCGGTGACCAATATGCCCAACAACTCCGCGATTCTCTCGCTGCTGTTTGCCGCGTTCTGGCTGCTGTATTTTTACGGGGCCAACCTGACGGCGGGCTGGTTTGGACCCTTCAGCTTTGACTCTTCAGAGCTGCCCATTATCACGCTGTACGGGATGTATATCCCCATGTTTATCCAGTTCATGCGCAAAGAGCGGACGCTGGGTGCGTTTAAGCGCTTTGTCATGCCCATTCTGGGGCTGGGCGGCTGCGGCTTTATGGTGTATGCCGCTTTCGCGGGCTATGGCGTTAAGGTGTTTTACTATCTGGTGGTCTACGCGGTGTTTATGGTGGTGGGCGGCTTCTTCTGCCGGAAAAACGCCTGAGCGCGGGGATTTAAACAATTACCGCCGGTCCCGGGAAAGGGCGTGCCGATACGGTATGCGCTTCCGGAACCGGCGGTTTCGTCTTGCCATTTGCAGGGAATGGGGTATAATAAAGAAAAACAACTGTGGGGGGATTTTGTGTTAAACACCACGCTGTGCTATCTGGAGCGGGGAGACGAATATCTGATGCTCCACCGCGTAAAAAAGAAAAATGACCTGAACCACGACAAGTGGATTGGCGTGGGCGGAAAATTTCTGGAGGGGGAAAGCCCGGAGGAGTGCCTTTTGCGAGAAGCGAAGGAGGAGACGGGACTGACCCTGACCCGCTGGCGCTATCGGGGCCTTGTGACCTTTCTTTCCGACGAATGGGAAGGGGAATACATGCACCTGTTTACTGCCGATGCGTGGACAGGGGAACAGACCGTGTGCGACGAGGGAGATCTGCAATGGATCGGCAAAAAGGATTTGCGCAGGCTGCCGCTGTGGAGCGGGGACAATATTTTTCTTGATTTGTTGGAGTCGGACGCGCCCTTTTTTTCCTTAAAGCTGCGCTACGAAGGGCAAACCTTGGCGGAAGCCGCGCTGGACGGCAGGCCCTTTAAGATTTAACAGGGAAGCGAAACGGGGCGCAGCCCCAAAAAATTGCCGGACTTTCCGGTGGGGTTTGGAATTTGGAAGGAGTGCAGGCATGGGTACGATTTTGCTGTACGGCTTTGAGGAGCTGAACGATATTTTGGTGGTAAAGGCTGCCGCTGGCCCTTTCGGGGCAGAGGTGAAGCCCGTTTTTCGGGATGGATGGCGTACGCCCGTGGGCGCGTTGGCGGGGCGTGAAACCCGGCCCGCCCGGGAGGGCGTATTTTCCGGAAAGCTGGGGGGCCAGATGATGGTCTTCTGCGATTTGGAGCAGCAGCTAGATGGGCTTTTGGCCTCTTTGCGTCAGGCAGGTGTGGGGGTAGGGTGTTACAAGGCGGTGCTGACCAAGTGGAATCAGGAGTGGGACGGCATTGCTCTGTTTACCGAGCTTCAGCGCGAGCGGCGGGAGATTGAGGCCCGCAAGCAGGAGCAGGCGGAGAAAAAATGAAGCTGCTGGTTTCTGCGTGTCTTCTTGGCCTGCCCTGCCGGTACGATGGGGGAGCAAAGACCCTTCCCGGGATTGGCCCCCTGCTGGAGCGGTACGAATGTATCCCCGTCTGCCCGGAACAGCTGGGCGGACTGCCCACACCCCGCCCACCCGCAGAATGCAGGGATGGGCGCGTTTTTACCCGGGAGGGGACTGACGTGACGACGGAATTTGAAAGAGGTGCGCGAGCCACGCTGGAGCTGGCGCAGCTATTTGGCTGCGGCGCGGCGCTCTTGAAGGAGCGCAGTCCCTCCTGTGGCTGCGGCGTAATTCACGATGGAAGCTTTTCCGCCGGACTGACCGCCGGGGACGGGGTGACAGCGGCACTTTTAAAGCAAGCGGGACTTCCTGTGTACGGAGAATCCCGTCTGGAAGAGTTGCTGGGTTCATCGGCGGAAAATTAGGGAAATCGGCGGATTTTTGCCGCAAATGGTTGACTTTTATAGAAGCTTTGCTATAATCAAACGTATTGCATGATAGAGGTGCGACAGTCAAAAGTAACGTCTTCCAAACAGGCCGAGGAGGAGACGGGAAAGGGACTGCCGCCGAGGTTTTGCTTCCCGTGGCCTGACGGGGACAGAGCCGGTTCGTCGGAGAATATCCGCCGGACTGTCGCCCCACGGGGCGGAGCGCTGTCGTGATTCGTACGGGTTTTCGGTATGAAGTCATGACGCTGGGTCATGACTTTATTTTTTTGGAGGAGCTTCCATGAAGAACAAATCCTGCCGAAAGACGGTGATCCTTGCCGCCGCGTTTTTGGCCCTGCTGACCGTTCCGGTTTTGGCCGCCGGGGAGGATGCCGCCGCGGCCCCCGTGTTTTATCAGACAATCTGGTCCCTGCTGCCACCATTGGTGGCCATCGCGCTGGCGCTTGTGACCAAGGAGGTCTATTCCTCTTTGTTTCTGGGCATTCTTACCGGCGGGCTGCTGTGGTCCGGCTTTTCCTTTGAGGGGACAGTTACCCACGTGTTTCAAGACGGCATCGTCTCCGTACTCTCGGACGGGTATAACGTGGGTATTTTGGCGTTTCTGATCATTCTGGGAGCCATGGTGAGTCTGATGAACCGAGCGGGAGGCTCCGCCGCCTTTGGTCGCTGGGCGCAGAAGAACATCAAAACCCGCGTTGGGGCGCAACTGGCCACCATCGTGCTGGGCATTTTGATTTTTGTTGACGACTATTTCAACTGCCTTACCGTGGGCAGCGTGATGCTTCCCGTGACGGACAGTCATAAAGTCTCCCGGGCGAAGCTGGCCTATCTGATCGATGCAACCGCCGCACCGGTATGCATCATTGCGCCCATCTCTTCGTGGGCTGCCGCCGTCAGCGCGTTTGTGGATGACGGGTCGGGGCTTGCGCTGTTTATCCGGGCCATTCCGTATAACTACTACGCCATTTTGACCATTATCATGATGGTCGGGCTGGTGGTGATGAAGGCGGATTTTGGCCCCATGGCCGTTCACGAGGCCAATGCGGACAAGGGTGATCTGTTTTCCGGGAAGAACCCCTACGCCACTGAGCGTGAGAACAGCGAGCCGGAGAATGGCACGGTGGCAGACTTGGTGGCGCCGATTGTGGTGCTGGTGATCTGCTGCGTCACGGGGATGATTTATTCAGGCGGCTTCTTTTCCGGCGCCAGCTTTGTGGACGCCTTCTCCGGGTCAGATGCGTCCGTGGGGCTGCTGCTGGGCAGCGCCTTCGGTCTGGCGTTTACGATTGGGTTTTATCTGCTTCGCCGCCGGATGGGTTTTAAGGAAATGATGGACTGTATTCCCGAGGGCTTCAAGGCCATGGTCCCGGCCATCCTGATTCTCACCTTTGCGTGGAGCCTGAAGGCCATGACCGACTCTCTGGGCGCGCGGGAGTTTGTGGCCGCCATGGTGCAGAGCTCGGCCCAAAGCTTCCAGCTTCTGCTGCCCGCCATTGTGTTTGTGATCGGCTGCCTGCTGGCCTTTGCCACGGGCACTTCCTGGGGCACCTTCGGCATCCTGATCCCCATTGTGTTGCATGTGTTCCCGCTGGAGAGCGGCAACCCCCTGAGCATCATCTGCGTCTCCGCCTGCATGGCGGGCGCGGTGTGCGGGGATCACTGCTCCCCCATTTCCGACACCACCATCATGGCTTCTGCGGGTGCTAAGTGCGACCATGTGAGCCATGTGTCCACGCAACTGCCCTACGCCGTCACGACGGCGGGAGTGAGCTGCGTGACCTATATCGTGGCAGGCACTTTTGCAACCGCGGGAATTGCCCCGTGGCTGGCGCTGCCTGTGGGGGTGGTGCTGATATTGTTGACTCTGGCCGTGGCGGCCCGTTTTAAAAGGAATTGAAAAAATCAGTTGACAAATGGATTCGCCGCAGTTATACTACGTTTTAATCAAAATAAACCGAAGCGTCGGAGTGAGTAACCATATCCGCGCCTGGTATAGAGAGCCGCTGATGGTGGAAATGCGGCACGGGCAGATTTGGCGAATGGACCGGCAAGGGCAAACCGAACGGCGAAAGCTCAGTAGGGGAGACGGGGAGGGCGCCCCGTTAAAAAAGGCCGGCACATGACAGTGTGCTGAAAAGTGGGCGCGGTTACCGCGCCAAGCCGGGTGGCACCACAGGAGTGAAATCGCTCTTGTCCCTGCAAGTATTTGCAGGGACAAGAGCTTTTTTTTATTACTTTTTTGCCGGGCACAGGCCCAACGCGTCAGAAAGGAAGGACGAAACCATGGAACGTAATATTCCCTACAAAACCTACTTGACCGAACAGGAGCTTCCGAAGCAGTGGTACAATGTGCGCGCGGATATGAAAACCGACCACCGTCCCATTCTCCACCCCGGTACGCTGAAGCCTGTGACGCCGGCGGATATGAGCCCCATCTTCTGCGATGAGCTTGTTGGACAGGAGCTGAACGCCACCGACCGCTTTATTGATATTCCCGAGGTGGTTCGCGATTTTTATAAGATGTACCGTCCCTCTCCGCTGGTGCGGGCCTACCGCCTTGAAAAGGCGCTGGACACCCCGGCGAAAATCTATTACAAATATGAAGGTGGAAACACCAGCGGCAGCCACAAGCTGAACTCTGCCATCGCGCAGGCGTATTACGCCAAGGAGCAGGGCCTCAAGGGCGTGACTACCGAGACGGGCGCGGGACAGTGGGGTACCGCCCTGTCCATGGCCTGCGGCTATTTTGGACTGGATTTGAAGGTCTTCATGGTCAAAGGCTCCGCCGAGCAAAAGCCCTACCGCAAGGCTGTGATGGAAACCTATGACGCGTCGGTTATTTCCTCCCCTTCGGATACCACGGCGGTGGGCCGCCGGATGCTGGAGGAATTTCCCGGCACCTCCGGAAGCCTTGGCACTGCCATTTCCGAGGCCGTTGAAAAGTCCACCACCACAGAGGGCTATCGCTATGTGCTGGGGAGTGTGTTGAATCAGGTGCTGCTGCATCAGTCCGTCATCGGGCTGGAGACAAAGGCGGCCCTTGAAAAGCTGGGCGAATATCCCGACATTCTCATCGGCTGCGCGGGCGGCGGCTCTAACCTTGGCGGGCTGATGGCGCCCTTTATGGCGGATAAACTGACCGGGAAGCAAGCCCCGCATTTCATCGCGGTGGAGCCTGCCTCCTGCCCCTCCCTGACCCGGGGCCGGTTTGCCTATGATTTCTGTGACACGGGAAAGGTTACGCCGCTGGCCAAGATGTATACGCTGGGCTGCGGGTTTATCCCGGCGCCCAATCATGCGGGCGGACTGCGCTATCACGGCATGAGTCCCATTCTCTCCCAGCTTTATCACGATGGATTTTTGGACGAGGCCCGCTCCGTCACGCAGACCAAGGTTTTTGAAGCCGCTAAGCTGTTTGCGAAGGTGGAGGGTACGCTGCCCGCGCCGGAGTCCGCCCACGCCATTCGGGTTGCCATTGACGAGGCGATTCGGTGCAAAGAAGCAGGGGAAGCCAAGACCATTGTTTTCGGGCTGACCGGCACGGGATATTTTGACATGGCGGCATATATGTCCTATCACGACGGCAGCATGACCGATTATATCCCTACCGACGAGGATTTGACACGGGGCTTTTCACACATTCCAAAGCTTCCGGGCATTCAGGACTAACATATCAGCCCCCTGTGCGGCTTTTGCCGCGCAGGGGGCTGTGCTATTTTTCTGGCGCGCCTTCAAAGCGGGTAGGTTTTATTTCAGCTTGGATTTGATTTTCGCCTTTGCCTCCGGACTGAGAACACCGGCGGCAATCCGCACGGGCAGGGAAGGCAGGTGAAGAAATTTTTGCCGTACCTGATCGAAGGGCTGCAATGCATAGGCGGCGAAAAACGCCGCCCGGTCCCCGGGCTGGGCAATGGGCGAGGCCAGCCGGGGATTCCCCGCCACAGCCCGTTCCGGCGAAAAAGGCTGCCGCGCAAGGGGAAGACGGTCAAAAATATGGCTGGCGTGGGCCGTGTTCACAATCAGGAGAGACACGCCCTTTTCCTGCTGATCGCAAAGCTCGTCGGGCCTCAGGCCCCAGAAGTCCCCAAGGGTAAAGTCCCCCGTCCGAGACAAAGAGGTGTAGGCGCAGCGGTGGCAGCAGGGCCGCAGGAACAGCGCCCTGCCAAACGCCCGGCCCCATTCTGTTTGGAACAGGGGGGCGGAATCCGCCGATCCGTCCTTATAAAGCAAAGTAAAGTGGCTGTTCTTCCAGCCCGCCACCTTATTGCGAAAGCGCACAGTTTGCAGCGAGCGCCGTCTGCGGCTTTCGATGGAGCGAACCATGTCTGCCCACACGCCGGGAGAGGGTACGCCCTGACAAACCACGTCGCAGGTGGTAAGATTTTCCGGGCGGTGACCCAGAAAATGATACAGTCCGTCCACCTGACAGGGAGTGCCGGAGAAAAGCACGGGGCGGGACTTCAAAAGCTCCCGAATCTCCCGGTATACGCCCCGCAAGTCGCTTTGCACGTATTTCGCACCCCGAAGATAGCGCAGATCCTCCTGCGAAAAGCAGGCAATGTGCCGCAGGCGCTGTCTGTCGTCCAGCGCCGCGCCAAACACCACGCCCCCGCTTTCCAGCGTATCCGCCGCGATGAGGGAGAATACGCCGCCGGAGGTGGAGTCCTTGCGGATTACGTCGTCCCGGTTCCATGCGGCAAAGACCGCCGGGAGAGGGCAGCTTTTGGGTGGGTGAAGCGGCGGACAGACCGCCGTACACCGTCCGCAGTGGATGCATTTTTCGGGGTCTACCGAGGGGTAAGAAAAGCCCTCCCGGTCAGGTTCCATGGAAATGGCATCCTTCGGACAGACGGAAGCACAGCCGGTGCAGCCGGTGCAGTCGGCCCGGGCGGCAAGTTCCGGTAAGTTTGAAACGGGTTCGGATTTTTTGAGAGTAGAAATCGGCTCGTTCAGCAGTGCGGCGCGAAGATATTCCAAAGAATCCCGACGCTCCGCTTCCAGCCGCTTGGTGGCGGCAAGCCAGTCTACCGGGTCCGACAGTCCGGCGGAGTCGCCCTTTCCGATGATGCGGTCTGCAAGGCCCAGCCGATCCAGCAGACTGAAAATGCGGGACTGCTCAGGTGCGGCCAGCTCTGCCGGGGAGACGGCGGTGAAAAACGGCTTTTGAAATTGGACGGAAAACACGGTTCCGTGGAAGGAGTTGGTACACACATAGGCCGCATGGCGGAACAGGCCCAAAAATTCCGCAGGCCCCGCCGAAAAGACGCACTCCGCTTTGGGGTGTACCTTTTGCCGCAGGCCGCAAAGCTGAACCACGGGCAGCCCTGTCTCCTCCTGCAAGCGGCGGATATAAGGTTCCAGCGGCCCGGGGGCGCTGATACAGTAGCACAGGATGTAGCCGGAGGGCTGCTTCGGATTGGCCGAAAGGGAAGCCCAGTCTTCCTGACGCAAAAGCAGGGTGGGGTCCAGCACCACGGGAGCCTCCCGTCCGCCAACCTCCCGGAGGATGGCCTGCCCCCGTGCTTCCCGTGCGGAAAGATGGGAAAAGTCATCAAGATAGCGGCGCAGCTCCTCCTCCATCCCGTCGGGAATGTGGGGGATGCCGAAGGAGGGGGCGTAGGCGATTTTTCGCCCCGCCGTAAACCGGCTGAAAAACACCGGGTCAAACCGCCCGTCTGGAAAAATCTTCGGGTTCCAGATCTGGTCGCTGCCGGAGAGGTATACGTCATAATCGGGTGCGCTCTCCAGCTCCCGCAGGCTTTCATACCGCCGCTCCGTAATTTTTAGATTACGGGCGGAAAAGTCCTCAAACCGCTGATACCGCTCGCGCATGGCGGAGTAATGGAGCGCGGTGTGGGCGTTTGCGGCCGCGGAGGAAAGCCCGCCGGCGCGGCGAAACAAATCGTTATTTTGATTGACGTAATAGTTAAAAATTTCGCAGGAGCTTCCAAGCTGTTCCACGGCCCGCTGCGTGGCGCAGGCCTGCAAGACTGCGCCGTAGTGGTGGATATGGAAAAAGGTGACAAGGCCCGTTTTCAAGTGAAGGCCTCCTTCCTGAAATTACTGCTGAGAGGATGGCTCCTCCATGGGCCCGAAGTCTGGAAAGTCATCCTCGGCAATCCAATCCTCCACGGAGACCATGTCAAAGTCCGTTTTCGTTCTCCGGATGACCACCCGCTCAAGACCGGAGTTGATCACCTGCCTGCGGCACATGGAGCAGGAGGTGGCGTCGCCCAAAAGCTCGCCGGTCCGGGCATCCCGGCCCACAAGGTACAGTGTTCCGCCCACCATGTCCCGCCGGGAGGCGGAGATGATGGCGTTGGCTTCGGCGTGGACGCTGCGGCACAGCTCGTACCGCTCTCCCCGGGGGACCTTTGCCGCTTCGCGGGTGCAGTATCCCATGTCCACGCAGTTTTTTCTGCCCCTAGGCGCGCCGTTGTAGCCGGTGGAAATAATCTCATCGTTTTTTACGATGATGGCTCCGTATACCCGGCGCAGGCAGGTGGCCCGTTCCAAAACAGTCTCCGCGATGTCCAGATAGTAATTTTCCTTGCTGATACGGTTCATAGATGTCCTCCGTGAAGTCCGGCGCTTTTGCCGGAGATTGAAAAATCTTATTCCCTCTGCCGCCGGAGGTCCAGCCCGGCCCGGACGGCAATCAGCTCCGCCGCCACAGAGACGGCAATTTCCTCCGGGGTCTGCGCCCCGATGGAAAGGCCGATGGGCGCGTGAAGCACGGCGTATTCCTCTGCCGTGAAGCCTGCGTCCAGCAAGCGCTTGCGGCAAAGGGCCAGCTTTTGCCTGCTTCCGATGCAGCCGATGTACCGCGCGCCGGAGCGCAGGGTTTGAGACAGCACCTCATAGTCCGCATGATGTCCCCGGGTCATCACAACCACATAGTCCCGGGAGGTAACGGAAAGGTCCAGCTTTTCAAAGTCGCACACCCGAACCTGCTGGGCCGTGGGGAGAAACGCCGGGTCGGCAAATTCGGCCCGGTCGTCGTACACCGCGCAGCGAAAGCCGAGGGGATACAGCGCGGACACCAGCGCGCGGGACACATGTCCCGCGCCGAAGATGTGAACCCACCCGGATTGGGACACGGGGACGGAGAACCAGCCGCCGTCCGTCAGCACAGGCCCGTCCCCCAGCAGGGAGGTAAGCGAGGGATCGGCTTCGTCCGTTCCGAAGAGGGCGCGAACCTCAGCCACCCGGCTGCCGTCCAGCCGCAGGGCCAGCCATGCGTCCTGCCCACGGGCGTGGGCGTCCTTAAGTGTGCGAAAAGCGTCCAGCGTCGCCCCGTCTCGAGGAGAGATATAGTGAAGCTGTACGGTCACGTCGCCGCCGCAGATCATCCCAAGGCTGTGGTCGCTGCCCTGAATAAAGCGGTAGTCCCGCCGCTGGTCCTCGCCGGATTTCAAGATCTCCGCCGCCAGCTTCTGGGCTTCAAATTCCACATTGCCGCCGCCGATGGTTCCTGTGGAGCTTCCGTCCGGCAGCACTGCCATCATGGCCCCGGCCCCCCGGGGGGTGGACCCTGCGGAGGATAAAAGGCTGATCAGGCAAACGGCCTGCCCGCTCTCCAGCCCGTAGATCAGCGCGTTCCAAAACTCTCGCATAAGGCTCCTCCGCTTCGTATTGATGTATTTCAGGCGGCAGCTGCGCGCAATCATAATTTGGCATATATAACAGTTGTCCTCTGCTATTATATCAGCTTTTTTCCCGTTTGAATATGAAAAAACCGAAAATAATCAAGTCGGCTTCAAAACCGACTCGTTGGGCAAGATAAACCGGAGGACCTGCGTTTTCGCAGGCCCCCCGGTAAAACATATGAAGTAAATGCGTCAATTTCCGCTTTGCGGATAATTACTTTGCGGACTCGTCGCTCTCCAGAAGGGCCTTTGCGCTGGCGGCAAGCCCGGCCAGACCCTGAATCTCGGAGGGAATGATAATCTTGGTGGCCTTTCCGTCCGCCACCTTCACCATCGTCTCCAGCGCGCGGAGCTTGATGACCTGCGCGTTGGGGTTGGCTTCGTTCAAAAGACGCAGCGAGTCGGCCGTGGCCTGCTGAACCTTCATAATGGCCTCGGCCTCGCCCTCGGCGTGGAGGATGGCGGCCTGCTTTGCCGCGTCGGCCCGCAGAATGGCAGACTGTTTATCGCCCTCTGCCACCAGAATCTGGCTCTGCTTCTGGCCTTCGGCCTGAAGAATGGCTTCGCGGCGTTCCCGCTCCGCCTTCATCTGCTTTTCCATGGCGTTTTGGATTTCACGGGGAGGAATGATGTTTTTCAGTTCCACCCGGTTCACCTTAATGCCCCACGGATCGGTGGCCTCGTCCAGAATGGCGCGCATCCGGGAGTTGATGATGTCGCGGGAGGTGAGGGACTGATCCAGCTCCATGTCGCCGATAATGTTTCGCAGGGTGGTGGCGGTGAGGTTCTCAATGGCGTTCATGGGACGCTCCACACCGTAGGTATACAGCTTGGAATCGGTAATCTGGAAGTAAATAACGGTGTCGATCTGCATGGTGACGTTGTCCTTGGTGATGACGGGCTGGGGTGCGAAATCAGCCACCTGCTCCTTCAGGGACACCCGCTTGGCAATCCGCTCGATGAACGGAACTTTGAAGTGCAGTCCCACACCCCATACGGTGCGGAACGCGCCCAGGCGCTCCACCACGAAGGCTTTGGACTGCTGGACGATCACGATGTTGCTGATAATCAGCAGCAATACCAGAACCACCAGGATAATCAGGGCAATGCTTTGAATTCGAATAGGCATTTAATTAACTCCCTCCAAAATTTTATTTTTCTCCACAAAGAGCTTCACGCCCTCCATTTTGGACACGGTAACAAGACTGCCTACGGGAAAAATCGTGCCGTCGATACTGCGGGCCGTCCAGGTCTTGCCGTCTACATAGACGGCGCCGGTGGCGTTTTCATTGTCCACGGTTTCCGTCACCTTGCCCGTCTGGCCGATCACCCGGTCCAGATTGGTGGGAACGGCCTTGGCTACCCGCATTTTCCGCACCAGAGGGCGGGTGGCGGCCAAAGCCACGGCGGATACGACAAGAAACAGCGCAAACTGCATGGGCATGGACGCGTTCAGCATCGCCGCAATCAGCGCCACCACAGACCCTGCCACAAACCAGATGGACACCAGCCCGGCGGTGGCGGCCTCCGCCACGCCGAAAAGAACAATGGCACCCAGCCAAATCCAAATCATCATCATAAAAAACCTCCTTTGAAAAGCGTTCGGTGGGGGTAAAATAAATAAATAGAAAAAATTTGATTCGTATTCTATTTCTATATAGTCATTGTATCACATCTTCGGGAAAAATACCAGCCCCACAAAGCGGTTGATTCTGGGATGGAGTACAAAAACAGTGTTTTATATAATAAGACGAAGGAAACAACTGAAAAGTTTCGGTATGCAGGTGTTTTTTTACGAAGGGTGTGAATTTTTGTTTTTTGCCGCGTTGCACATTTTTTGAATATCTGGTATAGTGATGCAGATATTTTAAACACTTAAAGGAGGCACGACCCATGACGCTGACGGTACCCTGCCTGTTCGGACTGGAAAGTCTGGTGGCGGACGAGATGAAACGGTTGAATTTGCAGGAGGTCCGGGCAGAAAACGGCCGGGTTCACTGCCGGGGAACTCAGGCGGATATTGCCCGGCTGAATATGAATCTTCGCTGCGGAGCGCGGGTTTTGATGGAGCTGGGCAGCTTTCTCGCAAAAGACTTTGAAGCCCTGTTTCAGGGCGTTTATGCCCTTCCGTGGGAGGACTATATTCCAAAAGACGGCGAATTTCCCGTAAAGGGCTATTCCCTGAATTCCCAGCTTCATTCTGTTCCCGCCTGTCAGGCGATTGCGAAAAAGGCATCGGCCAAGCGGCTGGGAGAGAAGTACGGCATGGAGACGCTGCCTGAGACGGGGAGCCGCTATCAGATTCAGTTTGCCATTGTGCGGGACGTGGCCACGGTGTACTTGGATACCTCCGGTGAAGGGCTGTACAAGCGGGGTTATCGTGCGCAAGGCGTGGTTGCGCCGCTGCGGGAGACGCTGGCGGCTGCGTTGGTGACCCTGTCGCGCTATCGGGGACGCGATCCCTTCTGCGATCCCTTCTGCGGCTCCGGCACTATCCCCATCGAAGCGGCTCTGATTGCCAAAAACCGCGCCCCGGGCCTAAATCGCAGCTTTTCCGCACAGAAGTGGAAAAACATGGACGCAAAGCTTTGGCAGGACGCGGCGCAGGAGGCGCGGGACCGGGAGTTCCACGGGACCTATGACATCTGGGGCGGTGACGTTGACCCGGCGGCGGTGGAGCTGGCGCGGCACAACGCGGAGCTTGCAGGTGTGGGGGACTGCGTGCACTTTGAGGTGGCCGACGCGGCAAAATTCCATCGGGACAGCGAATACGGCCAGTTGGTTACTAATCCGCCTTACGGCGAGCGTCTGATGGAGCACAGCGAGGCCGAGGCGCTGTACCGCGTCTTCGGCGCGGCCTGCCGGGACCTGCCGCCCAAGTGGCGGGTGCTGGTGCTTTCCTCCCACACGGAGTTTGAGCGCTCCTTCGGCAAGCAGGCGGACAAAAAGCGCAAGCTTTACAACGGCATGCTGAAATGCGATTTATTTATGTACGGAAAGTAATTTTTTGCCGCAAGAATACAAAATGTATACAGTCTCCGGCGTTTTTATAACGCCGGAGACTGTTTGTATCTGTAAGTTTGTATTGTGGGAAACAGGGCTGCTCCGGTAAAGACGCCGCTCTGCGGGTTTACTCTGCGCTCGTTTCGCGGCTTTCGGGGGAGCGTAGCATCGGCCAGACCTGCCGCATCAAAAGGGCTTTTAAAACCAGCAGCGCCGCCGCCAGGGCGCAGCGGAAAAGGCCGCCCAGCCAAAAGATTACGAAGGGCATGGCGGCGCTGAATAGAACCTGCGGAAGGAACAGCGCCAAAAACCAGCCCCCGGCGTTTGACTTCAAGGCCGGATTTTTTCCGCGGGCCCGGATTCCGTCCTGAAATATCATCGTGTAGCCAAGGTTCCGGCTCAGCAGCAGGTAACACAGCCACCCCTGATGAAAGAAGTAGGGGAAGGCAACGGGCCCACTCGCCGTTAAAAATGAGACCACCAAGATGGGTTCGGCCACCCCAATCAGATAGATCAGCACCAAAAGCGGGTTTGTTCCGTTCAGCAAGCCCTTCAGGAATTCCTTCATCTATAAGCGCCTCCATTTCAAAACGACCGCGGCGGCGGCTTCGCCCGGCTCGCGCCCGATGGTTTTCTCCATAATATACCGCTGGAAAATATTTGGCAAGAACGGTTTTATGATATCTCCAATTCCGTCCTTTGGGGAAAGGTTCCCGCTTTGCCGGGAAGTTCACAAAATTTTCACAGATTTTCCCTGCCTACCCCCTTTACAAACCGGAAGCAATGTACTATGATAGCAACGTTAGCACTCGAGGAGATGGAGTGCTAACGCTGATTTTGTAAATTTTTTTATATATTAAAGGAGGTAGTTTTTTATGAAACTCACACCGCTTGCAGACCGTGTCATCCTGAAGATGGTGGAAGCCGAGGAGACGACCAAGGGCGGCATCATCCTCACCGGCTCTGCCAAGGAGAAGCCCTCCGTGGCCGAGGTGATTTCCGTAGGCCCCGGCGGCAACGTGGACGGCAAGGACGTTGTCATGACCGTGAAGGTCGGTGACAAGGTGATCACCAGCCAGTATGCCGGAAGCAAGGTTACGCTGGAAGACGAAGAGTATACTGTGGTGCGCCAGAGCGAGATTCTGGCCATTGTCGATTAAAGCAGTTTCAAAAACAACTTCTTAATTTTGGAGGTAATGCAATATGTCTAAACTGATTAAGCGCGGCGAAGATGCCCGCAAGGCGCTGCAGGCCGGCGTGGATACTCTGGCCGATACCGTTAAGGTCACTCTGGGTCCCAAGGGCCGCAACGTGGTGCTGGACAAGAAGTACGGCGCGCCCCTGATTACCAACGACGGCGTGACCATCGCCAAGGAAATCGAACTGCCCGATCCCTTTGAGAACATGGGTGCGCAGCTGGTGAAGGAAGTTTCCACCAAGACCAACGATGTGGCCGGCGACGGCACTACCACCGCAACCCTTCTGGCACAGGCCATGATTGCTGAGGGCTTGAAGAATCTGGCCGCCGGAGCAAACCCCATCGTGGTGCGCAAGGGCATGGCCAAGGCCGTGGAAGTTGCCGTGGCAGAGATCAAGAAGCAGTCCAAGAAGGTGGACGGCATCAAGGATATTGCCCGCGTGGGTGCTGTCTCCTCCGGCGACGAGGAGATCGGCAAGCTGATTGCCGACGCTATGGACAAGGTTTCCGCCGACGGCGTGATTACCATTGAAGAGTCCAAGACGGCCGAGACTTACAGCGAAGTCGTGGAGGGAATGCAGTTTGACCGGGGCTACATCACCCCCTATATGTGCACCGACACCGAGAAGATGGAGGCCAACATCGACGACGCCTACATCCTCATCACCGATAAGAAGATTTCTGTCATCACCGACATTCTGCCTTTGCTGGAGCAGCTTGTGCAGTCCGGCAAGAAGCTGCTGATTGTGGCTGAGGACGTGGAAGGCGAGGCACTGAGCACCCTGATCGTGAACCGTCTGCGCGGCACGCTGAACGTGGTGTGCGTCAAGGCTCCCGGCTTTGGCGACCGCCGCAAGGAGATGCTGCAGGATATTGCCGTCCTTACCGGCGGCACCGTGGTGTCCGAAGAAGTGGGTCTGGAACTGAAGACTGCTACGCTGGATATGCTGGGCCGTGCCCGTCAGGTGAAGGTCACCAAGGAAAACACCACCATCGTGGACGGCGCGGGCGACAGCCAGGCCATCAAGGACCGCGTGGGCCAGATTCGCGCTCAGATTGGCAATACCACCTCTGAGTATGACAAGGAGAAGCTTCAGGAGCGTCTGGCAAAGCTGGCTGGCGGCGTTGCCGTCGTGAAGGTCGGCGCAGCCACCGAGACGGAGATGAAGGAAAAGAAGCTCCGCATGGAGGACGCGCTGAACGCCACCCGCGCGGCTGTTGAAGAGGGCGTGGTCGCCGGCGGCGGCACCATCTTCATCAACGTCATTGCCGCCGTGGAGGCTTTGATTTCCACTGTGGAGGGCGACGAGAAGACCGGCGTGCGTTTGATTGCCAAGGCGCTGGAAGCTCCCATCCGCCAGATCGCGGCCAATGCCGGACTGGACGGCTCCGTAATTCTGGAGAAGGTCCGGGATTCCGGCAAGGCGGGCTACGGCTTCGACGCTTATAAGGAAGAATACTGCGACATGGTTGCCTCTGGCATCATCGATCCCGCCAAGGTGACTCGCTCCGCTTTGGAGAATGCAGCCAGTGTGGCCGCCATGGTGCTGACCACCGAGTCTTTGGTTGCCGACAAGCCCGAGCCTCCCGCACCCGCACCTGCTGCGCCCGACATGGGCGGCATGTACTAAGAAAAGCACTGCGCCGGGGGCGTGAAAGCGCCCCCGGCAAATTACCCTTTTGCAAAAAGAGATATTTTTTGAGAGATTTTCCCGAAAACCCCTTGACAAAAACGGGCGTTATCTGGTATAGTAATCCTCGCCCGCCACACCGGCGCGCAGATTTGGCGGCATAGCTCAGTTGGCTAGAGCATGCGGTTCATACCCGCAGTGTCCCCGGTTCGAATCCAGGTGCCGCTACCAGAATTCCCACGGGACACGCCGTGTCCCGTGGGGGTTCCCGAAAAGTTGATATGGCCCGTTGGTCAAGTGGTTAAGACACGGCCCTTTCACGGCTGTAACATGGGTTCGAATCCCGTACGGGTCACCAAACCTGTCTGACTGGAAGAAGCCAGTCGGCAGGTGAAAAAGTGAATATTTGATGTGGAGGCTTAGCTCAGCTGGTTAGAGCGCCTGCTTCACACGCAGGAGGTCGAGAGTTCGAGTCTCCCAGTCTCCACCAAAAAAGCCCTAGAGCCGCAAAGGTTCTAGGGCTTTTTTATTGTGCCAGAAAACTGCGTATTTAGTAACGATATAGTAACGAGCTACCTTATGCTCTTTACTATATCGCGGATTGTACCTGCATCATCGTGTAAATATAGCTGTGTGGTTTCTTTATCGACATGTCCGACAAGCCGCAAAAGCTCATCCATATCTACGCCGCTCATGGGCATGTCCAGCAGCTCCTGAAGCCGGAAGCCAGTGTACAGAAAGATGGCGATGATCTTAGATGTCTCATTGACTGCGGCATCGGCCAGCACCAGTTTAATTTCCTCCTCCGTGAACACATCCCGCTTTCCGCCCTTCTCCACGCGGTATGGTTTTCTGTGGGGCCTGTCGGTCATTTTGCGGATACACCCCGTGCTATTAGGGCGCTTTCGCCGTTTGCGTTCTTTTCGGATGAGCACCTTGCCGCAATAGCAGCAGAGCACGGCATCATCTGGTATATCCTTTTTGCATTTCGGACAGTGCATAGTTCGTCCTATGACAAGCGCCGCCCCGCCGGGGCGGCGCTTTGTTTCAAATAATTTGTACATCGACGACTGGGACGGCGTGTATAAAATTTGCCAGGATATCATGGCCCTGACATCCCCGTATCTGCGGCCACGGACAAAAATCTTGTATGGGGAGGTTGTGCGGCTGGCATCCGGCACGGGCTTCCGCTACGCAAAAAACAGCTTTCTGCTGGATGTCTGCATCTATGTGGACCCTGCTTCCGGTGTGGTAAACAGAATCAGCGAGCGGACGCTGCAAAGCATGCTGGCAGAGCTGCGGGACAAGGGCCATATCCGGATGGATACCGGGCTGATTCCGGGGCGTAGCGGGGAGATAGGCCGCCGGATTTTTGTGGGGCAAATGCTGACTCCAAAGCCGTCGGAAGACGGAGCAAACGGGGGTGCAGAAAATTTCACCCCATACATATGCTTTAAAAGTGCAGACCGAGCTTAGTGAAATATTGGGATACTCAATAGGTGAATTTCTCTGCTGGCGTTGATTTTCTGCTTCTATTCCTCCAGAAACAGTATTATGGTGCTTTTAGTAGAAACTTTTCTATATGACATACCTTGACAGATATATACGCAGGTGCTATGATGCTTTTGAAAATTGAATCAGGATCTTCAGGGCGGGGTGCAATTCCCCACCGGTGGTAAAGCCCACGAGCCGCAAGGCAGGATTCGGTGAAATTCCGAGGCCGACAGTATAGTCTGGATGAAAGAAGATTGTGTTACAGCGGGAGTTATTGTGCCTGCGTACATAAGTATGCTCTGGAATGGTTTCATTCCAGAGTTTTTTGTGTATGCGGGGCTTATTTGCCGCGTCCAGATGCCTTGAACGTTTTGAGTCAAGGCATCTTTTTATTTTGGAGGCGGCAATGGAAGACACACGATTTATGCGCATGGCGTTGGAGTTGGCCCAGCGCGGATGCGGCAGAACCAATCCTAATCCCATGGTGGGCGCGGTCATTGTCAAGGACGGCCGGGTCATCGGGCAGGGCTATCATGACCATTACGGTGGTCTTCACGCGGAGCGGGTGGCCCTGCAAAGCTGCACGGAATCGCCTCGGGGTGCGGTGCTGTATGTGACGCTTGAACCCTGCTGCCACTTCGGTCGGCAGCCACCTTGCACTGATGCCATTCTGGAGGCCGGAATCAAGCGGATTGTCGTTGGCTCCTCCGACCCCAATCCCCTTGTTTCCGGCAGGGGACTAACGCAGCTTAGCTCAGGTGGCGTTCAGGTGAAGACGGGGTTTTTACAAGCGGAATGCGATGCACTAAACCCCGTGTTTTTTCACTTCATTTGCACGGGGACGCCCTACGTCACGATGAAATACGCCATGACGATGGACGGCAAAATCGCCACGCGCACCGGCGCTTCCCGCTGGATCACGAGCGAGACTGCGCGGCAACGCGTCCATGCCGAACGCGGCCATTACGCCGCCATTATGGCGGGCATTGGCACAGTGCTGACGGACGACCCGCTGCTGACCTGCCGGACGGAGGGCGGGCGCAATCCCCTGCGGGTGATCTGCGACACGCATTTGCGCATTCCGTTGGAAGGTCGAATTGTCCGCACGGCATCATCAGTTTCCACCGTGATTGCGGCTGGGAACGGCAGCAATGAAAAGAGAAAGCAACTGGAAGCTGCGGGCTGCCAGGTGTGGGATATGCCGATGTCGGACGGGCATGTGGATTTGCGGGCGCTTATGAAGCGGCTGGGAGATGAAAAAATTGACAGCGTGCTTTTGGAAGGCGGCGGTGCCCTGAATTGGGCGGCGCTGGAGGCCGGAATCGTACAAAAGGTGCAGGCCTATATAGCGCCGAAACTATTTGGCGGTGCGGCGAAAACGCCGGTCGAGGGCTTGGGCGCGGCCCTGCCGGAACAGGCATTTTTATTGAAGAATACAAGCGTCACGGCGCTTGGTGAAGATTTTCTGCTGGAAAGCGAGGTGGTTTACGATGTTCACAGGAATTGTTGAGGAGATTGGCACCATCCGTTCCATCCGCCGCGGCACGCACTCCGCGGTGCTCTGTATTGACGCAAGGGATGTGCTGACGGATTTGCACCCCGGAGACAGTGTGGCGGTAAATGGCGTATGCCTGACCGCAACCGCGAAATCGGCGAATTCTTTCACCGCCGACGTAATGCACGAAACACTACGGCGCTCTACGCTGGGTGCACTGACGCCGGGCAGCCGGGTCAATCTGGAACGCGCCTTGTCTGCAAGCGGACGTTTCGGGGGACATATTGTCTCCGGACACATTGACGGCACAGGGACCGTCGTCTCTCTGCGGCAGGACGGGATTGCCGTGTGGTTCACCATGCGCGCCGCGCCCGAATTGCTGAGGTTTATTGTGGAAAAAGGCTCCGTAGCCATCGACGGCGTCAGCCTGACCGTGGCGGAGGTAACGGCGGACACGTTTTCCGTCTCCGTGATTCCTCACACGGCCGACGCAACAGTCCTGTTCGAAAAGATGACCGGCAGTGAGGTCAATCTGGAGACCGATATTCTCGGCAAATATGTGGAAAAGCTGCTGCGCTCCGCGCCGCAAGTTGCCCACAAGTCTGACATCAGCCAAGAATTTTTATTAAAAAACGGATTTTAGGAGGAAGCACTATGTTTCAGTACAGTACCATCGAAGAGGCATTGGAAGATCTGCGACAGGGCCGCATGATCCTTTGCACAGACGACCCAGACCGGGAGAATGAAGGCGATCTCATCTGTGCCGCTCAGTTTGCCACCACCGAGAATGTTAATTTTATGGCGGTAAATGCCAAGGGACTTATTTGCATGCCCATGTCAGCCGCCCACGTCCAGCGGCTTCGCCTGCCCGAGATGGTCGCCGACAGCACCGACAACCATCAGACTGCGTTCACCGTGTCTATAGACCATGTTTCCACCACGACCGGTATCTCCGCCGAGGAACGCGCTGTTTCCGCTATGAAGTGCGCGGATGCCGGCTCTAGACCGGAGGACTTTCGCCGACCGGGTCATATGTTTCCACTTTTAGCGAAACCCAACGGCGTACTGGAGCGCAGTGGACACACGGAGGCCACTGTCGATCTGCTTCGGCTGGCCGGACTTTCGGAATGCGGCCTTTGCTGTGAGATCATGCGGGAGGACGGGACCATGATGCGCACTGCTGAGTTGCAAGAAAAAGCCACGGAATGGAAGCTGAAGATGATTACCATTCGCGACCTGCAATCCTACCGCAAGCGGTGTGAAAAACTGGTGGAGCAGGTGGCCGTCACGCACCTGCCCACAAAATTCGGCGACTTTATGACCTATGGCTATCGCAGCCTGCTTAACGGTGAGCATCATGTAGCGCTGGTTAAGGGCGAGATCGGCGATGGCGAAAATCTTCTCTGTCGCGTTCACTCCGAGTGCCTGACGGGCGATTGCTTCGGCTCATTACGCTGTGACTGCGGCGAGCAGCTGGCAGCGGCTATGCTGCAAATTGAGAGCGAGGGCCGCGGCGTGCTGCTCTATATGCGGCAGGAGGGGCGCGGCATCGGGCTTTTGAATAAGCTTAAGGCCTATGCGCTTCAGGATGAGGGAATGGACACGCTGGAGGCAAATCTGGCATTGGGCTTTGCGGGGGACGCACGGGAGTACTATATCGGCGCGCAGATTCTTCGGGATCTGGGTGTCAAAAGCATGCGGCTACTCACCAACAATCCAGACAAAGTCTATCAGCTTTCGGATTTCGGCCTAAGAATCACGGAGCGGGTGCCAATCCAGATGCAGGCCACCGCGAGCGACCTGTTTTATCTGCGTACCAAGCAAAAACGCATGGGTCACATTTTGAATTATTGAGGAGGATTTTTCCATGAAAACATTTGAAGGAAATCTGGTATCGAACGGGCTTCGCGTGGGCATTGTCGCGGCGCGCTTCAACGAGTTCATTGTCTCCAAGCTGCTCAGCGGCTGTAAGGACACGCTTCTGCGCCACGGCGTCAACGAGGAAGATATTTCGGTGGTGTGGGTGCCCGGCGCATTCGAAATTCCGCTGGTGGCCTCCAAATTGGCGTACAGCGAAAAGTACGATGCGGTGATCGCGCTAGGTGCTGTGATTCGTGGTTCCACCAGCCATTATGACTATGTGTGCAGCGAGGTTTCCAAGGGAGTGGCCAGCGTGGCGCTGGGCAGCGGTGTCCCCGTGTTGTTCGGCGTACTCACCACCGACACCATTGAACAGGCGATTGAACGGGCGGGAACCAAGGCAGGAAACAAAGGCTCCGAGTGTGCCGAAAACGCCATTGAAATGGCAAACCTCCTGTGCGTGCTAAGGTAGTCCAAATCCCTTGCATAAACATTCTGTATTTGTACAGAGTTTTTTGTTCTACTTTGTTTACAAGCCCGGGGCATCCCCTGTGCTTGTCCTTAGTAAGCATAACACGAAGCTTGGCAGACTGGAATTATTATATTGCGAAAAAAGGGGCGGTGGGGACAGAAGATTTTGCAGACTGCCCCATGCGCGGTTGCATTTTGCGCAAAATCCCGTTAAGATAATAAAACCATGCAATCTATGAGAGAAAATTGAGGGAACAAACATGAGTATCTTGACAGTCAGTCATGTCAGTCACGGCTTCGGGGCCAGACAGATTTTAAAAGACGCGTCCTTCCGCTTGCTCAAAGGCGAGCATATCGGCCTTGTGGGTGCAAACGGCGAGGGGAAGACCACCTTTTTAGACATCATTACCGGCAAGCGGTTGCCAGACGAGGGAACAGTGGAGTGGTGTAACCACATCACAACAGGGTATCTGGATCAGTTCAGCGTACTGGAGAAAGGAAAGACCATCCGCGATATTCTCCGCTCCGCCTTTGCACCCATGTACAAGCTGGAGCAGGAGCTGCTGGCAAATTATGACCAGATGGGCGAGTGCGAGGGCGATGCGCTGGAGAAGCTGATGGAGAATGTGGGCGAAATTCAGGAGATTCTGGAGCAGTCCGGTTTCTACGTGATAGATTCCCGCATTGAGGAGTATGCCAACGGTCTGGGGCTGGGGGACATCGGATTGGAACGGGATGTCAGCGAGTTGTCCGGCGGTCAGCGGGCAAAGGTGCTTTTGACGAAGCTGCTGCTGGAAAACCCAATGATCCTGATTCTGGACGAGCCGACGAACTTTCTGGATGAGAATCACATCGCGTGGCTGAAACGGTTCCTGCAGAACTACGAAAACGCCTTCATTCTGGTATCCCACGATACGCCGTTCCTCAACGATGTGGTCAACGTGATCTATCATGTGGAGAACACCGTGCTGACCCGCTACTCGGGCAACTATGAGCAGTTTCAGGCACTCTATGACATCAAAAGCCATCAGCTGGAACAGGCGTATGTAAAGCAGCAGAAGGAGATTGCCCAGCTGGAGGACTTTGTGGCCCGCAATAAGGCCCGTGCCGCCACCGCCACGCTGGCGCGGAGCCGTCAGAAGCGGCTGGACAAGATGGATGTCATTGAACTGGGGAAGGACAAACCCAAACCTGTCTTCTCTTTCACGCCTGCCCGTACCCCCAGCCGCGAGGTCATCGTAGCCAAGCAACTGGTGCTGGGTTACAGCGAGCCGCTGACCCGTCCCGTGGATGTGACGGTGGAGCGCAACCAGAAAATCGCCATCCGCGGTGTCAACGGTCTGGGGAAATCCACGCTGCTGAAAACGCTGCTGGGCCTGATTCCGCCGGTGTCCGGTACGGTGGAGCTGGGTCAGTTTGCCGATGTGGGATACTTCGAGCAGGAGGAGCGGGGCAACGACAACACGGCGCTGGTGGAGATCTGGCAGGAGTTCCCCAAAATGAGCAACGGTGAGGTGCGGGGCGCGCTGGCGCGCTGCGGCCTGACCACCGAGCATATTACCACGCAGATGCGGGTGCTCTCTGGTGGCGAGAACGCGAAGGTTCGGCTGTGCAAGCTGATGCTGCGTCCCATGAATCTGCTGGTGCTGGACGAACCCACCAACCATCTGGATGTGGACGCGAAGGATGCTCTGCGGGACGCCATCCGTGATTACAAGGGTACCATGCTGCTGGTGAGCCACGAACCGGAGTTTTACAGCGATCTGGTCACACAGGTGTGGAACGTGGAGGAGTGGACAACGAAGCTGATTTGATTTCGAATAATCATAATGAGACGTTCAGCTCCTAGCACAGAATACTCATAACTAGCTGCCTACCTATCTGATTTCGCGCTGAACCTCAATAAATTTCAGGATCAAATCAATCATACTGTCCGCATGTGGTATAGTACCAGTGACACATGCCAGCCCAGGTACGATCGTCTGGTGAATATCCTGTGTATCCATCCAAACATGGAATATGTTGTTTGCTTTACTAATCAGGGCTTGCTGATTTTCAAATTTATATGGTCTTATATGGTCGCGCGGAGATTTCCCTATTTCAACAGCGAACGGCACCAGGCGATGTCTTCCCGGGAAACACAGGCAAAAATCCGCAGGTTTAGAATATAGAACAGAATTGTCAGGGCAATCTGCACCAGGAATGAAAAAGGTTCGGGGAACACCGGGAGCAATCGGTTCATCAGCGTTGCAAGCTGAGCGGATGCAATTATACACAGTACTGCCTTAAATATATCGAACAATCGGATTTTCAGATCGGAAATATGCACCAATTTGTGGAGACTTAATGTAAAATTCAGAATTTTGGAGCAATAAACCGTGATGAGATAGCCGGTAATGGCAAACTTGGGCAAAAGCAGGTAAAGCAGTACAACACTGACCAGAGAAGTGATCAGGTTATATTTCATCGTGCTCATGTGCCTGCCCAGTCCTCTGATCATCATATCGGTGATCATGTCTAGGTAAAAGAATGGGGCCAGAACGGCCAGACAACGGATAAAGTATGCGGCATCGGTGTTTTGATAGATCAGCATCCCCAATTCGTGACTAAACCGAAGAAAGATCCACATCATACAGACTGAAAACAACATCCCAATTCGATATACCCGCTGGATGATATAACTCAGATGCCTAAGGTGGCCCGCAGCCTGACTTTCCGTCAGTTCGGGAAGAACCAGGTCCAGCGCCGTGCCCAGCAGGAAGGCAGGAAAAAGGATCAGCGGCATTGCCATGCCTCGGATGATTCCAAACGTGGCAAGAGCTCCGCTTTCGGAGGCACCGCCCTTTTTCAGGCCGTAGGGGATTAGCAGATGCTCGATTGTGTGGATACTGGATGTAAGATAGGAACTCAAAGCCGTTGGCGTGGCAATATGAAGCAGTCGGCGAAAGAGATGGGGCGTGGGAGCACTGTTTTTCTGGCTCTGGTTTTTGATGGCTTTGCGGTAAAGCACAAACTGTATGAAGCAGGAACCCAATTCACCAAGCACACGACCCAAAGCTGCGGCAGCGCAGGAGTATGCAAGCCCCATGGGCAGACATATGCTCAGAAGCGCGACGCTGGCGGTGACCTCCAGTACCTGCTCGATCAATTGTGCTGCGGCGATATCTGCCGCTTTGCGCACGCCGATGAAATAACCGCTGAAGACCCCGGACAGTGAAAGTAGAGGGAGACTGAAGGAAAAGATGCGAAGGGGCAGGATGACCCTGTCATCATTGAGCCAGACCGTCCCAATCCAATTTGCCCCCAGATTCACCAGAATCGTTGCGGCAATACCGAATGCTGCGGCACAGGCGAGGCACAAGCGTACCGCCTGAATAGCGCCGTTCGGTCGGCGGGCACCCAGCTCCTCGGCCACCAGCCGGGTGGCTGTGAACCGCATCCCGGAGGAGGCAAACGTTGCGGCCAGAAAATAGACCGATAAAGTCAGCTGAAAGAGCCCCAGCCCCTCCGCCCCAAGATTCCTGGCGAGATATGCCTGGAAGGAAAGGGCGACGGTCTGCAATATGACGGAAACGCCGCAAAGGAGTATAAAGTTCAGAAACAGAGTTTTTACTTTTCTCAAATCAGCACCGCTTTGCCTTTTAATAATCTAGACTATGGACAAAGCGAACGGATTATTCGATGACATTTTCGGCGGCAGCAAGGATGTCCTCTCTTAAAAGAGCGGTTGATTGCGGCTCCGCGAAAACGCGTATTGCCCTCCCAATCCGCAGAAAGGCCACCGATAAAATCGGCAGCCTTTTTTCACATTGTCTTGACAAAGAGTGCGGAAACACA
Source organism: Bacillota bacterium (assembly GCA_023402075.1). Lineage (GTDB taxonomy): Bacteria > Bacillota > Clostridia > Oscillospirales > Oscillospiraceae > Oscillibacter. The sequence continues at coordinate 1,764 of JAEXCS010000019.1, read as the reverse complement.
CGTTCAAGGCACTGCCCTAAAGCTGTTAAACGGCGTGTGGAACACGCCTTATCCTGCCAGTCCAAAACGCTTTGCGCTTTTGCAACGTTTTCCGCCCCCTGCGAGGCGGAAACACCCCCGTCTGACCTGGTCCTTCGTCTCCGGCCTGTCACCTTGCGCGATACGACGAGAGAGAAAAAATCATACTGTCTGGCTTCCTGTTCTCATTTTGCGGCGCCCATACAAGGATGTATCAGTGCTTAGCTCCGCATAAATGCTACGTGTGTGCAGAAGCTTCTTAAATAGCCGAACCGTGAACAGATTGTCGGCAGAAAACAAGAGGCGGTGTACAAGTGCGTAAAAACTGGCGTATCTTTAAAAAAGTGGGAGCTGGGCTTTTTGCCGCAGCCTTTTTATCCGTCTGGCTATGCGCATTCCTGCTATACCAGCCGCTTAAAAAGGCAGATAGCTGTAACGTAGAAATCATGGCTCATCGGGGGGACTCTTTCCGCTTCCCAGAAAATACGATGGTGGCCTTCCAAAGTGCGGCGGACGCAGGGGCAGACTATGTCGAGCTGGACGTGCGTCAGACATTGGATGGGGTCTTAGTCGTCATGCACGACAGCAATCTCCAGCGTACCACCGGAGTAAACCGGGAAGTCTGCGACATTACCTATGAAGAGCTTCGCAGGCTGAACGTGAAAAAGGATGCCGGGATTTGGTCTACCCGGGAAACCATTCCAACTCTGGAAGAAGTATTGCAGTTACTGAAAAACACTGGCCTGATGCTGAACATTGAACTTAAGCCATGCCGGGAAGACAGTTATGAAAAAGAAGTTATAAGCTTAGTTTCAAAGGCAGATATGCAAAGCCGATGCCTGATCGCCTCCAGCGACTGTGGAATCCTTCGGCGCGTGAAAAGCTATGCCCCTGAAATCAGAACGGCATATGTGGGCTGCGATTTTAACAAAAACATTCTCCAGCTAAAGTATGCCGATGCCATTAGCCTAAACGTGAGCTGTGTGAATGCAACTATTGTTCATCTCTCCCACTTGGCGGAAAAACAGATCTATGTGTGGACCATCAATACAAAAAAGATGCTGGATAAAGCGATTGCTTTAGGGGTGGACGGCGTTATTACAGACAATCCGGCGCTGGCAATTCAGAGGACTTATTTTGCCGAGAAGCCGCCCCCTCCACAAGCGTACTGACCGGAAAGTCTTCCGCTGGAAGAATTTCATGTTAGCACTCCATTTCACATTCCGTTTTCAGGGTTATTTTTGCCTGTGCCGGCATGCAGAGTATCCTGTCCCTGTGAATGCGCGCCTGCTGCTCCGGCGTCTCCGCCACAATGCGCTGCCCCATGCTCAGGCAGCGCCGCACTTCATGCTGGAACGCTGCGCGGTCATCGTAATCAGTCGTGGACACCACCTCACAGCGGTCATTGAGATAGTGGACACGGCCAACACTTTTACCGGGCTGTATGCTGTATGTCCCTGTGGTGGGCAGTTGCGCCGCATCTTCCGCAATCTGCCGCCACTTGTCCAAATATTCGTTCCAGTCTTTTCCCACGCTCTGACGCAGGCTGACAATTTCATATTGTGTCTCGTCCAGAAGCTCCCTGATATGCTGTTCAGCAGCCCGGCCACCCGCATCCTTATATGTCTCCTCATATGTAATATTGCTGACTAAACCCTTGCGCCAAGTTTTAAGCCATATATTTGCCCAATCATTAAAAAGGATTGGATCTATATCACACCGGGATATCTGATCGATTTGTGTAGC
>JAEXCS010000042.1 GCA_023402075.1 Bacillota bacterium | reverse complement strand
CGTCCGGCCTATCTGGCGATGATGGCAGAGGTGGAGGCGGGACGGGTGTCCACCATTATCGTCAAAGACCACTCCCGCCTGGGCCGGAACCGGCTGGTGGTAGGCATCCTGCTGGAAGAAACCTTTGCCCAGTACCATGTCCGCTATATTGCCATCAACGATGGCGTGGACACCATCAACGGCATTGACGACAGCATCGCCGTGCGGGACCTATTCAACGAATGGCACGCCCGTGACACCAGCAAGAAAATCAAGGCGGTAAAGATGGCAGCTGCAAAGCGCGGGGAGCGTATCGGTTCCAAACCGCCCTACGGCTACAAGAAAGACCCCAATGACCCAAAACGGATTGTTCCCAATGAGGATACCGCCCCGGTTGTTCGGCGTATCTTTGCCCTGTGTGCCAGCGGATTCGGCCCAAGCAAGATTGCACGGATTCTGCAAGAAGAACAGGTTATTTCACCCACAATTTATAATTATCGCACTTATGGTACAAATAGCGCTGCTCTTAAACTGGATAAACCCTTTGCATGGTCAGGCAGAACGGTCAGCGGTATTCTGGAACATGAGGAATACATCGGAACAACGGTAAACTGCCGTTCCTACATTCCGTCCTTCAAGAGCAAAAAGTCCAAGGGTACCCCACCGGAAAAGTGGCTTCGGTTTGAGAATACGCACGAACCGTTGATTGACCGGGAAACATGGGATATTGTCCAACGGGTACGGCAGGGCAAGCGCAGACCCAATAAGATGGGCGAGCAGGATATGCTTTCGGGTTTGGTGGAATGTGAAACTTGCGGAACAAAGCACTATTTATGCCGTTGTGGAAGCTGGAACGAGGATCAGTATACCTACACCTGCGGAAAGTATCACACCCACAAGGACGAGTGCACCCCGCATACCATCAAGGTCATGGCACTGCACCAGATTGTGCTTGCAGAAATCCAGCGAGTAACAGCCGAAGCCAAGGAGCATACAGAACAATTCCTTAGACAGGCAATGGATAAGCACCAAAGCCAGTTAAAGCAGGAGCTTTCCGCTAAAACAAGGGAGCTGGAAAAGGTGCAGAAACGTCTTACGGATTTGGATAAGCTGTTGAAAAAGGCTTTTGAACAGCTGGCACTGGAAAATCTGTCTGAAACGCAGTTTAAGGCTTTGACTGGAAACTATGAAACGGAACGACAGGAACTTACTCAGCATTTTGGCAAGCTGGAGCATGAAATTCATTCGGGAAAGGACACCATGCTGAATGCCGAGCGCTTTCTGACCATTGTGGACAGGTACACCGATATTCAGAAGCTGACACCTGCAATTGTGCGGGAGTTTGTGGAGAAGATAGTGGTATATGAGCGTTCCGAACCGTGGAAGAAGAAAAACTATACCCAGCAGGTTGATGTTTACTTCAACTTTGTGGGCAAGGTTTAGGGCAAGAGAAAAGCCGTAGGACTTGAAATCCTACGGCAAATCTTAAAAACTGAAAACATCCTTATTGACACGGGGCTTTTGGGCGGCGCGCTTTTTGTCTTGCTTTTACAAGTCCGGGAAACTCAGATCAGGCACTCCTTATCCTCGCCGGTGGGGCCTCTCTCCACCTCAGGCAGCGTATAACGGCTCATGTCTATCTGCAAATCCCGCACAAAATTGCTGTCGTGCTTGATGTTATGCAGATACGTGTGGGCATCCACATCCCGGCGGCTCATTTCAATCACGGAAACGGCAATGTTGGAGCAGTGATCGGAAATGCGCTCGAAGTTGGTCAAAAGATCATTGAGTACAAAGCCCAGTTGGATGGTGCACGCGCCGCATTGCAGCCGGTCAATGTGCCGCAGGCGGATTTCCTCAATCAGCCGGTCAATCGTCTCCTCCAGCGGCTCCACCCGGACGGCGGCCTCCGGGTCGTTGCTTGTAAAGCAGCCCATGGCCTGATCCATAATGTCCTCCAGCGCACGCTTGAGAACCTCCAGTTCCTTTCGGGCGGCGACGGAAAACGTCAACTGCTTGTCGTGCAGCTCCTGCGCGGATTCCTGTACGTTCAGCGCGTGGTCGCCCATACGCTCAAAATCTCCAATGGAGTGAAGAATCCGGCTTACCTGACGGCTGCTTTCCCCGGAAAGTCCGTGGCGGGAAATCTGCACCAGATAGTCACCCAGCCGGTCCTCGTAAATATCCAGCTTGTCCTCGTTTTCCAGAATCTTTGCCTCCCGGGCGGAGGAATAGCTCTCCAACTGCTCCATAGCCAACAGGACATTTTCCCGTGCCACTTTAGACATCGCTCCCACCATGGCGACGGATTCGTTGATGGCCGTGCCGGGTGTGCGAAGCAGCAAAGGATCTAAAAATGCAAACTGATCCTTCTTCGTATCCGTCTTCACCAGCACGCAGGCAAGCCGTTCGAGTTGCTTGGACGCGGGGAGCAACATCACCGTGGTAAATACATTGAAAATCGTATGGCATAGGGCTATACTGACCGCGCTCGCCGTTTTATCCATAAACGACAGGTCTATCACGCTTCCCACCCCGTAAAGCAAAATCAGGCAGATGGCGCTTCCAATGATATTGAAAGAAATATGAACCGCCGCCACACGCTTTGCGTTGCGGCTGACGCCAATGGAACTGAGAATCGCGGTGACGCAGGTGCCGATGTTCTGCCCCATAATAATGGGGATGGCCATGCCGTAGGTAATAGAGCCTGTAATGGCCAGCGCCTGCAAAATGCCCACGGACGCGGCAGAGGACTGGATGACGCCCGTCACCACAGCACCCACCAGAACGCCCAGGAGGGGGTTGTTAAACGCGGTGAGAATGCTGGCAAACTCCGGCATGTCCTTCAGCGGGCTGACCGACGCGGCCATCAGCTCCATCCCGTACATCAGAATGGAAAAGCCCATAAAAATACGGCCGATGTCCCGCCGTTTCTGCTTTTTGGAAACCATGATGAGCAAAATACCCACCAACGCCACCAGTGGCGCGAAGCTCTCCGGCTTAATCAGGTTTATCCACACACTCTCGCTCTTGATACCGCTGAGAGAGAGAATCCATGCGGTCAGCGTGGTTCCGATGTTGCTGCCCATGATCACGCCCACGGTTTGCCCAAGCTCCATCACGCCGGAGTTTACCAATCCCACCAGCATCACCGTCATGGCGGAGGAAGACTGGATTGCAATGGTGATGCCCGCGCCCAGCAACAGGCTCTTCATCGGATTGGAGGTCATGCGCTTGAGCGTTCGCTCCAGCTTGCCGCCTGCCATTTTCTCTAAGCTGTTGGACATGATATTCATGCCAAAGAGGAAAAATGCCAGACCTCCGCAGAGGGTGAAGACGGAAAAAATGTCCATCAAACGGTTCTCCTTTGTCGTTCGCGGGGCAGTCTCGTCTGTTTCCCCGCCGCATTTCGTATGTAGCTACAACTTATAAAAAGTTGCGCAAAGCTATTATATAGAAAATTTGCCGGGATAGGAAGACCCACGGCATAAATTCCTCATAAAAATTTCCCCTTCGTCAGATTCCGCCCCAAAATTCCGCCAGACGCGGCGCAGCCGCGCGGCCCTGAAAATAGCCGTCCTGCCACAGAGCGCGAATCTTTTCCGTGTCCTTTTCGGTCCGGGAATAGCCCTTGGTGGACTCCGGAGCAATTACCACGGCGCGCCCTGCCCGCTCCAGCGCAAACAGGCGCTCTCGGTTTTCATTGTACGCGTCCGCCCGCCGGTCCATCGTCTCAATAAAATTGGGATATTGCCGGTAATGCCGACGAATCAGACTGTCGGACTTTTCCGCACTGCGGACATAGGACCGCTCCCGCGTCAAAACCACCAGCAGCCGGTCGCAGCCTTTGTCCAGCGCCCGCTGCCACGGAATGGGGTCGGCGCAGCCGCCGTCCAGATAGGGCTGCCCGCCGATATGGAAAATGGGAAACAACAGCGGCATGGCACAGGTGGCTTTTAAAACCGCCGACTGCACGCTGTTTCGGGGAATGGGCAGATAGTCTGCCTTCCCCGTCTCAAGGTTGGTCAAAACAGCCTCCGCCTCCCCGGGGTAGGCGGAAAACGCACTGTAATCAAAGGGAATGTGCTGATTCGGAATCTCCTCATAGGCAAATTTCAGTCCAAAATAGCACCGATTTCCGGGACTCAGGAGGTTTTTTACCCCCATATACCGTTTATCATTGGCGTAGTGACAGAGAATATTCAAATTTCTCCACTTCTGCCGGGAAAGATAGCTTACACCGTAGGCCGCCCCCGCGGATACGCCGATAAAATAGTCGGGCATCAGCCCCGCGTCCAGCAGTGCATCGCACACGCCTGTGGAAAAAACAGTGCGCAGCGCGCCGCCCTCCATCACAATTCCTGATTTCATATGATCACCTCAAAACGCTTAAAGAGGCCCGCAGCGGGCCTGTCCTTATCATACGCTTTTTTTGCCGCCGGGGCAAGTCCGACGGCAAAAAAGGCACAAAGCCCCAACCACAAAGCTTCGACACTACAAAATTCCACTTTATCCGCAGACTTCTCTTCCTATTCCTGCTGCCAAGATAAAGAGTAGCAAAGGCTGCAGCGCCCGGGCACTCAAAAAGCCCCGCCGGGGCCATGCCTCGGCGGGGCTTTTCTTAATATAAAGAACTTACAGCATGCTCATCAGGTTAAACCCGATAATCAAGCCGGAGAACACGATGGACACGGTGGAGCAGAGCTTAATGAGGATGTTCAAAGAGGGGCCGGAGGTATCCTTAAACGGGTCGCCCACAGTGTCGCCCACAACGGCGGCCTTATGGCAATCAGAGCCTTTTCCGCCGTGGTGTCCGGACTCGATGTACTTCTTGGCATTATCCCACGCGCCGCCGGCGTTGGACATGAACACTGCCATGGCAAAGCCGGTGACGGACACGCCGCCAAGCAGTCCCACCACGCCCTCAGGCCCCAGAATCAGACCGGTGACAATGGGGACAATGATCGCAAGCAGGGCAGGGGCCACCATTTCCCGCAGGGCGCCTTTGGTACAAAGGCTTACGCAGGAGGCGTAATCCGGGTCGGTGGTTCCCTCCATGATACCGGCAATCTCCCGGAACTGGCGGCGAACCTCCATCACGATGGACTGTGCGGCAGTCTGCACGGCGCTCATGGTAAATGCGGCAAACACAAAGGTCAGCATCGCGCCGATAAACAGGCCCACCAGCACTGTGGGGCTTGTGATAGACAGGTTCATGTCAAAGCCCTTTTGCTCTACAATGTTCACGTAAGACACCAGCAAAGCCAGCGCGGTGAGGGAAGCAGAGCCGATGGCAAAGCCCTTTCCGGTGGCGGCTGTGGTGTTGCCCAGAGAATCCAGCGCATCGGTGCGCTCCCGCACCTCTTCGGGCAGACCCGCCATTTCGGCAATGCCGCCCGCGTTGTCGGCCACGGGGCCGTAAGCATCCGTCGCCAAAGTAATTCCCAGCGTGGACAGCATGCCCACCGCCGCGATGCCGATGCCGTACAGACCCTTTGCAAAGTCGCCGCTGCCGGCGGCAAAGAAGCTGATGACCACCGCTGCGGCCACGATGAGAATGGAGGCCGCAGTGGAACGCATGCCCAGAGACAGGCCGCCGATGATGACGGTGGCAGAGCCTGTTTCAGAGGAGGCCGCCAGTTTTTGGGTTGGCTTATATGTATCGGAGGTGTAGTATTCCGTGAAATAGCCGATGGCACAGCCGCCCACCAAACCGCAGAGAATTGCCACATACACGCCCCAGTTGCCTACGGTGTAAATCGTCAACGGTGCGGCCACCACGGCGGAAAGTGCGGCGGCAAGATAGGTTCCGGTGCGAAGAGAGCGCAGAAGAGACATCTGGGTGGCGTCCTCCTTGGTCTTGACAAAGAAAGAGCCGATGATAGAGCACACAATGCCGCACACTGCAATCAGCATGGGCAGCAGCATGCCCGCATAGCCATACCCGGCCACGGCGGACAGGGCAAAGGAAGCCAGAATGGAACCGACATAGCTCTCATACAAGTCCGCGCCCATACCGGCCACATCGCCCACGTTGTCGCCCACGTTGTCGGCAATGGTGGCGGGATTGCGGGGGTCATCCTCAGGGATACCCGCTTCAACCTTGCCCACCAGATCCGCGCCCACGTCGGCCGCCTTGGTGTAGATACCGCCGCCCACACGGGCAAACAGAGCCATGAAGGAAGCGCCCATGCCGTTCATCACCATGATGTTGGCAAGCTGGTTTGCATCGGTGATGCCAAACAGCCCGTGCAGCAAAAAGTACCACACGGAGATATCCAGCATGCCAAGGCCCACCACGGTGAAGCCCATGACCGAGCCGGAGGAAAACGCCACCCGCAGGCCCTTATTCAGGCTTTCAGATGCGGCCTGCGCCGTGCGGGCGTTGGCATTGGTGGCAATTTTCATGCCGATCAGGCCGGCCAGCATAGACCAGATGCCGCCGGTGAGGAAAGCAAACGGCGTGAACTTGGAAAGCATCTCGCCGCCGGAAGCAAAAGCCATCACCAGCAAAATAACAAACACCACAGCGAAAACCTTCGCCACGGTGGTATACTGGTGCTTCAGGTAGGCATTTGCGCCCTCCCGAATCGCGGCCGCGATTTTCTGCATTTTTTCCGTTCCCTCGGAGTAGCTCATGACCTTTTTCTTTTGTACCCAGGCAAAGCTTAAGGCCAGCGCAAAGCCGACAAAGCCAATCCAAAACATGTTTTCCATAGGTTTTCTCCACTCCTCTTCATGCCGTAATTTGTTAGCTATTTTTACGTCGCATATATTTTAACATACGGAAATTTTTTTACAAGATGGTATCACCTATGCTTTTGCACGAAATCCAAGGTGTTTTTTTATTAATATTCGGCTTTGCCTCCAAAAATGAGAGGGGCGGACGCCAATAACGTCCGTCCCTCCATATTTTTTCAAGTTTCGCAAGGGCCGCGCCCCCCGGAAAAATTTCCAACCACGGTCAGTATACCAGCTCAAAATCGGTGAATACCCAGCGTCCGTTCATCTCCCGGTAAGGAAACGCATAAAATTCCGCTCCCGTGACCGTGGCCTGATCCCTGTCCAGCAAATCCACCGTCACATTGATGAGGTAGGATCCGTCCTCCGCCCGCTCCACAGCGGCGGCGGCGGCCCCCTTTCCGGTATCCGCCGTGCGGCCTTCGGGGCGGGCATAGAGTATGCCGTCAATATCCCGGTACTGCGGGGCGGGCGCTTCCCGGTCCAGCAGGCGGGTAATCACGTTCTCCGAAAAAAGACTCTCCAGATACGTTTCCAAATCGTTCAGCGTATCAAGCCCGGGGTAGTTCACCCGCTGATAACTGATTCCGTTTTCCTGCCGCACCGGCCCCACGCAGGGAAGGGGATTCAGCTCGAACCATTCATACGCGGCCACCGCCCGGTCATAAGCGACAAAAACCTCTTCCTCCGTAAGCTCCCGTGCGCTGGCCTTGGTTTCGGCAGCGTTCATCAGCTCTGCCGACTCGGCGGCATTTTCCTGCGGCGACGAAAAAGCAACCGCGGGTTCGCCGCCGGAAACGGCGGGAACAACCGCCGCTCCCCCCAAATCGCCGCAGCCGGTCAGGAGCGCGGCAGACAAAAGCAAGGCGGCATATTTCTTTGCCTTCATCGTGCGTTCCCTCCCTTCCGCAAGTCTGGCAAGCAATCTTCAAGTTTCTCTTTGTGGTTTAAATGTATCACATCCAACCGGGAAAATCCACTAATTTTTCCAATTTTTTGCCTAAAACCATGCAATTTTTTCGCTTTAGTGGGGATACGGGTATTTTTGCGCCCGCCGCACTTTCATATACTCTTAAAGTAACAAAAACGCCGCCGAGGTATTCCCTCGCGGCGTCAAATCCATCTTATTCATCTTACGTGTCAGCGGCAGCGGCCTGCCGGGGCGCGTCCGCCGCCGGTTCAGGTCCAATTTCTTCCCAAATATAGAAAAAACCCACGCTTTTACAAGCGCGGCTCCGTTGCTGCCTTAGCGATCGCTGGGTACCTGTGTGGCAGTGCCATAAATCAGGTCGTCCAGATCAAACGCTGTGAACTTGTCGTTCTGCATCATTGTATGCGCCTCCTCTCTGTTCTTTTGTAATTCTTATTATAGCTGCCTTTTTCTAAAACGCAAGGGCTTTTTGACACTTGTTACAAAATCTTAACATTTTTTATATGCATCTTACAATTTTGCGCTTTTAGTAATTTTTTAAAACTCTGTTTTACACCCAAAACGCTGTCGGACATCCCTTGGTTTTGTCATATCTCACGAGACGCCCCCCTGAAAAGGCAAATAATTTTTGGTTCTTTGTTGAATTTTCATCTCGTCAGAGGTCATAAATTTATGTTATAATCACCATACGCAAAGTGGCCAAGGCCGCTTGCATTCGCCGTAAACCGCCGCCGTATTTCCGGCGGCCCGGACCGCGCCGCCAAGGCGGCGCGAAGAACGGTTTGAGGGACGCTGCTGATGAAGAAAGCTACCGTGCGCCGCCGCATTGCGGGGACGGCGCTGATTTTTCTGGCTTTGGCCGGTTTTGTAATTTGGGACAACAACGCGCTGGAGGTGACCCGTGCCGAGCTTTCCTCCATCCGCCTGCCCGCTGGATTTGACGGGCTTGTGGTCGTTCAGCTCACAGACCTTCACGGAAAGGAATTTGGCGAGGGAAACAAGCGCCTGCTGGACGCGGTGGCGGCCCAGTCCCCTGATTTGATTGCCGTCACCGGGGATCTGGTGGACGAGTATACCAAAAAACCGCTTGAATATGCTGCCGCCATCGGCGGGGCGCTGTCGGCGCTGGCTCCCACCTACTATGTAACAGGAAACCACGAATGGGCCTTGCGTCAGGCGGAGGATATCTGCGCCGCGCTGGAGAGCGCGGGGGTGACTTGCCTGCGGAACCAAACCGTTTCCATTGAGCGGGGCGAAGAGCGGATTCTTCTCTCCGGGGTGGACGACCCCAATGCCTACGCCGACCAGAAAACGCCCGAGGACGTGACGCAGGAGCTGTTGAAAGCCTATGGCGAAAACGATTTTCGTTTGCTGCTGGCCCATCGGAACAACCTGTTTCCGTCGGAGTATTACCGGCTGGGCTATGATTTGACGCTGGCGGGCCATGGCCATGGCGGCCTTGTCCGCCTTCCCTTTACCGACGGGCTGATTGACCCCCATCAGGGACTTTTGCCGTCTTACACCGCCGGGTTTTACACGGTGGAAGGCGCAAAGCTTTTTGTTTCCCGGGGCCTTGGCAATATTTTTCCCTCCGCCCGGCTGTTTAACCGGCCGGAGATAGCGGTTTTGACGCTGCGGCGGGAGAATTGATTTTAGTCCCCCAGCGGGACTTTTTTGAGGATGAACCATGAGAGAATTTCATGCCGGACAATTTGATATCGCAGTGATTGGCGCGGGCCACGCGGGAATTGAAGCAGCGCTGGCCGCCGCACGGCTGGGGCTGCGAACCGTGGTATTTACCATTAATCTGGACGCGGTGGGCAACATGCCCTGCAACCCCGCCATCGGCGGCACAGGAAAGGGCCACCTTGTCCGGGAGCTGGACGCGCTGGGCGGAGAAATGGCAAGGGCCGCAGACGAATGCTGCATCCAATACCGTCTTTTAAACCGCGGGAAAGGTCCTGCGGTCTGGTCCCTCCGGGCGCAGGCCGACCGGCGGAAATATCAGGAGCGGATGAAGCACACGCTGGAACGGCAGGAAAACCTGACCGTCCGCCAAGGCGAAGCCGTGGAAATCCGCACCCGGGACGGAGCGGTGAGCGAGGTGGTGCTTTCCACCGGAGCGGTGTTTTCCGTCCGGGCGGTCATCATTGCCTCTGGCACCTATTTGAACGGACGGACGCTGATCGGCGAGTGCGTGGAAACCTCCGGCCCCGACGGGATGCACGCCGCAAACCGCCTGACGGACTCTCTTGTAAAGCTTGGTTTGCCCCTGCGCCGGTTTAAAACCGGCACACCGCCCCGCGTCAACGCCCGCAGCGTGGACTTTGACGAAATGGAGCTTCAGGTAGGGGACGATTTGGCTCCGGCCTTTTCCTTCACCACCGAAACGCCGCCGGTAAACCGGGCAGTCTGCTGGCTGACCTGGACCACAGAGGAAACAAAGCAGATTGCGCTGAACCATCTGGACCGCTCCCCCATTTACGCCGGCGTCATTGAGGGGGTAGGCCCCCGATACTGCCCCTCCTTCGAAACGAAAGTGGTTCGCTTCCCCGACAAAAAGCGTCATCAGTTGTTTGTAGAGCCGATGGGCCTGAACACCGAGGAGCTGTATATACAGGGCTTTTCCTCCTCCATGCCGGAGGAGATTCAGCTTGAAATGCTCCATAGCGTTCCGGGCCTTGGGCGCGCAGAGATGACCCGTCCCGCCTATGCCATCGAATACGACTGCGTGGACCCTCTTGCCCTGTATGCGACGCTGGAATCCAAAACAATTCCGGGCCTGTTTGGCGCAGGGCAGTTCAACGGCTCGTCCGGTTACGAGGAAGCGGCCGTTCAGGGCTTTATGGCGGGAGTCAACGCCGCCATGAAGCTGCTGGGAAGGCCCTCTGTGATACTCTCCCGGTCGGAATCCTACATTGGAACGCTGATTGACGACCTTGTGACCAAGGGAACCGAAGAACCATACCGCATCATGACCTCCCGCAGCGAATATCGCCTGCTTTTACGGGAGGACAACGCCGACCGGCGGCTGACCCCCATCGGCCACCGCATCGGCCTGATTTCTGACAAGCGTTTGCAGGCGGTGGATGAAAAATATGCCCGGGTAGACGCGGAGATTCGCCGCCTGACCCATGCAGGCACAGGCCCCTCCCCGGCCCTGTCCGCGTTTCTTGCGGGAAAGGACACGGCGGACGTGACCGACGGCTGCCGCCTGATCGACCTGCTGCGCCGCCCCGGCGTCCACTATGAAGAACTGTCCCCCTTTGACCCCGACCGCCCTGTCTTGACTTTTGCCGAAGCGGAGCAGGTGGAGCTGAATGTGAAATACGAGGGCTACATCCGCCGCCAGGAAAAGCAGGTGGAGGATTTCCGCCGTATGGAGGGCAAGGCCCTTCCCCGGGACTTGGACTACGCCTCCATCGGCGGTCTTCGTTTGGAGGCCCGTGAAAAGCTGGCCGCTCTCCGCCCCGCCGACATGGGACAGGCCTCCCGCATTTCCGGCGTGTCTCCTGCGGACATCGCCGTTTTAATGGTTTATCTCAGCCGCTGATTCCGCTTAACCTCAGTCCAGCCAAGTTATCTAAAAAATGCGCGCTTTGGAAAACGGCGCGCGGTTTACTTTCGGGAAAAGGAAGTTATACTATGATTCTCGACCTGACGCACACCATCCGCGAAGACATGCCGGTTTATCCCGGCACCTCCCAGCCCGTGTTCCAGTCCACCGGCAACCTGACCCGGAACGGCTATCGGGAGACGCTGCTTCAGTTTGCCTCCCACACCGGCACCCATATGGACGCACCCTCCTACATCCTGTCCCACGGCTCCACGCTGGACGTGCTGCCCGTGTCTCAGTTCTGCGGACGGGCGGCGGTGATTGATGTGTCCACTCTTGCCCCCGGCGAGGTCATCACAGCAGAGTTTCTGCGCAGCCTTAACGGCGCGGTGCTGTCCACCGATTTTGTCCTGTTTTACACCGGCTGGGAGAAAAAGTGGGGGACCGAGGCCTATTTTGAAGACACTTTTCCCGTCCCGGACAAAGAGGCGGCCCAGTATCTCGTCTCCTGCGGCTTAAAGGGCGTGGGGACCGACGCTTTGAGCGTGGACACGCTGGCAACCCCGTACCGGCCGATTCACAAGGCCCTGCTTGGCGGCGGACTGGTGATTGTGGAAAGCCTGTGCCTAAAAAAGGTGGTGGGCAGAAAGGACATGATGTTCTTTGCCCTGCCGATGAAATTTATGGACGCGGACGGCGCACCCGTCCGGGCCATCGCGGAGTTCCGCGATTTTTCGGAAAAGGAGGAGAGCTCTGAGCCATGAAAAAGCTTCTTGCCATCCTGATCTGCAAGGCGGGCCGCTTTGTGGGAAAACTGGTAGGGCGCGGCAGCTCCCTGCCCGGCAAGTACGCACTGCGCATCTGCCCGGACATTCTGCGTCAGGTGACGTTGCCTCCGCTGGTGATTGCCGTCACCGGCTCCAACGGCAAGACCTCCTCGGTGGAAATGATTGCCGCCATTTTGCGCGCGGCGGGAAAAAACGTGGTGTACAACGAGGAAGGCTCCAACCAGATTGAGGGCGTGACCACCACGGTGCTGACCCACTGCACCTTTGGCGGCGTGATGAAGGCCGACGTGCTGCTGATTGAGTCCGACGAGCGGTACGCTGTCCACAGCTTTCAGTTTTTTCACCCCACCCATTTTGTGGTTACAAACCTATACCGGGACCAATTGACCCGGAACGGCCACCCCGAGTGGGTGTTTGACGCGCTTTCGCCCGCCATGTTTCCCGAGACGCGGCTGATTCTCAACGCCGACGATCCTCTTTCCGCCTGCTTCGGCGTGAACCGGGACAATGTGAGATGGTTTGGGCTGGAGCGCTGTTCTATTTCCACGGAGGAGCCTTCCGGGGTTTACCACGACGGAGCCTATTGCCCGGTTTGCAAGTCCCCCATGGAGTACCGCTATTATCATTTCAACCACATTGGCAGCTATTTCTGCAATGAATGCGAGTTTGCCCGGCCCTTTGAAATCGACTATGCCGCCACGGATCTGGATTTGGACGAGGGACTTCTGCGCATCGGCAACGCGATGACCGTTCATCTGGCCTTCCGCAGCATTTACAACGTCTATAATATTCTGGCGGCCTGCGCAGTGTGCCGGGAGTGCGGCGTGCCGGTGGCGGAAATTGAAAAAACCATCGACAACTATATTTTGAAAAACGGGCGGATGGTTCGCTTTCTGCTGGGCGCACATCACGGGACGCTGCTTACCAGCAAGCACGAAAATTCCATTGCCTACGACACGAACCTGCGCTACGTAAAGGCCACGGAGGACCCCTGCACAGTGGTGGTGATTGTGGACGCGGTGAGCCGAAAATACTACACCAGCGAGACAAGCTGGCTGTGGGACATTGATTTCGACCTTTTGAACTGCGAGCAGGTGCAGCGGGTGATTCTGTCCGGCCAATATGCGTCCGACCTTGCGGTGCGCCTGTCCTTTACGGACGTGCCGGGAGAGAAAATTGAACTGCACCCCGACATTGCCGAGGCCTGCGAAGCTTTGAAAAACGACGGGGCAGAGGACGTGTACGTCCTCACCTGCTTCTCTGACCGGGACAAGCTTTTGGCCCATGTGGAAAAGGAGGCCGTGTGATGGAGCTTCGGTTTTTGCACATCTATCCCGACCTGATGAACCTTTACGGAAGCTGGGGAAACCTTGCAATTCTGCGCCGCCATCTGGAAAACATGGGCAACACCGTGACGGTGGAAACCCTTCGCCCCGGCGACACTATGGACTTTTCAAACGCGGATTTCATATTCGTGGGCGCGGGGACGGAGCGCAGCCAAAAGGCTGCCATTGAGGATTTAGTTCGCTTTGGCAAGGAGCTGCGCGCCGCCGTGGACGACGGCGTGGCCATGCTTTTTTGCGGAACAGCCATGCAGATGCTGGGCCAGTCCGTCACGGATGCAGCAGGAAAGTATTACATGGGCCTTCGGGTAGGTGCTTTCAGCAGCCAGCAGGGGAAAAAGCGGTTTGTGGGGGACGTATACGGACACACAGACCTGTATGAGGAGCCTGTGGTGGGCTTTATGAACTCCTGCACGCTGGTGACGGGCATCGTCACCCCTCTTGTGACAAAGCTGTCTCTTGGCTATGGCAACGAGAAAGAGCAGGGAGCAGAGGGTTTTCGGAAAAACAACGTGTTTGCTTCAGAGCTGACAGGCCCCATTCTGGTGAAAAATCCACCGCTTCTGCGGCATGTGATTTCCGCCATTTACGACCGGCGTGGCGAAGAGCTGCCGGAGGAACTTCCCGTTTACCGGATGGAGGAGGAGGCCTATGCCACCGCCTGCCGGGAGCTTTTGGCCCGACTTGAAGCCGATCAAGCGCACTGAAACCCCTTTTTTCGGACTACGCAGCGCACATGCCGCCTTACGGGACGGTATGTGCGCTGTCTTTTTTATTAAACCTTTTATCCTATTTTTGGAAAAGCTGTTGTAAAAAAAACACCTTGGCACTATAATGAAGCCATCCCCATTGAAAACATTTTGAGGAGGCTGAGGAATGAAACGGAAAAAGTTATCAGCGCTGCTTCTGGCTCTGGTGATGGCAGTGAGTTTGGCTGTCCCTGCTCTGGCGGCGGAGGATACCAAAACGCTTACCATTCTCCAGACCAGCGATCTGCATGGCATGGTCAATCCCTTCGACTACGCGTCCAATAAGGAGAACAAAACCAGCATGGCCCACGCGGCGGCCATCATCTCGGCGGAACGAAAGGTCGACCCCAAGCTGCTTCTCATTGACACCGGCGACACCACGCAAGCCAACTACATTCAGGAGTTCAGAACCGATACGCCCCACCCCATGATCGATGCACTGAACTATCTGGATTACGATGTTTGGACTCTAGGCAATCACGAGTTCAACTTCGAGTTTAAGTACCTGACCAAAGAAATTCAGGAATTTCAGGGCGTTACTCTGGCGGGCAACATCTACCGCAAGGACGGTTCCCGCTTCCTGGACGCCTATCACATCTTTGATGTTGACGGCGTGAAGGTGGCGGTATTTGGCATCGACGCGCCGCACATCCCCATCTGGGAAAAATCTGACCCCACCCGCTATGACAACATGACCTTTACCACCCCCATGGAGGAAACGGGCAAAATTCTCACCGAACTGGAAGGGAAGGCCGACGTCATCATTGGCTCTGTGCACTACGGACTGGATGGGGAATATGGTACTGAGGGCGTTCAGGCGGTTGCCGAGACTTACGGCGACCGAATTGACGCGCTGCTGATCGGACACGCCCACGCCGTGGTGGACGAGACGATCAACGGCGTTCCCGTGCTGGAGCCCGGCTCTAACGGGCAGTACGTCTCCAAGCTGACCTTCTCCCTGACAAAAAAGGACGGCGGCTGGGACGTGACGAAGGCCGACGGTGACCTGCTCGACTGCTCTACCGTGACGCCTGACGCCGCATTTTTGAAGAAGTTTAAGGCGTTGGACGACAAGAGCAAGGCTTTGGCCTCCAAGGCAGTGGGCGAAGTGGGCGAAACGTTCCTGAACCCCGTGGAGCTGCTTCCCGGCATTCCCAATGCCATTTTGCAGGACAACCCCGTTGTGGATCTCATCAACAAGGTGCAGATGGAAAACGCCAAGGCGGACGTGTCTCTGGCTGCCCTGTTCGACGCGGGTTCCAATCTGGAAAAAGGCCCCTTCCTGAATCGGGACAGCGTGAAGATCTACAAGTATGACAACACGCTTTACGGCGTGAAGGTCACCGGCAAGCAGCTCAAGGCTATTATGGAGCGGCAGGCGGGCGACTTCTTTAACCAATACGTCCCCGGCGACGTGACCATCAGCTTTAACCCCAACATCCGGATGTACAACTATGACGAGTTTGCGGGCCTGAACTACGAGATCAACATCTCCAAGCCCACCGGCTCCCGCATTGAGAATGTCACCTATCAGGGCAAGTCCCTGACAGACAACCAGACTCTGGTGCTGGCGCTGAACAACTACCGTTACGGCGGGTTGGTCACTGCGGGTCTTTTGAACGAGTCCGACGTGGTGTACGAGGGCGGCGCAGTCCGGGATATGATCACCGACTATGTGGCCGGTCTGAAAACCCCGCTAATGCCCCAGTGCGACAACAACTGGAAGATCACAGGCGCGGACCTGAGCGACCCACAGAAGGAGCTGATCTATGAAAAGGTGCGCTCCGGTGAGCTTACCGTCCCCACCTCCGAGGATGGGCGCACCCCCAACGTGGCCTCCTTGAACGGCCCAGCCCTGCGGGCGGCGGGCAAGCTGAGCGCCATTGCCACCGAGAGCCCCGTTGTCCCCGCGCCGCAGCCCGAGCCCGTCAACCCCTCCGGCCCGGTGGACCCCGACCAGAGCTACACGGTCAAGGCCGGTGACTGCCTGTGGAACATCGCCCAGCAGTTCTACGGCACGGGAACCAAGTGGAATGTAATTTACCAGCGCAACCTTGCCACCATGAAAAATCCGGATACCCTTCAAATTGGCCAAATTCTGACCATCCCCGCCGCTTAAAGATTTTATGGACCGGCCGGGGTGAGGAACTGCCGAAGCAGCTTTCCTTTTACCCGATGGAGGAGAGGCCTATGCCACCCGCCTGCCGGGAATTTTTGTCCTGGCTTGAAGCCGATGAATCACGCTGAAAACAGGCTGCGGATGTGTCATCGGACACATCCGCAGCCTGTTGGCTGTCCGCCAACAGTATAAAAACCACTTGACTAAATTTTCCTCCTGCGTTATACTTCCTTGCGGCCCATTAAGAAGTGGTCGGAATGCACAAAGCAATCTTTTACAAATTGTTAAACCAACTAAACAACCTCTCTGAGATACATATTTTTATTAATTCCGTATTCTTCCCTGCCTAGATACCCATACTTGTTTAAAACGTTGCTTTGCCGGCCCCAAACAGAAAGGAAGAAACTAAATGGAGAAAATTCTGGAGTATTTCGGAACCTATACCCCTGCGGCGGACGGCGTGATTGCCGCCTTCAAATTTGAATATCTTACGTCACTGGGCTTTGCCGCCATCGTCATCTTTTGGGGACGCGCCATGGTGGGGCATTCCAAGCTTCTTCGCAAATATGCAATTCCCGCCCCCGTGGTTTCCGGCCTGCTTTTCTCGCTGATTATCGCCCTGATCAAAGTATCCGGAGCCATGGCATTTTCCTTTGA
This sequence comes from Bacillota bacterium, assembly GCA_023402075.1. Classification (GTDB taxonomy): domain Bacteria; phylum Bacillota; class Clostridia; order Oscillospirales; family Oscillospiraceae; genus Oscillibacter. Next base: position 6,085 of record JAEXCS010000042.1, on the reverse strand, counting down.
TACAAAGGTGGTGCAGGATCTTTGCCAAAACCTGTTCTTCCTGTGCGTAGGCTTCGGCTTTAGCTGGAAGATGATCCGCCACGCGGGCGGAAAGCTGTGCGCTATGATTGCCATTGCCGCCTGCCTGCTGATTACCATGCAGGATTTGCTGGGCGTAGCCGTGGGCAACCTGATCGGCCTGCATCCCCTGCTGGCGCTTCAGTGCTCCTCCGCCGCCATGTCCGGCGGCGTGGGCACCGCCTCCGCCTTCGGCCCTATCTTTGAGGGTATGGGCGCGGTTGACGCCACCACCGTGGGTGTTGCCGCAGGAACGATGGGCAACATTATGGGCTCTTTGATCGGCGGCCCCGTGGCCGCGTTTCTCATCCGTCGCCACGGTCTGAAATCCGACCCCAACGACAGACCCGAATCTGTGACCTCCGGGCAGGAGCCTCGGCTGAACAACAGCCGCATGATTTCCATGTTTGCCATGTGCCTGCTGCTGGCCGCGCTGGGTATGCCCATTTATATGCTGCTGGACAGCATCCCCATGATTGAGATGCCCAAGTTCATCGGCTGCCTCATTGCCGGCGCCATCGCCCGCAATGTGATGGAATCTTTTAACATTAAGTTTTACACGCCCGAGGTGGAGGCCATTGAGCACATGTTCTTGGAGCTGTATCTGGCGCTGGTGCTGATGACCATTGACATCACAAAGCTGGCTTCCGTGGCCGGGCAGATGGGCGTGATTCTGCTGGCGCAGGCCGTTTTGATGGCTCTGTTCGGCATTTTTATTTCCTACAACATGTTTGGCCGGAACTACGGCGCGGCGGTGATGACCGCGGGCAACTGCGGCTGGGGCTGCGGCTCCGGGCCCAACGCCGTGGCCAATGAAAAAGCGGTGATGGATCAGTACGGCTGGCACAACGTGGCATGGGTGCTTTACCCCTCCTTCGCCGTGCTGATCGACGACATCTACAATCCCATTTTTCTCTCCCTGTTCGGCAGCTTCCTGGTGCGCTGAGAGAACAGCGTCTCCGCCAAAGCCGCTTTTACCTCTTAAACAGTCAAAGGGGGACGCCCACATGGGCGTCCCCCTTCATTTTTAGCAAGCCTTTAAAGATTCCAAACGCCGCCCCAATGCGGCGCAGCATACTGCACGCCCCGCAATTTTGCCCCAGAAAGTTTCTTCTGAAAACCTGCCGCGTTTTCTTGAAAATTCCCGTATATACCGGTTTTCCTTCCTTGACAGGTTAATCGTTTACCAGTATAATAACTGCGGAATTCAACAACAGAATCCCCGGTCCGTCTGTTTTGAAAAACGCAGGAAAGGAAGCGTTCATATGATTTATTCCGCCGAAGTGCAGCATATGTGCCCTGTGGCCAAGGGCGCGTATCACGGCCCGGCGCCCATCCCTCAGGAGGGAAAGTGGGTGCAGGCCAAGGAAGTGAAAGACATCTCAGGCCTGACCCACGGCGTGGGCTGGTGCGCCCCCCAGCAGGGAGCCTGCAAGCTGACGCTGAACGTGAAAGAGGGCGTGATTGAGGAGGCGCTGGTGGAAACCATCGGCTGCTCCGGCATGACCCACTCCGCCGCCATGGCTTCTGAAATTCTGGTGGGCAAAACCATTTTGGAGGCGCTGAACACCGACTTGGTGTGCGACGCCATCAACACCGCCATGCGGGAGCTGTTTTTGCAGATTGTCTATGGCCGCAGCCAGACCGCTTTTTCTGAGGGCGGCCTGCCCGTGGGCGCGTCTTTGGAGGACTTGGGCAAGGGCCTTCGGTCCCAGATCGGAACCATGTTTGCAACCCGGGAAAAAGGCCCCCGCTACATGGAAATGGCAGAAGGCTATGTCACCCGTGTGGCGCTGAATCAGGACAGCGAAATCGTGGGCTACGAATTTGTAAATCTCGGCAAGATGATGCAGTCCGTGAAAAAGGGCGTGGACGCAAACGAGGCGCTGGAGAAAGCCAAGTCCCATTACGGCCAGTTTGAAAACGCCGCCAAATATATCGATCCCCGCGAGGAATAAGAAAGGAGGACAGAAACATGGCTCTGTTTGAAAGCTACGAAAGAAGAATCGAGAAAATCAACGCTGTCCTCAAAGAGTACGGCATCAGTTCCGTGGAGGAGTGCCGCGAACTCTGTCAGGCCGCAGGATTTGACCCCTATGAGATCACCAGAAGCATTCAGCCCATCTGCTTTGACAACGCCTGCTGGGCGTACTGCGTGGGCGCGGCCATCGCGCTGAAAAAGGGCGTGACCACTGCGGCCGAGGCCGCCGAGGCCATCGGTGTGGGCCTGCAAGCCTTCTGCATCCCCGGCTCTGTTGCGGAGGACCGCAAGGTGGGCCTTGGACACGGCAATCTGGGCGCTATGCTGCTGCGGGACGAGACAAAGTGCTTCGCGTTTCTCGCGGGACACGAGTCCTTTGCCGCGGCCGAGGGGGCCATCGGCATTGTCCGCAACGCCAACAAGGCCCGGAAGGAATCCCTGCGGGTCATTCTCAACGGCCTTGGCAAGGACGCGGCCCAGATCATCAGCCGCATCAATGGCTTCACCTATGTGCAGACCCAGTTTGACTACTACACCGGTGAGCTGAGCATTGTCCGGGAAGTTCGGTATTCCGAGGGGGAGCGGGCAAATGTCCGCTGCTTCGGTGCGGACGATGTGCGTGAGGGCGTGGCGATCATGCACCATGAGGGCGTGGACGTGTCCATCACCGGCAACTCCACCAACCCCACCCGGTTCCAGCATCCGGTGGCGGGCACCTATAAAAAAGAGTGCAACGAGCAGGGAAAGAAATACTTCTCCGTGGCCTCCGGCGGCGGCACGGGCCGCACCCTGCATCCCGACAACATGGCCGCCGGTCCCGCCAGCTACGGCATGACCGACACCATGGGCCGGATGCACTCCGACGCGCAGTTCGCCGGTTCCAGCTCCGTTCCTGCCCACGTGGAGATGATGGGCTTCCTCGGCATGGGCAACAACCCCATGGTTGGCGCCACCGTTGCAGTCGCCGTCGCTGTGGCGGAGAGTATAAAATAAGCATTCGCAGTTTTTAAACTGTATCAGCAAATTAAAGCCTCTCGATTCCAGCTGGAATCGAGAGGCTTTGGTGTTTTATTTACACTTTTTCCACCGGGCCGTCTGCGCCGAACCTTTTATCCCAGAGGACAACCAGACGCGGGCGTGCAGGGGGCAAACCGTATAGAAAGCCGGGCGGCTGAAGCGGGCAAAGTATGTTCACCGCTCTTTGATGACATCAACGGAGGAGATTTCATAATAAGCAAACACCTCTACCGCGCTCTGCGAAATGCGCTCGCCGCCCACCACCACGGGAACCGCGGGAGGACAGCTGACGGTGGGCGCGGCTAAAATTCGTCCTTCCGCCAGTGAAGCGGGAACGGATTCACTGTGAGCGAAGGCCGCTTCTCGCGGAGAGCAGACCCTTTTCAGGGGAACAAGCGTGGGGCAGCAGCGCAGAAGCGGCTTTTGGCGGGAATTTCTCCCGAGGGCGGATAAAATTCTTGTAAAATCCTGCTCTGTATTTTCCGGCGTGGCCATCAGCACCGTAAAGTCCGGGTCGGCATATTCGCACTCCACCTTGCCCTGCCGCAGTAGCGCCGCCAGTTCTTTCCCGTCCCAACCGCTTTCCGCGGCGGCAAGCGTAAGCTTCATGGGGTCGCTTTTGGCAACGCTCCATCCGTTGTCCCGCAGGGTGGCTCGAAGGGTCTCCATATGCGCCGCACAGGCTGCCAAACGGCTTGGGTAATCCTCTGCCAGATGGCGATTTGCAAAATCCAGCGATTCCAGAGTGAGATAGGAGGGACTGGTAGACCCAAACATTGCTAATGCCCGTTTTCCGTTTTCTATAAAATCCGCCGGAGCCTGCGGGCTTACATGAAGATAAGCCCCGCCGGTCAATACCGGCAACGTTTTATGGGCGGAGTCGCAGCACAAATCAGCACCCAGGTCAATGGGATGGGCGCTGCAAGTCAGAAATTTGAGATAGGCGCCGTGCGCCCCGTCTACCACAAGAGGAACGCCGAACCGATGAGCGGTTTCTGCCAGCGCCGCAATGTCCGGCGCGTTTCCTAAATAGTCCGGCGTGGTGAGATAGACCGCAACGGGAGGATGCGACAGACGCTTGAGAACCTCCTCAAGTTGTCTAGAGGATACGCTGCACCGGCACAGAGAGAAGTCGGTATCCTCCGGCCAGAGCCAAACGATTTCCACGTCCAGCAGGGCGGCCGCCATCACGAAGGACTGATGCGCGTTTCGGGAAGCCACGATCACCGGGCGCTCGCCGCCGGACGGGGCATGGAGCATGGTCAGATACAGCATTGCTCGAATGCATTGAGACGAGCCCTCCGTGGAGTAGAAGGTGGCAGCGGTTCCGAACAGGGCGGCAGCATTGCGCTCGCTGCGGGCAATGATGCCGTCTGCCTGATACAACGCATCCGCGCCCGCAATCTCCGTGATGTCCAACTGCTCACACCCCAGTGGTCCGCGGCCCTTGTGCCCGGGCATGTGCAGCCGGGAAACGTCGCTTTGCAGATAGGCGCTTACAAAGTCCGCGATGGGGGTTTCCATGATACGTGCCTCCCAATTTTGTGCTTATTTGCTCAGACTTTCCGCTACCTGAATCATAATGGAACACTCCATGCGCTTTCGGAACAGCTCGCAGCCATAAGCGTACGTGCCGCAGAGAGAGCCGGTGGCGTGGTATGCGTTGGCAGCACAGCCGCCGGAGCAATACAGCTTGGCCCAGCAGTCCGCGCACTCGGCTCTGGAATAAGCGTTGCAGTTGCGAAATTCCTCTTGAATTGCTGAGTTGTCAACACCGTTCCAGATGTCTCCCAACCGAAACTGCTCATCACCGACAAACTGATGGCAGGGGTACAAGTCCCCCCAAGGCGTCACGGCCATATACTCCGTTCCAGACCCGCAGCCCGAGATTCGCTTGTAGATGCAAGGCCCGCCGGTGAGGTCAAGCATGTAATGGTAGAACGTAAAGGGATGGCCGGCCTGTTTGCGCTCCAGCATCTCTTTGGCAAGCAGCTCGTACTGCGCAAATACGATGGGAAGGTCCTCCTGCGTCAGGGCGGCAGGATCGGATGGGGCGCAAACGACCGGCTCCATGCTCAGCTCGGTAAAGCCCATATCCAGCATTGCGTGGATATCGTTGAAAAAGTCGGGATTTGCGTGGGTGAAGGTGCCGCGCATATAGTAGTTTTTGTTTTCTCTGGCCTGTACCAGCTTTTGAAACTTGGGAACAATGCGCTCCCAGCTTCCGTTGCCGGCGTAATCCACCCGACAGCGGTCGTGGATATCTTTACGCCCATCCAACGATAAAACAACGTTGCTCATCTCTCGATTGGAAAAGTCAATCACATCGTCGTCGATCAGCATTCCGTTGGTGGTGAGGGTAAAACGGAAGTTTTTATGGGCGTCCTTTTCTATGCTGCGGGCATACATCACCAGCCGCTTTACAACGTCCCAGTTCATCAGCGGTTCTCCGCCGAAAAAGTCCACCTCAAGATTTGTGCGGCTGCCGGAGTGCTCCACCAGATAGTCCAGCGCACGCTTTCCCACCTCAAAGCTCATCACGGCGCGGTCCCCGTGATACTTTCCCTGACTTGCAAAGCAGTAGGCGCAATTGAGGTTGCAGGTGTGGGCCACATGCAGACACAGCGCCTTTACCACGCCGTTGCTGCGTTCCTTAAAGATGTCGGCCAGCGGCGCAAATGTATCGGGCGTAAAGAGCTTGCCGCCGCGCTCCAGCTCCGCCACATCCTCAAGACACACGCGAAGCTCCTCTTCATTGACGTCGGGGCGGTCGCTGTACTTTTCCAGCAGGCAGGCAATGATTTCATCGGCGCTTTTTTCGCGGTATAAGGAAATCACGTCATAAGCCACCTCGTCCACCGCGTGAATCGCGCCGGAGCAAGTGTCCAAAACGATGTTGCAGCCATTGAGCTGATATTGATGTACCATAGTTCCTCCGTGTTATCCATTATAAAAAAATGCCGCCGGTTCGGCGGCACTTTTTATCAGCTTTTCTTACTTACCAGCGCTTTCACACTTTTGATTGGCAAT
>JAEXCS010000013.1 GCA_023402075.1 Bacillota bacterium | reverse complement strand
ATGGCCGCTACGAACGAAAAGCCGAACCGGCAATAGAGACGCGGCTTTGACAATGTAGGGGTATGTATTTCTATTTTTGGTCTTTTGCGCTCCCCTACATTGAACAAAATTTTTATTTTGTTCAATCGCCCTTGTAAAACAATATCGACTGTCCGCCCTCCGCCCCGACGTACCGTCGGGCTGCGCGCGCTGCGTGTCGTAGGCAGCGCGTCGAAAGCAGCGCCCCGCATCGCGCTTGGGGCCAGCCGCTCCGGGCAACAAAATAAAGGTTTTCCCACGCGCCATACGCTTGTCTCAATTACTCGCAAAAGACGAATCCTCCGCATGCAAAACTCACAATCAAGTGTAGAAGATTACACACAGCACCACGTTTTTCCAGTATAGAGCGACACATCACAGATGTCAACTGAATATTTTGCCCAACGCCCCACCCAACCGCTCACATCTTACATGACACGGATTCGGTGAGCTCCGCTTTTGCAGGGTTCACCGAATCATAAACTCTGCCATTTTGGCACATCCTAACCCCAAACGTCTGGGCAGCCCTCGATCATCTTTAAACAGAAAGGAACGGACTGGATTTTATGGGTCTTATTCCATGCACTTCTGCCTGTATCTATCAAAAGGACGGGCTGTGCGATCTGGACTGCGCGGCAGCGGCGGGCATTTCACCCGCCGGAGGCGGCTGCGTTCATTTCATCCCTGTTTGCGCAGCACGGCCCGCAGGGCCTCTCCAATATTGCGCACCGGAATCAACTCCAGTCCCGCCGGTGGATGGAGTGACTGGGACCGATGCTCCGGAATCAGGCAACGCTTGAACCCCAGGCGCTGCACCTCGTTCACCCGCTGTCCCAGCTGGCTGACGCTGCGCAGCTCCCCTGTCAGGCCCACTTCTCCAATGGCCACCAGATCGCCGGGGATCGGCTGATCCAGATAGCTGGAGGCCAGCGCCACAGCGGCGGCAAGGTCGGCAGCAGGCTCGTCCAGCCACAATCCACCGATAATATTCAAATAGGTATCACAGGTGGAAAGCTTTAGCCCTCCCCTCTTTTCCAGCACCGCAATCAGCATGGCCGCCCGGTTGTAATCAAACCCATTGCTGGTGCGGCGGGGCGTTCCGTAGCCACTGGGGGCAATCAGGGCCTGCACCTCTGCCAGCACGGGCCGAACGCCCTCCATCACGCAGGTGACGCAGCTCCCCGGTGCATCCGCCGGGCGACCAGCCAGCAGCATCTCTGAGGGGTTTTGCACCTCGTGCAGACCCGCGTCCTCCATCTCGAACACGCCGATTTCATTGGTGGCCCCAAAGCGATTCTTTGCCGCCCGCAAAATGCGGTAGGAGCTGTGCTGATCTCCCTCGAAATACAGCACACAGTCCACCATGTGTTCCAAAACCTTGGGGCCGGCAATAGAGCCTTCCTTATTCACATGTCCGATGACGAATACCGTGACCTCCTGTCCCTTGGCAAGCTGCATCAGCGCCATGGTACAGTCCTTCACCTGCCCTACGCTCCCTGCAGGGGAATCCAGCGCGTCATTATACAGCGTCTGAATAGAGTCAATGATGAGAATATCGGGCTGCTCCACCGCCACCGTCTCCAGCACATCTCCCAAGCAGGTTTCCGAGATAACAAACAATCGTTCGCTTTCCACATCCAGCCGCTTTGCCCGCAGCTTCAGCTGGTGCTCCGACTCCTCTCCGGATACATACAGGACCTTTGAAAATTCGCAAAGCTTGCTGCAAATTTGCAGCATCAGCGTGGATTTTCCGATACCCGGCGCGCCGCCCACCAGCACCAGCGAGCCCTTGACGGCCCCGCCGCCAAGGACTCGGTCCAGCTCCCCCATTCCGGTAGGGAAGCGAATTTCCGATGCGGTTTCCAAATCCGTCACCGGACGGGCGCGGCGAGCGCCGCCTGTGGCCGCGATTGCCGGAGCCGCCGCTTTCCCAATTCCCCGGGACTTTTTCGGAGCCGCCTCCGCGGGGCGCTCTACCACCGTGTTCCATGCGCCGCAGGCGGGGCACTTCCCCGCCCACTTGGGCGTCTCATTTCCGCACTCCGTACAGTAAAACGTGCTTTTGGCCTTCATTTATGATAATTCCTCCGTAGAAAAGTATCCAGCGGCAATGGCAGCCGCCAGCCGTATCTGATATTCCGGGTCTTGCAGGCGGGATGTCTCTGCACTGTTGGAGAGAAAGCCGCACTCCACAATGATTGCCGGAGCCGCGGCGTTTTTGGTGAGGTAGATGGAATCTGCAATACGCTTGGGCGTTTTTCCGTTCCCGGTGTTCACACTGCTGTTCAGCCGCTCCTGCACGGCGGCAGCCAGTGCTTGGGCAGGTTCCACGCCGTTGTAAAACACCTGCGCTCCGTGGGTTTTGGGAGAGCCTGGCAAGCTGTTCTGATGAATACTGAGAAGCACCGCGTTTTCCAGTTCGTTGACCATCGCCACCCGATTTTTAAGGTCGGAAGCTTTTTTCTTGCGCAGCGTTGTAGCTTCTGGAGAGTGGATGGACACGTCCTCCGTCCGGGTCATCACGGTGTCCTGCCCCAAAAATTCGAGCAGTGTGTTTAGCCGTCCGGCAATCTGCAAATTCAGTCCGCTTTCCACCGTGCCGTCTCCAGCCACCGCACCGCCGTCCTCCCCACCGTGGCCCGGATCCACCACGACCACGCGGCTGGGGCTTCCCACCATCTGAGATGAGAGCACAGAAACACTCCCGCTCCCTTGCCACAAAATCATTGCCATTCCGGCCACTACCATAAGCAGCAGTGCGGAAAAGCCCAAATGAGTCCTGCGTATAAAAACAACCATCGCCGTCACCTCCCGTGAAGAATATGAGGTACGGCTTTTCCATTATGTCCACCGGCTGCGTGGGGAAGCAATCCGCGACGGCTGCTGTGTCCTGTGCATATTATAACACTCTTAGGATTGATCTAGCAAGATGTACCCGCAGGGTTTGACCGGCATAGTATGGCATAAGCGCACGATACCGTGCGCAGTCTGAGCAAACCTGCGCAATGGAAGGAGCATTTTTGCAAATGGAAAGACCTGAACTGAATTCCTGCGGCCAAAACGACGGGAGCCTTCCCGGACGCTGCGCGCCGCTTGCATTTCCCTATGTGCCTATGCAGGATCAGGACCCGCCCCGCTATGAAAACGCCACAGCGCTTCAGACGGGGACGCTGTTTCCGGGACTGGATCTGCCGTTCAAGGCAGCGATGACTGACAAGCTGAAAACCAACAATACCGCCTTGGCGGAGCTGATGGCGCTTGATTTCGCTATTGATGAGCTGGGACTTTATCTCACCACCCACCCCAAAGACCAGGAAGTTTTAAATCTCTACTGGTCCTATATCAAGCTTGCCCAAGAGGGCCGGATAACGTATCGAAAAATGTACGGGCCTCTCCTCCAAACAGATATTACGGAGGAAAACGGCTTTATTTGGCTGAATGACCCGTGGCCCTGGGATGAAGGAGTGAATGGCTGATGTTTGTTTATGAAAAAAAACTACAATATCCCGTGAATATCAAAACGCCAAATCCAAAGCTGGCCGCGCTGATCATCAGTCAGTACGGAGGACCATATTTCAGCAGACTACAAAACTATCACGTCTCCGGGAAACCGAAGACGTGATAGTTTGACTTTCATAGGATACTCCGTGTTTTGCCTCAATCCAGAGGGGCTTTTACCGGCGCTCGCGTCTTTTTCGATTGCCTACCACGCGATCATGCTCTTTAGCGGATGCAGCATGAGGTCTTGTGGAAGCGGCCGCAGAGACATGTGAATGTCTGGAATTTGATGAGGCCGAGGGGGAATGTGAGCGACCGTGGCCATATCTGGTTTGCGGTGCTTTCTCCGACTTTTGCAGAATTTTCATTGGCCACTCTGATTTTTCCACGGGAATTGTACGCCCTACCAGTCTTTCAATATCCTTTAAGTAGGAAATTTCATCATAGTCGCAGAAGCTAATGGCAATGCCGCCCAGACCGGCACGGCCGGTTCTGCCGATACGGTGAACATAAGTTTCCGCTTCATTTGGCAATTCGTAGTTAAACACGTGGGACAGTTCAGGAATATCAATTCCTCTCGCCGCAATATCTGTTGCAACAAGGACTTTGATATCTCCGTTTTTAAAGCGTTTCAGGGCGGTCTGTCGGGCGGTTTGGCTCTTGTTCCCATGAATCGCCATGGCCACCACCCCCGCTTCGGCCAGCTCTTCGACTACCCTGTTGGCGACATGCTTCGTCCGGGTAAATACCAGTGCGCTTCTAATGTCGCGGCCACGAAGCAGCTTTGCCAGCAGGTGGCGTTTATTTTTTTTATCGATAAAATAGATGTGCTGGTCAATGGAGGCCGCCGTGCTGGACACGGGGTCTACTTTTACTGTAACTGGGTCGTGAAGAATCGTGTTTGCAAGCGCCTCAATCTCTTTCGGCATTGTGGCACTGAAAAGCAGCGTCTGTCGCTTCTCCGGCAGTGCGCGCAGGACTTTTTTTACATCGTTAATAAAACCCATATCCAGCATCCGGTCGGCCTCGTCCAAGACGAAAATTTGAATCTGTGAGATGTCAATATAGCCTTGATTCATCAGGTCGCACAGTCGCCCCGGCGTCGCAATTAAGATATCAACGCCGCGCCGCAATTTTTCTATTTGCGGCACCTGACTGACACCGCCAAAGATAACCGCGCAGCGAAGGCGCAAATTAGCTCCATATTCCTCAAAATTCTCCTGAATTTGAATGGCCAGTTCCCTGGTAGGCGTGAGGATCAATGCCTTAATCCCCTTTTTCTGCTCCATTGCAAGATTTTGAAGAATTGGAAGGGCAAAGGCAGCAGTCTTTCCCGTGCCGGTTTGCGCACAGCCAATCAGGTCTTTCTTTTGCAATAGCAGTGGAATTGCTTTTTGCTGAATGGGAGTCGGTGTTGTGTATCCTTGGCGTTCAACCGCCTTTAAAATAGGTGCTGCGAGGTTTAGTTCTTTAAATGTCATGTCATTCTCTTCTTCTAAAATATCAGAATAGGCGGCATTTATGCACACGGCACATATGCGTTCTACTTTGTATGAATTAAGAAAGCAGGGCGGTTCCCGTTAATAAAGATCAACGGGAACCGCAGAAACTACTTTATTATTTTTAGTATACCACAAATTGCAAAAATGAAAAGACAATTTTAAATCAGCAACATTTTTCCCTAAGTGATATCTCGGTATTTCATATTTAAATGCAGCGCCCCGCCCTGACTTACTTTGCGTATTTTTGTTCAACTTGAGACCTCTGTACGCAGCAGTACGAATGAAATAGTGCTCACCCGAGCATTCTAACCCAAGACATCGGAATGAATCAGATCCGGAGGCATCGTTATGATCAAACCTTTCCGCAATACACTTCTGATTGTTGATGTTCAGAAGGAATTTCTGACAGACACCACCAGAGACCGTGTTCCTGAAATCCAAAGATTGGTTGAGACCGGCAGATACGACTACTGTATCCTGACCTACTACAAAAATACGCCGCAGTCGCCGTTCTATAATCGGCTGCACCGATACAGCGGTCTGGACGCCTGCTCCGATTCTCTGCTGATCCATCCCCCGGCTGGTCTGCCGACGGTGGTCGAGGAAAAAACAACTTATGGACTCCCGCACGAAGACCTGTCCCGTTTGGTTGGGCAGTGCTCTCATATTGATCTGGTAGGCTTTGATACGGATGCCTGCGTGATAGCATCGGCAATCACGCTTTTCGACGCAGGCTATGACTTCGATGTTCTTGGGGAGTTCTGTGCGTCTACGAACGGACGAGACTACCACGAGGCCGGCATAAAAATTATCAACCGGGTGCTGGCCCACCAACCGGAGCAGGAATGCCCCGGGACAGATGCCGCAGTGCGCCACTGAAAGTTCCGCAGAAGGTTCTTGGAAAAGTTTACCCATCCATTGACAATGATCTGGCTAGGGACACTATTGAAAATAATCTTCCTGCCACTGACCTTCAGGCCCTTTGATCTACCGCCCTTTAACCGGGGCGGTTTTCTTTTTCTGTCTCTCCCTGCTCTCACTTCCCTACCGCTGCTATTTAGTGTCATTTTCACTTGCTTTTCATAAGATATCTAGGGGTGATATAGCAGTGCATATCATAAATTTCAATCAATCACCAAATGCTTGTGCACAAATATACGGGAGCGTGGCATATCCTGAAATCCGTGGAATTGTTCGTTTTTATCAGACAAAGTCCGGGGTGCTTGTAGCAGCAGAAGTGGCAGGATTACCCTATGATGACGGCCCCTGTGGAGCTGAGATCTTCGGCTTCCATATTCACGAGGGCGCCGTATGCGCCGGGAATGCAACAGACCCGTTTGCCGACACGGACGGACACTACAATCCGAGGAACTGTTTGCATCCAGACCATGCGGGTGATCTTCCTCCGCTTTTCGGAAATCAAGGCTTCGCATTTATGACGGTCTTTACAAATAGATTTATCGTAGACGAAATCATAGGCAAAACCGTAGTAATCCATAGGCATCGGGATGATTTCACGACGCAGCCATCCGGAGATTCAGGGCCTAAAATTGCCTGCGGGCAAATTTATAAAAACATGTCCTCATGCTGCTGTTGAGCGGCTAAGCCGTCTCCGGTCTTGTACACCGGGGACGGCGCTTTTTTATTTGTTTGACTCCTCCTCTATGCGAAACACGGCCTTGCCCCGGAAAAGCGCGTTCAGATATGTCACCTTCAGTACCGCGCCGATTTCGCTGCTCTTTTCCTGCGACAGCGTGTCAATATTCACTTCCTGCCCGTTCACAGTCACAAACGCCTCTACCCGGATAGGTTGTTTCGCCATTCCCCTCACCTCAATTCAGCCTATGGCATTTTGTGGTTGTCCTATTCTACGTAGTTACTTATCTAATGGGGCAAGCCGACAGTAAGACCGCTAGGCCGGACTCCTTCTCCACAGATAAACAACACCTGATTTTCCACTTCCGTGCTCTCAATCCCGCCGGGCAGGAATACATATTGACATAGGTCTACTATGCATTGTTTCCGAGCAGATGCGTGGAACCCAGGAGGAACAGAGGTGAAGCCCCATGTCAGATGAATATAGAATCGCCGCTGCATATATCCGTGTCAGTACGGAAGACCAGACAGAGCTGTCCCCCGCCAGCCAGCTTGTGGAGATTCGCAAGTGGGCGGCGAAAAACGACTGGATTGTCCCGGATGAATATGTGTTTGTGGATGAAGGGATTTCCGGGCGGAAGGTCACGGGCCGGGACGCATTCCGCCACCTGATCGGAACAGCAAAATTGAAGCCCAAGCCCTTTGAAGCAATTCTTCTCTGGAAGTTCTCCCGTTTTGCCCGCAACAGAGACGACGCGGTTTTTTATAAGTCCGTCCTGCGCAAGCAGCTTCACATTGAGGTTCTCTCCATCAGCGAGCCGATTGCCGAAGGAAAGCTGGGCATTCTTATGGAAGCTTTGATTGAAGCAATGGACGAATATTACTCCATCAACCTTGCCGAAGAGGTGAAGCGCGGGATGGAGGAAAAGCACCGGCGGGGCGAGCTGCAATCCAACCCTTCCTTTGGCTATGCGGTGCAGGACAATGTGTTGGTTCCATGCGAACCGGAAGCCGCTTACATAAAGGAAATCTTCCGCCGCTTCTGTGAGGGGGAAGGTTTCTGCCCCATTGCCAAATGGCTGAATTCCATCGGTGTTCGGACGCACCGCGGCAATCTTTTTGAAAACCGCACAGTGGAGTATATTCTCTGCAATCCGGTTTACATCGGGAAGCTTCGCTGGAACCCCTCCGGCATCACCCGCCGTGATTTCACAGACCCCGCCATTGTGCTTGCGGACGGAAAACACAAGCCTTTGATTGATATGGACACATGGAACATTGCCCAGTCCCGCATTGCGGAGCTGAAGGCCACATGGAAATATCATGGGCGGCCCCTCAGCATCAATAAAGACTGGATTTCCGGGCTGATCCGCTGTTCCTCCTGCGGCGCCACTATGATTTTCGCAAAGCCAAACTATTGGAAGTGCAACAGCTATGTCCGAGGCCGATGTAAAACCTCTCAGCACGTTTCCACTGACCTTTTGAAGGATGCCATCATTCGCCGTCTCCAAATTGATCTTGAAACCGATTCTCCCATCCAATACGAAGTAATTCGGCTCAAGGACAGCGGCGAGGAAAAATTAAACGCGCTGCGCACCCAGCAGGATTCCCTCACTAAAAAACTGGGCCGCCTGCGAGATGCATATCTTGCCAAAGCCGACACCGTGGAGGAATATAAGGCCGCAAAAGAGTCCACGCTGGAAACCCTGTCGGAGGTGGCCGCCCAGATAAAAACGGCAGAAAAAGAGAGCGCCCAGCTCGGCACTCCCGTCATTATGAAAAAGTCCATTCGTTTGGCTCTGAAAACCATTACTTCCGATACCGCTACCCTGGAGCAGAAATCCGAGGCGGCCCATTCCATTATTGAATACGCCACCTGGGACAAAGCCCAAAACCTTCTGCAACTGCACTATCGCCTTATTTTTTAATTAATTTTCGTAGCTCGTTGCAATACGGGGGACCTCACGGGGAACTTGGCGCATCGCTGCGGTATCTGAGCCAGCGGTACTCCATGCCCTATCCCGAGCTAAAAGGGCTTTTAACCGATATAGGGACGGAAGAATTAGGACATTTGGAGATGGTGGGGACCATTGTCCATCAATTAACCCGGAATCTCACAGAAAGCGACGTGAAAGAGGGCGGCTTTGCCCCCTATTTTATCGACCACACCACCTCTGTCTACCCAACAGCCGCCTCCGGCTCTCCCTGGAGCGCGGACGGCATTGCCGTCACCGGCGATACCATTGCGGATTTAACCGAAGATTTGGCTGCGGAACAGAAAGCCCGCCTGACCTATGACAACATCCTGCGGATGAGCGACGACCCGGATGTCACTGACGCCATTCGTTTCCTCCGCGCCAGAGAAATCGTTCACTTCCAGCGCTTTGGCGAGGGTCTTCGGCTGGCAAAAGATCGGATGAACGAGCGAAACGTGTACTATATGAACCCGTCCTTTGATACCTGATTGCGGCACAAAGGCAAAAGCTTACAAAGCACTTTCTACCGGAGGAAGGCTGATTGCCACCGGCCTTCCTCCGATTTTTCATATATAGATTTCCTTAACATACAACAAGTGAAAGGCGGTATAGCTTTACAGCTATACCGCCTTTTTTCTTCTTCAAAATCAACCGACGATTACTCCAGCAGCGCCGCAAATTCGTCCTCAGTCAGCACGGGGATGCCCAATTCCTGCGCCTTTTGAAGCTTGCTCCCGGCGGCGTCCCCCGCCACCACATAGGACGTCTTCTTCGACACGGAGTTTGACGCCTTCCCTCCCCGGGCCTGAATCATCTCCTCAGCGGACTTGCGGTCAAACCGCGTCAGTGTGCCGGTGAGAACAAAGGTCTTCCCCGCGAAGCGGTCGTCCACCGTCTCCTCTGTGCAGGTCGTGTTCACCCCTGCGCTGCGGAGCTTTTGCAGCAGGTCCTGAGATTGGGGACTTTTAAGCCATTCCAAAATAAACTGTGCCGTCACGGCTCCCACGCTGTCGATGGCGGTCAGCTCATCTGCGGTGGCGCCTTCCAGTGCGTCAAGCGTTTTAAAATGCCTAGCCAGCACCCGTCCGGCTTTTTCTCCCACCTGCCGGATCCCCATCGCGTAAATCAGCTTTCCAAGGTCTTTTTCCTTGGATTCTTCAATGGCGGACACCGCATTGGAAGCGGATTTCTCCCCCATGCGCTCCAACTGGGCAAAATCCTGTTCCGTCAAGCTGTATAGGTCGGCGGCGGAATGAATCAGCCCTGTTTCAATCAATTGCTGAAGCACAGCGGGGCCAAGCCCGTCGATATCCATGGCATCCCGGCTGACAAAGTGTGTGATGTTGCGCAA
The DNA here is from genome assembly GCA_023402075.1 of Bacillota bacterium. Classification (GTDB taxonomy): domain Bacteria; phylum Bacillota; class Clostridia; order Oscillospirales; family Oscillospiraceae; genus Oscillibacter. Next base: position 99,458 of record JAEXCS010000013.1, on the reverse strand, counting down.
AAGCTGGGCCGGACACTCCGCGCCGGTGCAGCGCACCGCCGCGCCATCCTCATCCCGGGTCACGGTTGCGCCGCAAACGGGACAGACTTTTGGAAGCTCATAGGGAACCGTTCCCTCCGGTCGCTTGGAAACGTCCACCTCCACAATCTCCGGAATAATTTCTCCGGCCTTCTGGACCAGCACAGTATCGCCCACGCGAATGTCTTTTTCTGCAATATAATCCTGATTGTGCAGCGTGGCGCTCTGGACGGTGGTACCCGCCAAATGAACCGGGGCCAGCACCGCCTTGGGTGTCAGCACCCCGGTGCGCCCCACCTGAACCACAATGTCCAGAACCTTACTTGGTTTTTGCTCCGGCGGATACTTATAGGCGATGGCCCACTTGGGACATTTCACGGTGCTGCCCAGCGTCTCCCGGTCAGCCAGACGGTCAATTTTAATCACCGCGCCGTCCATATCGTAGGGAAAGCTCATCCGTCGCTCGTTAATGTCATGAATCTCTTCCAGACACGCTTTTGCAGTGGAGACGGTTTTGTGAGGAATAACAGGAAAATGCTGGCTTTCCAAATAGTTCAGCGTTTCGGAGTGGGTGGCAAAACTCCGCCCCTGCGCCAATTGCAGGTTGAAAATTCGAATATCCAGCCGCCGCTCGGCCGCAATTTTGGGGTCCAACTGGCGAAGCGAGCCAGCGGCTGCGTTTCTTGGATTAGCCATAAGGGGCTTCCCCTCAATTTCCCGACGGCGGTTGATATCCTCGAACACGGAGCGGGCCATATAAACCTCGCCCCGGACGATGAGCCGGGGCAGCTTTTCCGGCAGCGTCATGGGGATGGAGCGGACGGTGCGCAGGTTTTCCGTCACGTCCTCCCCCACCCGGCCATCTCCTCTTGTTCCGCCGCTGACAAATACGCCGTCCCGATACTCCAGCGCCACCGACAGTCCGTCCACCTTCGGTTCCAAAGAATACGCCGCATTTTCACCCAGCGCCTCCTCCATCCGGCAGCAGAAATCCTCCACTTCCACACCGGTAAACACGTCCTGCAAGCTTTCCAGCGGAACCTCGTGGCGATAAGGAGAAAAGCCGTCTTTCAGCTTGTCCCCTACCCGCTGGGTAGGAGAATCCGGGGTGATTTCCTCCGGATGTTCCTGCTCCAGCTGCTGAAGACGGCGGTTTTTCATGTCGTAGTCATAGTCCGACATGGTGGGTTCGTCCAGTACGTAATAGCGGTAGGCATTCTCGTTAAGCGCCTCCCGCAGTTGCTTCATTTCCTCGCGATAGTCCATGCGCTCTTTCCTTTTCCTTTCCTGCCCGGACAGAAAGCGGGAGGGAAATCCTCCCGCTCAGCCCTTGTTGAGAATCAGCTCTCTGGCATCCTCCGCCTGATCGCCTGTATTGCTGAAATAGGTGTAGCTTTCCGGTACCGTGCCGACAATCACTGTCTCGGCCACGGTAAAGGCGTTGCTCACCTGTGTGGCGGTGTTAAATCCCGGCAGCAGAATGGCCACGGATACATCCACTTCCAGCAGGATCCGGTGCTTGGTCTGGTTGATTCCCGCAGTGTCAAACTGGTTTTCCAGGTGTGCCCTGGATGATCCCACAGACTGCATCCGCACCTTTACACCCGGACCCCGCCCGGACAGTAGCGCAGACCCGGTAAGGCTCCCCACAGGGATGGACAGATCTTTTGTGGACACGTCGGAGAGCCGCTCTAAAATCACCTTCAAAATTTCGGACTGCAAGCGGTTAAACTCCGGCATATTGCTTTTCACCGCCGTGATTTTCCCCTCATTGTCCTTTTCAAAAGAGATCAAATCATCGTATTTAATCTCCCCGCTGTCAATTGTTTCATTCACCGCCTGTGCGACGATGCCATTCACCGTATTGCTGACCCGTGTGATGGCTAACTGGGTCAGCAGCTGCTTCATCTGAAGTCCCGCCACTGCCGCCAAAATTCCCAGCAGCAGAAGCACTGCCGCCAGCACCAGCCGCGCCACCGTCCGCCGGGTCAGGGGACGGCGGTAATATCCATACGATCTCATAGAATCACCCCATTGGAAGATTCTATGCAAAAGGGGCTTTTCCCTATTTCAATCCGGTCACAATCTGCTTAAATACCCTGCCCCGCTCCATAAAGTTTTTAAACTGGTCAAAGGCCGCGCAGGCGGGACTCAGCAGCACCACATCGCCATCTCCCGCTCTCTGCGCTGCTGTTTCCACGGCGGTGCGAAGCTCAGAAACGGTCAGCATCTCCGGGGCATCCTGATAGTTGGGCGCGTTTTCAACGCATGCGCGAATTTTTTCCGCCGTAGCCCCGCAGAGAATCAGAAGCTTCACATGTTCCACAAGTTCAGGTCCCAGCGTATCGAAGGGGATGTGCTTGTCATAGCCCCCGGCAATCAGAATAACCTTTTCCGGGAAGGAGCGCAGCCCCGCAATGGTGCGGGAAGGACTGGTTCCGATAGAATCATTGTAGTACCGCGCGCCCCGCAGCGTCCGCACCAGCTCAATGCGGTGCTCCACGCCGGCAAAGGTCCGGGCCACCTGCCGCATTGCTTCATCGGGAACCAGACCGTCCATGGCGGCAATTGCCGCCATATAGTTTTCCACGTTATGGACGCCGGGAAGCAGGATATCGGACGTGCGCATGATCTCCCGCACCGCCCCGTTCGTTCGGGAAACAATTACGTCGTCCCGGAGGAATACACCTTCTTCGGGTTCGGACCTTCGGGAAAACAGCCGCCTGCGGCCAACGGCCCGGCTTGCCTGCTCTGCCGTAATATCGTTATCCAAATTAAATACGGAAATATCTTCTGAATCCTGATGTGTAAAGATGTTTTCCTTTGCAGAAATATACTCTGCCATATTCCGGTGTACGTCCAGATGATTGGGCGCCAGATTCGTAATCACAGCAATATGAGGGCTGCGGGTCATGGTCATCAGCTGGAAAGAGCTTAGCTCCAATACGGCGTAGTCTTCCGGCCGCATTTCGTCTGCTTCGCACAGCAGCGGGCGACCGATGTTTCCACCAACGTGGACAGTTTTTCCGGCTTCCCGCAAAAACTCTGCGATGAGCGTGGTGGTGGTGGTCTTCCCGTCGCTGCCGGTGACGGCAATCAGCATGCAGGGAGCCACCTGAAAGAAAACCTCCATTTCGGAGGTAATCTCGCTTCCCTGCGCCGCTGCGGCCAGCAGCTCAGGAACGTCCTGCCGCAATCCCGGCGTGCGAAAAATCACGTCCTGCGTCAAGTCCTTCAGGTAATTCTCACCCAGCTTCAGCGTCACGCCAAGTGCTTCCAACTGCCCGGCCTGCCGGCCCAGCTCTTCCCGACTTTTGCGGTCGCAGGCAGTGACGCGGACGCCCGATTTTGCCAAAAGCTCAATCAGCGGCGTATTGCTGACGCCGATCCCAACAATGGCCACGGTCTTTTCACGAATGGATGCGATATATTCCTGTAACGTCATAAGCGGTCCCTCCAAAAACGCCCGCAGGGGCGGAAAAATTACTCAAAATAGTATACCGCAAAGCGTTAAAAATAGCAATCAGGCCTCTCAAATTTTTCATCTTCTTTGCTGTTGACAAGCGGCGAAAGAGCGGGTAAAATAGACAAGCAAGTAAAACAGACAGTCGCGTGGACAGGCCGAAAGGCCGTCTATGAGGAAAGTCCGGGCTCCACAGGGCAAGGATAACGGGTAACGCCCGCCGAAGGCGACTTCAGGAAAAGTGCAACAGAGATATACCGCCGTCTTTTGCCGTTCCATGGTGGTCGGGCCGCGTCGGCTAGCACCGCCCTCGGACGGAACGCGGAATTGTCGGCTTCCGTGGATTGGCAAAAGAAGGTAAGGATGGAAAGGCGAGGTAAGAGCTCACCCGACGGCTGGAGACAGTCCGTCGCTGTAAACTCTATCCGGAGCAACACCGTGGGGAAGCAACAGGTTTGCCCGACCGCTTCCAGGAGGTGGCTTGAGCGCATCGGCAACGGTGCGTCGAGATAGATGACTGTCAAATACAGAACCCGGCTTACAGTTTTGCTTGCATCAGATATGGCCCTGACTGCGGAATACGCAGTCAGGGCTTGTTCTTTTGTCCAGCGTTCCATTTCTTTTCCGTTTCTTAATAAATCGGTCATGTTTTGGAAGATAGTCCTGCCGCTACGATAAGAACCTCCATCTGCTCCGCCCAGCGGCCACCGCCAGTCTCTGTGTCGGCTTCTCCCCCCTTCTGTCTGCTTCTTTAAACCTTTTGTGCCACCACATTCAACAAAATCTAAGTTTTGTTGAATGCAATTACAAAAAGAAGCCCGGGAGCAAACTGCTCCCAGGCTTCTTTTTTAATGCAAGCCTTTAAAATGCTTTGGTCAGCAGACAATCCGAAAAATTCGAATGACTCAGTCCTGCTCCCAGTTGTGCCAGACATTCTGCACGTCCTCGTTGTCCTCCAGCATGTCAATCAATTTGTCCATGTTTTTCACATCGCCCTCACTGCTGAGCACAACGGTGTTCTGGGGAACCATCTCAATATCGGCGTTCACAAAGCTGTACCCCTTCTCCTCCAGCGCCTTTATCACAGCGTTAAAGGAATCCGGGTCGGTGTTGATCTCAAGGGCCGGTCCATCAGCGGTGAAGTCCGCCGCACCCGCTTCCAGCGCATCCATCATCACGGTATCCTCGTCCAGCTCGCCATCTTCATTGTCAATGACGATAACGCCCTTGCGGTCAAACGACCAGCTGACGCAGCCGGGAGCGCCCATGTTTCCGTTGCACTTGTCAAACGCATGGCGAACCTCCGGCGCGGTGCGCTGGCGATTGTCGGTAAGGGCTTCCACAATGACGGCCACACCGCCGGGGCCATAGCCCTCGTAGGTAATGGATTCAAAGCTCTCGGAATTACCCGAACCCAACGCCTTATCAATGGTACGTTTAATATTGTCGTTCGGCATATTCACGGCCTTGGCCTTGGCAATGACGGTGGCAAGGCGGGAGTTGTTGTTAATGTCACCGCTGCCGCCTTCCTTCACGGCAACGAGAATCTCCTTCGCAACCTTGGTAAACGCCGCAGACCGCCTCGCGTCCGCCGCGCCCTTGGTCTTTTGGATATTATGCCACTTAGAATGTCCAGACATATGTTTATTCTCCTTTGATGTAGAATTCAATGACTTCCCGGTGGGAAGCGGATTTTTCAATGGAAAGGCCGGGGAATTTTTCTTGCAGCCAGTTGATCAAAACATGGCAGACCGGATCCTCCGTGGGAAAATGGCCTGCATCCAGCAGGTTGATGCCCTTCCCTGCCGCGTCCAAAAACGCGTGGTAGCCCAAATCGGAGGTGACAAAAGTATCGCACCCGGCGACAACCGCCGCGTCCGCGTATTCGCCGCAGGCCCCTCCGCCCACGGCCACGCGAAGCACAGGCTTCCCTGCGTCGGCATAGCGCACGCCGTTACAGCCCAGTACCTGAGAAACATTAGCCGCAAAATCCCGAAGCGCCATGGGCTTCGTAAGCCGCCCCATGCGAATAAGCCCATCCGTCCCAGCAAGAGGCCCAGGGTCCTCCAAACGGAGGGTTCGGGCCAGCACGTCATTGACGCCGCCCTCCGCCACATCCAAATTCGTATGCATACAGATTACGCACATATTCGCCCGGACCAGCTTCCGCAGCAGGCGCCCCTGAGGAGTATCCTCTCGCAGCGTCTGCACTTGAAGCCACCGGCAATTCATCACCGGATGATGAGAAACAATCAATTGGCAGCCTTTTGCAATCGCCTCGTCGGCAACTGCCTCCGTCACATCCAGCGCCGCCAGAGCGCAGGTGATTTCCGCAGCCGGGTCGCCCACCAGCAGACCCACATTGTCCCAGTCCATTGCACCGGCTTTGGGAGCGAGGTCAAACAGGCTTTTTTCAATTTCAAGAGCCGTTGGCATGGCGCCACTCCTCCCATAATTCCATCAAAGCTCCGATTACATCCCGCAGTCGATCCGCTTTTTCCAAAGTTTCCGCCCCGCTTCCGCGGTTAAGCCCCGCCACCGCTGTCTGAAACCTTAAAATCTGCTCCACAAGATACCGTCCGCCCAGCGGATCCTCTGTCAGGTGTGCACCGCCGTATATCTGCCCCGGGGAGAGGCTCTGGCGGCCGGACTGAACCTCCAGCACAGGATAAATAGTCCCCCGGTCTTCCACCAGACGCTCCCGGAGAATGGCATAGCCGTTGGCGCAGAGGAAGGCTCGCAGTTCCTCTGCCCGGGACTGCGGCTGAAGCAGCAGTGTATGACCACCGTCGGCAGTCCATGGGGCGGCGGCGAGAATGGAAACAATGTTTTCCCCGCCCATACCCGCGATCGCCACGGTATCCGTCTCTTCCGCGCCCACCCCGGCAAGCCCGTCGCACAGCCGGAAGTCTATTCGCTCGAAAACGCCAAAGCGCCGTGCGGTGTCTTGCCCCCGGCGCAGAGGACCGGGGCGCAAATCGCAGGCGATGGCGGAGCGGAGCCGTCCCTCCAGCGTCAGCCAGACAGGAAGATAAGCATGATCCGTGCCCACGTCGGCCAAGGCGGCTCCGGGAGGAATCCAGTCCGCCAGCAAGCGAAGCCGGGCCGACAGCTCGGGTTTTCGTTCATTCATTCTGTTTCCCGTCTCCCCTTGGCCCGATACAGGCAAAAATTTATTGCCGCCGCCCGGCAACCGTTGACAAACGGAACGCATACGGATTTCCCCGTATGCGTTCTGTCTGATTCTTCCTTGAAAAAGCTTATTCCGCGGCCTTGTTGGCTTCCTCGTTAACCAGTGTCAACAGCTTGTCCACGTCAACACCGTGGACCATGCAAGCTTCCTCCACAGTTTCACCGCGGGAAGAAGGGCAGCCCAGGCAGTGCATTCCGATGGAAAAGAAAATCGGCGCGGTCTGAGGAGCCACGTCCAGAATATCACCAATGATGGTGTCCTTAGTAATTTCAACCATAAGTTTGCCTCCAAAAGTTCAGTTTATCGGAGCAAAGCTCCGTTCACTTTTAAGTATTATACCCCGTTTTTCCTCTGATTTCAAGAGAAAATCGGGGAAAATTTCATTCAAAAAGGTAAAACCTGCTCTTTTTTGCGCCAAGCGACGCAGGGCTGTATCGACATACACTATACAAGTAAGGAAAACCACCGCTTCACGTAGCCGCAGACAGAGACGCGTGTGGCAAATATCTTCACACAATCGGCTTTGCAGACTTGTCCATCTACCAAAAAAGCAACTTAAAAATTTTAAGTTCCAAAAAAAGAAGAACGCCCTTTTGGGCGTTCTTCTGAGATGACTTTCGTTATCTCTGCTCCTCGCGCATCTTGGCGAAGCACTCGCTGCAATACACAGGACGGTCGGACTTGGGCTCGAAAGGAACGCGAGCCTCGCCACCGCAGGATGCGCAAACAGCGGCGAAATACTCCCGGGGACCGCGGGAAGCGGTCTTGCGGGCATCGCGGCAGCCCTTGCAGCGCTGGGGCTCGTTCTGGAAGCCGCGCTCGGCGTAGAACTCCTGCTCACCAGCGGTGAACACGAACTCCTGCCCACACTCTTTGCACACTAAAGTCTTGTCTTCGTACATGATTTTACCCTCTCTTTGAAAAGAAAAATATATTGCGCTCAGCTCTTGCTGAAATCGCCGGAAAGAAGTTGTCGTGCCACCTTATGACGGATCCGCTGCACGGCATTGTCCACGGATTTAGGGGATTTGCCCACGGTTTCGGCAATTTCCCGACAAGATAAACCGTCTAAATAATACCCCAAAATCTTCGCTTCAAACTCGGACAACTGTTTCCGAACACCAAACAAGAGACTGCTCGTATGCTCCCTGTCGATTAAAAAATCTTCAGGGCTGCGCTGCGTCAGATCCCGGGTACCAAGGGTGTAGGAGTCGCGATCAAAGAAGGGTGTATCAAGAGAAACCGACTGGTTCAGAGGCATGTGCTTGCCACGGGAGGCGGCGCGCAGAACTGAAAGCAGACGATTACGGACACAGGTTTCGGCAAAGGTGCGAAAAGAGGCGTCCCTTTCTCCGTCGTATTCCCGAACGGCCTTCATCAGTCCGATCATTCCCTCCTGCAGCAAATCCTCGCTGTCGCCCCCGATCAGAAAGAACGGACGGGCACAGGAACGAACCAGACGGGTATACTTGGAAACCAGACGCTCCTCCGCCCCGCGGTTCCCGCGGGCGGCGCGAGCACACAGCTCCTCATCCGAAATGCCGTCTGCACAGAATGAATTAGACTCTTCGCACTTGCACATACGTTATTATACCTTTTGAACACAAATTTTGTCAAGGGAAATATAAAATTCGTTAAAAATTCTTTTGAAAATTCTGCCAATTCCGTTCTGCGGCATCTGTCAAATTTTAAGGTTGCGAACAAAATCCGCAATTTTTTCAGCCGTTTTTTGCGCTTTTTCGGTAGTTTTCGCCTCCACCATGACACGAATCAGTGCTTCCGTTCCGGACGGTCGCACCAAAATTCGGCCTTCGCCGCCCAAGGCACCCTCTTCCGCCTCCACGGCGCTTCGCAGAGCGGACGAGGCCATAATTGTCTCTTTCACGCCCCGCTGATGATTGACAGGCACGTTAATCAGCTCCTGCGGATATGTCGGACAAACGGAGACCAGCTCTGAAGCCTTCTTTCCGGAGGTTTTTAAAACCTGCAAAAACTGAAGTGCGGTGACTTGCCCGTCTCCCGTGGTTTCCAGATCCGTGAAAATGGTATGCCCGGACTGCTCGCCGCCGATGCGGAAGTCGCTCCGAAGCATCTCCTCCAGCACGTTTCTATCCCCCACGTCGGTGCAGATCAGCTCCAGCCCGCCCGTACGGCAGAACTCGTGAAGACCCAGATTGCTCATTACAGTGGCAACCAAGGCGTTGCCATTGAGCTTTCCTCTGCGCTTCATGTCGGCGGCACACACGGCCATCACCTTATCCCCATCGATTTGCCCGCCGGTTTCGTCCACAAGAAGGCAGCGGTCTGCGTCTCCGTCAAAAGCCACGCCCACGTCGTACTTCCCCTTCACCACCGCAGCGGCAAGGTCTGTAAGATACGTGGAGCCGCAGCGGCTGTTGATGTTCACACCATCGGGCTGGGTATGGATAAAATCAGTGTGGGCCTTGAACCGGCCAAACAGTTCCGGCGCGGTGGCGCTGGCTGCGCCGTTGGCGCAGTCCGCCAGAATGCGCAGACCTGCAAGGTCGCTCTCAACCGTACCCGCCACAAAATCTATGTAATCCCGCTTTAGCTGGCGCATTCCGTGGTGGCGGCGGCCAATCTCGTCCTTGGTGCGGGACTTCATGGGCGCATCAGAAAGAATTTTTTCCTCCACCCGCAGCTCTACCTCGTCGGAGAGTTTGTATCCCTGCGCATTGAACACCTTGATTCCGTTGTGTTCATAGGGATTATGGGACGCGGAAATCACAATACCCGCATCGCCCCGCTCCCGCACCGTCAGATACGCCACAGCGGGGGTTGGAATGGTCCCCAATGGCTTCACGTCGCCGCCCACATCGCAGATGCCCGCCATCAGGGCCGATTCAAGCATATCGGAGGAAACACGGGTATCCTTGCCGATTAAAACCACAGGGCGACGGCCCAAATCCTCAGTCAGCACAGCGGCAACGGCCTGCCCCACGCGAAACGCCTCCTGTGCCGTGAGGGTTTCCCCTACCACACCGCGGATGCCGTCGGTCCCAAAGAGTTTGCCCATATTACATACCTCGTTCTATTCAAAAATCAAAAGGAGAGCTGCTCCGGCCCGCCGGGGACGCTCAATCCCAGATGGGTATACGCCCGGTGGGTTACGCAGCGGCCACGGGGCGTGCGAGTGAGAAAGCCCAGCTGCATTAGATACGGCTCGTAAACGTCTTCCAGCGTCACGGCTTCCTCTCCGATGGTGGCGGCCAGCGTCTCCAGACCCACCGGGCCGCCGCCGTAGTTTTCAACAATAGAGGAAAGCATCCGCCTATCTACGGAGTCAAGACCCAGATAGTCCACCTCCAGCGCGTTTAACGCATGATCCGCCACCGCCTTGGTAATGATCCCGTCTGCCTTTACCTGCGCAAAATCCCGCACCCGGCGGAGCATTCGGTTGGCGATACGGGGCGTACCCCGGCTGCGCTTGGCAATCTCAAACGCACCCGTATCCTCAATGGGTACATTTAAAATTCCGGCGCTGCGCGTGACAATCAGCGCCAGCTCCTCTGAAGAATACAGCTCCAGCCGCAGCGTCACGCCGAAGCGATCCCGCAAAGGCGCAGAAAGCTGGCCCGCCCGGGTGGTGGCCCCAATCAGGGTGAACCGGGGCAGGTCCAGGCGGATAGAGTTTGCAGAGGGGCCTTTACCCACAATGATGTCCAGCGCATAGTCCTCCATGGCCGGGTACAAAATCTCTTCCACAGCCCGGTTCAGCCGGTGAATTTCATCCACAAACAAAATATCGTTCTCCGAGAGATTTGTCAAAAGCGCCGCCAGATCTCCCGGCTTTTCAATGGCGGGACCGGAGGTAATGCGGATATTGACCCCCATCTCTCCCGCGATGATTCCCGCAAGCGTGGTCTTTCCAAGGCCGGGAGGGCCGTGGAGCAGCACATGGTCCAGCGGCTCCGTCCTCTGCTTGGCCGCGGCGATGAACACGCTTAAATTTTCCTTGGCCTTTTCCTGCCCTATGTAGTCCCGCAGCGCCCGGGGACGCAGGGAAATTTCGCCGCCATCCTCCTCAAGAAAGGTTTTAGCCACGATAGGCTCTTCGTAAATGTCGCTTCCAAAGTCGATGCTCAACTGCTCACTTCCCCCAAATCAGGCGCATTTCTCTGTATGGCGTTTTTCCTTTACAGAGATTCCGCTATATCACGTACGGTGTCCAAAAACGATTCCTCACCCAAGGTATTGAGCTTGAAAAACATGGCCTGACTTCCGCCGGAGGTAATCACGGTGAGGAACAAATCCGTTCCACGGCCCATCAGGGTCAAATTTAAGCTAACCCTGTTTCCCCCGGCATAACTGTACCGCTCGTAAACCCGCACGGCGCAGCGCACGTCGGCAGCGGCATAGTCGCTGCCGTCCTCGTAGGTGGCAGACGCGCTTCCATTTAAAATTCCAGCGTGCAGGACATTCAGTGAACTGTCAAACTCTCCCTGAAACCGACGTTCATATTTTGCCATAACCGTTCTCCTTTTCAGCATCATCAGGGCTTCCCGTTCAGCTCTATAATTGGGGCTTCCCGTCTACCGCGCCATTTTTTTCAGGCAGGCCCGGATAATCTCTTCCAGCGGCAGGTTTTGCGTGTCCACGCCCTTCATAGCCGCAGCTGTTTCCGCCGAAGAGTAGCCCAGCACGCCCAAAGCGGCGGCAGCCTCCATCGTTTTACTGGTCAGATCGGCACTGACTGTGCCGCCACCCGTGCCCAGAGCAAAGTCGTTGGCAGCGCTCTCTTTACTCATTTTATCTTTCAGCTCCAAAATAATGCGCTGGGCAATTTTCTTCCCAATGCCGGGAGCCGCCGTCAGGGCCTTTTCATCCCCGGTAATTACCGACATAGCCAGTGTCTCCGGAGTAGAAACAGACAGAATTGCCAGCGCGGCCTTGGGTCCTACACCGGACACGCCGATGAGCAGCTTGAAGCTGTTAAGCTCCGCTGGACTTCCAAAGCCGTAAAGCCCAAAGGCGTTCTCCGCCACATGAAAATGGGTGTACAGCTTGGACTTTTCTCCTTTTTTCAGCCCTGCCAGCGTGTGTCCCGTAGTGGCACAGGCATAGCCTACGCCGCCGCAGTCGATCACCGCCAGATTGGGCTGTACCTCGGCGACAATGCCGTTCAGATAGTAAAACACAGGATTCCTCCCATTCTTCGTTCAAATGCAGGTACACCCGGCATTTGATCGTTCAGATTGTTTCCTTTACACCGCTGATCTGCGGAAGCCGTGAAGTGAAACTCCTTGCATGACAAAGCGCCAGTGCCAGCGCATCCGCCGCATCGTCCGGGCGGGGAACGGATTTGAGATTTAAAAGCCGCCGGGTCATGTCCATCACCTGACGTTTCTCAGCCTTGCCGTACCCCACAACCGCCATTTTCACCTCCGAGGGCGTGTACTCGAACAGCGGCACGCCGCATTTTTCAGCCGACAGCAAAATGACACCCCGGCCATGGGCCACAGCAATACCGGTCGTGATGTTGTTGTTGAAAAACAACTCCTCCACGGCAATCACCTCCGGTTTCAGTTTACCAATCAAGTCCTCCATGTCGCCGGAAATCTGATAGAGCCGCCGGGAGAGCGGCAGGCCCGCAGGGGTGGTGACAGTGCCGTAGGTCACCATGCGTGCGCTGCCCCGATCCGCTTCCACCAGTCCAAACCCAATGGTGGCCACGCCGGGATCAATTCCCAGAATCCGCATAGCACCCTCCCTTCGCACAATCAAAGTTATTATAGCAAATCACAGCGGGATGCGCAACCCGAAAAAAGGAACGCCTGTTCAAGGCGCTCCTTTTTCACAATTCACATTATCGAATATGTACTTTTACCGGGAGGAAAAGGTTCGTTACCCGGGTAAAGACCGGCTTGAGCCAGACCTCGGAACTAACACTTGCAGGCAACGGAACCGTCTCGTAGAAGGCCCCGGATGTGCTGCCATCCAGATATTCGCCGGTATCCAGATCCTCATAGGTGTAGGAAGAGCCGTAGTAGGAAAAGGACCGCTCCTCTCCGCTTTCATCCAGATACCCATCCCAAAGGCTGTACATATTGTTTTCCCGATATTGCTTTGCCCGGAATGTTAGCAGACAGCCAGCGTCAAGTCGCTGGATTTCGACCAGCTTCGCGCCGTCAGGCAGCAGGTCACACAGCCCTGTGTCCAGATTCAGTCGAATTTTCTCCCGATCCTTATCCAGCCAGCGCACCTGCGTAATGTAAAGCGTCAATTCTTTACTCCCGCTGAAATACGTAGAATCCATCCAGTAGGTCACTGTGGACGGAGAGTTTTCGTCTCCACTGGCGGTGATCCCGTTGCGCACCGGGTCAAACCGCTCTCCTCGCTCGTTTTCCACGTAAAATTCCATACCTTTCAGCCACGCGATGTTCTCTGGCGCATAGCCAAAGTCCAGCCGCAGGTGGGTGGGATAGATTTCCGCCCGTTCAAGTATCAGCGTCTGTCCGTCGATTTGGAAGGGCTGATTCACCTCCACAACCTCGCCTTGGGCTGTAAACCATGGGTCAAAGGTCAGATCGAACGTAAACGCCGCCAGAATTTCCGGGTCGTGGGTGCGCACTTCAAAATAGGCGTCCTCCATCGTCTCCACAGGTGACTCCAGCGCAACTCCGATTTCATCATAAGCACTTTGATAGACATTCAAAAGCAGGGTCAGGCGCTCCGGCATATCTCGCTCCATGAAATTCACCGTCATCTGCCGCAACTCTCCGTTGGGCGTGCCGTAGGCCCCACTGGAGCTGCCGTATCCGTCGCCACCGTCGGGCAGGTCGATGATACCGTCCGCTTCCAGCTGCCCGTACCCGTCGCCGTTCAGGGTATAGAAGATGTTCAGCTGCTTTTGATCCACGATCAGGTACTCCACTCTGGCGGTGACGCCGTTTTCGCTCTGCTCCTGCCCCACGGGCTGAACGTATTCGTCCTCCACGGCGGCGGAAAGGGACGGCGACCACGCCACCGCCATCGCCAGCTCCCGCAGCACCGGCACTCCACCGCAGGCCCGGGCGAAGGGCGGAAACAGGTTCACCAGCAGCATGAACCCCAGAAAGCAGGCCGCCAGGCTCCCTACTGGCACGCCGAACAATCGGACGCGCCGACGGGCTTTACCGTTTCGCATCAAGGCTCTCGCCGCCGTATATGCAAGCTGAGGCGGCTCCTCAACGGATGCCCGCAAAGCGGCGTATTCTTCGTTTCGATTCACGATTCTCCCTCCTCCAGTTCCAGTCTCAGCAGCGCCAGCGCCCTGCGCTGACGGGTAACAACGGTTCCTTGCGGGATACTTAGCGCCCGCGCGGTTTCTGCCAGCGTTAAATCCCCAAAGTACCGCAGGGCAATCACCTGCCGCAGCTCTTGCGGAAGACGGGCCACCGCCTCCCGCATGGACAGCGTATCGTAATCAAAGTCTTCGCCCTCCTCCGGCAGGTATTCTTCCGGGCGCAGGCGCTTCAAACGTCGCAGCTCCCGACCGCACTCGTTGATAAGAATGCGTGTAAGCCATGTTTCAAAGTAATCCGGTTGACGAAGCTGATGCAGATGCCTAAGCGCCTGATACACCGCCTCGTCCACAGCCTCCAACGCCGCCGCTTCACCGCCCAGATACGCGAAAGCCGTGCGATACAGCCGCATCCGCAAGGCCTCCGTCCTCAAAACAAATTCTTTCTGGTCCACCCGATCCCCCCTCTCTACCTATTAGAGCATTTATCTATCCATTTTAATTTCATTTTGCCTCATTTTTTGATAAACCGAAAATAAGGGGCCGACGCAGGAAAGCTCCCGCACCGACCCCGGCTAGCTATTGTTCAATTCATGCCTTGGGATGAGCCTTGTTGTACACATCCTTCAGCTGATTTTTCACCACATGGGTGTAAATCTGCGTGGAAGAGATGTCCGCGTGGCCCAGCATCTCCTGAATAGAGCGCAAATCCGCCCCATTTTCCAGCAGATGGACTGCAAAAGAGTGGCGCAAAGTGTGGGGCGTGATATCCTTTTGAATCCCCGCCTTGTCCTGATAATATTTGATAATTTTCCAAAAGCCCTGACGGCTCATACGCTCGCCGTTCATATTCACGAACAGAGCCCGCTCATCCATATCCGCGATAATTTCCGGCCGGACGCTCAGCTCATAGTCCCGCAATGCCTTTACCGCCGCAGGGTACAGCGGAATAATGCGCTCCCGGCCCCGGCTGGCACAGCGCAGAAACCCCGCTGACAAATTCAAATCGTCCACATCCAGCGCGATCAGCTCACTGACGCGGATACCCGTGGCGTACAAAAGCTCCAGCATGGCATGATCTCTAAATCCCTTGGCGTCCATACAGCGGGGCTGATCCAAGAACAGCTCCACTTCCTTGCTGGTAAGAATTTCCGGATACCGGCGCTCCACCTTTGTAGCTGTCAGCCCCCGGGCAGGATTGGTCGTCATAGAACCGGAAGACACCATAAAGCTGTAAAAAGACTTAACAGACGCCAAAAAGCGCGTTACCGAAGCGGCAGACTTGCCCTTTGTATGCATCCAGTCCATATAGCGCTGAACCATCTCCGGTGCAGCGCGGCGCAGCTCACTGCCCTCCTCCACATGGAGAAACTCTTGAAACTGGGCCACATCCCGCAGATAGGCAGACACCGTGTTGACAGAGGAGCCTTTCTCTGCGGTCAGATATTTTTCGTAAAGCTTCAGGTAATCTGCGGCCACAGTAAAAGTCCCCCTCTTCCGCCGCCGTTTTCAATAACCCTTTTCGGCGCGGTTTTTTAAAATTTTATGTCACCGAAGAATCATTCCCAAAACCCAATTTAAAAGCCATGGAGTTACCAGCAATTCCGTCAGCACACCGGCGGACAAAACCGCGCTCACCACCGCAAACCGAAGCCACCATGCCTTGTTATAAACCGGGGGCGCAGGCCGCCCGCCCTTTTCAAGAGACAGCGCCGCCAGCGCCACAGACTTTTCCAGTGCCGGAACCGCCACCGCAAAATAACACGGAAGCGTAATTAAACACCGCAGGCCAAACACTGCCAGCGCCAAAAGTACGCCGCCGGGGCCAAAGGCCGCCGTAAGACAGCACACGGAAAACGAAAGAAAAAAGCCATATGCCGCCGTGACCGCCGGAAGCAACGCCGCTCCCACCGAGGCAAAGCCCAGCAAAAACGCCAGCAGCGGATATCGAAAATAGACCGTCAGCGCAGAAAGCACCGTCCTCCCGGTCGGCTCCGGTGGGGTGCTCAGTGAAAAATAACCGTTTAAATACTCCGTCAGCTCTCTGGCGGTTTCCGCACTCACACGGGCTGCGAGGACCTGTCCCAAAAACAGGCCCACAAGAAAACAGGCGGCTAACAGCAACAAGCGGAGCCACGGACCCCGTCCGCTCCGCATCAGGCGGCGTCCGCCCACCGACCCCACAAACAAAGCGCCTCACCTCACGCAAATCTATGCGACGGGCGGACAGGTTAGAAGTCGGTTAACGTAAATATCATCTCTAATAATATATTGCTTTTTTTCACAGACCGCAAGGGCTTTTCGGGAATCCTTTCTTTTTTGTAAATTATGACAAAATGTTATGTTAATAACGTTATGTAAACCTGATAAACCCAGCATTTACGAAAGCTTGCATACAGGCGCAAACGTCAAGATGTGGGGCCCGCTTACAAGCGGACCCCACTACATCTGCGTTGACAAGCTACTTTTCTTCCTAAGGCCTAATAAAATGGTTTTTTGAAGAAATGTGAAAACCTTCTAAAATTTTGGTAAAAATCACAAAGGCTGCATTAGCCCTTCTTCCCCGGTTTCACCCGGCGGGCAACCGCAGAGCGCGGTTGCTTTTTCTTTCTGCTGCGTTTTCGGCCCAGCATCACAGCCAAAAGCCCTCCTGCCAGCGCCGCTGCCAGCAAAATCAGGCTTTCTCCAGACCAGACCAAATCGTCGCAAAGCAGTATCCCCCCCAAAGCTAGTGTGGCCGCAAAAATTACCGCAGACCCAAGCCCGGCCCACAAAGGCCCTGTTTCCGTGCGGCGAATGGACAGCGCGCTTCCCGCGCAGGCCGCCAGTACCCCACTTCCCACCTGAAACCGGAACGCCAGTTCCTCCGGTAAGGCGCCCTTGAGGGTCAGCAGCGCCAGCAGACATTGAAATCCGATGTAAAGTCCCAGCGACAGCGCCGCCCCCTCCAAAAATCCTGCCCATCCGGGCATTTTTCGTTTGGCCATAAAAAAGCCCTCCCCCGTCATATGCTCTTTGAAAGCATATGACGGGAGAGGTTTGTTTATGAGGGGTAGTCCCGGTTTTGCCCTACGCTTTTACACCTCGGGGTCCCAGGGCTTCTTTTCGCCGTCTGCGGCGGGCTGCTCAGTCTCGGCAGACTTCTCTTCAGGAGCGGAAACGGCAGCTTCTTCGACCGCCTGTTCAGCAGACTTGCTCTCCTGCTTCTGCTTGGCCTTGGGATCGGTAGATGTCTGGACGCCAGTGGTGGACACAGCCCACTTGGTAATTTCCATGCGGACCCGGTCCTCGCTGGTTTCAATGATAATCGTGTCCTCGTTCACCTGCACGATGGAACCCACGATTCCGCCGATAGTGGTGAGCTTGTCGCCCTTTTTCAGGCCGTCACGCAACTGCTGGGCGGTCTTTTTCCGCTTGTTTTCCGGGCGAATGATCATGAAGTAGAACACAGCAATCAGGACTACCAGCATTAAAATTGTCTCGGTAGGCATAGGGCAAATACTCCTTTGTGTTATCAGAATGAATTTATTATATCCAAAGCAGCCAAAATTTGCAAGCCCTTTTTAAAGGCTTATACCCGCCGCTCCAGCTTTCCACTGTATTTTTCCCGAAATGCGTCAAACGTTCCGTCGTCCAGCGCGTCCCGGATTTTGCGCATCAGCTCGTTGTAGAACCATAAATTATGCAGCACAGACAGCCGCAAAGCCAGCACCTCGTCCGCTTTGAACAAGTGGCGCAGGTATGCTTTGGAAAAGCTCCGGCAGCACGGACAGCCGCAGCTCTCGCTCACAGGGGCGGGATCCGTTTCGTACTTCCGGTTCATAATGTTCACCGTGCCTTCCCAAGTGAACAGCTTCCCGTGCCGCCCGTTCCGGGATGGCATCACGCAGTCAAAAAAGTCCACACCGCGCGCCACAGCCTCGATGATGTTGCTAGGGGTACCCACGCCCATGAGATACCGGGGCTTTTCCTTGGGCATGTGAGGCTCCACCGCGTCGATCACCTCGTACATTACCTCCGCAGGCTCCCCTACAGCAAGACCGCCGATGGCGTACCCGTCGCAGTTAAGCTTTGCGATTTCTTCCATATGCCATACCCGCAGGTCTGCAAACGTGGCTCCCTGATTGATTCCAAAGAGCATTTGCTTTGGATTCACCGCGTCCGGCAGTGCATTCAGCCGCTCATGCTCCGCCACGCACCGTTCCAGCCACCGAGCCGTCCTTTGACAGGACGCCTTGGCGTATTCGTGTGTCGCTGGATTCTCCACACATTCGTCAAACGCCATTGCAATATCGCTTCCAAGGTTGGACTGAATCTGCATAGATTCCTCCGGGCCCATGAAAACCCGATGCCCATCGATGTGAGAGGCAAAGGTCACGCCCTCCTCCCGGATTTTCCGCAAAGACGCAAGAGAAAACACCTGAAACCCACCAGAATCCGTGAGAATCGGGCCGTCCCAGCCCATAAACCGGTGCAGTCCGCCCATCTCACGTACAACTCCGTCACCGGGCCGCAGATGCAGATGATAGGTGTTGGAAAGCTCAATCTGGCAGCCGATTTCTTTAAGGTCCAAGGCGCTGACGCCGCCCTTGATGGCCCCTTGGGTACCCACATTCATAAATACCGGAGTTTGAACCTCGCTGCCGTGAGCGCAGGAAAACACGCCCCGCCGCGCACGGCCCTGATATGCAATCACTTTAAACATGAATGGCTCCTAATCTCTGAAATTTTAAGCAGGAAAGGCTTGCTGATAAATTTGGCGAGAGGCCCGTTCTTGCATATGCATTGCATACTCACGCATAACCATTGTATATGCAACGCCGTATATGCACGCGGTCCACAAGCGGCTGATACGCCACTGTATCTTTAAATGCAATTTGGAAACCGATTGAAATACCAGCCCGCAATCCAAACCCTCATTCTGCTGATTATACACGGAAGCGAAAAGCTTTGCAAGCACGGTATCCGCGAGAGAAACGCGCCGCATCCCACTTTCCGAAAGAGGGATGCGGCGCATTTGCGGTAATTTTTATGTTTGAGGAAAAGAGACGGTCATCGATGAACCCGGAACCGACGGGCGGCAATTATGCCCACAGTAAGAAACAGAACAGTTGCCGCCAGGTAATAGTAATACATCTGATTGGACGTGGACACGGTTTCCTGCGGGTGATTTCCCGAAGGTCCTCTCCCCTGCCCTCCGCCCCCGGGAAGAAAATCTTGTCCAAAGGCCTGCGTATCCTCCTGCACGTCACTATCCTGAGCAGCACTATCCCCGTCTGTACGTTCCTGCGAAGTATTCTCTCCGGATTCCGCCGAAGCATTTTGATTCTGAGATTGTCCGCCGTCTCCCACACCTGAAGGAGGAGCCTCCTGCGTCCCGTCTTCTTCTCCCGCCGTATCGCCGGAAACCGGAGACGCTTCGTCAAATTGTGTGTCCGTCTGCGCATCCGTCTGCTGACTGCCCGGACGAGAATCCTCTGTCCCACCCATTCCGCCTGCATTGGAACCCATGCTTTTTATGTCAATTTCAGAAGCATCCACAAAACCCGAGCTGTCTGCCGCCTGATTCTCGCTGGTGGCAGGAATGGTTCCGTCAAGCTGGCCCCGCACACTTTCTGCCCGCAGCAGACAAAAGCTCTTAAGCATTGCCGATGCTTCGGTAAATTCCTCATAGGTGCAAAAGGCGGTGGGATCCTTTTCAACATACGGAGAGATCAGCGCAATGGCACTGTCAATCATTTGCTCAAACTCGCCGCTGTCAAAATAGTCTGAAATAAAATCACCGAAAAGCTGATGATAAAGCGACAGATAGGTTTCATTTTCAAGCAGCTTTCCCAAAAGGGGACGCTCCTCCAGCGTTGTGCCGGAAACCGGAGTATCAATTGGGTAATTGATAAGCGACGTGGGGGAGGATGTCCCGCTTCGGTTATTTCCTCCTCCCGAAAAAGCGCCGAAAGCAAGGTTATAGTCCCAGGCAATCATGGAAAGCATTCCGTCTTTTTCGTAGAGATAATAGTTGTGCATCATGCTTCCGGTATAGCTGTCAAAATTCAGCGCAAAGTTATGTACGACAAAATATCGCAAAACTTCTTCAATATTGATAATTTCCTCAAGGTTTTCCCCTGTTGAAAGCTGCTTGAGGGTGGAGATCAGCCGGTCTTTATCGGCATCGGTAATATCAAAAACGGCGTTGTCAAAAATATTGGAATAGCTTTCATAGTCATCGTCCGAATAGACCAGCGCCACATCGGTGCTTCCGCCGCCCATGCCGCCGGCTCCTCCTCGCCGTCCACCTCCCGGATCACTTTGATTCTCAGCAGAGGGTGCCGCGTTTTCGCCGCTGGCCGCGCCGCCCTGATTTGCCAGCGCGTTTTGTTCCGCAGTTTTATCCGTGGCTTGCTGGGGCTGCTGCTCCACATTTGTATCATATGTTCCCTGTGTCTGCCGACCCTCGCCTTCATCTTCAGCTTGCCCAGTCTGCTGCCCCATGTTTGCATCGGCAGCTTGTCGGAATTGCTGAAGGTCGTTTCCTCCGGGCATTTCCCGGGTTTCATCATCGCCCCCATTGCCGCCGCCCATCATATTCATGCTGTCGGGCTTATAAATCTGACCGGAATCCGAGCCATAGTTCCGACTGGCGTAGGCATCTTCAATCCCTTCCACTGCCAGATACAGACCCCAGTCTTCCCCGTTGACGGTGATATAAATGAAACTGCACAGGGGCGAATCCGCATCAAACGCGTTCATCATCTGATAGCTGATATAATCCTTCAGATACGTGTTGTCCTGCACAATATTGTTGAGAGCCAGCTTATCCAGCCCATAATAGCTTTGGCCCGTCTGGTAGTGGTCAAACTCAATTTTAAAGCTATATCGGTCGGAATCCGAGCTTACAATGCTGGAAAGAGAGGAGTTCCCCTTAGTGCGCAGGCCGATGTTTTTCACCGATTTACCGTCCAGCACAATGTTGGCCGCAATATATTCTTTATCAGAGGCGCTGTCCAGCATTTCCTGCCAGTCGTCGTCTTCCACGACGATATCCAGCGTGTGAACGCGGTCGGTGGAAAAAAGAGACTCCACATAGGGCATTTCCGTCTGCGCCACCGACAGTCCGAAAGATTCACCAAATACAAATAAAATCGTTGTCAGCAGCATAGCCGCAACAATTGCTATACAGATCGGCGTCGTGTATTTACTCCTTAACATGGACGCTCCTCCTATCCCATATACTCACCGTTATAGCTGACCAGCACAATATTCTGCACGCCAGGCAGCTCGCTCAGCGTATTGACAAAGGTAGTGTCGTCCGATTTGAGGCGAATTTCATAATTCAGCTCCACACCTTTTTTACTAACGGTTTTACTCTTAATTACGCTTTTTTTGACAAGACTCTTCAACTGTTGGGCTGCATTTTGTTCGCTTTCGGCATCCAGGCAGGAAAGCACAACAATGTAGGGCGTATCCACGGAGTTGCGGTTTACAAAAACCAGCAGGATGATGCCGATGAACAGGCTGCCAAACACAGCCAGAGGAATCATACCCGCCGCCAGAACAATCCCCGAAGCGATGGACCAGAAAAGGAATACGATATCCAAAGGCTCTTTGATGGCTGTGCGGAAACGGACAATGGAAAGCGCGCCCACCATGCCAAGGGAAAGCACAACGTTGCTGGTAACCGCCAAAATGACAAGCGTGGTGACCATGCTCAGTGCGATAAGTGAAACGCCGAAGCTGGCGGAATACATCACACCTTTAAATGTCTTTTTATAAATAAGGAAAATGAACACACCTATGCCAAAGGCAAGGCCAAGGGACAGCACCATGTCCAAAAGAGAGATGCTGGTCACGTTTTCCAGAAAGCTTGATTTAAAAATATCATCAAAGGTCATGTAAATAATCTCCTTAACTGTTTAAGTATTTTGTTTGCTGCTTATCCGTAGGTGCGGCACAAAGCGTATTTCGAGCAGGCAGACGCTTTTCGGTTTCCCAATTGCAGCAGATCGGCGATAAAACCCGGGATAAACTCGTCGTATTTTACCTCCAGAACCACAAGCTCATCCCCCGCCGGAAATGTCGGAATGTTCTCGCCCAAAAAGTCCTTGGAGCGCAGCCCGGTGCGTATATCCCGGTCAAAGGTGATACGGACGTTGCCCGCCCGATAGATAAACGGCTCGCGGGTATAGTCCACAATGGTTTTCGGCTGTAAAAGCCGGCCGTTCATTTTGCTGTAAAGCTCGGCCACCAAGGGGCGCTCCTGCTGCACCATCCAGTTCCATTCGCCTTGCAGCAGCATGGCTGTCTCTTCCTTGGAAAGGCGGCTGGACTCCTTATAGGAAAGCCCGTTCACTTTACTTTTCTTTTCCAGCTTGATAAACTCCGTATCGTCGTTATAGCGGCGCAGGCGAAATTTTTCCCTGCGGTTAACGCCGTTCAGCTTTTCAAGCAGCGCCTTATCCCCCGGCGTGTCAAAATAGAGGCTGTGGATGACATACTCTCCGTTTTCATCCACATTGCGGTCGTGGGGCAAAATGGCCCGAAGCTTGCTGCGCAGAATCAAATAATCCATATAATTGAGACTGTGCTTAAATTCGTGACGCGGTTTCATGCGTAAACCTCCTTGCAATTTGGTATGCGCAAAGAATAACCCACCGGCCTTGAAGCTACATTGAGGTTTGCTTCAAGATTTTTTCAAGCATTTCTGTTATAATGAAAGCCATAAGGAGGGATTCATGATGAATGTGTTGATTATTGAGGACGAGCCCCAGCTTTCCGATGTGCTGGTTGCCCTGATGAAGCAGGATAAATATGCCGTAGACGCGGTTTACGACGGCGTTTCCGGCGAGGAATACGCCATGACCGGCATTTATGATGTCATCATATTGGATATCATGCTTCCTAAAAAGAACGGTCTGGAGGTTTTGCGTTCGCTGCGCGAACAGAACAACTCCACCCCGGTACTGCTGCTGACAGCAAAATCCGAGGTGGAGGATAAAATAGAGGGGCTGGATGTGGGGGCAGACGATTATTTAACCAAGCCCTTTGCCTCCGGTGAGCTTTTGGCCCGCTTGCGGGCGATTTCCCGCAGAAAGGGCGAATTTACCGGGGACGAGCTGACCTGCGGAGACACGCGGCTGAGCAAGCGCAGCTATGAGCTGAGCTATAAGGGCAACTCCATCAAGCTGGGGCAAAAGGAATATCAAATCGTGGAGATGCTTATGCAGAATCACCGCCAGATTATCCCCAAGGAGCGGTTTATTGAAAAAATATGGGGCTATGAAAGCGATGCAGAGTACAACGCCATTGAGGTATATGTTTCTTTCATCCGCAAGAAGCTGGCTGTCATCGGCTCACCCTTGCAGATCAAGGCGGTGCGAGGCGTGGGATACATCATGGAGGAAACGGAATGATTAAGCGACTGCAAATTAAGTTTGTCTGCATTATGATGGGCGTTTTATTTCTGGTTTTCACAGTATTGGTGGCAACACTAAATATTTTTGTATATATGAGCAACGCCGAACAGACCGACAACATTTTGCAAATGGTGGCCGATCAGGACGGAATGGAGTTTCTTCTTCCTCCTGGCCGGTTGGAAGCCGACGCGCATCAGGAACTTTTAATCCCCCCTCGCTTTGACTCTCAGTCTATGCGGGCGGCACGTCTGTTTTTTGTCAAGCTGGACAAGCAGGATCAGGTTTTGCAGGTGCAGCACGAGATGATGTTTAGTTTTACGCAGGAGGAGGCAGTCTCCTATTCGGAAGCGGTATTGCAAAGCGGAAAAACAAGAGGTTCTTACGACGACTATCAATATCTGGTGGCAGAAAAGGATTACGGCAAAATCATTGTGTTTGTGGAGAACAGCCGCGAGCTGAAAATATTGGACGAGCTTATTTTTATCTCCATGATCGTCACGGCGGTCACCTGTGTGCTTTTGCTTGGTTTTTCCGTTCTTTTATCCAAGTGGGTGGTTAAACCCGTGAAGGCAACCTTTGCAAAGCAGCGCCAGTTTGTCTCCGATGCCAGTCACGAGCTGAAAACACCTTTGACCATTATTTCAGCCAATGTGGATGTGCTGGAGAATGAAATCGGAGAAAATATTCGGCTTCAGCAAATTCGGGATCAGGCGGACCGAATGACCCGACTGGTTCACGATCTGCTCGCTCTGGCCAGGGCCGACGAAGGTGTCAATCAACTGGTGGTAACCGAGTTTGATTTGAGCCGCGCGGTGCTGAGTACCCTTCTGGCATTTGAAAGTCAGGCATTCGAGGATGGAAAAAATCTGGATTTCAACGTGGCGGAGGGCCTTCGGTACACGGGTGGAGAGCCGCAGATCAAGCAGCTTGTCGCCATCCTGCTGGACAACGCCATTAAGCACTCCGGAAAAGGGGATGCAATAAAGGTAACGCTGCGCCGGGAGAACGAAAAAAGCATTTTGGAGATATACAACACCGGCGATGGAATTCCAGAGCAGGAAAAAGATCGAATTTTTGAGCGGTTTTACCGCAGCGACGCGTCTCGCTCCACCAAGACGGGTGGGTACGGCCTTGGCCTTGCCATTGCCAAATCACTGGTAGAGCTTCACAAGGGGAAGATTGCCGTGTCAGGAAAAGAGGGCGCATGGACATGCTTTACCGTGACGCTTTAACCTATGGTTTCGACCCCCATGAAAATCAGCCGCGAACCACTGCGGGAGGAAAGCCGAGCGGAAATGGGCAACAGATTTTTACAGCGGCAGGCAGTTTGAAAGCCGCAAAATTGCGGAAAAAGTCCCGGGGAGCCTTAACGTAAGGCCCTCCGGGACTTTGTTTTTATGCGGCAGACTTTAATAAATAAACATGGCGTCGCCGAAGCTGAAAAACCGATACCGCTCCCGCACGGCTTCCTCGTAAGCCGCCAGAATATGCTCCCGTCCCGCCAGAGCGGAAACCAGCATCACCAGCGTAGATTCCGGTAAATGGAAATTGGTAATCAGCGCATCCGTCACCTTGAAGCGGTAGCCGGGATAAATGTAGATGCCGGTCCAGCCGGAGCGCGGCTCCATGGTTCCGTCCTCGTTGGCCCAGGACTCCACGGTGCGGCACGAGGTAGTTCCCACGCAGACTACCCTTCCCCCGTTGGCGCGGGTACGATTAATCAGATCCGCCACCTCTTGAGAGATGGTGCAGAATTCTTTGTGCATCTCATGGTCAAGAATTTCTTCCTCCTTTACAGGACGAAAGGTGCCAAGTCCCACATGGAGCGTCACATACCCAATTCCGACGCCCTTGGCAGAAATTTTTTCCAGAAGTTCCTGTGTAAAGTGAAGGCCCGCCGTGGGCGCGGCGGCGCTGCCCAGTTCCTTGGAATAGACGGTCTGATACCGTTCCCGATCCTGCAATTCTTCTTTTATATAAGGCGGCAGAGGCATTTTACCAAGCCGCTCCAAAACCTCCAGAAAAATCCCCTCATAGTGGAATTTTACCAGTCGGTTTCCGCCTTCCACCTCTTCAGTGACCTCCGCCGTCAGCTCTCCGTCTCCGAAGGACACCCGCGCGCCGGGACGCAGCTTTTTCCCAGGACGGACCAGACATTCCCAAACGCCGTCGCCCCTGTCCGTCAGCAGCAGCACCTCGCAGGCCCCGCCCCCGGGCAGACGCTGCCCCAAAAGGCGGGCAGGCAAAACCCGGGAATCATTTAAAATCAGGCAGTCTTTCTCTGTCAAAAAATCCGGCAGTTCATAAAAATGATGGTGCTCCCAAGCGCCCGTATGCTTGTCCAGCGTCAGCAGACGGGATGCGTCCCGCTTTTCAATGGGCGTCTGGGCAATCAACTCCTCCGGCAGGTTATAGTAAAAATCGCTGGTCTTCATTTCATATCCTCCATGGGCACGCGTGTCCAACATTCGGAAAACCCCCGCGGAGGAAGTCTTTTTCAATGTGACGCGGCTCTGCCGCGCTTTTGGCGGGCGGCTTGCCAATGTTCCGCATCACTCCACGGTGATGTCCGTATAATAGAAATTCAGGATGTCGCGGTAGGAATACCCCTGCTTGGCCATGGCCAGCGCACCATATTGGCTCAGCCCCACATTGTGTCCGTTTCCCGTGCCGGTAATCACAAAGCTGCCGGGAGACGCAGAGGATGCAGAGGCTGGAACCGCCGTGCCGGAGCTTCCGCTCAGTGCCTGCACGCCCGAAGCTGTGACGACATAGGGCGCGCTTCCCGTATAGGCTGCCACCGCCCCGCTGCCGGAAACGGTGTAGGCTCCACTGAGGGAGGGAAGCGTGCTGCCGGAGCCGTTTACACAGTAGCCGGAGCCGGTGTTCATCCCGCCGTTGTCCCCGTTGATGGAAAAGCGCATGCTTTTCACGTTTTTACCATAGGTGGTGCTGTAAAACGCCATGCGGCAGGTTTCGCCCTTCACCGTCAAGGTCTTTCCCGTTGTATCCACAAAGGTGACCTTATAAACGTTACCGGTGGAGGTCCGTTCCGAAACATAGGCGTTTTTCACCGTGCCAATGGAATAGCCGCTGTTTTGCAGAACCCATGTCAGCTCCGTCGGCGTGTAGGTCACGGTATAACCGTAATTGGGGATGGAGAGGGTGGCCTCGTAAGGGTCGGTTTTTCCAACCAGATATCCAACTGCGCCCCCCCATACGTTTTCGGCGCTTTCGGTGGCGCCGCCATCGCTGGAATGATATACCGTTTCGGCAAGCGCCCCCCGATACCACACTCGCTCCCCCGCCGTGAAATCCACGGCGGCATCCGTGTCCCCGCCGGCGGCGTTCACTCCGTTATATACCTGACAGTCTGTGGTGTTGCACAGATCAAAGCCATAGGTACTCAGGTGTTTTGTGGTCACAGAAGCATAGGTCCGCGCGCACACAGCCTGCGCCTGCAAAGCGGCTTCGGGCCAGCCCTTCCCCATCTCATAGGGGAGAACGCCCTTTACATAGTCCTCCAGTGATACCACGTTCACAACATACAGTCCCCCGCCTGTAACCCGCGGATATTCAAAGCCCCCGGCATACCGATAGCCCTTGAACCACGTTGGCCCGCCTACCGGTAAAATGCCAAGATTGTAAATGCCCTGACTGTCAAACTCAAAAAGGACCGCCGAGGAGGAGGTATCCGTCACCGCCACAGCGGTGGAGGAATGTCCACTGCCGCCGCCGCTCCGGCGGGCGTAATATTGCCCGCTGGCATAAGCGGGCCAGCCGCCCATCCCGTCAGCGACAGAGGCCGCCTCTGCAAAGGAACCATAAGGCCCCGACTGATCAAAATTTCCAAGGTCTGCTCCCGGCCGCATGGTAATGGCCGTTTGAGCAATGCTTCCAAGGGTGACAAAGTTCCGTCCCTCGTCGTAATAACCGACGGAATATCCCCCGCTCTGGGTGTTTTCCAGATTGGCGGAGGAGACGGCAGCGCTGCCGAATCGCAGGCCTACCTTCACCGTGCCGTTTACAGCGGCTGAGGCCGACACGGTGCCAAGAGCCAGAAATATGACGAGAATCGGCAGAACCCCCAACAGTTTTTTCATACATCCTCCCCATGGCATATCCCTTGACGGAACGCAAAAATAGTGCTACCATAATACAAATGTCCGCAACAGGTGAACAGCAGTTTCAACTGAATGCAATACATTTATATTATAGTACAGGAAAGCCCCACATTCAACAGAAATTCGACGTTCCCCGCCAAATCATATCACATAGGAGGCAAATCTTGATGAAACAGTACAAAGTGGGCGTTGTAGGCTGCACCGGCATGGTGGGCCAGCGCTTTGTCACCCTGCTTGAAAACCACCCCTGGTTTCAGCTTACAGCCGTGGCCGCCAGCGCACGCAGCGCAGGTAAACTATACGGAGAGGCCGTGTCCGCCCGCTGGGCCATGGAAGTTGAAATTCCGGAGGAAGCAAAGGGACTGACCGTTTTGGACGCGGAAGCCGACGCGGAAAAGCTTGCCGCCCAAGTGGACTTCATTTTCTGCGCCGTGGATATGAAGAAAGAGGAAATCCGGGCGCTGGAGGAGCGATACGCAAAGCTTGAATGCCCCGTGGTGTCCAACAATTCCGCCAACCGCTGGACAGAGGACGTTCCCATGGTGGTGCCTGAGCTGAACGCAGAGCACCTTGAGGTCATCGAGGCCCAGCGCCGTCGTCTTGGCACAAAGCGGGGCTTCATTGCCGTAAAGTCCAACTGCTCCATCCAAAGCTATGTCCCCGCCCTTCATCCCCTGCTGAAATACGGTGTGGAGCAGGCGCTGGTGTGCACCTATCAGGCCATTTCCGGAGCGGGAAAAACCTTTGAGCGCTGGCCCGAAATGGTGGATAACTGCATCCCCTATATCGGCGGCGAGGAGGAAAAATCCGAACAGGAGCCTTTAAAGGTTTGGGGTAAGGTTGAAGACGGAAAAATTGTTGCCGCCAGCGCCCCGGTTATCACGGCCCAGTGCTTCCGCGTGGCCTGTCAGGACGGGCACATGGCCGCCGTATTTATGAAATTTAAGGATGGCTGCAAGCCCTCTATCGAACAGATCAAAGAGGACTGGGCCGCTTTCCACGGTCCCGCACAGGAGCTGGAGCTGCCCTCCGCCCCCAAGCAGTTTCTCCATTATTTTGAAGAAGCCGACCGGCCCCAGACCCGTCTGGACCGGAATCTGGAGCACGGCATGGCGATTTCCCTCGGCCGCCTGCGGGAGGACAGCCAGTATGACTATAAGTTTGTGGGATTGAGCCACAACACCCTGCGGGGCGCAGCCGGCGGCGGCGTTCTGCTGGCGGAACTGCTGTGCAAAAATGGTTATATTACCTCGAAATAATAAGTTCTGTAAAGGAAAATCGCCTGTCCGCAAACTGCGGACAGGCGATTTTCAATTCATAGTCTGCGCAGGCTCAGCGAGCATTTCCTGCCTTTTGCAGCTCGATATAATCGTCATAGGTGCAGGGCTTGTCAATGATGGTTCCGTCGGCCTGGAAGTCGATGATGCGGTTGGCCACGGTCTGCACAAACTCATGGTCATGGCTGGCAAACAGCACCACGCCCTTGTACTCGATCAGACCTTTGTTGACGGCGGTGATGGACTCCAAATCCAGATGGTTGGTGGGCTGATCCAGCACCAGCGCATTGGAGCCGAACAGCATCATCCGGGAGAGCATACACCGCACCTTCTCACCGCCGGAGAGCACCTTGACCGCCTTGAACACGTCGTCTCCTGAAAAGAGCATCCGTCCCAAAAAGGAGCGCTTGAAGGACTCCGTGTTTTCCTCCGCGTTGTCCGCCGTATACTGGCCCAGCCACTCCACCAGATTCAGATTGCAGTCATTGAAAAAGGCGGAGTTATCCAGCGGGAAATAGCTGGTAGAAATGGTGGTGCCCCACTTGAAGCTGCCAGCGTCCGCTTCCAGTTCCTCCATAATAATGCGGAACAGGGTGGTTTTCGCCAGCTCGTTTTCTCCCACAAAGGCGATTTTATCTCCCTTGTTCACCCGGAAGGACACATCCTTCAAAAGCTGCCGCCCGTCGATGGTCTTGTTCAGACCCTCCACGGTCAGAATCTCCTTCCCCGGCTCCCGCTCCAGCTTGAAGCCCACAAAGGGATACCGCCGGGAGGAAGCGGGCATCTCATCCACCGTCAGCTTATCCAGAAGCTTGCGGCGGGAGGTGGCCTGCTTGGATTTGGACTTGTTAGCGGAAAAGCGCTGGATGAAGAGCTGAAGCTCTTTGATCTTGTCCTCGTTTTTCCGGTTCTGGTCCTTCATCATCTTCTGAACCATCTGGCTGGACTCGTACCAGAATTCGTAGTTGCCCACGTACATTCTGATTTTACCGTAGTCCACATCCACGATGCTGGTACACACGTTGTTCAGGAAATAGCGGTCGTGGCTCACCACGATAATCAGGCCCTCGTAGTCCATCAGGAAGTTTTCCAGCCATTCGATGGCCTGCAAATCCAGATGGTTCGTAGGTTCGTCCAGCAGGATGATCTCCGGCTTTCCAAACAAGGCCTGCGCAAGCAGAACCTTTACCTTTTCCTTTGCGGTGAGGGAAGACACCTGCGTGTACAAAATGTCGTTGGAAAGACCCAGACCTTGAATCAGGCGGCTGGCGTCGGATTCCGATTCCCAGCCGTCCATATCGGCAAACTCCGCCTCCAGCTCGCTGGCGCGCACGCCGTCCGCATCGGAGAAATCCTCCTTTTCGTACAGAGCGTCCTTCTCCTTCATGATGTCATACAGGCGCTGGTTGCCCATGATGACCGTATCCAGGACGGTGTATTCGTCATACTGGAAATGATCCTGCTTCAAAACCGACATCCGCTGATTGTCGGAGATGAACACGTCACCGGTGGTGGGTTCCAACTCGCCGGAGAGGATGCGGAGGAAGGTGGTTTTTCCCGCGCCGTTGGCGCCGATGATGCCATAGCAGTTGCCGGAAGTGAATTTCAGATTCACATCCTTGAACAACGCCTGGCCGCTGAAGTTTAAGCTGACTTCACTGACTGTAATCATTCTCGTTTTCCTTTTTGTTATTTTCGTATTTCAGCGCCGCAGCAGGCGCGCCAAGGCGCGTCTGCCGCTGCTGCTGTTTCCATATTTCACCGGCGGCTCCGGTTTCACCCACAGGTCAGACCTGTGCCCGGTGAAAGATTTTCTTGCCCTTTTTGATGACCACGCCATCGCCGGAGAAATCCTCTCGGTCGTATACGTCGGTCACCTCCGCCTTTTTGTCGTTCACCGTCACGCCGCCCTGCTGTACCAGCCGCCGGGCCTCGCCGTTGGAGGCGCATAGGCCGCAGGCTGTCAGCAGGTTCAGAACGCCAATTTTTCCGCTTTCAAACCGGTCCTCCGCGAGAACCGTTGAAGGCATATTTTCCGCATCGCCGGTGCCGGCGAAAAGCGCCCGCGCCGTCCCCTGCGCCTTTTCCGCTTCTTCCTCGCCGTGAACCAGCTTTGTCAGCTCGTAGGCCAGAATTTCCTTGGCCCGGTTGAGCTGGCTGCCCTCCCACTTGTCCATGGCGTCGATCTCCTCCAGCGGCAGGAAGGTCAGCATCCGGATGCACTTGAGCACATCGGAATCTCCCACGTTCCGCCAGTACTGGTAGAAATCAAAGGGGCTTGTCTTGTTGGGGTCCAGCCACACCGCACCAGAAGCGGTTTTGCCCATCTTCTTCCCCTCTGCATTCATCAGCAGGGTGATGGTCATGGCATAGGCATCCTTGCCAAGCTTACGGCGAATCAGCTCCGTACCGCCCAGCATGTTGCTCCACTGGTCGTCGCCGCCGAACTGCATGTTGCAGCCCACAGTCTGGAACATATGGTAGAAGTCATAAGACTGCATGAGCATATAGTTGAATTCCAGAAAGGAAAGGCCTTTCTCCATTCGATTCTTGTAGCACTCGGCCCGTAGCATATTGTTTACCGAGAAGTGGGCACCCACCTCCCGAAGAAAGCCCACATAGCTGAGATTCATCAGCCAATCGGCGTTGTTGAGCATCATAGCCTTGCCCTCGCCGAATTCAATGAACTTCTCCATCTGCTTTTTAAAGGCGTCGCAATTGTGGCAAATTGTTTCGGTGGTCATCATCTGGCGCAAATCCGACCGACCTGAGGGATCGCCAATCATGCCGGTTCCACCGCCAATCAGGGCGATGGGCTTATTTCCCGCCATTTGCAGCCGCTTCATCAGGCACAGTGCCATGAAGTGGCCCACATGCAGGCTGTCTGCCGTGGGGTCAAAGCCAATGTAGAACACGGCTTTTCCGTTATTCAGCAGCTCACGGATTTCCTCTTCGTCTGTCACCTGTGCAATCAGGCCGCGGGCTTTCAGTTCCTCGTAAATTCCCATTGTCTCAATTCTCCTGTCTGATGAGTTTTTATATGGGACGAGACGTGGAAAAAAACGCCCTCCGTCCCATGGGGACAGAGGGCGAATCGTTTCGCGGTACCACCTCTGTTCGCACCGCCCTTGCGGGCCGATGCCTCTTGCCGCGCCCAAGATGGCGCGACCGCGCTGTAACGGGCGCACCCGAGCGCGCCTACTGAGCCGAATTCTGGCTGTTTGGGCGCCGGTTCAGAGGTGTATTCACCCACGCCTGCCCGCCCCCTTTCACCAGCCAGAGGCTCTCTTCGCGGCATCGCGCGGGGTACTTCTCCCCATCATCACTGTATTACTTTATACATTAGACAGTATACCCCGTTTTTCAGTGTTTGTCAAGAAGACGGGGACTTCCTTGCCGGCAGAACCAGTAATTCCCGTTGGTAAGCTTAGTATCTGCCCAAATCCGCAGAGCCGTCCGCAGAGGCGGTTTTACCAAATGCAAAGTCATTTCCCGGAAGAATGGCGTTCAGCCCAACACCGGCGATCGCGGCAATGGCCAGACCCGTCAGTGTCACATGGGCGCCGGCCACGGTAAAGGTCAGTCCGCCGGTCCCGTTAAAGCCCAGCCCGGAAACCAGAATCACCGCCGCAATCAAAAGGTTGCGGCTGCGTGTGAAGTCCACCTGATTTTCAACAACGTTGCGCACACCCACGGCGGAAATCATCCCGTAGAGCACGAAGCTGACGCCGCCGATCACCGCCACGGGAATGGAGTTGATGACAGCGGCAAATTTGGGGCTGAAGGACAGAATGATCGCATACAGGCCCGCCAGCCGTACTACGCGGGGGTCGTATACCCGGCTGAGCACCAGCACACCGGTGTTCTCTCCATAGGTGGTGTTGGCAGGTCCGCCAAACATACCCGCCAAAGCCGTGGCCAGACCGTCGCCCAGCAGCGTGCGGTGAAGGCCCGGATCCTCCAGAAAATTCTCTCCCACCGTGGCGGAGATCGCAGACACGTCTCCCACATGCTCCATCATGGCGGCGATAGCAATAGGCGCCATTACCAAAATGGCAGACACATCAAACTTTGCCAGCACGAAAGGCTGCAAGCCCACAAGGCCCGCCTGGCCCACGGAAGCAAAATCCACCTGCCTTGTAAGCAGCGCCACTGCGTAGGGAATGACCACACCCAGCAGAATGGGAATGATTTTCAGCATGCCCTTTCCCCAGATGTTGAAGGCGATGATGGTTACAATGGCCAGCAGCGCCAAGGCCCAATTGGTGGAGGCGTTGGTCACGGCGGTAGGAGCCAGAATCAAGCCGATCAGGATAATAATAGGCCCGGTGACCACCGGAGGGAAGTAGCGCATTACCTTGTAGGGACCCACCACCTTGAAAAGCAGCGCCAGCACCAGATACAAAAGGCCCGCAATCACAATGCCACCCAAGGCATAAGGCAGCTTTTCCGCTCCCGTCATGGCGGCGTATTTTCCGGTGTTCAACTCGGCCACGGCGGCAAAGCCGCCCAGAAATGCGAAGGATGAGCCTAAAAACGCAGGAATTTTGAATTTTGTACAGGCGTGGAACAGCAGCGTACCAAGTCCCGCAAACAGCAGCGTTGTCTGAATGGACAGGGGCAGTCCGTACCCGCTGACGATGATAGGAACCAGAACCGTTGCCCCAAACATGGCAAACATGTGCTGAAGGCCCAGCAGCAGCATCTTGGGAATGCCCAGGGTTTTGGCGTCCCGGACAGGGGCGGAATTTTTCTCGTTCATGGCAGATCTCCTCTCTATTTTGCGCAAAAAAATACCGGCACAAAGGCCGGTCAAATGGGGTCGCAAAAAAAGGCAGTGTTAAGACCCTTCCAAACCGTCATAACTCCAGCCCCCTTTCGCACTTATCCGTACGATTATACAAAAACGGTGCATAAATTGCAAGAGCGGATTTCCCCCGCCTTTTTAGAAAAACTTGTGGCATATTTGGTGATTATGACGACAGCGCTCCCGGTCCACGTGTTAACCGGAGTACGCTTTTTTGCACCGTATCTCACGCGGTATACGACCGCTCCACGTTCACCACCGCAAAATAGTCCCCGTCCAGCGCCCGCACGGCGGCGCAGATTTTTGCGCGAACCTCCTCATCTGTCAGCCGGAATTTAAAAGGCACCGCCGCGTCAAAAATCAGGTTCGTATGGGTTGGCCCTGTCACCATGCGAAAGTCATGAATAGAGATTTCCTCATCGATGCAGTTCACCAGCGCCTCCACCCGCCTGCGGGTTTCCTTCGTCACGCCGTCGTCCGTCACAATGGGGTCCATGTGGATAACCGTCTCGCAGCCAAGTCTGCGCTTCAGCTCCCGCTCGATATTGTCAATCTCGTCGTGAAGCACCAGCACGTCCTCATTGGCGGGGACTTCCGCATGGAGTGAAATCATACACCGGCCGGGGCCGTAGTCATGGACAATCAGATCGTGAATGCCCAAAATTCCCGGATGGTTCGTCACAATGCTCCGAATGTTTTTCACAAATTCGGCAGAAGGCGGCTGCCCCAGCAGGGGATCCAGCGTGTCCCGTGCAGCAGAAAGACCGGACCAGACGATAAACAGCGCCACCAGAATGCCGCACCATCCGTCAATATTCAGATCTGTGAAGCGGCCCGCCAGTGTCGCCAGCAGCACCACAGCGGTGGCTGCGCTGTCGCTGAGACTGTCTATGGCGGCGGCATGCATGGCGGTGGAGCCGATGCGCTCCCCCACCGTCCGGTTATAGCGGTACATATAGAGTTTCACGAAAATGGACGCGGCCAAAATACCCACGCTCAGCAATGAAAATTCCACAGGCGCGGGACGCAGAATTTTTTCCAGAGAGGTTCGGGCCAGCTCGAACCCCATCAAAATGATGAGCATGGAAACCAGCAGACCGGAGATATATTCGATTCTCCCGTGACCGAAGGGATGCTCGGAATCTGGCCGATGTCCGCCCAGACGAAAACCCGTCAGTGTAATGACGGAGGAGCCTGCGTCTGAGAGGTTGTTAAACGCATCGGCGGTGACGGCGATGGACCCTGAAAGAGAGCCTGCAAAAAGCTTCCCTGAAAACAGAACAATATTCAGGAAAATTCCCACCGCGCCGCACAAAACACCAAAGGCCGTCCGCACCGACGGCTGGTCAATGCGGTCCCGGTCCCTGATAAAGATTTTTGCAAGAAGCTGTATCATACCGTCAACTCCTTTTCCCGCCCACTTCCGGCAAGATGACCGTAAGGGACGCGGACCCGTATCCTCCGCTCCTTCCGGGGCCGCATAAGGGCGGCAAACGCAACAGTCCATGCCGCCCGCAGACTCTTACACCCCGCCGGGAATTGTCAGCCGCAAATGGCAGCACAAATCGTCCAAGTCATCCTCCGTGGCGGCGGGAATCCGCAGCTTCGCGCCGCAGTCCTTACAGCTTAAATCCACGGCGGAGCGACGGATGTCCATGGTGTATTCATGGCTTCCGCATCCGCAGGTAATTCCCTTTTCCCGGGCGGCAATTTCCTTCAATTCGGACAGAACCTCATACATAATCACACTGTCCAAAAACGGCTCGCCGCCATTTTCCTGATTCCGTTTTTCCTTCTCCGCCAGAATCTCCAGTGTCCGCAAATGCTTTTCAACGCTACCCTCGTCTCCCACATAGCAGCAAAATTCCTGCGATTTGGCGCAACCGAAAGCCACACCGCCCTCCCGGGTCAAATCCGCTGGGGCACACCGGGTGCTGTGTGTTTCGCCGCACAGTCCGCAGGGGACAATCATTTTGCACCATTGTCCGTCAAATTCCGTCCGCAGAGCCGACCCGCCGCAGCCGCACTCCACCTCCACGCCGGATGCCTCCAGCGCAAACAGAGAACGGGCCGCCATCACTGGTTTTCCGCAGGCAGGACAAAGATAACCGAAGGTTCTCATTTCATTTTCCATGAATCCACCTCAAATATTCGTTTCCGACAAGTATCAATTGTTAAATTGGCAGTATAGCACAATCCAGCCAAATTTTCCAGTGGTTTTTGCCGGATTGCATCACAGGCTCACCGTTTCTCCGGATACCAGAAAGTACAGCGCCTTTCGAACCACTTTTTTCTCCAAAACCCGCTCCAGCGCCGCGCCGTAAGCCGCCAGCTGCGGCCGATAGTGCTCCGCGCGGCGGGCAACCTCCCCTCCAAACACACGGTCGGTTTTAAAGTCCACCACGGTTAGTCCCTCTTCCGTCTCAAAACAGCAGTCCACCACGCCCTGAAGAAGCACCTGATCTTCCCCCGCGTCCCCATCCAGCTCCGTGGCCGGAATCAAAACGGTAAATGGATACTCCCGCAGGACGTTTTTCCCGCTGCGGATTTCTTCCCCCAGCGGAGAGGAAAGCAATGCTTTTAGCTGCGCAATGTCCACGCTGTCCGCCTGCTCCCTTGTCAAAAGGCGCTTTTCCCGCAGAGCCGCCACCTGCCCTGCTGCGTCCGGGTTAGAAAAGTCCAGATACTGAAGAGCCAGATGGGCCGCCGTACCCCGTTCCGTAGGGGTAAGTCCCCCGCCGGTTTGCCGGAACCGAGGCTGATCCAACGGTCGCAGCACAGTTGGGCGGGGCGCATTTTCCGATGCTTCCTCGTCCTTCTCACGGCCTTTAAGCTGGGTCGCCGTCCGCTTGGCGGGGAAGCGTGTGGCAAACTCATAGGGATAAATCATCTCTAAAAGACTTAAATCCGTCCCAGCCTGCCCTTCATCCTGTTTAATCTGCTCCTGAAACGCTGAAACCTCTTGAAAATCTTCACTGTCATGGATAAATACTTGCCAGTTATTCTCGTCTCCACCGTAAAAATTTTCCGGTTCTACGCCTGCAAGGTCCCGCAGAGGCTTTGCCTCCGGGCGGCACAGCAGAGGCAGCAGCAGCCACTCTCCATAGCTCCGGCAGGTAGCTGCCGTCTCCGGCGGAACAGGACAGGCGGCAAGGCTTACCAATTGCTTCAGCTTACTCTGTGCGTGATAAAGACTGTGAAGCAAAATCAGCTTTTCCTTGGGGCGGGTCATGGCCACATACAAAATGCGCTGCTCCTCAGACTGGTTTTCCCGCCGCAGCTTCCCTTCCAAAGCCCGACGGGCCATGGTGGGATAATGAATGCGACGTTCCAAATCCACCCGCCGTGGGCCAAGACCCAACGCGGGATGCACCAGCACGGGGGTATCAAAATCCATCCGGGAGAAAGCCCGGTCCAAATCGCATAACAGTACGATGGGAAATTCCAGACCCTTGGATTTGTGGACGCTCATCAGCCGCACGCCCCCTGCGTCAGATTTTCCGCGAGTGGCGGGGGCACGGTCACTGTCGATGAGCTTTTGAAGCTGCTCCAAAAACAGAAACAGACCCCGGCAGCCGTTGGCCTCAAAATTCTCCGCATGCTCCGTCAGCGCAATCAGGTTTTCCTTTCGCTCCTCGCCCCGGTCCATGGCGCCGAACACCCCCAGCGCGTTCAACTCGTTGTAAATCCTCCACAGAAGGCGCTCCACGCTCATGTCCCGGGCCAACAGACGCAGACGGTCCAGCGTCTCAAGAAAGGCACGGCAGTCTTCTCCCCCGTCCCGGCACACCGCATCGTAATAATCCCCGTCCGCCGTGCCTGCCCGCACACGGGCCAGCCTGTCCGGCGTAAACCCGAACAGGGGCGAACGGAGCACGGCAATCAGCGGCACATCCTGCCGTGGATTGTCGATGACTTGAAGAAGGCTCAGCGCGGTGGCCACTTCCATGGAGGAGAAATAGTCGCTCTGCTCCTGAAAGGAACAGGGCACGCCCCGTTCCGCCAGTGCGGCCGAAAATGCCAGTCCCCGGCTTCCCGGGGAGCGCATCAGAATCACGATATCCTCCGCCCGGCAGGGCCGCAAAATACCGTCCTCGCCGGTGACGAGGTACTCTTCGTCCAATAATTCCCGAATCCGCTTTGCCGCAAGGCGGGCCTCCGCCATGCCCTTTTTCACAGGCCGTTCCAGTTCTGCCGACCGCTGGCGGGCGCAGATCAGGTGATACTCCGGGGCGCAGTCGCCCCGCTCCGGGTAATACTCCGCGCCGAAATACAGCTTTTCGTCCGCACCGTATTCCATCTCTCCCAGCTCCGGGGACATGATATTTTCAAAAACAAAGTTGGCCGCGTCCAGAATTTCCCGGCGGGAACGGAAGTTCTGTGACAGAAGAATTTTTCGTTCCTCTCCCTCCTGCGCGTCAGTATGGTGTTTAAAGGCGGCGTATTTCCGCAGGAAAATGGTCGGGTCCGCCAGCCGGAAGCGGTAGATGGACTGCTTCACGTCTCCCACGGTGAAAAGGTTCTGCCCTCCATGAGACACTGCCTGAAAAATGTGGTTTTGAACCTCGTTGGTGTCCTGATACTCGTCCACCAAAATCTCCATATAGCGGGCAGAAATCTGCTCTCCCAACTCCGTGGGCGTTCCGTCCTCCCCCGTCAAAAGCTCCAGCGCCAGATGCTCCTGATCGGAAAAATCCGCCTGATTCAGCCGCAGCTTTTCCTGCCGGTAGCGCCGGGAAAATGCCCCCGCCAGTTCCAGCAGCGCCGCCATGGCGGGAGCTACGGCGGACAAATCCTCCATGGCCTCCTGCCCGGTGACGTTCAGCTCCGCCCGCAGCTTTTTTACGTCGGCCTTGCATCCGTCCCATAGGGATTTCAGCCGTAAAACCTCCGGGTCGTCCTTGCGTCCCTTGGGTGTGGTCAGACGGGGAAAGTCCACCGCCTCCGCCATCAGCCCCGCGGCGTCCCAGCTTTTCTTCGCCGCTTCCACCAGCGCATCCAGAGAGGCAGCGGCAGCCAAAAACTTTTCACCGTATCCGGAGTGTAAAGCCGTATCACTTTCCACGCTTTGCGCGGCAGATCGGAAAATGTCCGCCCAAGACGCCGCCCTGCGGACGGTTCCTTCCAACAGTTCCTTGGCGTAGGGCGTTTCATCAAAGGTTCCGGAGAGATTCAGCCACGATTCCCGGTTTTCCTCCAGCCACCGCTCCGGATAGGCGTGGCTCTGAAGCTTTCCGTGAAGCTCCAGCACCAACTCCGCCAGCGCTCCGTCATCCCTGCCCGCGCCCAGCGTATCCGCCAGCAGCGCACCACCGGAAGCATCATCCAGATTTTTATAAAATTCCTCCAGCGTGCGGTCCAGTACCCGGCGGCGCAGCAGCTCCGCCTCGCCCTCATCCAGCACCCGGAAGTCCGGGGTCAGGCAGTGCCGCTCTCCCTCCTTTGCCAGCAGGTGGGCGTTTTCCCGCAGCAGCGCTGTACAAAACGCGTCCACTGTTTTTACGTCCGCCTGATATACCCGCATAAGCTGGCGGCGAAGATGGGCATTACCGGGATACTCCCCCAAAAGCTTTCCAAGCTCCGACGCAATTTTTCCCCGCAGCTCCGCCGCCGCCGCCTTGGTATAGGTGATGATGAGGAAGTCGTCAATGTTGCAGCCGTCTTCCAGAATGTAGAGAAACAGGCGCTCCACCAGCACCTTTGTCTTGCCGGACCCGGCCGCGGCCGACACCAGCAGGCTTCCGCCCCGGTTTTCCGCCGCCGCGCGCTGGGCGGGAGTCAGTTTAATTTTAGCCATGTCCGTTCTCCTCTCCGTCCAGCTCCTGCCAGAATTCCGCCGCCGTTACCTTTCGGATATAGCGCAGGCGGTCGCCGCCCCGGCCGTCCTCAAAGTGGCAGGCCCCCGCCCAGTCGCAGAAACGGCATACGCTGTCATTCTCATCGTGACAGCAGGGGTCCGCATCAATCACACCATCCCGCACCTCGGCGGCAATGTCGTGAAGCAGCCGCTCCACATAGCTGCCAAGCCGCCCAAGCTGGGCGGCGGAGGCGATTCCGCCTGAGAGATTTCCCTCCCGGTCCACCCGTAACGGCAAATACTTCGGCTCGGTCAGCGCGTCATGCTCCATGGCCTGCAAAACCTCCGGCTCATTCAGCAAAAGACCGCTTCGGCGCAATGCCTTCGCCCGCTCCTGCGCCAATCTCTCCGGGGTTACGTTCCGCTCCTGCGCCAGAATCTCATCCCGGGCCGGAAGATACAGCACCCCGGCAGGCACTACCTCCTGCCCGAAATAAGCACTGCCCTGATTTTTCAGCGTGAACAGATACAGCAGCATCTGGATGTCCAGTCCCATGCGGACCTCCGCCAGATCAAAAGTCTTTTTTCCTGTTTTATAATCCACTACCCTGAGGTAGAGCTTGCCGTCCTTCAGCCAACCGTCAATCCGGTCCACCTTCCCGTTTACCCGCAGCTCCCCGTCCGGTTCCGATACGGTGACAGCAGGCAGCGTCCCCTTGTCTCCAAAGGACAGCTCAAATTCCACCGGTACGAAGTCCGACTGCGCCAACTCCCGGGCAGTCTCCTCCACCACGGCATAGGCCGTTGTTCGAAGTCTGGAAAAGAGATAACGAAACCGGGCCGTCCGATCTTGGAGATTGGGCAGCTCCCTCTGTACGTATTCATCCATAAATCGGTCTGTAAGCTTAAATAACATTTCCCGGGAAACAGTTGCAAATCCGCCTTGTTTCGCCACTTCTTCCGTGACGTTTTCTAAAATAAAATGCAAAAATGTGCCGATTTGGGGCGCATCAAAAGAGGCGGTTTTCCGTTGGCGGGCCTTTAAACCGTACTGCATGAAATAGGCAAAATGACACTGGCGCAG
Organism: Bacillota bacterium; assembly: GCA_023402075.1. Taxonomy (GTDB): domain Bacteria; phylum Bacillota; class Clostridia; order Oscillospirales; family Oscillospiraceae; genus Oscillibacter. Next base: position 59,042 of record JAEXCS010000013.1, on the reverse strand, counting down.
CCGCTCCAGTCGGGACGCAGACATGCTGAATTGCTCGCCGTACAGCGCCCGGACAGCGGGCAGGCTCAGCCGCCCCCGCCCCATGGCGGCGGCCCGCTCCATGGCGCTCAGCTGCACTGCCCACTCCGGCCGTTCCGCAAACCAGCGCCACACCGGCCCTCCCGGATTTCCCCCAGCGGCTTCCAGCGCAGGGGCAATCGCCGCCAGACGGTATTCCCTTTTTCCGCTTTCCCGCTCCACCCGATTTTCCGGAAACAGCTTTCCCAGCCGCTCCACCACAAAGGAAGGCCGAAGCTGCGCCCCGTTGACGTCGGAAATCGGATAGCTGACAGTCAGCCCGTCCGTGGGCTGGGCAAGGGCCGCATAGAGATTTTGCAGCTCCACGTTGAACTGCTCCATCCCGGTAGGGGCCAGACGAATCCCCCGGACGGCAAGCTCCTCCCGGTCCTCATCGTTCAGCACGCCGCCCCGCTGGGCCACGGCGGGCAGAACATGGTCGTTTGCTCCCAGCAAAAAGAGGTACTTCGCCGTATGGCGGTCGTTCCGGGTAATCTCGCTGGCGGACACCTGATCCAGCGCAGGGGGAATGGTTCCCACACTGTACTGGGTCAAAAGCAGACGAAACAGGCGGGTAAACGTCTCGGCGTCCATGGCCTCGTCCCCGAGAATCTCTACGAATTGGTCCAGCACCCCGCAGAGAATCCCCCAGAGCTGGCCCGTCTCCTCCGCCGTCTGTAATTCTCCCTGCTTTCCAAGCGCCTGAAGTTGCTCTTCCAACGCGGATTGAAGGTGCAGCGACTCCATAAATCCGTAAAGTGCATCCACCTGCTCCCTTGCCGTCTGTGCGGCTTTCATCCCATTTGACAGCAGCTTCAAAGGACCACGCACCAGACGGCGCAACTCGTTCAGCTCTGCAAGCTCGGCGTGCCGCGCATCGGTCCATGGAGCGCCGTAGCCGCCGGGATTGGCAGACCAGTCTGCTTCCCGCAGCCAGAGAGAGCCGTGGATTTCCCATGTGAGCGCGTAGTTTTCCAGCCGGTCGCACTCCTCGGGTGAAAGTCCCGCCAACCCGGTTTTCAGGTAGTGAAACATATCCTCGTATTCACACCCGCCGGTGATGGCGTCCAGCGCACCGGCCAGCAGAGACAGCACCGGCTTTTCCAGAATGTCGCTTCGCCGGCTGAGATAGACCGGCACACCGTACCGCTCGAAGACATTTTCAATGACGGACGCGTAATCCTTCATGTTCCGCGCCGCCACGGTGATGTCCCGAAATCGGCATTTTCCCGTTTTCACCAGCCGCAGAATGTCGGCAGCGGTCTGCTCCACCTCCGTGAAGGCAGAGTCCGCTTCCCGGAGACATACGGCGGAAGCTTCTCCCTCCCAAGCCTCGTCTCCGTCAAAGAATGCCCGCTCTACAAGACCCATCGGCGACTCATCGCGGGACGCAACATACTGAATTTCAGAGGGCACGCCTGCGGCCTCCGCCAACCGGTGCAGCCTGTCCCGGGTACGCACGGATACCTCGAAAATCTCGCCAGCCCCCTGCTCGTCTCCTAAAAGCGTCACTGTCACACTGGCGGCGCGGCGCAAAAGCACGGACAGAATCTCTACTTCCAGTCCGTTAAAATAAGAGAATCCATCCAGATACACGTCCGCTCCGTCGGCGTATCGGGATTCCTCCAAGTGATCCCGCAGTTTTACGATACGATCCCTGCCGTCCTTTTCCGGGCGGTGAAGGTGCGCTTCGTAATCTGCGTAAATCAAGGCAAGATCCCGAAGCTTGTCTCCCATGGCGCTGGGAATGTCCTCCGCCTGTGCCGCCAGCGTCATGGGCGAAACGGCGTAGCTGGTCAGCTCATCCAGCAGCCCTAAGAGCTGCTCCAGAAATCCGGCCCGCTGGCTGGGACGGCGGTAAACCTTCAGCACCGGGGCCAGCTCCGTCAGAGATCGTTGCAGCAGCAACAGCTTTCCGCCCGCGTCAATGCTCACGTCCGCAGCGCCGCCGGTAATCGCCAGCACCCGGGTAGCAAGGCGGCGAAAGCTTAAAACCTCCGCATGGCGGCTGGCGGTATCACCGCAGACGCGGCACAAATCCACCTCCGCCTGATGGGAAGCATGCTCCGGCACCAGCAAAATCTGGCGGGAGGAATCGCCCTTTTCAGCAATTTCCCCCAATATCCGCCGGGATTTTCCGCTCCGTGCCCGTCCCATAAGAATTTTCAGCATGACTTTCTTCCCTTCCGCCGCCTCAGGCCGCATCTCCCGTAAAAGCGCCCACAGCGCTTGTTTGCAGGCTAAAATACCGCAGGCACACAGCGCTCTTGCGGCCAAAATCATTTGTTTCTCTTCTCTCGTCATGATACCACATTTTGGCCCATATGAACAGCGGATTTGCTTTTTTGCCCCAAGCCTGCTACACTGAAGAAAACTGTCGAAAAGGAGCCGTGCTCATGCATATTCCCAGTTCCACCACCGGAGAAATTGAGGTCCTGCCCTTTGACGCGGCACTGGAGGCCGCGCTGCGTCCCAATCCGGAATATGACGCTGAAAAATGGCTGTACGTTCCCAACGCTTATACGGAATACCGCTACATCTTGGGTACCCGGGGTAAAAACCCCCTGATCTGCTTAGGCATCAACCCCTCTACCGCCGTTCCCGACAAACTGGACCCCACCGTCAGCTCCGCCCGGCGCATCGCCCTGAACAACGGGTATGACAGCTTTCTTATGTTCAACGTTTACGCCCAGCGGGCCACCCGCCCCAACGACATGGAGCGCGCCTGCAACGCCTATCTCCACGGTGAAAACCGCAGGGCCTTTGCCTATCTCCTGTCTCTGTCTCCCCGCCCCGCCTTGTGGGCCGCGTGGGGCAATATCATTGAAAAGCGGCCCTATCTGATGGACTGCCTGCGGGACTTTGCCGAAGAGAGCCGCCCTGCCGGAGCCAGATGGCTTTCCGCAGGGCCGCTTTTGAAATCCGGCCATCCCCACCACCCGCTGTATCTCCGTCAGGACACGGCCCTATTGGACTTTGAGATTGACGCGTATCTGGGAAACCGGTAAATTTCTTTTATCGTCCCAAATGAAAATTCCCGCTTGGATCAAGGCTTTCTCCAAGAGAAACGCCTTATCCGGGCGGGAATTTTCCAATAAGGCGCACTTTTTTTCCAGTTGGTTCATATACTGCCTTGACAGCGATTGTTCAACCACCGACAGGAGGCTATCATGGACGATAAGACCAGACAAACCATTCAGCAGCTCAATCAGGACCCTGCCACCGTTCAGCGCCTGCTTACCTCGCAGGACGGACGCAAGCTGGTAGAAATGATGTCTAAGGCAAACGGCGGCGCATCCCTTCAGCAGGCGACAATGAACGCCATGCGGGGAGACTCCGGGCAGCTTTCACAGATGATTAACCAGCTAATGCAAAGCTCGGAAGGTGCGGCGCTGGTGGATCGCATCAATCAGGCAATTAAAAAATAAATCCAAAAGGGGGCGGATAGCATGGCGGAATTTGAGGATAAACTGAACGCGATTCTGTCAGACCCCAACAGTATGGCGCAGATTATGCAGCTTGCGCAGTCTATTGGCGGAGGAAACAGCTCTGCGCCGGCCCCGCAGCCGGGGCAGCCGCAGGGCGGCTATCAGCCCCCACCACCGGGGAATTATCCTGCCCCGGGGAATTATCCCCCGCCGCCGCCCCCCCCCGGTGAAAATCCCCTCAGCTCGTTGCTGGGCAGCATCGATCCGGGTACCATTGCCCGACTGATGCCCCTGATCGGAGAGCTGGGCAGTCACCAAAACAACAACAGTCGCGCGCTGCTGTATGCTCTGAGCCCTTACTTAAAGGCCGAACGGCAGACAAAAATTGAACGGGCGCTTCAGCTGGCGCGCATTGTTCATATCGGAAAAAAATTCATCGCCAACTGGGAGACGTGAGGGAGGATGAGGGATGTATAACCGCTATATCCGCAACGACGACGGCTCCTATTCCCGCATTCCCGAAGAAGAAGCCCGCCCCGGCCCCGGGGGACCACCTCCGTCCGGCGATGGCTTTGGTTCGGGCCCCGGCGGCCCCTCTCCGCCCGACGGCAATTTTCGGCCTAATCCCGGCGGACCGCCACCTCCACCTCCTCCCGGCGGAGGTGGGGGTCCCGGCCCGTTTCCGCCGCCCAAGGACCCGTTTTTTGGCCCGCCGCCCCCACCGCTTCACGGCGAAGGCTTCTCGGCTACGCTGCGGCGGCTGCTGGATAAACTACATTTGGACAACGTGGACTCCGGTGATCTGATTCTCCTTCTTATGATTTTCTTTTTGTTTAGAGAAGAAGCGGACGAGGAGCTTTTAATCGCTCTGGGTCTTTTGCTGATCCTTTAAAAAGCGGCTTTCCCGCAGTGGGAAAGCCGCTTTTTCCTATTCTATTGCCGCCAATACCGTTCCGTCCGGAAGGGTAAAATCCTGGGTAGCGGGTCCTGCCGAATCCAGCGTAAGAGAGCCCATACGGTAGATTGTCTCTCCGTATTTCAGCCACTCTGCCGCCGCCAAAAGCCCCGTGTCCACACTGACCCAGTATCGCAGGACAAAGCCGTTTTCGTCCTCTCCCGTTTCCACATAGATGCAGTTTACTCCGGAAAGAGAGCGGTAGTCCGCCTGTTCAATCTGATTTACCGGCAGGGCAAGCACGTCTTCATAGGTGGGGATGCCCTGCTCCTGATCAGCGGAAATATTCCCCACGGGACACTGGTAAACCGCCGTCTGGCTCCCATACCAGATATACGTGGTGATTCCGTCGGTAATAGAATGCCGGATTTGCTGGCCTTTGGGCGCATAGTCCGTTCTGGTCCAGTCGCCGCTGACCGAGACAAGCACCTGCGTTGTGCCGCTGCCGCCGGTCCAAAACCGCTCCTCGGCAATACTTCGACGATACTGGATAGGGCGCTCTAACGACTCAATGGCGGACTGCACCGTTCCCGGCGTCACGGCAATCAGGGCAACGCCGCCGTCCTCTCCCTCTCCCGACGCCGAGGAATTCCCCGCAGGCAGCACGGTATCAGGCAGCACAATGCGGGAGGAACGGCGCAGGCCGTTGCTCAAAAGAATTGCCACCACCAGCAAAATCAGGATGACAAAGCCGGCGACTGTAAATTTTCCAACCTTGCTGTTTCTCATGAGGCCCCCTCTCCGCGCGTCCGGCTCAGACGCCGGAATAGTCCTCCGGCGGGTCACGGCGCAGACCGAAATGCCACTCCACCGCGTCCGCAATGCGTCCGCAGGCACGTCCGTCTCCATAAGGATTCACGGCACGGGCCATTTTGTCATAGGCTTCCCGATCCCGCAGCAAACGGGTGGCCATGGTAACAATATCGTCCTGCGCCACCCCGGCAAGCTTCACCGTTCCAGCGGCCACGGCCTCGGGCCGCTCCGTCTCCCGCCGAAGCACCAGAACAGGCTTTCCAAGGGCAGGGGCCTCCTCCTGAAGTCCTCCCGAGTCGGTCAGCACCAGATAACACAAAGCCATCAGGTTGTGCATTTCATCGGCAGGCAGCGGATCAATCAGGTGGACGCGGGGTGCGCCACGGAGATATTGGTCCACGCTCTCCCGCACCACAGGACTGAGATGGACGGGATATACCAACTCCACATCCTTGTTTTCCTCCGCAATCCGGCGCAGAGCAATCATGATGTTTTTCATAGGCTCCCCGTAGTTCTCTCTGCGGTGGCAGGTGACAAGACACACCTTTTTCTCTCCGTAAGGCAGACTGTTCAGTTCCTCTGTGGAGAAGTGAAAGCCATGGCGGACGGTGGTGCGCAGCGCGTCAATCACCGTATTGCCGGTAATAAACAGATCGCCCCGCACGCTCTCCCGGCGCAGGTTGTCTCGGTTTCCCGCGGTGGGGCAAAAATGGAGGTCTGCCAGCCGCGAGGTCATCACCCGGTTCATTTCCTCCGGAAAGGGGGAATACTTGTCATAGGTTCTTAATCCAGCCTCTACATGACCTACCTTCACCTGATGATAAAACGCTGACAGTGCCCCTGCAAAGGTGGTGGAGGTGTCTCCGTGAACCAGAATCAAATCCGGTTTCAGGGCATCAATGGCCTCATCCATCCCAGAAAGGCACTTACTGGTAATGGTAGAAAGCGTCTGCCGGGGGGTCATGATGTCCAAATCCCAATCCGGCTTCAGGTGAAACACCTCCAGCACGGAGTCCAGCATCTGGCGGTGTTGGGCGGTGACACAGCAAAGGCTCTCAATGCCCTCCCGGGCAGCAAGCTCCTTGACAAGCGGCGCCATTTTGATAGCCTCGGGCCGGGTGCCAAAGACGCTCATGACGCGAATGTTTTTCATCACTGATCCTCCTCTCCTTCCCAGCCGTCCGGCTCCTGCGTTTTTACTTCTTCATCAGCCTGCGCCGAAGCGATTTTCTCCTGCGACACTTCCTGATTCCCCTCGCAAGGGCCGGGAGTATGTTCCGCTTCCGGTTCCTCCCCGGCAAGGGGTTTGTCCACTTCCATGTTCTCCTTCTTTTCAGCATGGTGGCCGTGGTCCCTCAGCTCCTCTATCTCCTCATGAAGCTCCTCCCGGACCTCCTTGGGGAAAATAACTCTGGCAGCCACCACAGCCACCACGCACAGCGACACGAAAAACATCATGGCCCGCAGCTCGCCGCTGGTGGTTAGCACCACGGCGCTGAGACCCAAAATCGCGGAAATCACATACAGTGTGGCAACCGCCTGCTTCTGGTTCAGTCCCATGTCGATCAGGCGGTGGTGAATGTGGCTTCGGTCCGCCTGCATGGGGCTTTGCCCGTGGGCAAGGCGGCGGAGAATGGCAAAGGCCGTGTCGAAAATCGGCAGGCCCAGAATCAGAAACGGCACCGCAAACGAGATGATGGCCCAGGACTTAAACAGCCCCTCCACAGACATACAGGCCAGAATATACCCCAAAAACGTGGCCCCGGTGTCGCCCATAAACATTTTGGCAGGGTTGAGATTATAGGGCATAAATCCCACGCACGCCCCCACCAGCGCGGCCATGACCACGGCCACCTGCACCTCGCTCACCAGCAGGGAAATTACCAGCACGGTGGTGGCGGAAATGGCGGACACACCGATGGCCAATCCATCCAGTCCGTCGATGAGGTTCACGGCGTTGGTGATGGCCACAATCCACAGCACCGTGGCGGGGATAGACAGCATGCCCATATCCCAATAGGGATTGGGCGAGAATAGATTGGGATTGCTCAGCACATGAATCTGCACGCCGTTCAGCGTGGGAATCAGCGCCGCGCCGATTTGAACCAGAAACTTGAATTTGGCGGGCAGGGGGGTAATATCGTCCACCACGCCCAGCACCACGATAATCACCGCTCCCAGCAAAATGCTTCGAAACTGATTTGTCATCTTCGCAAACAGCAGAATGCTGACAATGAAGCCCAGAAAAATCGCCAATCCCCCCAGCCGGGGGATGGGGATATGGTGCATCCGACGGTTATCCTTTGGAACGTCGATGGCGCCCACCTTATAGGCAAACGCCTTCACCACCGGAGACGCCAGAAAGCTCACCGTCAGCGCCACCAGCAAAGCCAGAAACACCCCGGTCAGCAGATTTGTATTGATTAGCATTGCGACAACGTTTCCTTTCACCGCGCGCATGTTCAGTCTTCTTGGCAGCGCGCGCCGTAATCACCGGTCGATAAAGCCGACCTTTTTGTAAACCTTGCCCAGCGTCCGCCCCGCCACGCGGGACGCCCGCTCCGCGCCGTCGCGGTAGATGGCCTGAAGGGCCGCTTTGTCCGCCAGCAACCGCTCCGTCTCCTCACGGATGGGGCGCAGCAACTCTACCACGGCTTCGCCCACGGCGGCTTTGAAGTCCCCATAGCCGCGCCCGGCGAATTCCGCTTCGATGGCGGCAAAGTCCCGTCCGGTGCACACGGAGTAAATCTGCATCAAATTGGACACGCCCGGCTTTTCCTTCTGGTCATACCGCACGCAGGCTTCGGAATCCGTCACCGCTTTTTTGAACTTGCGCAGAATATCCTCCGGCTTTTCCAGCATATAAACGCAGCCGTTCTGATCCTTGTCGGACTTGCTCATCTTGCTCTCGGGAGAGGTCAGGCTCATAATCCGCGCCCCCACCTGAGGAATATACGGCTCGGGAATCTTGAACACGCTGCCGTAAATCCCGTTGAACCGGCTGGCAATGTCCCGGCAGATCTCCACATGCTGCTTCTGGTCGCCGCCCACCGGCACCAAGTCCGCCTGATACAACAAAATGTCTGCCGCCATCAAGGCCGGGTAGGTAAACAGACCTGCGTTAATATTGTCCGTGTTTTTGGCGGACTTGTCCTTAAACTGGGTCATGCGGCTCAGCTCGCCGTACATGGTGTAGCAGTCCAGCACCCATGCAAGCTGGGCGTGGGCCGGAACATGAGATTGAACAAACAGGGTGTTTTTCTCCGGATCAAGGCCGCAGGCAATATAAGCAGCCAGCTGCGTCAGGGTGCGCCGCCGAAGCTCCGCCGGCTCCTGCCGAACCGTGATGGTGTGCATATCCGCCAGCATATAAAAGCAGTCGTACTCGTCCGCCAGCGCCGCCCAGTTGCGGATGGCCCCCAGATAGGAGCCAAGGGTCAGGTCGCCGGAGGGCTGAATTCCGCTGAGAATCCGCCGTTTAAGCGTCTCGTTTTCCATGATACCACCTCAAAATCCGCCGCTCTCGCGCCCTTTGGCCATAAAGCGGCAATATAGCCTTGTTATTGTAGCACGAAGCATTGGAAAGTGCAATCTGTTTCCGGGGATTTTGCCCCGGCACGGGTATCCCCTTTTCCGCCTTGTTTGCGGCAGGAAACCCCTTGACATTCCGGGCTGCAAAAGCGATAATAAATTGTTAAACAACACATGGAGGTAAATTCATGGCCGTAGATAAAGCATTCATTGACGAAATGGAGGCTCGGATTCCCAAAGGGAAGGTCCGCACCCGTTTCGCCCCCTCCCCCACCGGTTATATGCACGTGGGCAACCTGCGCACCGCGCTGTACACCTGGCTCATCGCACGCCACGCGGGCGGCACATTTCTCCTGCGCATTGAGGACACCGATCAGGGCCGCCTTGTAGAGGGCGCTACCGACGTCATCTACAAGACTATGGCCCAGTGCGGCCTTGGACACGACGAAGGCCCGGACGTGGGTGGCCCGGTGGGCCCCTATATCCAGTCGGAACGGCGGGAGCTGTACGGAAAGTACGCCGGGCTGCTGGTGGAAAAAGGCTCTGCCTACCGCTGCTTCTGCGGGAAAGAGGAGGACGAGGCGCAGGAGGTTTCCGAGGGTGTGAAGGTTAAAAAGCACCAGTGCGGCTGTCCCGACCTTCCCTTCAACGAAATTCAGGACAAGCTGGACGCGGGAACCCCCCACGTCATCCGCCAGAAAATCCCCCGGGAGGGCAGCACAACTTTCCACGACGTGACCTTCGGGGACATCACCGTGGAAAACGACACGCTGGACGATCAGGTTCTGATCAAGTCCGACGGGTTGCCCACCTATAATTTTGCCAACGTGGTGGACGACCATCTCATGGGCATTACCCACGTGGTCCGGGGCAGCGAATACCTCAGTTCCGCGCCCAAGTACAATTTGCTGTATCAGGCCTTCGGCTGGGAAATTCCCACCTATGTCCACTGCTCTCCCGTTATGCGGGACGCGCATAACAAGATGTCCAAGCGCCACGGGGACCCCTCCTACGAGGATTTAATCGCGCAGGGGTATCTCACCACCGCTGTTTTGAATTATGTCGCCCTGCTGGGCTGGGCGCCTAAAGGCGAGCAGAAGGAGCAGGAAATCTTCTCTCTGGACGAGCTTGTAGAAGTTTTCGACATTGCCGGAATCTCCAAATCTCCCGCGATTTTTGACATTGCAAAGCTGGATTACTTCAATGCCACCTATCTCCGCGCCCTTGCGCCGGAGGAATTTGCAAAAATTGCAGAGCCATATATCCGCCAAAGCGTGAAGATCCCGGACATCAATCCCGCAGACGTTGCCGCGCTGTTGCAGGCCCGGTGCGAAAAGCTGACGGAAATTCCCGAAAAGGTTGACTTTTTCGACGCACTTCCCGACTATGACCTTGAATTTTATGTCAACAAAAAATCCAAAACGGACAAGGAAATTTCCAAAGCGATGCTCTCCGCCGTCATTCCGGCGCTGGAGACGCTGCCCACTTGGGATACGGACGCAATCCACGGCGCGCTGACGGGCCTTGCCGAAAAGCTGGAAGTGAAAAACGCCACGCTGATGTGGCCCGTGCGCATCGCGGCGGCGGGCAAGCTGGTGACGCCCGGGGGCGCGGTGGAAATCTGCCGCATTCTGGGACGGGACGAAACACTGAAAAGACTGCGGCACGGCCTCTCCCTGCTGGGCTGAGTGCCGGTGAAATTCAAAATCAGAAGGATGGGTAACCCAACATGAGTAAAATTGTAATTCCCGCCGGTTACAAAATGCCCCTGACCAACAACCAGCTTCAGCGCGCCATTGAGTTTATCCACGCCGATTTTCAGAAAAACCTGACCGAGCGGCTGGACCTTCACCGGGTTTCCGCCCCCCTGTTCGTGGACGGGGCCACAGGCTTGAACGACGACCTCAACGGCGTGGAGCGTGCCGTGAGCTTTGACATCCCCGATGTGGGAACCGACGGGCAGGTGGTTCACTCCCTCGCCAAATGGAAGCGTCTGGCCCTGAAGCGGTATGAGTTCAAGGCCGGAACAGGCCTGTATACCGACATGAACGCCATCCGCCGGGATGAGGAGGTGGACAATCTCCATTCTGTGTACGTGGACCAGTGGGACTGGGAAAAGCACATTCGCCGCGAGGACCGGAATCTCCAGTTCCTCAAGGACACCGTCCGCACCATTGTTGGCTCCATCTGCGACACGGCGGAGGATTTGCGCAAAACCTATCCTGCCCTCACCTTCCGCCCGGACCGTGATGTGTTTTTCATCACCACGCAGGAGTTGGAGGACCGTTTCCCGGATCTGACCCCCAACGAACGGGAAAAGGCTGTCTGCCAGAAGCACCGCACTGTGTTCCTCATGCAAATCGGTGGCAAGCTTAACTCCGGCAAGCCCCATGACGGTCGCGCCCCGGACTATGACGACTGGACGCTCAATGGCGACATTCTCATGTGGAATCCGGTTTTGGAGCGCAATTTTGAGGTTTCCTCCATGGGTATCCGGGTTGACGAGACAGCGCTGGACCGCCAGCTCACCCTCTCCGGCCACGACGAGCGGAGAAACCTTCCCTTCCATAAAATGCTGCTGAACAGTGAACTGCCCCAGTCCATCGGCGGCGGCATCGGCCAGTCTCGGCTGTGCATGCTGCTGCTTGGCACTTGCCACATTGGTGAAGTTCAGGCCAGTCTCTGGGACAAGGACACGATTGCTGCCTGCGAACAGGCCGGTATCATCCTTCTGTAAGTCTTCTTTTCAGGGAAAAGCAATTGACCACACAGCAAGCAATGGATCCCCGTAAAACGCGCGGAGGAGCCACTGACAGCGGCTCCTCCATAAATTTTATCGGCCCCCAGCTTTTTTGAGCTGGGGGCCGAACTTTGTCGCAGGTTATTTCTTTGCCAGAAACACAGCCTTCATGCCCTTGTAGGTTTCGTAGCAGTCAAGCTTGGCCACCACCTCAAAGGGGGCGTGCATGCTCAGCACCGGAACGCCCGCGTCCAGCGTGGCGATGTTGCGGTTGGCCATATAGGCCGCCACCGTACCGCCGCCGCCCGCGTCCACCTTGCCCAGCTCTGCAATCTGCCAAAGCACATCCGCCTCGTCAAACAGCGAGCGGACATAGGCCACCGTCTCCGCGTCGGCATCGGACGCGCCGGATTTACCCCGTGCGCCGGTGTATTTGCAAAGACCCACGCCGTGATTCAGCCATGCGGCGTTCCGCTTTTCAAACACGTCAGAGAAATTGGGGTCAAACGCGGCGGTCACGTCCGCGCTGAGACAGAAAGACTTCTCAAGACACACCCGCAGAGGAACGCCCTGCGCTTCGCACAAATCCTCCATAAAGGTGTCAAACGCGGCGGACTGCAAGCCGGTCACACCATCGGAGCCAATTTCCTCCTTGTCCGTCAGGATGCACACCGCGGTCTTTTCCGGCGTTTCCTCCAAGTCCACCAGCGCCCGAAACGCCGCATACGCACACACCCGGTCGTCATGTCCATAGGCCCCGATCATACTGCGGTCCAACCCGATGTCGCAGGACATGGATGCAGGGACGGCTTCCAGCTCGGCGGAGGTCAAATCCTCCTCCACAATGCCGTATTTTTCGTTGAGAAGCTGCATCACTGCCAGCTTCACCCGGTCACCGCCCTCGCTGTCCGGCAGTGGACGGCTGCCCAGCAGCAGATTCAGCGTCTCGCCGGGAATTGCCTCGCCCAGGGGCTTTTTGTTCTGCTCGGCTCCCAGATGGGGCAGCAGGTCAGTAATAACCAACTTGGGGTCACCCTCATCCGCGCCAATGCGCACAGGAACAGTCTCCCCATTTTTCAGCGCCACCACGCCGCGAAGCTCCAGAGGGACAGTGGTCCACTGATACTTGCGGATGCCGCCGTAATAATGGGTCTTGAAATAGGCCAGTTCACCATCCTCATACAGGGGATTGGGTTTTAAATCCAGCCGGGGCGAGTCGATATGGGCGGCGGCAATCTGCGCGCCGACGCTGAGGGGCTGCTTGCCAATACGGGCCAGATACACGCTCTTGCTCCGATTGGAAAAGTACAGCTTGTCCCCCGTTTTCAGCTCCATGCCCCGGGTAAATGCACGGAAGCCTGCCGCCTCCGCCAGCCGCACCAGCTCTCCGGCGCACTCTCGCTCGGTCTTCCCCGCGTCCAAAAATTTCCGATAATCCGCGCAGTAGGACTCCATGTCCTTCTCATTCTTGGTGTCAAATCGGTCGTAGCCATGCTTTTTTCCGGCGAGAAGCTTTTCGCGCAGCTCCTTCGTCTTTTTACTTTCCGCCATTTGCCTTATCCTCCTTAATCTGCTCAATCAGACGTATAAAAAATTCCTTAGCCGTTTCCCGAAACGCCTTGGGCGTTTCAGCGGTATTGCTCAGCTCCCGGTCGCACTTTTCCCGAAAGTAATCGTCCTGCTGCTGGGCAGAAACACGAAGTCGTGCGTACTTTTCGTCAATCCCGTCCCGCTCCATAATCCGCCGAACCCGCATTTCGATGGGGGAAGTCACCGCCACGGTGCAGTCGCACAGCTTATCGATGCCGGACTCAAACAGGTTGATCGCGTCCAGCGCACATAGCTTGCCCTGAAATGCGGCAATCCGCCGCTCCAGCTCCGGCCGAAGGAAACGGAACACGATATCATTAAGCTGGTCCAGCCGGTCATTGTCTCCAAAAACCAGCTCGCCCAACGCCTTACGGTTCAGTGCCCCATTGGGATTAAAAACCTGCGAGCCAAAGGCTCCGGCAATGGCGTCCCGCAGGCCGGTGTCGGTGTTCAGCAGTTCGTAATACACCGCGTCGCAGTCCAGCGCCAATCCGCCCAAATCCTCCACAGCCTTCAGCGCACTGGTTTTCCCCGCGCCGGTGCCGCCGGTAAGACCTAGAATGATGCGTTCCTCCTCTACGTCCACCACATTAAAGCCCGCCGCCTTTTTCAGCCGGTTGCCGATGGCCAGCCCCAGTCCCCGGTTGTCGGGGCATTGGGCCAGAATCTCCGTCACGTCGCCGTCATCAAAGGCCCGCAGTGCGTCGAACACGCGCTGGGCCTGAATCTCCTTATCATCCACAGGACCAAGCAGATGCGTTTCATAGCCCTGAAACAGGGATTCAAACTCGTCAAAACAGATTACGCCCACCCCGGGCTTCAAATGCTGCACCACGGCCTGCGCCGTCCGCCGGGGATTGCCTGTGAACACCGTGACGGCTGCCTTGGGCGCGTAATGGCGGTATTTCATACCGGGGGCTTTGGGTGCTTCTCCCTCTCCCAGCGGCGCGGAGACGGCTTTGTCCACTTCAATTTCCCCCAGCACCCGCTGAAGGTCTTCCAGCGGAAGTCCGCCGGGACGGAGCATCCTAGGCGGAGAAACGGTCAAATCCACGATGGTGGATTCCACTCCCACAGTGCAGGGACCGCCGTCCACGATTCCTTCAATTCTGCCGTCCATATCCGCCGCCACGTCCGCGGCAGAGGTACAGCTTGGACGACCGGAGAGATTGGCAGAGGGTGCTGCGATGGGTACCCCCGCATAGCGGATGATGGCCTGTGTCACCGTGTGGGCCGGGCAGCGAACGCCCACCGTATCCAGTCCCGCCGTCACTGCGGCGGGGATAGCGGGACTCCGCTTTAAAATCATAGTAAGCGGCCCGGGCCAGAAATTCCGTGCCAGCGTATATGCCAGCGGCGGCACGTCTACACAGAACCGGGGCAGCCACTGGGCAGACGGCACATGGATAATCAGGGGATTGTCCTGTGGCCGACCCTTCGCCTCAAAAATCCTGCTTACCGCCGCTTCGTCCAACGCATTGGCTCCCAAGCCGTATACCGTCTCTGTGGGCACCGCCAGCAGCCCTCCGGAGCGAATGATGTCGGCGGCTGTCTGAATCTTTTCCTCCACAATCCGCTGCTGGCCCTTGATGTTGGTTAAATCAATAAATTTTGTCTCCATGCCGTTACCTTCTGTTTTACGCGGGCTTCGCCCGTTTTTATTTTTCCTGCTTTCGCAGCTTTTCCGCCGTGTCGGCGGCAATCAGCGCGTCGATCAGCTCGTCCAGCTCGCCGTTCATCACGCCGTCCAGCTTGTACAGCGTCAGACCGATGCGATGGTCCGTCACCCGGCTCTGTGGAAAGTTATAGGTGCGGATGCGCTCACTCCGGTCCCCGCTGCCAACCTGACTGCGGCGGCGGGCGGCCTGATCTGCGTCCCGCCGGGCAAGCTCCGCCTCATACAGCCGGGAGCGCAGCACCTTCATGGCCTTTTCCCGGTTTTTGTACTGGCTCCGCTCGTCCTGACATTCCACCACTGTCCCGGTGGGCAAATGCGTGATGCGGATGGCGGACTCCGTCTTATTAATGTGCTGCCCGCCGGCACCCGAGGCGCGGAAGGTGTCTATCTGCAAATCACCGGGGTCGATGGAAAATTCCACTTCCTGCGCTTCCGGCAGCACGGCAACGGTGGCCGCACTGGTGTGGATACGTCCGGCGGATTCCGTCTCCGGCACCCGCTGCACCCGGTGGACTCCGCTTTCAAACTTGAACCGGGACCATGCACCATTGCCCTCCACCAGAAAGCTGATTTCCTTTACACCACCAAGTTCCGTTCTGTTTTCATTGACAACATCCACGGAAAACCCCTGTTTTTCGGCGTACATCAGATACATTCGGAAAAGTGCCGCTGCAAACAGCGCACTCTCCTCCCCGCCAACGCCGCCCCGGATTTCCACCACCACATTGCGCCCGTCGTCCGGGTCCCGGGGCAGCAGCAGGGGCTTCAAAGCGGATTCCATCCGCTCTGCCTCCGCCCGTACCTCCGGCAGTTCCTCCTGTGCGATGGCGCGCAGCTCCGGGTCGCTTAAAAGCAGCTCCGTCTCCCGCAGGCGGCGATCTGCCCGCTCCCATGCGGAAAATGCCTCCGCCACCGGGGCAAGCTCCTTCAGCTCCTGATTCACAACCCGCAGCCGGTCTGCGTCGCCGTAAACGGACGGGTCGCCAAGCTGGGCTTGCAGTGCATCGTACCGCACCGCAATTTCTTTAAGTTTTTCAATCAAGCGTCTTTCCTCCCCTCTTTCATGCTGGGAAGGCCGCTAATTCTGACACTCCCGTCCCTCCAGAAACGCACGGGTCCGGCGGAGAAATTCCTCCTGCCAGAAGTGATAGCCCACAGACCCGGCCCGCAAGGATACGGCGGTTTGGTGGGGGTGGGAAAGATACTTGTCCATCTGGCTGTAAATCTCCTCGTATTTGGCGTTTCCGCCCCGGAGCAGCACATAGGATACGTCGGTCAGGAGATGCCCCTGCTCTTGCAAAAAGCTGCGCATCGCGCTGCTGCACCGCCCGGCCCAAACCGGCGTTCCCAAAATTACAAGCTTGTAATTTGTCAGTGGCTTTTGCGTTTCAATGGGCTGGAGCGTCTCCACCGTACGGCGCATCGCGTCCATTCCGCTGCGTAGATAGCCCTTCACGCCGGAGCGATTCACCCCGTCTTTCAGCTCCACCAGCTCCGCGTCCAGCGCGGCGGCCAGCTCCTGCATTGCCGTCTTGGTGTTCCCCGTGCGAGAGTAATACATACATAAAATATCGCTCATAAGACCTCCCTGATCATCTCGCGGGCGCGAATGCGCCCGGCTTCACCGGTCAATTCGTCAGCCGGTTCCACACGGCCTTTGCAAATGCGAAATACTCCCGGGTATAATAGTTGGCTGTCAGCCACCAGTAGGGCAGCCGTGCGGGAACGCCGGTCACGGTGATGGGCGTATCAAAATCCGCCAGGTAGCGAACGCGCGCCATATGAAAATCGTTGGTCACCACAGCCACGCTGTTGTTGTAGGTATCAATCCCAAGTGTGTCAAGAATCACGCTGGAATACGCCAGATTTTCCGCCGTGGTGGTGGAGTTCTCTTCCAGATACAGCCGTTCACCGCTAATTCCAACCGCTGTCAGATAGTCGTACATAGCCTGCGCCTCGGTGATGTCCTCCCCCGGCCCCTGTCCGCCGGAGAGAATCACCGGCGTATCCGACGGCACCCCGCCAAGATAGGCGCGGGCAGTGTTCAGCCGGGAGGCTAACACCAAAGAGGGTGTTGTTCCGTTAACCCCGGCTCCCAGCACCACCACCGCGGCGGGCGGATTCCCGTAGGGCGGAATCCGCCCCACCTTCACCAAAAATGTCTCTACAACCACAAAAGACAGAATTCCCGCTGCGGTGCACGCAAGAAACAGCACTTTACAGGCCTTCCCAACCCTGCTTTTCTCACTCCACCGGCACAGCGCCGCCCACAGAAGCAGAGCCACAGCAATTCCACCGCACAGCCATGCAGAAAACCTCATGCCGGGGACAAACCAGATTCCCATTCCCGCAAGCAGCACCAAGCCTGCCGCCGCCAGAGAAATCCGAACCGATTTTTTCATTCCGATGCCTCCGAAAGTGCCTCCCACTTTTCATACAGCTCATCCAGCGCCGTCTGCACTGCGTCCTTTTCCGCAAGCAGTGCGTTCAGTTTTTCATAGTCACAGGCCGCGGCCATCATGTCGGCATCCAGCTTTTCAAGAAGCGTCTCCGTCTCTCCGATATGGCGCTCGCAGATGACCAATTGCTTGCGGGCCGCGGTCTGCTCCCGTCCCGTACGGAGTGGCTTTTGCGTAACGGTCTTATCCTTTACAGCTTTTGCGCTCTCATGTTTTTTCTGTGTCTCGCGTTCCTTTTCCTCCCTGTAACGGGCAAAGCCCATAGGCCAGTCGGTAATGGTTCCGTCCGCCACCTCCCAGATACGGGTGGCAAAGCGGTTGATGAAATACCGGTCATGGGAGACAAACAGAAGCGTTCCGTCAAAGCTCTCCACCGCGTCCTCTATCCACTCCCGAGAGTCGATATCCAAATGGTTGGTGGGTTCGTCCAGAATCAGGAAGTTAATTTCCCCATCCATCAGCATACACAACCGCAGGCGGCTTTTTTCCCCGCCGGAGAGGACAGAGACGGATTTAAACACGTCTTCTCCCCGGAAATCATAGGAAGCCAGCCGGTTTCTCGCGCTGGTTTCCGTCATGCCCCGTTTGGTTGCCTGAAGGTTTTCCACCAGATTCCAGTCAGGGTGGTCAAAATGGATGATTTGCGGCAGGCATGCCACCTTAACGGCAGGCCCCAGTTTAATACGCCCCCCGTCGGGATACTCCTCGTCCATCACCATCTTGATAAGCGTGGATTTCCCCGCCCCGTTGTCGCCGATGAGGGCAATGCGTTCGCCTCCCTCTACTTTTAAGCTGATGTCCTCGAAGAGCTTTTTTGCCCCAAAGGACTTGGACACATTCCGAATCGTCAGCGCCTCATCCCCCTGAAAGTCGATGGAGGAAAAGCGCGCGTCCATCTTCCGGCGCTTGGTGGGCCTGTCGGTGGTGCGCATCCGCTCGATACGCTTTTCCATGGAAAACGCCCGCTTGTACATCGCGTCGTTTCCCATAAAGGCCCACAGGCGCAGCCGGTCCGCCGCTTCGGTAAGCTGGGCGATTTTGGCCTGCTCTTTTTCATACTGCTTCAGCTTTTCCTGATAGCGCCGCTCTTTTTCCACGGCATAAAAGCTATAATTTCCGCTGTAAAACTCCGCTTTTCCACCGTTGATCTCCACAATCCGTGTCACGGCCCGGTCCAGAAAATACCGGTCATGAGAGATTGCCACCACGGTACCCTTGAAATGGGAAATATAGTCCTCCAGCCACTCTGTTGCGTGAAGGTCCAGATGGTTGGTTGGCTCGTCCAGCAGTAAAACGTCCGTATCCTCCAGAATCAGGCGGCCCAAATTCACACGGGTCTTCTCTCCCCCTGAAAGACGGTCAAAAGGCTCCAAGCGCATGGACTGCGGGATGGAGAGGCCGTTTGCAACCTTGTTGACGGCCACCTCCGTGTCATACCCGCCGAACAGCTCAAACTTTTCCGTCAGTGACCCATAACGGCGCAAAATCGCCGGGTCGCTCTCTCCCGCCGCCATGCGTCCCGCAAGGTCTTCCATCTCCCTTGCCAGCGCAGAAAGACGGTCGAACGCCGTACGGAGCACATCCTCTACCGTATACCCCTCCGGATAAACAGGAATCTGAGAAATCAGCCCCAGCCGACGGCCCTTTGCAAGAGACACGCTGCCCTCGTCATAGTCCAACTCACCGGTAAGAATGCGGAACAGCGTGGTTTTTCCCGCGCCGTTGGGGCCTAAAAGCCCCACCCGCTCTCCTTCATCAATCTGAAAGGTCAGTCCGTCCAGTATTTTCTTTTCCAAATCAAAGGACTTGACCAGCCCTTCTACCTGTATTTCTATCATTCGTGTTCCTTAATCCTGATAATCCTGTGCTTTCAAAAATTCTACAATCGTCTCAAAATGCATGGAAAAGTGAGAAGCCTTCACCAGCGCGCTGGTATCCGGCTCGAACTGGCTGAGCAGCTCATCCTTCGCCGCGTCCTTGTCCGGAAAGTGAATGGCGCAGCCGCCGGAGGCCAAGGTTCCCTCCGCAATTTTCTCCGCCTTTTCCCCGATGGCGATGACCATGTCGATGCCCAGCATGGCGGCCAGTGCGCCGATATTATAGTGGGCGGCATCGCCGTGGTCGCCCAGCTCGCCCATATCCCCCAAAATCGCCAGCTTGCGGGAGCCGGTGCTTTTTGCCAGCACCTCCAGCCCCGCCGCAACCGACTGGGGATTCGCGTTATAGCAGTCGTTTAAAATGATACGGCCGCCGGGAAGGCGCACCACTTCCATCCGGTTTCCAACGCCCTGAAAAGCCGCCACGCCCGAGACAATCTGTTCGTGGCTCAGGCCCAGCAGCTCTGCAATGGCCACGGCCATGGACGCACAGTACACCAGATGCTGCCCCGGCGCGTGAATGGTCAAATCATACACGTCTTTTTTTGTGGTGACGCGGCAGCAGGTTCCGTCCAGTCCCCGGTCGGCCACATCGCTGACGCGGACGTTGCACCCCTCGGACTGCCCGCACCGCAAGGTGGTAAAGGGCAGTTCCAAGGTGCTCAGCAGCGCGTCGTCCCCGTTGAGGATTGCCACGCCATCGGGCTTTAAGAAGTCAAAAATCTCGCTCTTGGCCTTTAAAATTCCCTCCCGGCTGCCCAAAAACTCGATGTGGGCATCGCCGACGTTGGAAACCACAGCAATATCCGGACGGACCAGCTCGGAAAGATAGTGAATCTCTCCGAAGTGATTCATGCCCGTTTCAATCACCGCCGCCTGATGCTCCTCCGTCAGGCCAAACAGCGTCAGGGGCGTTCCGATGTCGTTGTTAAAATTCTCCGGCGTTTTCAGCACGTTCAGCCCCGCAGAGAGGACCGTTGCGATCATCTCCTTGGTAGTGGTCTTCCCCACAGAGCCGGTAATCTGGACAAAGGGAATATCGAACCGGTTCCGGTAGGCAGAGGCCAGCGCCCGCAGCGCCAGACGGGTGTCGTCCACCTTGATATAGAATTTATCAGCACGGAGATCGGCGGGCAGGCGGGCGCACAGGGTTCCTGCCGCGCCCGCCTCCAGTGCGCTGTCAATAAAATCGTGACCGTCAAACCGCTCGCCCTTCCATGGCACAAACAGGCATCCGGAGGTCAGTTCCCGGCTGTCGGTGCAGACGGCGGAGACGGAAGGCGCATCCTCCCGGGGATTCCACCACACGCCGCCCACGGCGGATTCAATCTCCCTGACAGTCATTGGCAGCATGTTGACACGTCCTCCTTAAAGAAAGCTGAACAATTTCCTCGCAGAGCTCCTCATAAGTAAGCCCCGCGGCGGCAGCCTCCTTGGGCATCAGGCTGGCGGAGGTCAGGCCCGGGAGAGAGTTAATCTCCAAACACCAAGGCACACCGGCCCCATCCAGCACAAAATCGGCCCGGGAATATACCGACAGCCCCAGCAGGCGGTGAAGATTCAGCGCCATTTGGCCAATCTCCTGCTGCTGCTCTGCGGTAATATCCGCAGGACACAGCTCCAGCGCCCCGCCGGACTGGTACTTTGCCTCGTAGTCGAATTTTCCCTTTGCGGAAATGACTTCTACCGACGGCAGCCACCGGTCCCCCAGTATGCCGGTGAAAATGTCCCGGCCCACAATGCGTTCTTCCACAATAATCTGCCCGTCAAAGTGCAAAAGGTCCCGCAGGGCAGCTTTCAGCTCCTCCCGCGTCTCGGGCATGTAAACCCCGATGGAGGAGCCGCCCCCCGGCGTCTTCACCACGCAGGGCATCGGCAGCTCTTCAGACAGGGCTTCCACCTCCGCCTCGCCGTACTCCACCAGCCGCCACTTGGGCGTGCGAATCCCTGCGGCTTCCATCAGCCGCTTTGTAACAATCTTATCCATGGCCATGGCGGAGGAAAGGTGTCCCGATCCGGTGTAAGGGATTCCCAGCAAATCCAGAGCGGCCTGAATGCGCCCGTCCTCTCCGCTTTCACCGTGAAGCCCCACAAACACAATATCAGCCAGCGCGCAGACGTTTAAAACGTCCTTTCCAATCACGCTGGGCCCTTGGTCCTTCCGGCCGCGGCGCACCGCTTCCAAATCGGGCGCGGTGGTTTTAATGGCAGCGTTGCCGCAGCGTCCGTCCGGCGCGTCAAACACGGACTCCAGCGGTCCGGCATACTCCTCAAGCCCCAAAAACAAATCCACCAAAACAGCCCTGTGGCCCCGCTTACGAAGCGCCTGGCACACAGCCGTCCCCGTAACCAGCGAAACTTCCCGCTCCTGCGAAAGGCCGCCGGCCAATACCACGATCTTCATGGTTCCTCCTTCCGCCGCCGTCGGCGGCCCACACAAATGCCTCTATTCCACGGCCCGCCACAGGAGAATCGGGCTATCCAATAGCTATTGCAATCCGTACCAGTTTAGCACAAATTTTCCGTGAATACAAGCGCAGGAACCTGCCGGAAATACTTTTCGGCAGGTTCCTGTACTTTTTTCTTAATGAAGCGCCGGGGTAATTTTTCAGCGCATCCAGTCCAGAAGCCCGGTCTGCTCTCCGTCCAGCAGTGTTCCCGCCGCACAAAGCATCTGCGCTGCATCCGCCCGGGTCATGGGCTGAGAAAGGGTGCCGCTTCCAAAGCTGCCCACGGACATGACGCTGACCGCCTCCAGATTTCCCACGGCCTGTGCCGCCCAGGAAGGGGTGGCGTCCCGGTCGGCATACCATGTGGCAAGGTCTACATCGCCCACCGCCAGCACCCGATCCAAGATGGCCGCCGCCTCGTTAAAGGTCACAGGCTCATTGCTGCGGAACGCTGCCCCCGTCTCGGTGGATACGCCCCGGATGATTCCCTCAGAAAGGCCAGCCGCCGCATAGGATTTGGCCCACGTGGGAATGGCCTCATCGTCGGAGAAGCCGGTCATGGTAACAGTATCTGCCGGAAGGCTTGCAAGCTCCATGGTCATGGCCAGAAATTCGGCCCGGGAAAGGGTGCGTTCCGGCTCAAAATAGTATTGCCCGCCGATGCGCGCACCGGTGAAGGCCCCTGTCTCCGCCAGATACTGGGCGGCTGCGGCGGCAGAGCTGCCCCCCATGTCCTGATACGCCACGCCGGACTTAGTCTTTTCCACCATGACGGTGACGGTGGCAGGAGCGGAAACATTCCCCGTAGGGTCCGTTACCACATAGGTGAAGCTGTCTTTCCCGCTTTTGCCCTCTGTCGGCGTATAGGTGAATACGTTACCTGCAACGGTAACGGTGCCTTTCTTCGGTGCTGTGTCCACGGCAAATGTCAGCTCGCCGTTTTCGTCGTCCGAGGCAAGAAACTGTGCACGGTAAGGAATGTTGCGATAGGTTTTGACGGAAATTTCCTTTGCAATGGGCGCGCCCTGAGCCGGGGGCGCCGGTTCCTCGTTCTTTTTGCCGAACAGCGCCTGCGCGGGTACGGTCAGCGTCACCAGCAGCGCCAGCAGCAACGCCGATACGCGGGCTTTCTTATTTCTCATTTTCAAGGGAACACGACCTCCTGTTGTAAATTCTATGATTCAAGTCCTGTGTGGAGGTAGTGTTTACCGCGTCCGGAAGATTATACAGAAAAAGAGCGGCAAAAGCCGCTCTTTTTCCATGACTTTATAATGCCCTTTACGCGAATGTTTTTAAACGCGCTTATTTTAAAAAATTGTTGCCTAACCCATGGCCCGGTACAAAAACGTGGCGATCTGCCCCCGGGTACACACGGCGTCGGGCGCAAACGCATCGGCGGTTTTGCCAGCGGTAATCCCCTTTTCCACTGCCCACGCCACCGCCTTGGCATATGGCGCGTCTGCGGCCACGTCGGTGAACGCGGCGGATTTTTGGGCTTCGGTCTTTCCCGCAAGCGTCCAGAGATATGAAACCGTCATAGCCCGGGTGCAGGGCGCAGACGCGCCAAAGACGCTCCCGGATATCAAACCCTGCTCCGCGGCCCACAGCGCCGCCCGATAGTAGTAATTGCTCTGGGTCACATCGGTGAAGGGATTGACGGCGGCAGGCTCCGGCTGGCCGTTGGCCCGCCACAGGAATGTCAGAATCTGCGCCTTGGTGCAGGTTTCGCCGGGTGCAAAGGTGGTTGCCGTCTTGCCGGTTGTGATGTTCTGTGTCACCGCCCACTTTACCGCGTCATAGCAGTAGGAACCCGCCGCCACGTCGGTAAAGGTTCCGGTGCTCGGCGCAATCGAAGACGCCGCGCCAACCGCCTTTTCCACGATAAGTCCAATCCAGTTCTCCTCGTCATCCGGCTGCTGAGAACAAGAACTCATCATCAACGTCCTTCGAGCGCTGGAAGGGCCGGACCACCCTGCCGTTCCGCAAAGCAAACTCATATTCCAGCCCACATAGTCGGCGGCGTTGATGGTGAAGGTGTAGGTTCCGTTCTGTCGGATATCATCGGAAGCATCCACCCAGCTGTCATCTTGCTCCTGTACGCTGCTGTTTTCTCCTTCCAAATAGACCCTCTGCAACACATTGTCGGCGTTCAGGACACACTCGGCTGAGCCTTTTCCAAGTACGCTGCCGTCCGTGTTGACGCTGCCCTTGACAAAGCCCGCGCCGATGTAGAGGTCGAGGCCCTCCTGCGCGCCGGTGATGATAACCGTGACTTTCGCGTCGGCGGGCACACCGTAAAAGATGTTAAAGGTCTTGTCCTCCGGTCGTTCAATCACTCTGGCCTTGTCGATGGTCACGGTGGCGAAGCTGTTGACCAGCGTAAAAGGCGCGTATTTCGTCTCCGCTGCCCCGGCTCCCACGCTCAGCAGTCCCAGCAGCAGCACAACTGTCAAAAACCCCGCAAAAACTCTTTTCATGGTCTCACTCTCTTTCCTATTCACCGCAAGTCTCCGACTTACCCTAAGAAGGCTTCCAGCATCTTGTTGTCCTATTGACGCCTTTCTTCAACTGCCGTCCCTTTCTTTTTATTTGCCGAGAGTAAAGTTCAAATCCAGTTTATTCTTTAATAAATTATAATTCTGATTGACTATTTTTTCAACTCGAAATAACATATTCAGGTGGCTGCAAATGCCAACGTCTTGCTCTTTAGCTCCGCGGTTTAGATCATCATGACTTATACAAACCACTCGCCACCAAATTTATATTTTCACCCAACTGGCAAATTGAAAGATTAGGTCCCCCTGCCTCCGGAACATAAAAGGGCGAAATCAGCCGATACTAATTTTATCTGCAACATTATTTAATGAGAAGGGCGAGAACATGGATAAAGAAAGATGGAACATTCATAACAGCTATATGGACCTGCCCCCAATTTTTTATGCGAAGCAATCCCCCACTCCTGTACGCAGCCCAAAGCTTGTCATTTTCAATCATGCATTAGCGGCTTCTTTAGGCATGCCTCTGCAATTAGGCGTCTTTGCTGGAAATGAAATTCCGGGTGATTCCCAGCCCATCGCCCAGGCATATGCCGGGCATCAGTTTGGATATTTTACCATGCTGGGCGACGGGCGCGCTGTCCTTTTAGGCGAACAGATCACAGCTTCCGGAGAGCAATTCGATATTCAACTGAAGGGCTCCGGGCCAACCCCCTATTCCAGAGGAGGCGACGGGCGCGCGGCGCTGGGCCCCATGCTGCGGGAATATATCATCAGTGAGGCCATGGATGCATTGGGAATTCCAACAACCAGAAGCTTGGCAGTCGTAACAACAGGAGAAGCTGTTATTCGCGAGAAAAATCTGCCCGGAGCAATTTTAACGCGTGTTGCAAAAAGCCATATTCGCGTGGGAACATTTGAATATGCTGCCCACTTCGGCACGGCAGACGATGTTCGCAGCTTGGCCGATTACACCATAGCGCGTCACTTCCCAACAATTGCAACAGATGAAGGCAAATATTTGCACTTGCTCAGAGAAGTGGTAAAGCGGCAGGCGCAGATGATTTCCAAATGGCAATTGGTTGGGTTTATTCACGGCGTAATGAATACAGATAATATGGCCATTAGCGGCGAAACCATTGATTACGGCCCCTGCGCGTTTATGGATGTTTATCGTCCGGAGACTGTTTTCAGTTCCATTGATCTCCACGGACGCTACACCTATGAAAACCAACCGAAGATGGCCGCTTGGAATTTGGCGCGCTTTGCTGAAACCTTGCTGCCACTTTTGCACGGTGAAGAGAATCAGGCCGTAGCGCTTGCGCAAGAAGAAGTTTCAGCATTTTGGAATCAATATAATCATGATTGGCTGGCCGGGATGCGGGCAAAGCTGGGTTTGTATCATCAGGAAGAGGAAGATTCGTTATTAATCAACGATTTTTTGCAGCTGATGGAACAATGCCAAGCGGACTATACTGAAACCTTCAAAGCCTTAACATTGGACAAAAGCGGTGATTCAAATTTGTTTTCCCACCCTGCATATCATCAGTGGCATAAACGCTGGGAAGAACGTCTTGTGCGTCAGCCTCAAGCAAGGAATGAAAGCAGGGAGCTTATGAAGCGCCATAACCCTGCTATGATTCCACGAAACCATTTGGTTGAAGAAGCGCTGGATGCCGCGCAAGCGGATGACCTGACCAAAATGCATAGGCTGCTTCATGCTTTGGATAAGCCTTACGGCTATACCCCCGAGCAAGAAGAATTCTCCCAATTACCTCCACCCGCATCCTGTCGTTACCAAACATTTTGTGGTACTTGAGCATGCTTAATGAGTCGAACTGCAAAAATCCAAGGATTTAAGCATTGTACGCGATTCATAAAAGCCAAGTGTGTACAATGCGAACCTGCCGCATCAACAAGGCCCTTTGTTTCTTAATCTATCAGGCTGAGCAGGAAGCCGTATCCTTCGCGCTCCATGTCCTCCTTGGGAATAAACCGCAGTGAGGCGCTGTTGATACAGTAGCGCAAGCCACCTGATTCTTTCGGTCCGTCAGGAAAAACATGGCCCAAATGGGCGTCTCCAACTCTGCTTCTTATCTCCGTTCGCATCATTCCATGGGTGGAGTCTGTTTTTTTGCGGAGGACGTGCGGATCAATCGGTTTTGAAAAGCTTGGCCAACCACACCCCGATTCAAATTTATCACTGGAGGAAAACAGGGGTTCACCGG
This sequence comes from Bacillota bacterium, assembly GCA_023402075.1. Classification (GTDB taxonomy): domain Bacteria; phylum Bacillota; class Clostridia; order Oscillospirales; family Oscillospiraceae; genus Oscillibacter. The sequence goes on along the minus strand of JAEXCS010000013.1, from coordinate 32,801 downwards.
TCGTAATATCCACATAAATCCCGGGCGTAAATGTCTGAAAAAATTCGTTCTCAAATGGCATTTCCGTTGCATTGCGCTGCGTCACCTCATACTGCTTGGGCGTCAGCTTTTCACGCAGCGCAGCCATGTCCGGGGCTGAATATACAACAGGATTTACAATGGCTTTTGCAGCCTTTTCGAATTGTGCTTTGCCGATATGACAATATCCGCCGGGATTCTTATTGAGATATTTTTGATGGTACTCCTCCGCTGTGCTGAAATTGCGAAGAGGAAGCACTTCAATCGCAACAGGTCTGCTGTATCGGCTTTGCAGTCTGGCAATGGAACCTTCTATTACCGGAGCGTCTTCCTCGCTAACATAATAGATGCCTGTTCGGTATTGCTCGCCCATATCGCCGCCCTGCCGATTGCGCGAAAGCGGATCAATCGCTTCATAATATAGATCCAAAAGAAATTCCAGCGGAAGCACGGCGGGATCATAGCTTACCTTTACCGTCTCTGCGTGCCCCGTGTTATCATGGCAAACCTCTTCGTAAGTGGGCGATTCGGTGTTCCCATTGGCATACCCCGCCTGTGTTGCTTTCACTCCGCGGATAGAGGCAAGATACTTTTCCAAACCCCAAAAGCATCCGCCCGCAAGATAAATCTCTGACATGCTCCACCTCCATGCATTTTAATACTTCCAAATTCGCAAAGATATATCACTCAGTCCTGACATGACAGACATATTATCCCATGAATGTATAGAATAAACAACATGGGAAGTTAAAAGTTTTAATCTCATGCCGTAATATATCGGAATGCGTTTTCGCTTTCCCCCGGCCATAAAAAATCATTACAATTTTTCAAAGGTCATGGGCTGCATGATTTTCCCTAGATCAACGATTGTGGCTGATGATGCCGGAGCAGCAGGGAACTCCACCGTTTTAGTTTGCAGATTTTCATAGGTATTAAAATAATAGTTGCGGGTGTGCAGGTCAATGAAGGCAGTATACTGTGTGTAGTCATTTGTGTCTCGCACAGTCACAACAGCCCCTTTGGGGATTGAAACACTTTTCATAATCTGAAAGAAAGAGATGACTGCGGCCTCGGTATTTTCCGGTGCGGGAATATGTGTTTTTAAATAGGCCGTCCGGACAAAGCGCTCCGGAGCGGTATACCCGCCGGGTAAAGGCACTGTTCCGCCGCCCTGACCGAAAGGCTTTAGTTGAACATCGCCCCAAACCGCTTTTTCCAGCTGTCTGGGCGATGTTTCCATGTAATTGCGCAGGTTTGTCATATGCCACGGAAAATCAGGGCTGTTGGACAAAACACCGATTGGGTTGCGAAACATCTCGGCACCTCGATCCGTCAGTTCCAGAACGACACAATTTCCGGTGCGGTCCTGGGCAATCCAATGCAACGGGGCCACTGTTTGCGTCAGTGGATCTGATACGCCGATGATATGAATCGTATCCATCTGGGTCAGGAGGTCTTCCACCGACGCGCAATGCCCCAAAATATAAGTGAGAAAGTCATAGGATGCCACCTGAGTGACCGACGCATTCGGCGCGGCGGCATTATCATACTTGGCATAACCCGCAAAGTACAAAGCGGCGGCCGCAAAACCGTGTTCGTTGACCCCGTCGAAGAAGCCGCGTACCCCGTCAAGCTCCTGACCAATTCCCATAAAACTGTAAGGGTTGCGTATGTCTTGGTTGGTTATCACGTTTGTCCATCGGTAATTTTTTGGTGCAAAATAAAAATGGGGTTGGAGTACATATGAGAAGTCCATGCTCCTTCCAAGGTAGGCTGCCCCCGGCAAAGACTGCAATGTAATGGCAGTACACACGGTTTTCACCTCCTGTCGAAATAAAATATAAGCTATCTTATGTGAGTTGCATTTTGGGGGTGCCTTATCGTTTCCTTCGTCTAATCTCCGTCTAATTGCCGGTTTTCTCAGCTTTCCGTCCATCAAATCTTATTAACTTTTCCAAATTTCTGACGAAAAGACAGTAGAGTGTGGTAAACCCAGTAGATTTCGGAAGAAATATTTTGCGAGGCAATAAAACAAGGAGATTTGATAGGATGAAAAGTATTGCAGCAAAGATCATTATCTGCATCGGCGGAATTGTACTGGCGGCTATGGTGATCGTCTGTGCAGTCACGTCGACTATGGCGTCAGGGAATATGCGCCAAAGCGAAGACAGAATCGTGCAGCTGTCTAACCAAACGAGCGTCTCCAATGTGTCCAACTACCTGTTGAAATATATAACGATTGCCAAGCAAATGGCGCTTGACCAAAATGTTGTGGACTTAATGCAGTCCGGTTCTACCGTTGAAAACATGAAGGATTCCCCTTATTACAGCGGCGTTTTTACCATGCTTTCCAATCTGATGCAAAATGAATCAGAAAATATCATGTCCGCTTATATCTCCAGCGCTGACACGAACATGGCATTTGACGGCAAGGACTGGTTTCCCGATGATTTCGATCTGAAAAGCCGCAGTTACTGGTTTTCCGAGCAATCTGACATTGACAACGGGTATATCGTCACCGAGCCGTATTTAGACCCCCATACCAACAACATTGTCACGACGATTTCCGTTCCGGTTTACGGTTTGTCAGGCGATATTCTCGGCGTCACGGCCATTGATATCCAAATCACCACGATCTGCGACATGGTGGTTCATGCGCAGACCTCGTTCAAGACGGGTTCCCAGATATTGATTTCCAGAAGCGGTGCGATTCTCGCGCATCCGAATCAGGAGCTGCTCATGCAAGGCCTCGATTCCGCAGGGTACTCACAGGAAATGCTGGACGAGCTCTCTGTTCCGACCGGAAGCGTGTTTCAATACAGCGAAAACGGCGAGAATGCTTTTGCGGTCATCGGACAGGAATCACTGAGCAAATTTTTGATTGTCACCTCCGTCCCGCAAAAGGAATATCAGGAGGCTGCCTCCCAGCTGGTTCTGGTAAATGCAGCAACTTATCTGATTGCAATTACCATCGTAATTTTCATGATTCTGTTGATTGCCAAAAGCATCTCCAAGCCCCTGAAGCGCCTGACGGCCATTACGGATGATTTGGCTGCGGGCCATCTGGATGTCAGCATCAACCTACGTTCCAAAGATGAGGTTGGCCGGTTGGCAGCGTCCATGCAGTCTTTGGTCACCCGATTGAGGGAGTACATCGCTTATATCAGCGAGACATCCGAACTTCTGGATCAGATTGGACACGGGAATCTGGATTTGGAATTTAAAAACTCTTATGATGGAGATTTTGCCATTATCAAAAATGCACTGCTTAAAACATCTGCCATGCTAAATGAAATGCTGACAAAACTCCACGATGTTTCCAATAATGTATCCTCCAACGCCTTTCAGGTATCAAACGGTTCACAGACGCTGGCGCAGGGAGCCACAGAGCAGGCATCTTCCATTGAAGAATTGTCCGCCATGGTTACCACGGTCGCTTCCGGCATCACAGAAAATGCCACCAATGCTGTGCAGGCCAGCAGTCTTTCCAAAGAGGCGGAAAACAGCCTTGTCGAGAGCAATCAGCACATGAAGAAAATGGCAAATTCTATGGAGCGCATCAACTCCGCCTCTCTGGAAATTCAAAATATTATCAAAGTGATTGACAACATCGCATTTCAAACGAATCTGCTGGCGCTGAACGCCGCAGTGGAGGCCGCCCGTGCCGGTGAGGCGGGCAAGGGCTTTTCCGTTGTGGCCGATGAGGTTCGTAATCTGGCACAGCAGAGCACCGAGGCTGCCAAAAGTACGGCGGAGCTGATTGAAACTGCGGTGGCTGCGGTGAAAGAGGGAACCGAAATTTCCACCGCAACTGAAAAATCCATGAAAGAGGCCTCTCGTCAAGCTGCCGAGGCCATGAAAATGATGCAAGCTATTTCAGAGGAGACTGAGAAACAGTCGGTGTCGGTCGAGCAAATTCGGATTGGTATCGATCAAATCTCCACGGTGGTTCAGGTTAACGCGGCCACCGCAGAGAAAAGTGCGGCATCCAGCCACGAGCTCTTAAATCATGCGGAGCATCAGCTGGAGCTTATCAGCGTCTTCCACTTGTCCAGAGAAATACCCAACGAAATTTACGACGGAGCCTCAATTATTCAGCATAAGCCCGATGAAAGTTCCTATGAACCTGCCAGAGAATCTTTCGAAAAATCCAATGAAAATAGCAAAAAAGAGATTTTCACAGGAAAATATTAATTGCTTCCATACAATTTAAGAAGGAGACATTCATCAGACCAAGAGGAACGCCCACCCAACGTTCCTCCGTCTGATGGGTCGAAGCTTTAATCAGTTACTTGCTGGCCGGATTTCTTTTTGGGCGTGCTTAAAAGCAAGCTGTAATCTACGATTACAGCTTGCTTTTTCCGCGTTTTTTATTCAATTGGCCAACGTTGTGCAGGTGAGATGTAAAGACTGCACATACTGCAAACCCTGTAATGCGACTGCCCTGTTCGGCACTTCATTAAAAATTTTAACTTTAGAACAAGTACTGATCGTACTCAGTTCGTTGCAAACAGTTGCTCTATCATCGTTTCACCTTGGGTACGAGTTGGAGCAGCAGAAAAGTTTCCGTTTTCCGGGAATAGTCCCCATCTCCACGCTTTCTGTACCGCATCTTTATTCAGCGCTGTGGTTTTCAGTGCATCCGGTAGAACATCGCTTCGCACGGACGTAGGTTGTATGTTCAGCGCATCGGCAGTACGAACCAGAAACACAGCCGCCTCCTGCCAACTGACAGCGCGTGCAGAGAGAAATTTGCCAGTGGTGTCTCCCAGCGCGATTTGGGTTGCCCTTCCCCAGTTTAGCGCAGGCAGATACCATTCAATCCCCAGGAGGTCATCAAACGGCTGGCTTTCAATGTTTAATATGGGCCTGCCTGCTTTTTGAAACAGCAAGCCTACAAAACGTCCGCGGGTCATGGGGACATCGGCGCGTTCCGCAGATTTTAATATCTCAGGATTTTGCAGAATTTTTTCTACACATGTATCTCTGCCTGCTTGAGAATCGCTGAGCGTCTGAACAATTTTAACATCGGGCTGGAGCGGCTCTACGCCTTTTCCGGAGGCCGCGTCAAAATAGCCGCTCATTGAAATGAATTTTGAGGAAACGCCCATTCGCATACCGGAATTGGGCAATTGAAACGACCGCACCGCGCCAAAGTGGTCAACACTGCCGCCGGTAGCCTCCCCTGCCAGCGCGAAGCCCATTTCCTGCATCTCCACAGAATTGATAATGGCAGACGAGAAGGTCCTTCTGCCAACCAGCCCCGCTACCTGAACGCCTTGCTCGCGCTGCTGCGCCAGCAACCTCAGCAGCGGCATGATCACACCGTCCGAGCCTCCTCCGTTATTTCGCAGGTCTACCAGAATCAAAGAATAGCTCCCTGCATCCAGCGCAGCCTGAACCTGCTGGCAGAACTGCTTCATAGGTAGCGTCTTATCCTCCGTGCATTTGTTATATTGAATATAATAGGTGGTGTTATTCAATGCCTTTGCAAAATAGGTCTTCGTTTTGTCATAGGCTGTGGCTGCCGATCCTGTCTGCCAATCGCTCAGCGTCGCCAAATTCTCAGACTGAAAAGCACTCTGGCTCACCGAGGAAACCGTCAATATATTGGTTTTGCCTGTGGAGTCCCGCACCTCTATGCGCATGGGTTCGCCTTGCTTGGCAATTCCCAGATACTGATATGGCTCCAGCACATAGCACATCTGCCAATAGGAGTACCGCAGCTTCACCAAATTGTCCGCGCTGAGAATGGTTCCGTACTTTTCCAGAATCTGCTCCATGGAAAATCCGTTGATGGATACAACCTCCGCACCCAGAAGCTCCTGATGGGCACGGTCTATCGCACGCAGTCTCCATGTTCCATCGTATAAATCCATGTCAAACAGGCAGATGTGAAGATCGTACCCGCTGCTGCCCAAAGACACGTTGGTATGTGAGTCCTTCGCCATTGCGGCCAGACTTGCGCAATCCAGCGCAAAATCAAAGCTGCTTTCCGTGCTAAGTCGTTGTTCTATCTGGCCTTTTTTCGCTTCAAAAACAGTCTCCGGCGTGTTGGCAAATAGATCCGGATGATTGCTTTTTAATGTTGCGTACAAATAGTCAAGATCATTTTGCCTGGCTTCCGACTCAGATTTGTCGACAGCTCCCGCGCCAATACTCAGCAGTAATATTGCAGTAAAACAACCGGTCAGAAGTCTAACCCAGACACTTTTCATCGTGTTCATTTCATTTCTCCAATCACTAATGTATTATTATATTAATACATTAGCTTCTCTGCAATTAAATGTCAAGGAAAATCTTCCAGATTTTGATTATAAACCGAAGTTAAATACTTTAATAGAAAAGTCTATGAGGTGGAGCAATTGGGTGCTGCGGCACATTTGCACACCCCATATCTCTTGGAAACGGCCTCAGATGGGAAAATTCCAAAATATTAGTCCCGGAGTTTACGCCTCCTTCCGGCAGGTAATATTTAAAAATTCCTCCATGGCTCGACTGATGTAGCGATTTTTTTTATAGTAAAAATAGATGATCCGTCGGGAAAGATTACTATTCAGTTTATAATAGACAATGTTTGGGTGAGGTAAAATATTTTTTGCCAGCGTGTCGCTGATGAACGCAATGCCTGTGCCTGTGCTGACCATATTATAGGCAGTCAGCTGCTGCTCCAGCGTTAAAATCACCCGAGGCGTGAAACCGCAAGTGCCGCATAGCTGAACAGCCCGCTGATAGATGTCGCTGTTGGTGCGGAGCAGAATAAACGGTTCGTTCGCAAAAGCCTCCAGCGGGACTGCGGGATAGCGTTCTGCCAGATAGTCGCCGGAGAGAACATTCTCCAGACTGAGCCGCCATGCAAGCAGAGAGCTGTTGACAGGAAACTGCTGCGGTACCGCCAGCAGGAGATGTTCTTCCCGATAGGGGCAGCTTTCAAAAACATCCTGTGCAAATTCCTGATAATTTACAACAAGGTCCAGCGTCCCCTTAATCAGCGATTTTTCCAACTGTGGCTGGCTCTCTTCCATCATGCTGACAGAAATTTTGGGATATTTGCTTTTATATTCTGAAATCAGCGGCGGCAGGATATACGATGCAAACATACCGACCCCGCCAATTGTCAGCTGCCCCGCCTCCAGTATGCGAGTATCAGCCAGATAGCCGGAAAATCTTCGCTGGGCACTGAAAATTTGTTCCGCCGCCTGAATGTACTGCTCGCCGCACTCTGTCAGCTTTACCGGTGTGGTACTGCGATCAAACAGAGGAACACCAATCCGTTCTTCAATTCGCTTGACGCTGCTGCTGAGCGCGGGCTGGGAGATGTATAGGTTTCGGGCCGCCTTGGAAAAGCTTTGTTCCTTATAGACCTCATAAACATACTCCATACCATGAAACATGTCCGGTTTTCTCCTTTGTTTAAGATGTTTTTCGCAATCAGCACATGAACTGCCTAAATTTGCAGCGCACACAAATCGGCGCCTTTGCGCCGCGAACAGTGAGATTTATAAGATTGCAGCATGGCAATGGTCCAGTTGTTGAAAATTTCGAAGTTGGCTGCTTACATTATAAGATATATATTATAAGTGCTATACGAGTATATGTATTTGCGAATAATATTTAATTAATGTAAAATAATTTTACCAAAAAATCAAGTAATAAAATTGAAAGAAATGGAGATTTTGTACGAAAAGAGAAAGCAGCAGCCAAATTCTTTGGTACGGTCTGGCTGTAATGGCCTTCAGTACTGTCTGGGGATTCGGTAACATTATCAACGGCTTTTCAGAGTACGGCGGACTGAAAGCAATTGCGGCTTGGCTTCTGATCTTTGCAATTTACTTTATTCCATACGCTCTGATGGTGGGCGAACTTGGTTCCACATTCAAGAATGAAGGCGGCGGCGTCAGTTCTTGGATCAACCAGACAATTGGTCCCAAAATGGCCTATTTTGCGGGCTGGACCTATTGGGTCGTCCATATGCCTTACATTTCGGAAAAACCCGGCAGCGTCATCATTGCATGCAGTTGGGCAATTTTTCGGGATAACCGTGTCAGCCAAATGAGCACCATGACCATGCAGCTGATTCGTCTGGTAATTTTTGTTGTGGCGCTGCTGCTGGCCAGCCGCGGCATCCGTATGTTGCGCCGCCTTTCCACACTGGCCGGAACCGCCATGTTTGCCATGTCGCTTCTTTTTATCCTGCTGATGATTGCAGCTCCCGCGCTGACAAATGCGGAGGTTCTTTCCATTGACTGGACGCCCTCTACGTTTACCCCGAATTTTAATGCGACTTTCTTTTTGAACATCTCCATTCTGGTTTACGCTGTGGGCGGCTGTGAAAAAATGTCTCCCTATGTCAATAAGATGAAAGATCCGTCCCGGGACTTCTCCAAAGGCATGATTGCCCTGACCGGCATGGTGGTTCTGTGCGCAGTACTTGGTACGATCGCACTGGGTATGATGTTTGATTCCAATCATATTCCGGGTGACTTAATGACCAACGGCGCTTACTATGCCTTCCAGCAGCTGGGCGTACATTACGGACTGGGCGACCTGTTTCTGATTCTCTATGCAATCTGCAACATTATCACACAGGTCTCGGTCATTATCCTCTCTGTGGACGCGCCTTTGCGCATCATGCTGAATAACGTCGATACGCAGTATATCCCCTCTGCTTTACTTAAACAGAACAAATACGGCGCCTATTCCAACGGCCTGAAGCTTGTATTTGTAATCGTTTCTGTTATAATTGTTGTGCCCGCATTTGGCATCAGCAATGTGGACGTGTTAGTCAAGTGGTTGGTCAAGCTGAACTCCGTGTGTATGCCGCTGCGTTATTTGTGGGTGTTTGCCGCTTATATTGCATTGAAGAAAGCGGGCGATCGTTTCCCTGCGACCTATCGTTTCGTGAAAAGCCGGGGAGCGGGAATGTTTCTGGGCGGCTGGTGTTTTGCCCTGACAGCTTATGCGTGTTTAAGCGGTATCTACTCCGACGACCCGTTCCGTCTGATGCTGAACATCATCACTCCTTTCATTCTCATTGGACTGGGCTTTATCATGCCGTATCTTGCGAAGCGGGAGCATTTAAAGGCTGAAAACTCCAGTAAAGAAAACATTATTGGTAAATAAGGAGTTTCATATGTCAGATCAGATCAAGGATTTATTGTCTTTTATTGAACAAAGCCCCACGGCTTTTCAGGCCGTGGAAAACATACGCGGTCAACTGCTGACAGCGGGATATACCGAGTTGGAAGAGAGCCAGAACTGGAGCCTTGATGAGGGTGGACGATTCTTTGTCGTCCGCAACCAATCTGCGCTTATCGCATTCCGGGTTCCCACGCGGAAATATTCAGGATTTCAAATCGTGGCCAGCCACGGCGACTCTCCCTGCTTCAAAATTAAGGAGTCCCCTGAGATGCGGGTGGAGAGCCGGTATACAAAACTGAATGTTGAAAAATACGGCGGGATGCTTTGCGCGCCTTGGTTCGATCGTCCGCTCTCTGTGGCGGGCCGTTTGATGGTAGAGACTTCGAACGGTCTGGAGTCCCGGCTGGTGCGGATAGACCGGGATCTGCTGCTGATCCCCAGTCTGGCCATCCATATGAACCGCGAGGTCAACGACGGTTACGCCTATAACGTTCAAAAGGATCTGTTGCCCCTTTGGGGAGACGAATCTGCGGAGGAAGGAAGCTTCCTCTCCATGGTGGCGCGGGAAGCTGGTGCGGAAGCGGATAGTATCCGCGGCAGCGACCTATTCCTTTACAATCGGATGCAAGGCTGCGTGTGGGGAGACGGCGAACGTTTCCTCTCCGCCCCCCGGCTGGACGATATTGAGTGTGCTTATGGTTCTCTGCAAGGCTTTTTGCATGGCAGTGCCGCTGCAAGCGTTCCGGTGTTTTGCATGCTTGACAACGAGGAGGTGGGCAGCGGAACCAAGCAGGGCGCGGCGTCCACTTTCCTGCGGGATACACTGCACAGGATCAACGGCAGTGCAGGCCGCAGTGAGGAGGAGTATCTCACCAGCATTGCGTGTAGTTTTATGGTCTCTGCGGATAACGCACATGCCATGCACCCCAACTATGCCGACAAGTGCGACCCCACCAACCGGCCCTATCTGAATGGCGGCGTGGTAATCAAACATAGCGCTAACCAGAAATACACCACCGATGCCGTGTCAGACGCGCTGTTCCGCTGTATCTGTGACCGGGCAGGGGCGGTGCCGCAGCATTTCCACAACCGCTCCGATATGCCGGGCGGTTCCACGCTGGGAAACCTCTCCGGCAATCAGGTTGCCGTCAATACCGTGGACATTGGGCTGCCCCAGCTTGCTATGCACTCGCCCTATGAGACAGCAGGCATACAGGACTATTTAGACTTCATTCGGATCTGCGAGAAGTTTTATAGTGTCAGCGTGGTGGTGACGGACCGGCGACTGTTGATTCAGGAATAAAGCTTTCGTCTTATAGAAGTCCGGTCTGAGGCTGCCGCGCAAGCGGCAGCCTCAGTCTTCGCGCAGGGCGGCAAACTTTGTCCCCGCCTGCTTTGTGGATTGCGTTGAGATTGAAACCCTTATATTTTCGAAAGAGGGCAAAAGAATGCGGGCATATGAGCGGCTCTTAAACTATGTGAATTTCTGGACGACAAGTGATCCGGAGAACGACACGATGCCTACCTCATTCCGTCAGTTCGACCTGGCACATCAACTGACTTATGAGCTTAAGCTCATGGGCGTTGACAACGCGCGAATCAACAACGATTGCTTTGTCTACGGAAGCCTTGAAGCAACGCCCGGCTATGAGCACGTCACGCCAATCGGCTTCATTGCGCATATGGACACTTCCCCTGAGTTTAACGGGCGGTATGTCCACCCGCAGATTCTTGAGAATTATAACGGGGAGGATGTGATACTGGGTACGTCCGGACGTGTGCTGCGCATTTTGGACTTTCCGCGTCTGAAGACGCTGAAGGGCCGCACCCTGATTACCACAGACGGAACCTCTCTGCTGGGCGCTGATGATAAGGCGGGCATCGCTGAAATTCTCACAGCGCTGGAGACAGTGATTCAGGATAAACGTCCGCACGGAAAAATCTGCGTTGCCTTTACCCCGGATGAGGAGGTTGGCACGGGAATTTCCAGATTTAATCTGGATGAGTTCGGGGCAAAATATGCCTATACACTGGATGGTTGGGAAGAGGGCGAAATCGTCTATGAAAATTTCAATGCCGCCAGCGTGGTAATCAGCATCAACGGAAAAAACATGCATACCGGCAGGGCGAAAGGCGTGATGATCAACGCCCAGCTGATTGGCATTGAAATCAATAATCTGCTGCCGCCTGATGAGATTCCATCCAAGACCGAGGGCCGCCAGGGGTTTTTCCATTTGCTGCACTTTCACGGCAGCGTGGAATATGCGCAGTTAATTTATAACGTCCGCGAGCACAGCACCGAACTGTTTTGTAAGCGTAAGGAATTGCTCTGTCAAATCGTAAAGCAGATGAATGAAACGTATGGGGAACACACAGTTTCCATTGCAATTAACGACGTTTATTACAATATGAAAGAAAAGATAGAGCCTTGCTTCCATATCATCGAAAATGCGCAGAGGGCCGCGGGCCGCGCCGGAATTCAGCCGAAAATCAGGGTGACACGAGGTGGAACCGATGGTGCGAGTCTCAGCTTTATGGGGCTTCCCTGCCCCAATCTGGGAACCGGGGGGCAAGCCTTCCACGGCCCGTATGAGCATATCACCATAGAGGGAATGGATCAGGTGGTTCGGATGCTTCAGGAGTTGATTGCAATTTATACCGAAGAACAATAACGAGGAGACAAATCCATGTCAGTCGTGTTAGATAGATTTTTAAAGTACATTTCCAAAGACACCACTTCCAGTATGCACAGTGAAAGCTATCCTTCCACACCTTCCCAGCTGGAATTTGCACAGGCGCTTGCAAGGGAGCTGGAAGAAATTGGCCTTTCAAGCGTAAAGCTGGACGCTTACGGTTATGTGACTGCCACGCTGCCGGCCAACCGGGCCGGCGTGCCAGTTTTGGGTCTGTTGGCCCACATAGACACCAGCAGCGAAATGCGGGGTTCCGACATCCGCCCGCGCATCGTGGAGTATCAGGGCGGCAACATTCCGCTGGATAAAAACGGGCAGATTGTATTGTCGGAAGAAATGTTTCCACAATTGAAATATTATATAGGCTGCCACCTAATCGTTACGTACGGTTCCACCCTACTGGGGGCGGACGATAAGGCGGGGATTGCGGAAATTGTCACCGCTGCGCAATACCTGCTGATGCACCCGGAACTGCCCCACGGGGAGATTCGTCTGGCCTTTACGCCCGACGAAGAGGTGGGCCAAGGAACCCGATACTTTGATGTAGAGCAATTCGGCGCGGAATTTGCCTATACGGTGGACGGCGGCCCATTGGGCAGTATTGAATTTGAAAACTTCAACGCCGCAGACGCGGATATTACAATTAACGGTATGAATATCCATCTCGGCTCCGCCAAAAACAAAATGAAGAACTCCACCCAGATCGCTATGGAGCTTCATGCGCTGCTCCCTTGTGGTGAAAGGCCCGAGTATACCGAGGGCTATGAGGGATTCTTTCACCTCGCGTCCATTCATGGCGATGTCAGCAAAACCCAGATGCACTATATCATCCGGGATCACAGCATGCAGAAATTCAACGATAAAAAAAAGCGTCTTGAAAAGATCGCTCAATATTTAAATGACAAGTATGGACGGGATACCGTTCTTATGACGATCACAGACAGCTACTATAATATGCTGGATAAGATTTCCGGACATATGGAGCTGGTGAATTTTGTAAAATCTTCCTTTGCCGACTGCGGCGTGGTTCCCCGTGTGTCTCCCATCCGGGGCGGTACCGATGGTGCACGGTTATCATACTGTGGGCTTCCCTGCCCCAATATCTCCACGGGCGGCGAAAACTTTCATGGGAAGTTTGAGTTTATTTCCGTGGAGTCTATGGAGACGATGGTAGATGTTCTGATTTGCTTGGTTGGAAAGTTCTGCTGATGCCAGCGATTTGAACATGATGCGTTCCACTTTTCTTGCGGCATATCGCCCGCTTCAACTCAGCTTGCACAATTGAGTTGTCAGCATGGACTGTTTTTGCCTGTTCAACCAGCAGCTCCTGTGTCATAGTAATATTGTCATCACACAATTATGGCGGTCTTCGGGAACATGTTCCCGAAGGCCGCCTGTTGCGCTTGTATAATCTTATTTTCACGAAAACCTGAATGGACTTGGGATTTCTTAACTTGTACTTTATAAACAAACTAATAAGCCCGATCAGTGCTTGCAATACGTCATCAAAAAGTATAACATAAATAGTAATATTTTGAGTTACAAAATCAAATGGCGAACCGCCGCTGGAAAGAGCCGGACTGTATCCTTTCCGCCATGTACCATCGCGCTCCCAGCTCTCAGGCAATTTGCAGCAAGCCTCTCGTCACTGCGCAATGAGGGAAATTTTCCGTTATCCGCCCCATGAAAACCGAAACCGTGTGCAACAGCGTAAAAATAGAGGACGGTGACCCTATATGCATAGCTCGGCTTTCTCAAAAAGGCACTTTTGGCAGCTCTATCTGCTAAGTATTTTGATTGTGATTCTGTTGGCAGCGCAGATCGGCAATGCGATTGTCCAAGGCGGCTGGTTTGCCGGTGTTCCAGAAATAAAGATCGCAGCGGATAATTTCTATGAGAAGACATTGCGCATAGTGGGAGACATTGATTTTGCGCCGTACTCTTCTGTTGCGGCCAACGGCTCCTATACAGGCTACGACATCGAATGCATCCACGAGGTGGCCAATCGGCTTGGCGTAAATGTTGAGCTTCACCTGATGACCTGGACAAAAGCCACCGAAGCGGTGAAAAGCGGGGACGCGGATATCGTTATGGGGCTGGAGAGCATCTCCAATCGAAATGATGGGCTGATGATCACCTCCATCGTGGCCGATGATTCCTTCGTTGTTTATGGCAAAGCACCGATCAGCGGAGTGAATGACCTGAAACAGGGGCGTCTTGCCACCATCAACGGCAAGACCGAGGTCGATATCTATGGCATTGAGGAACATGCGATTTACTATGATACTTATTCTCAGGAGCTGGAAGCACTGGAGGCAGGAGAAATTGACTACGCTGTTATGCGCGCATCCGTAGCCAAAATGCTGATTCAGCAGGAGGGATACACGGATCTGCTTCAAGTTTTTGCAATGATGGACAGCGGCTTGGGCTTGGGTGTCCGGGAGGGTGAAAAGGAGCTGGCGGCAGAGCTTGACGGGGTGATCCGGGAAATGCAGCTGGACGGAACGCTGTCCTCCCTTCAAAGGAAGTGGCTTACCACCTATGTCTTTACCCGTTCCCTTCCGGATGTTCTGCGCGAAAACAGCACATTTTATCTGATTACCACCTGCGTAATCCTTTTAAGCGCCGCGGGAATCGGTGCCCTCATCCAGCGAGAGCGAGCAGCCGCCCGAGAAGCACAGGCAGAGCGGGAGCTTGCCCTGAGCCAGGCAGCCTTGGCGATCAAAGAGGCCGAGCTGGCAGATGGGCGGGCCAGAATTATCCTGTCCCAAATCCAGCCCCACTTCCTATTTAACGCCCTTGGAACGATTGGGCAGCTTTGTCGTAAAGATTCCAAGCAGGCCGCAATTTCCATCGATACCTTCGCCCGATATCTGCGAGCGAATTTGGAATCGGTGGAAAACACGAAGCTTGCCACATTTGGCCAGGAATTACAGCACATAAAAACCTACTTGTGGCTTGAAAAAATGCGCTTTGGAGAAGATTTGAAGTTGGTATACGATGTGGCGTGTGAGAATTTCTACCTGCCGCCCCTAGCCGTGCAGCCGATCGTGGAAAACGCCGTGAAGCACGGGCTGGGGCATAAGGAGGAAGGCGGCACCGTAATCATCCGAAGCAGAGAGCTGGAAAGCGTTTGGCAGGTTCAAATTGAGGATGACGGTGTTGGATTTGATGAAACATCCATGCCGGAGGACGGCCGCATCCATATTGGTATTGAAAATGTGCGCCGACGGCTACTATTCATGTGCGGCGGCAGCTTAACTATTGAGAGCCGCGCAAACGAAGGCACCGTCGTAACCATCTGCATTCCGAAGGATGCGTGACGTATGGAGGTGGATTCTGTGAGAATTCTTGCTGTGGATGACGAAGCAATCATGCTGGAGCGGCTGGAGGGGTGTATCCTTGACGTGCTGCCTAATGCAGAAGTCTATGGCTTTCGCCGCCCCTCGGAGGCACTGGCCTTTGCCGAGGAAAACTCAGTGAATATTGCATTTTTGGATATCCAGATGCGGGGAATGGATGGAATTTCTCTTGGGAAAAGGCTGCAAATTCTTCTGCCCAAACTTAACATCATCTATATTACCGCCTATGCAGAGCACGCGTTTGACGCCTATCAGCTCAATGCCAGCGGTTATCTGCTAAAACCGATAGACCCGCAGGAGATGCGCAAACAGTTGCAGCACCTGCGATATCCAATTCCTCAGAAAAAGCGGGCCGTCTTTCACTGCTTCGGCAATTTTGAGGTATCCGTGGACGGGCAGCGGCTGAATTTCAAGTACAAGCGCACCCGGGAACTATTGGCTTATCTGGTGGACCGCTGCGGGGCCAGTTGCAGCATAGACGAGATCATGTCCATTCTCTGGGAGGATGAGATACACCCCTCGTATTTTCAGAATCTGCGGAAGGATTTGCAGGACACTCTGCGCCGGGTGGGCTGTGAGGATATCCTTGACAAGCAGCGCGGAAAACTGGCGATCAAAACTGAGCTGGTAGATTGCGACTATTACCAGTGGAGAGATCGCAATGCGCCCCGCAAAGATTTATACCGAGGAGAGTATATGACGCAATACAGCTGGGCAGAGGCAACCAGCGGAATGCTCAGCAATTCCTCTGTGGACAGGAACGGCGGCGCCGGTACGTCCCCAAATGACGGTTTATAACCGGCGAAACTGTGTGATTTAAGTGTGATTCTTGCTGTGATATGATTCTCTCGTAAGACCCATCCAAAAGATCGTTTAAGAGGAGGAGAAATTATGGCTGAAACCACCAAGAAAAATTCAAGCAACGCAGTAAAATTTATTTTGTGCAGTCTCTTAGGATTCTTCATGTTCTTCGTCAGTATTCCGTTCAACGGAAAAACCACGATCCCTGTGGATCACGTCACCACTCTGCTTCGAAACGTACTTGGCATCACGGTTCAGGGATACATCGTTTTGATCGTCGTCGCAATCGGGGCAATTCTTCCCTTTATTAAAAAAACTTGGAATAAGAGTGCAAAAGATATTGTATTCTCGATTTTCAAAATCATCGGCCTCATCTGTGCGGTTATGTATGTATTTCACCTGGGACCGGAAGAGCTGCTGTCAAACCCGGATCTTCTGCCCTACCTGTTTGTTACGCTCTGCTGCAGTCTTTGTTTTCTGATTCCCATTGGAGCGGTTTTTCTTTCTTTTTTGACTGACTACGGCCTGATGGAATTTGTCGCCGTGTTTTTGCAGCCGGTGATGCGCAAGATTTGGAAAACGCCGGGTCGATCTGCCATTGATGCAGTTGCCTCTTTCGTAGGAAGCTATTCTCTGGCGCTTATTATTACCGACGACATGTATCTTAAGGGACGCTATACCAAAAAGGAAGCGTACATTATTGCCACCGGCTTCTCCACCGTATCCACCACTTTTATGGTTGTGGTAGCAAAGACGCTGGACCTGATGGATCGCTGGAATTTCTACTTTTGGACAACGCTGCTGATTACGTTTGTTGTAACTGCCATCGTTGCACGCATTTACCCCACGGCAAAGGTTCCCGATGAATATATGGAAGGTGTTGCGCCCAACCCGGAAGCTACCGTTACGAAGGATCATTTAAAGGTTGCTTGGAATGAAGCGTTGGAAGCCGTCAGCCGCTCCGGCAATATCGGAACCAACGTCCTGAAGAATACGAAAGACGGTCTGCGGATGATTACCAATATTCTGCCGACCATTCTCTCCATCGGCCTGCTGGGGATGCTATTGGCGCTGTATACCCCCATTTTTAGCATCATCGGATACATCTTTTATCCCTTTACGCTGCTTGTCCAAATTCCCGATGCATTGCTGGCCGCCCAGTCCTTGGCCACAACGATTGCTGAAATGTTTCTTCCCGCAGCGTTTGTTACCGGCGCAGCACTGGCGACCCGATATGTCGTTGCAGTATGCTGCATTTCTGAACTGCTGTTTTTCTCTGCTGTGATCCCCTGCATCCTGTCCACCAAGATCCCTGTTAAAATTGGAGAACTGATTGTCCTCTGGGTCGAGCGCGTGATTCTGTCAATCTTGCTGGCAGGGATTGTTGCACTCATCGTTTTCTAAGCGCCCGTTTTGACAGAAAGATACAGCGTCATATTGGCGAATTACACACGCTTACTTTAATTCACTACATATTTAGTATAACAGGGAAATACACATTCTTCAGGTTTAAGTTGAAAATGTGTATTTCCCTGTTTGTGGATTTTCACATGGCACGTTGTTTTCGTAATTTTATATTTCGGCTCTCATCAAGCCCAAATAATCAACAAGTTCGACTTTTGGTGTTAATGTTACCCCTTCCTTACTTCTCCTTCAGTCAAAGTCAAAAAAGCAAAAACTAAGGCGGTATTACCCTATCGTATCAGGGAATACCGCCTTGGTTCATTTAGATGGAACGTAGAATTGGTCAATTAATGGTCAAATTTACAGGTTATTCCAGATTCAGCAATTTTCCTTAACCCTTAAAACCATTGATAGCACTCGCATCCTGCTGCCGCTTTTCCTCCAGCGCCTCTTTCAGGATCATATCCTTCACCTTTATGGAAGTCAAGAGTTAGTCTGTGCTAAGCGGTCTCAAAATGCCTTATGAAGTCCACCGTATGCCGGACAGGACGGAAGAAAGAATCCGTAATGGCAGTATGCCATAGATAACTAAAATAACTGCAAACTCAGTATCATTATATTTCGTCCACAAGTATGTTTCACTTTTTAGAATTAAATGATATGAAGAGGAATGCAAATTACAATGATGATTTTAATTTTTTTTCTAGGATGAGGACAATTTCCTTTGGATACTTTTTTTCTCTTCTTTTAATCTATTTATTGCAGAGTCTATTGAAAGTGGTGGTTCATGGGATTGTGAAGATGTCAGATTATCCAAAACGTTGGCAACCATCACAACTTGAGCCTCTCTGGATATTTCATCCCCTTTTAGACCTCTTGGATATCCGCTGCCATCGAGATATTCATGATGTTCCAACACAATGTCCGTGCAAAGTTGGGGAAGGCCAAACACCTTGAGCGTATTTGCGCCTAGCTCACAGTGCTGTCGATCCCGAAATCTTTCAATATTGGCAATGGAATTTTGGGGTTGCATGTCCGTCTTTGGTAAAAGCAGTTTACCCACATCATGCAGGAATGCACCAAGCCCCAGATTTTTTTGTGCCTCTTCATTAAATTTCAATTCTACCGCTAAAATTAATGAAATTATGGCCACATCAATTGAATGGGAATATAATGGTTTTGAATAGCTAATCATCGCTTCTACAAGAGCCCACCAAGGTTCTCCTTTTGATTCGAACATGATCGGCGATAGTATCTTATAGGGCTGTTCAATTATTTGAATATTAGTGATATTTTTTCTTAATCCAAATGTCCGAACAACAGGCGTTAATATATCCTCAAATTCTCCAGCCGTTGGGGCGGATATAGAGTCAATACCCTCATTAAAATGATTTGCATATGTGGGCTGAAAAGCACCCATACTTCGTAATCTCAGCTTTGTTTCTTGGCTGATTTGTGTACCCTGGGCAAGCAACAGCCTTCCATTATCATCGTAAATATCTTTTTTCAAAATACACGTTGAATCTTTCTCCATAAAATACTCATCAGATATTTTGTTAAAATAATTAGACATATCTAATTCCTCTTTTCTTTTCTAATTATTTAAATAATTTTAGCCTGTATAGAGTATAATAATTTTTTATAAAATCAATTTTCAATGTGTCGCAGTACAACTAATACTGAGCAAATTTTTAATGATATGCTGATTCTTCTAATTTATTGCAGTGCACTGACCAGAGATTTGACGGCGCAAGACGGAGATTCCATATACATAAGATGCATATTGTTAAATTTCTCAATTGCTATCTTTTTTTGTTCCATAAGTGAATGTGCGTAGATATTCAGCGTGATGCTAATGTTAGCATGTCCTAATATTTCACTAAGCGTTTTTATATCTACGCCAAGTTCAAGCGCTCGTGTCGCAAAGCTATGGCGAAGCGCATGAAATTTTCGATCTTCCACACCCGCTTCTTTCAGGATTTGTTTATATATTCTCTGATAAGCACGTGGCTCAAATGGATCAAGTTGATTGGATAAAATACCGTACTCTCCTTTTTCGGCAATCGGTCTGTATACGCTTATTATTTTCAATAAAAATTCCGGCAAAGGTATTTTTCTTATTGAACTACGACTTTTAGGCGTGCCTATATGAAGCTGTGTTTTTGAAGTGGTAGATTCAAAATTTCTAACGCGTGATACAGTTCTTGAAATCGTCATAACACCACTATCCAAATCAAAATCACGCCATCTCAAAGCGCAAAGTTCCCCAATGCGAATTCCTGTATAAAGGCAGAGAATTATACCAAAACTTCGTTGATCAGACGAATTTTTTACAGCATTTTCAATTTTTCGTTGTTCTGCCACAGTAAATACCGGAAGACTTTTACAACTGCATGCGGAAGGAATTTTTATCTCATCTAAAAAGGCCGTATATTCCGGTATATTTTTAATAATTTCTCGCATCGCAATTTTAAAAATAGAGATAACTTTTTTTTGAGATGTCTCCGAAAGTGACCCAGTCCCTCGAATGCTTTTCACAAATTTATTAACAGAAGTGGCCGTTAAATACTCGTTGCCAAGCTGACTAAAATAAGGTAAAATATGTTTATTTACGCATTGATAATAGCTTTCGAAAGTAGAAGGCTTTACCCTTATAGCCACTTCACCAGACAGCCACGATTTAAATAGATTTACAGCTAAATTCTTATTTACAGACGGAGATAATCCTTTTGAAATACTTGTTTTTGACTTCTCCTGTTGAATCTTCTCCCTGACTTCCCTATAAGATTTTCCGTAGAAAGAATAATATTTTCCATTGGGCTTATGAATTCTACCCTCCCATCGATTATCTTTGCGTTTATAGATGTTTTCTCCTTTGCGTGACATGAAATTCTCCTCTCGCATATGACGGTACTTTTGACGGCCCATTTTCTTGTGCACAGATTTGAAGCGGTTTTAAGGATCAAAACGATGCAGCACGTCAATTTTTTTGTGGGCATAGTTGACAAATATAAGCAGTTAAACTACAATAAACCCATAAAATCGTTTTCAAAGTACCACGCTCAGTATTAGTTGTACTGCGACACCTTTTGGTGTAAATATACAAAATCAAAGGTTTATGAGATAGTCTTTCAGGTGTGTTTTTCTTTGTAACATTATTTATCCTTTAGTATTTTGTATATAAATTATTTCTTATATTAACATATTATTGTAAACCACAATAGGCAAGGTTTTTATATTTTAAAAATAAGACCGCAACAGTGGAAACCACTGTTGCGGCCTTTTCTATTATTCAAAAAACTGATCCAATTTTGTCAGCTTGTCCACTTCCCGAATCGCCTTGGGCTTAATGATAAGGTACGCTTACTATCGGCATTGCAATCCGAGGCATGATAATTACACGCGGGTAGGCACTTGGAAAAGCCGCGCTTCAACTTATAAACGCTATTTTGAGCTTGAGCGGCATTTTATCGAGAAAATCGCCGAAATGTCACTGGAGCGGCTGGCGACGAACACCATTGGGCTTTCATGTGAGGAAGCGCTTCGGATGGCAAGAGAAGTGCTAAAAAAAACTAAGCGACCATGCTGAAATTAAATAAAATTTCCTAAAAGGAGTTGAAAATGAAACCATGCCAAGAACTCCAATTACTTACGACCTTTTGTTTTCTTGTCCGGGTGATGTGGCAAAAGTTGCTTGCCCATTATCATAGAAGCCGCCGACACATTCAGTAGGACATACGGTGCATTTAATAATGTCGCAGTAATGGTCAGACAATGTTGTCAATAGATTGGAGATCTTGGCAATCCATTAAAACATAGGGACTTATAGGAACGCTTTCCTCAAAAGGTTTTCCACTCTCACCAAATCTCCAACCTTGAGAAGAGAAGAAATCAGAAATGAAAAAACCTTCACCATTCTTGTTATGTTCGCAACACAAAAGAACTTTGATATTTCCAATAGTCAACGCTCCACTTCCGGGTTTTTCTTGAACGCTGATGGGAACTGGCTTACCATCCATACCGATAACAAGCCAATTGAGCAATCTAAATTCATTTTCACTCAAGGTTGCAAGTTCTAAATCTTTTTTTACATGCAATTTTAATAATGCAGTAGAAATTTTTTTTAATCCAAAAAGTCTATCTTCAACTTCTTGAATGGTGTGACCTTTTAAGTTGAAATTTCCATCTTTAGTAACATAATGACCAATTCTTACATCTTCACCACGTACTAGTGCTGTTAAAAATTTCAATTCCTTAATTTGCTCATTAAGTGTTCCAGTAAATGTATAATTAATATGCAGTCGCTTATCGCCAATCTCCATTGTTATTCCTGAACCGATTTTAATTTCGTTCTTCCCCTTAGCGGTTCTTCCGACTGCGAAGTTTTGGTAAAGAATTTCGCCATTAACAATAATAGGAACCTGCTTCTGCGTAATTATTTCTTGAGGTAATATTTTATCGACAACAAAAGACGCATCTATGTTTTTGGGTTTAACATACATATACAGTGGGGTCTTTAAAAGATTATCAAGCACTTCGTCTGTTGAGGTTGCACCGAGCCGAGGTATCGAAAATTCAAAGGTTTCTATTTCCATATTTGTCGCAGTTAAATCCTGCATAGATCGAACGTCTGCCAATAGTGTGCCTTGCTTCTTTTTGTTATCGATAAAACTATAGAGGATACGCAACATGTCCTTTTTATTCCGCTCTGGAAAATGCTGTAGTGTAATTTGCTTTGTTTTCTGTCCTGGTTTCATTTCATCCTGAATTTTACGCAGGTCAAATGGTAATAGATAACAATAATAAATTTTGAAACAGTCAAATGTCTTTAGTTGTATGACAAAAAACATTGCTCCGTTATCATTTAAATAGTTGCTAATATCACTAAAACTAATTTCAAATTTGATTGTATTACTTTGTATCTTTTCAACCCATTGTCCTTTTATCTGTACCGGAATACGACCATACATATTTGCTTTATTAAAAGTCTGGCTATGGTAAACCCGCAATTCACCATCCCATGATGGTGTTTTGTCATTTGTACGGATATCAGGCTCAACACGCTCTGCCCTTAACAGCGCATCAGAAAGTTTATTAAGGGCAGACAATTCAATAATCGTAGTATTTGGTTTTTCAACCATCCACTTTTCAAAAACTCTCTCATACTAATTGCTTTGAAAGCTCACGCAGAACTTAATTGCTGCTAAATACTATTAATACATCTAAAGCTGCCAAGAAGTTTAATCTTTTTTTATTTTTATAGTATACCACAATCTCCCAAATAATCAACAATTCCGACTTTTAGTGCGAGTGTTATCCCTCCCCGCTTACCCCTTCTCCTTCAGTCAAAGTCAGCAAGAAAAACCAAGGCGGTATTACCTTTTCGTATCAGGTAATACCGCCTTGGTTTATTTAGATTGAACGTAGAACTGGTCAATTGATGGTCAAATTTACAGGTTATTCCAGATTCAGCAATCTTCCTTAACCCTTAAACCCCTTGATAGCACTCGCATCCTGCTGCCGCTTTTCCTCCATCGCCTCTTTCAGAATCATATCCTTCACCTTCATAAGGCGGATGGTGGTGGCGCGGTCATTTTCATCCAGCTTCATATTAATAAACCGGATGGTTTCCTGTGTATTAGGTATCATCAC
Organism: Bacillota bacterium; assembly: GCA_023402075.1. Lineage (GTDB taxonomy): Bacteria > Bacillota > Clostridia > Oscillospirales > Oscillospiraceae > Oscillibacter. The sequence goes on along the minus strand of JAEXCS010000013.1, from coordinate 9,730 downwards.
ATACTCCAGCGCGTTGACGCGACGGCGGGTTTTCTCAATTTCCTCCGCCATGAGCTGCGCGGATTTTTCAATCTGCGCCAGTTTCAACATCTTGCGGAATACCCGTCCCAGCGCATCCACCGCCGTATCCAGCTCGCCGGAGGTTCCGGCGAAGCCGTAAGGGTAAATATCACTGTCCGACTGGGTTTTGGTCTTGAAGTCATAGACCGGCACATTGACGGACATGACATTCTGAAAGCCCATAGTCAGTTCCACGCTCTGCTTAGGATACAGTAGCGCCTGCTCCATGGCTTCGGAGGACATGAGTGCCGACGCCACGGTAAATGAATCGTGGACGGTCATCAGCTCCGCTTCCACCTCCGTCCGGAGAGCGCGTACCTCCCGCACAGTTTCCAGAAACTGCTTCATCAGCTCATCCCGCTTATCCTTGAGGAGCTTGTGGCCCCGCTGAGCAGTACGAAGCTTTCCCTTCAGCCGGGTCAGCTCCATGCGGGTGGGGTTCACATTGAGCTTTGGCATGGTCCCCCCTCCTTACTGTTCGTCCTTTTTGGGCCAGTATTTTTCAATCAGTTCCGGCTTGATGCGCTTCAGCTCGCCCTTGGGCAGGATGCTCAGCAGTTCCCAGCCCAAATCCAGCGTCTCCTCAATCGAGCGGTTTTCATCATAGCCCTGATTCACATACCGCCGCTCAAACTCGTCCGCAAACTTTGCGTACAGCAAATCCGTGGGGGTTAGGGCAGCCTCGCCCAAGATGCTCATCAGCTCCTTGTTGTCCTTGCCGGTGGAATAGGCGGCAAAGAGCTGGTTCATAGTGCTGGCATGATCCTCGCGGGTCTTCCCCTCACCGATACCCTTGTCCTTCAGACGGGACAAAGAGGGCAGCACGTCCACGGGGGGATGAATGTTCTTGCGGTACAGCTCCCGGGCCAGAATGATCTGCCCCTCGGTGATGTAGCCTGTCAAGTCCGGGATGGGGTGGGTCTTGTCGTCTTCGGGCATGGTCAGAATGGGAATCAGCGTGATGGAACCCTTCTTCCCCAACTGACGGCCAGCCCGCTCGTACATGGTGGCAAGGTCGGTATACAGATAACCGGGGAAGCCCCGGCGGCCGGGAACCTCCTTCTTTGCGGCAGAAACCTCGCGCAGCGCCTCGGCGTAGTTGGTGATGTCCGTCAGGATAACCAGCACGTGCATATCCTTTTCAAAGGCCAGATACTCAGCGGCAGTCAGGGCCATACGGGGCGTTGAGATGCGCTCCACGGCGGGGTCGTTTGCAAGGTTTGAAAACAGCACGGTACGGTCAATGGCGCCGGTGCGCTTAAATTCGCTGACAAAGAACTCCGACTCCTCAAAGGTAATACCGATGGCGGCAAACACCACTGCGAAGTTGGAAGCTTCATCGCCCCGCACTCTGGCCTGACGGGCAATCTGCGCCGCCAGATTCGCGTGGGGCAGGCCGGATCCGGAGAAAATGGGCAGCTTCTGCCCACGAACCAGCGTGTTCAATCCATCAATGGTGGACACACCGGTCTGAATAAATTCGTTGGGGTAGTCCCGAGCGGCAGGGTTCATAGGTAGACCGTTGATATCGCGGTACTCCTCCGCCAAAATGGCAGGGCCGCCATCGATCGGCTCGCCCATGCCGTTGAACACGCGACCCAGCATATCGGCGGAAACACCCAAACGCAGCGGGTGGCCCAAAAAGCGCACCTTGGACTGCGCCAGATTGATGCCTGCGGCGGAGTCGAAAAGCTGAACCACGGCGGTATCGCCGTTGACCTCCAGCACCTTGCCCTGACGGACGGAGCCGTTTTGCAGCTCTACCTCCACCAGCTCGTCATAGGTGACGCCCTCAACCTGCCGGACCATCATCAGGGGGCTGACGATCTGTTCTACGGTGCGGTATTCCTTAATCATCAGTCTTCACCTCCCTGCGCGGCAATTGCCGCGATCTCCTGTGCCATGGCCTCTTCCATAGCGGCGTAGGCCGCCTCGTATTCCTCCGCAGGCACGCTCTTGGCGCGGCCAATGGTTTCCCGTGAAGGAATCGAGAAGAGATCCGCCGCATCCGCGCCGCCTGCAATTGCCTCGCGGCAGAGCTGGTCATACCGCAAAATAGCATATAGCAGCTTCTTCTGCCGGTCGTAGCTGGAATAGCCGTCGATATCCGTGAATGCATTCTGCTGCAAAAAGTCCTCCCGAATCATACGGGCCGTTTCCAGCGTCAACTGGTCGTTGGGGGAAAGCGCGTCCTTGCCCACCAACTGGACAATTTCGTTCAGGCTGGCTTCGCTTTGCAGAATGCTCATGGCTTGACTCCGGTCTTTCATGAAACCCTCGCCCAAATTCTCGTCGAACCAGGGCTTCAGGGAATCCAGATACAGGGAGTAGGAGTTCAGCCAGTTGATGGCCGGGAAATGGCGCTTATAGGCCAGAGACGAATCCAGTGCCCAGAAGACCTTGACAATTCGCATGGTGGCCTGAGACACCGGTTCGGACAAATCGCCGCCCGGAGGCGACACCGCGCCCACGGCGGTCAGGCTGCCCCGGCGCTCGTCGGAACCGATGCACTCCACACTGCCTGCCCGCTCGTAGAACTGGGCAAGACGGGAGCTTAAATACGCGGGATACCCCTCTTCACCGGGCATCTCCTCCAGACGGCCGGACATCTCGCGCAACGCTTCGGCCCAGCGGGAGGTGGAGTCGGCGATAACCGCCACGTCGTAGCCCATATCGCGGAAATACTCCGCAATGGTGATGCCGGTGTAAACCGACGCCTCACGGGCTGCCACGGGCATATCGGAGGTATTGGCGATCAGCACTGTGCGCTTCATCAGAGACTCCCCGGTACGCGGGTCGTTCAGCTCGGGGAACTCTCGCAGCACGTCGGTCATTTCGTTGCCCCGCTCGCCGCAGCCGATGTAAACCACGATGTCCACATCGGACCATTTGGCCAGCTGATGCTGAACCACCGTCTTACCGGAGCCGAAGGGGCCCGGCACGGCGGCGGTGCCGCCCTTTGCGATGGGGAACAGGGTATCAATAACCCGCTGGCCGGAGCTGAGGGGCCGGGTGGGGGGATACTTGTGCCGGTAAGGCCGACCCACACGGACGGGCCACTTCTGCGCCATGGCAAGCTCCACTGTCTTGCCATCCTCCGTCTCAATCACCGCCACCGTCTCCAAAACGGTGAAAGAGCCGCTTTCAATTTTCTTCACCGTGCCGCTGACATTCGGCGGCACCATAACCTTGTGCAGTACCACCGGTGTCTCCGGAACAGTGCCCAGAATATCGCCGCCAAATACTTTATCTCCGACATTCGCAACAGGTGTAAAGTCCCACTTCTTGTCATGATCCAACGCGGGAACCTCGATGCCGCGCGTAATGTTGGAGCCTACCTTTTCCACAATTTTCTCCAGCGGGCGCTGGATTCCATCGTAAATTCCCTCGATCATGCCGGGCCCCAGCTCCACGCTCATGGGCGCGCCCGTGGTCACCACTTCCGCGCCGGGGCCTAGGCCGGAGGTTTCCTCATAGACCTGAATGGACGCGGAATCGCCCGTCATAGTCAGAATTTCGCCAATCAACCGCTGAGGCCCCACACGCACCACGTCGGACATATTGGCATCCGACAGGCCCGTGGCCACCACCAGCGGTCCGGATACTTTTACAACTTTACCGCTCAAACAGACAACCTTCTTTCAGGATAAATTCGCTCTCTGGTCGGAGGACGCACTTATAATGAAGCACCGTCCCCTTCCCCGCGTCACAGGATATCGGCGCCGACCGCTCTTTCAATCGAGTCCTGGATGTTGCGCCTGCCGATACCAAGGCTTCCGCCCCGTCCGGGAATCAGGATGACGGCGGGACGCAGCTCGTCCTTATACCGGTCCAGCACATCCGGCAGCTTTGCCGCCAGCTGCTCCGTCAGATAGATCACCGCACAGTCGGTTTTCGCCAGCTCGTGAATCTTTTTGCGGGCCTCCTCCGGCGCGGAAATGGGATAGGTATCCAGTCCCAAGGCCCGAAAGCCCATCACAGACTCCCAATCCCCCACCACCGCGATGCGATAGGTCGTTGCCATTTTTTCACACTCCTTACGTCCGCAGCCGCGCCCGGATAATCTCCGGGTCCAGCCCCGCAGCCCGGCCCATTAGAAGAATTCGGAGATTTGTATACTCCGTCTCCCGCGCGGCCAGATAGCCAATCAGCGGCGCTTCGCCAAACGCCACCATCTGTGCGCCGGAGAGATACCCGGAAACCGCGTCGTCGCACAGCTTTTCAAATTTGGTCAGTCCTCCACCCTTCAGCGCGTCGAAGCCGGCCTTTGCAGCGGCTTCCAGCTCCGTACCTGCGTACAGCGCCTCAAGGCTGTCTCCGCAGTCGCATGCAACTTCCAGCACCTCGCTCTCGTCCACACAGCCGCCAGAAAAGAGCACGCCTTCTAAAAAGGCTTCGGTCTTGCCCATGCGGATGGTCCGGACCAGTGCGCGGAGGTTCGCTGCATCGATAGAAATGCGGACATAGCCCAGAAGAAACTCGCTTCCGGTTTCCTTTGCCGTCTCCAGCTCGTCGCGGTATCTCCAGCGATCCAGCACCATGTCCCCCAGTTGGGGATCACGGGTAGTGTCCAGAACTGCCTTCCCCTCAGCAATGGCAAGGGCCAGCAAAGGCGGAAGCTGACTGCCCTCGCCGCCGGAAATTGCTTCCTTCAGCTCCTCCGCCGGGACCCGGCCCAGATCGGTCAGCATGTGATCCGGATTCGTCCCCAGTGCCTGCGCCTTCAAAATGGCCTTGGCGTTGTGGTAATCGTATTTCAGCTTAAAGATATCCAGATATCTCTTGTCCGGGGCACTGTCGCCCAAGTCCCGTAAAGTCTCTTCCCTTGCGGTAATAATCGCCGCGTCCATGGCCTCCGGACTCTCAAGACTCATGTCGGGATACCCGTTTTCCTGCAAGAGCTTCACCACTTCTTCGTCGCTGCGGGCGGAGAGGACTTGCTCCATTCTCTCGCCCGTCAGCAGCCCCGTCTCCATGGCGCGGATGCGGGCGGATATCACCAGATAATCGGTGTCCTTGATTTTATTTGACAAGGCGCTTCCTCCCAGCTCGTTGATTCGTTACCCTTCCGGGAACAGCACTGCGGCGACCTCGCCGGCCATCTCGCCCTTTTGCAGGCGCACCAGCGTGTCAAAGGTGCAGTTGACCTCCACGCTGCCGTCCACCAAAATGAAGCCGCCCTTCAGCGGTCTTGTTTCGTCGGAGAGGGTCAGCTTTCCGTTCAGCCGCCGATTGGCTTCGTCCACCGCCGACTGACCGATTTTCTCCCGCTCTGCAGGAGAAAAGACGACTTCTCCCCCGCCCTGACCGGCAGCACGGACCATCAGGTCCGCAGCCACGGCAATGTACTGATCATCCGGCAGCTCGCGAAGGGTTTTCAGCGCCAGTTCAAAAGCAGCCTCCACTTGAGACTGCCGCGCGGCCAGCAGGTCCTTCCGGGCCTCCATCTGCGCAACGCTGATCAGGCGTTCCTCCCGCTCCGCAGCGGCTCTTTCATTTTTCGCAGCGGACTCCGCCGCCTCACGGTCCGCTTGAACGCGGTACTTTTCAGAGATCTTCTCAACCTCGTCCTTTGCCTCGAAGAGTATGCGGTCGATCTCCAGCTGCGCTTCATCGGCAATGCGGCCCGTGATTTTTTCGATTCCGTTCATATCGACTCCCCTTTCTGTGGGGCCATCAGCTAATGTTGATCAGCATGAGCATGGAAGCCAGCAAGGACAAAATGGCGTAGAACTCCACGGTGATGCACAGCACCATGCCCTTGGACCAGTCGTCCGGCTTCTTGGCAAGAATATTAATAGAACCGGCAGCCACGCGGCCCTGCGCAATGGCGGAGAACAGTCCGCCCAGCGCCATGGGAAGGCAGGCCACAAAATACTGCATACCCTGCGCCACGGTCAAGGCCGGAAGTGCCCCGCTGAGCAGACCCATGCGGAAAATAGCGAAGAACCACACCACCAGACCGTACAGGCCCTGCGTGCCGGGGATAACCTGAAGAATCATAACCTTACCAAACTTGCTGGGGTCCTGACAAAGCAGGCCGGTGCCCGCCTCGCCGGCAATGCCGGTGCCTTTTGCAGAGCCGATGCCCGAAAGAACCGCCGCCAGACCTGCGCCCAGCAGTGCCAGAGCCAGACCGCCGATGCTTCCCAAAAAGGTCAGGCTCTGCTGGAGTTCTACCATCTGTGCCAAATCATTCATTGTAAGTTTCCTCCCTTATTCTTTTACGATATCAACATATTTGGTTTTAATCTCCAAAGGCCGGAACCGCTTGCCTCCGTCCTCGTAGAACTTGTTGAAATACTCCAGACACTGAAGTCTCAGATCGTGGACATAGCATCCCAGCAAGTTCAGTGCGAAGTTCAGCGCGTTGCCCGCCAGAGAGATGATGAGAAACACCACCACGTTGCCGGGGATGGCGCCCAAGGTGTTGAACACCTGCGCAATCACGCTGCCCGCCAGCATCAGGGCCATCAAACGGGAGTAAGACAAAATATCTCCGAAATAGCCTGTGACGTGGTTATAGAGCGAGCCGAACACGGCCCCCACCTTACCAAAACCCTTAGCGTTCCATCCGGAGCCAACCAGCACCATCACGCCGCCGACAAGCAGCACCAGCTTGGTCACTCCCAGAGCGGCCAGCCCGCCGCCGAGAAACACGATCCACCATGTCACTTCTTCCCACAGTGCATCCATCATCTGTCCCCGCTTGAGCTTTTTGTAAAAGCTGATGGCCATACCCACGTTGATCTGAACAAAGCCCAGACACATAGAGCCAATCAGAATCATCAGCGTGTCATCCAGCGGGGTAAACAGAGACGGAAGGGTGAACACCGTTCCCGGGCTGATAATCCCGACAAGCTGGGTCAAGAAGTCTCCGAAGAAGCCGCCGGTAAGCGCACCCATGACAAACACGCTGACCCCGCATAAGCGCATCAGGCCGAAGAAATGCTCCATGCCCCCTTTGGGTCTGTACTTCTTCAGCACAATCGAAGAGGCCAGCAGCATCAAAAGGCCGTAGCCCATATCCGCCATCATGATGCCGTAAAACAAAATGAAAAACGGCGCCATTAGCGGGTTGGGGTCCAGACTTCCATACGCCGGAAGGGAGTACATATCCGTCACCATATTCAGCGGTTTTGTCAGCCAGTTGTTCTTCAGCTGCACCGGAACGTCCGGGTACTCCTCCTCGCCGGGTTCTAAAGTCTCCCACGCGCAGCCCCGCTTCTCCAGAAGAGCCGCAAGCTTTTCCTCCGCCTCCGCAGGGACCCAGCCCTCAAAAAAGGCAATGGTCCCATCCGTGAGGATGCGCTGGGCATCCTCGTCCCGCGCCGCCTCTGTATTCAGGCGGTCAGAATGAAGGCGCAGGGCATCCTGTGCACCACCGCAGGCGGCAAGCTCATTTGTGATGCGCTCCTGCTCGGCTTGCGCTTGCTGAACGCAGCATGCGATGCTCTCCAGATTCTTAGCGGGAGTCCCTATGTAATCCGGGAAGGTCACCACGCTGAACCCAGCACGCCGCAGAATTTCCATGGCCGCCGCCTCATCCGTCCGGTGACAAATCAAGAACAGATACTGTTGTGTCTTGTCCGCGTCCACAGGATACAGCTCTGCGGCTAAATCCTCGCTTCCAAGCTCTGTCCGCAGTGCCCCCACATCCGCAGCGGCGGGACACACCAGCATACGAAAAATTGCATGGGCCGTATCCGCTGTTTCCAAGGGAAAGTCCAAGTTCTTCCACGGCGTCAGCGCAGCAGCCTGAGCCGTAACCCGCCCCTCATCACATTGAACGTTGTACATCTGCGCCAGCAGCCCGTTGATTTTTTCGCAGGTTTCCTTGGCCTGCTCCGCAGAATCGGCGCTGTGAAATTCCGACTCCTGAACAGGTTTTCTCTTGATAAACAGTCCATCCTTTACGGCAGCATACCGTCGGATGGCGCCCAGCGCGGTGGTTACGTCGGCAACGGAGCCTTTGGTTTCTATCAGCGAGCATACGTTTCGGGCCAGCGGTACAGACCATTCAAGGTTCTCCATCTGGCCGTCCGGCTCACTGATTTCCACGCAGCCCAAGCGCAGCAGCTCCCGCAGCAGCGCATCCCGTTCCTCTGCCATGGCCACCACCCGGAGCTTTTTCATTTTTACGATGGCCATTTTACTGCTTCACGACCTTTCCAACGATGCGCTCTGCTGCGGCGGCCATATGGTTCTCCGCCTTTCTGATCAGGGCCTCGGATTCTTTTGCGGCATCTTCACGAATTGCTGCGCATTGCTTTTCGGCGCGTTCTTCCGCCTCTCGCAGCAGACGCTTGCCTTCCTGCGCAGATGCGATACGCATCCGCTCCAGAAGCGCGGGGCCATCCTTTTCTGCCTGAGCGATCCGCTCTTTCGCTTCCTGCTCAGCGGCGGCCTTGCGTGCCTTGCTCTCATTTTCCGCCCTGACGACGGTTTCAATGGCTTCCAGTGACATTCCTTAATCACCTTCTCTCCCAATGACTTCGTATTGTTTTAAAAATCAGGCGCCACACAATACTTTAGTTTATTATATTGCATTCAAATTTGTAAAGCAAGGCTATTTTTTCCTAACCTTGCATCTTTGCCAAAGTTTTTTTTGTACTTTACCGCTGCAAAAAGCAGCAATATCCGTACATATATTTACTATATCCATCAGAATAAATAGTTTCAGTTTGCAATAAAATTTTTTAGAGGTATGAAAAAACAGAGCACCCCCCATAGGAAAGTGCTCTGCCTGTGAACATCAGGTTTTTTTCTCGCCGCCAACGGCAGACACCAGTTCGCTGATTTCTTTTCCTGCTTGATCCATTGCCCGGGGAAGCTGAGAAAGACTCACCTCTATTTTCCGCAGCTCTGCGGTAACCTGCGCGGCGGTAACGTCAAACGCTCCGGCCAAGTCCTGATACTGTCTTTGGATATCTCCTACCAGCGCGTTTAGCCGTGTGGTGGTGGCAGACTCCAGCTCTCCCGCCCGCCGCCGGGCCTGGCACTCGATGTCCCCCACCTGCGAGCGGACCTCCTGATAAGATAAGGCCTGAGGACGCAGCTCCTCCAGCTCGGCTGTGAGACTGCGAATTTTTTCCCGCAGCTCTGTCCCTTCGCGCCGGGCTGTTTCCGCCTGCTCCCGCAGGGAGACTTCCAGTTGCTTTTTCAGTGCCTCATTTTCCTCGCGCAGGGCGCTGTTGTCCTTGCGAAGCGCTTCCTGCTCGTCCGCATTCTCCTGCGCGGTCTTTTGCACATATTGAATGACTTCTTCTTTGTCAAAGCCACCGAATGTAACGCTTCTGAAATTTTTTATCTCCATGTTCTCCGCTCCTTCTCCGCGTTCCGCCTGTGCCGTTGCCAGAGCTTCCGGGCCATACCGTCTCCTGCGGGCAACGCCCTCAAAAGGCCTCTGCCGCCACGCAGCCAGCCGGTGTCCGCAGGCTTTGAAAATTTAGGTAATTATAGCATATTGATTTTCTCATTACAAGCCCAGGAAAAAAAGTGAAAATATTTAGAAGAAAATGCTTGCATTTTACAGAAGGCCGTGCTATTATAACTAAGCTGTTTGAAAACAGTGGTACGCGCCGTTAGCTCAGCTGGATAGAGCGTCTGGCTACGGACCAGAAGGCCGGGGGTTCGAATCCCTCACGGCGTACCAGAAAAGAAGTCTTGA
>JAEXCS010000018.1 GCA_023402075.1 Bacillota bacterium | reverse complement strand
GGAGCTTTCGGATATGCAAATTGAAAACGCCCGCAGCCCCGGCGCATGGGGCGAGGTTGACCTGCAAGCGCAGAGAAATATTCTTGCGGATGCCCGTAGAAAATACGACGCCATGAACAAGGTTGTTCAGGGCGGTGTTCAGCAAAAGGCCACGGAAGCGGCCAGAGATTTTGCCGGTGACGTCACTGCATCAGGAATGCAGGATGTGGAGCGCGCGAAAGATGGTATGGGCAAGCTCGGGCGGTTGGCTGTGGATGTGGGCGTAGCCGGGACGCAGATGGCGGCGGACGTTGGTATGGCTGCGCTCACCGGCGGCAGTGCACTAATCCCCATGGCCGCCCGTTCCTTTGGCGGGGGCGCGCAGGACGCACGGCAGAGCGGGGCATCTTTTGGGCAGCAGGTGGCCTACGGCCTCGGCAACGCTGCCCTTCAGGTGGGTACGGAAAAGATGTTCAGCGTAGCGGCCCCGTTTAAGAAGATGTTTGGCGCGGGAGTGCTGGACAAGGCTCTTGAAAAAGCGACAGCTAAGCTGTCGGGGAGCGCCGCAGGTCGGGCGGCCCTGTCTGCGCTCAGTGAAGCGTCGGAAGAAACTGTGGCTGGGCTGCTGGACCCGCTTCTGAGAGCGGCCACGCTGGGTGAAACCCCCGAGTGGGATGCTGGGCAGATTTTGCAAGAGTCTCTCGTGGGCGGCATTCTTGGGCTTGCAGGCTCGGGTGTGGAGCTTGCCACCCAGAAGCGCGGGAATACTGTTCAGGAAGCTGCAGGGCCCGCACAAAGCACACAGGTGGGTAATTCTGCTGTGCAACAAACAGCACAGACCGCCCCCGAGACGGGAGCGCGTGTAAATCCGAGTGGGCTAGGTTCCGTTGCAAAAACGGGAAGAGCAACCACGATTTACAGCCCCTATTCCGGCGAAACGCCTGTTCGTACCGCAGGCGCTGGGGGCGTGGTGAATGTGCCTACCGAAGCGATCACCCGGGCAGCATCTCAGATCGAAGCGGCTAAAAATGTTGACAAAGTCTTTCACAAGGGAGTCGCGGCAACGCTTAAAGACGCGATAGAAACTACTTTTTCAGCTAAAAAAAACGTCCCTGTATACGGGACGAGTTTCAATGGTGAACAATATACAGTTGATGTTAACAAAAATGTTGTGGGCAAGATCGTTTCACAGTATGCGTCCCCAGAGAGTATCGCAGTTCTCAATAATGTTGAAGATATTATTCACAGTGGCGAGTACGTTGGGAGCGGTTCATTTAATAAAACAGGAAAGCGGAATAAAAACACTCTCCGTTTTGACTATTTTGAAACGCCCATCACGGTTGAAGGAAAACAGTATGTTGTGACGTTTGACGTTGAAGCTTTTCCGAATGTTAACAACTATAAGACCCACAGAGTGCAAAATATGGAGCTGTCCGAAGTATCGAGCGCAGTCACGGGTCAGAAACCCGCCGCGAACTATACTCAAACAGCCCCAATTGGGGAAAACTCGCAAGTCACGGTACACAATGCCCATACTCCGAAGAGCGCTGTCCCTGTGATTAACGCCCATAGCGGCCCGTCGCTAAGTTCTCCTGCGAATAGTATATCCATCTCCGGCGCAGATGTCAACAGGGAATCTTCGGCTATGGGCGACACAAGTTGGGCGGATGGCAGTTTGGGAAGTGCGCAGGCTGGATTCTCCACGCTGGGCATGGGCGGAACGGAGCAAACGTCTCGGCTTGCACAGCAGAATCCATATAATCAGTATCAGGAAGCGGCCACTGCGCTGGACCGCGAGGATTACGCAAAGTTGTTTCGGTACGAGAGCCAGACAGAGCAAAAGTCTTTGCATCTTGCGGACGAGCTTCTTTACTACAAAAAAGACGGGCAGCGGACCTTTCTGAAGGACATAGACGAAACCGCATTTTCGGAGCTCTGCCAAAGCTTGGATGAGGCTACCGCGTGGAATGGTCCCCAGACCGATGCTGCGAAAATGATTCAGACGGAGTTGCAGGGCCGCAGCGTCAATGGCGAAATTACATCTGAGGAATATACTGACTGGCTGCGTGTTATGAGTGAACACGCACAGGCCGGGGGGCAAGGTACGCAGGCTTGGGCCAAGTACAGCCGCAGCAGTAATGAAAACGGGTTCCAGTCGGAAAGTGACGCGTGGAAACGATTAGGAGAAAATGAGCACCTAACAGACGGGCAGAAACAGGATGTTTTCAGGCAGATTGTAAAGTTTGACACGCAGATTGAAGCTGTTGAGTCCGGAGACACAAGCGCCATGAAAGACCTGATTTTGCAGATCGGGTCTGAGCGCGGTGTGTTGCGTGGGGTTTCCGGGGTGCAGAGCAAGGCTCTTAGAAAGCTCTCGAATTCTGCGCTGGACTCACTGACTTTTGACGAGTTGAAGACCTTTGCCTATGCCTCCACAAGTGCGATTTCGGCGGACACAACGCCCGCAAACTTGGGGCAAAAGCTGAAGACGATTCAAGTTCTGAGTATGCTCTCCAAGCCTACCACGGCTGGACGAAACCTCGTAGGGAATACCACGTTTTACGGGATTGACGCGGTGTCCATGAATGGTGCAACCATTTTGGATAAAGTGCTTTCGAATATCACCGGGACACGCAGCGTGGCGGCAGAGAAACCCTCCCTATTCAATAAGGCTTCGAGGGATGCATTTAAACGGTCCCTCGCAGAGATTACGTTGGACGTGGATATGGACGGTTCTGAAAGCCGATATGGGACTTCTGCCAATCGGACGTTTAAGGCCAGTGGGAATATCGCAGAGCGTTTTATGTCAACCCTGGAGCGCAATCAAGCGTACCTGCTGAACGCTACGGACGAATTCTACAAGGGGGCTGCGCGGTCTACCGCAGACGCTACACAGTCGCTTGTCGACAGCGGAAAGATCAAGACCAGTAACGGGGGCTATGCAGCAGAACAGGCGGACGCACTGGCGAAGTACCGTACTTTTCAGGACAATAGCAGGGCTTCTGTGGCAATCCAGACGGTACATGATCTCCTGAACATGTTCGGTGTTGGCGACAGTGGGCGGTCCATCGGAGGAAGAACTATTCATGCTTTTGGGGCTGGCGACATTGTGGCGCCTTTTACCAAAGTCGCAGGCAACCTCGTTTCGCGCGGTGCAGATTACAGTGTTTTCAATGCGGCCAAAGGTATTTTCGAGATGGGCAGCGTAATAAAAGATGCGGCCAGCGGAAAAGCAGTTGATCCGGCAAAGCAAGCAAGGGCCGTTTCTGACGCATCCCGTGGACTCACTGGGTCCGCCATTGCTGCGGGGTTCTACGCGATAGCAAAAGCTGGACTGCTGCGCAATGCCGACGATGACGACGATGAGAACGTAGCCGCGCTGAATAAAGCAGAGGGCATGACTGGCACGCAGCTTAATCTTGACGCGCTGGCCCGCGTACTGAATGGGCAGTCGGCAGAATGGCAATCTGGAGACACTCTGCTCGATCTGTCCTCTGTGGAGCCGATGAACGTCCTGATGAACATCGGTACAAAAGCGGCTCAGTGGGACGAGAATACCGGAATTGTCTCAAAGTTCGGGGATGCGGCTAACGCTCTCGCGGAGTCCTCGGCAGATTTGCCGGTGCTTCAAAATATCGGACGGGGAGCCACTGACATTTTGAAGTACGGTCGGAATTGGGGGGATGTCGTGGCGGAGCAGACGGCGAATACACTTGCGTCTTCTGTAATACCTAATATAGTTGCGGGTGTTGCAAAGGGAACCGACGACAAAGTGCGCAGCACCTATTCCAGCGGGACGCTCGGGGGGAATACGGTTGATATGATCAAGAGCAAAATCCCCGGACTGCGCCAAACATTACCTACCTCTGTTGATAATTTCGGAGAGGAGAAGACCTACGGGAACAGTGACACAGGGAACTTCCTGAACGCCATGTTTAATCCTCTGGGGGTAAATACTTATTCCCAAAGCAAAGTCAGTAAGGAACTTCAAAGCGTCCGGGAAAAGACCGGCGACGCATCCATCTACCCTGAAAAAAGCGCGGTTGGGTCTTCTGTATCGGTTGATGGTGAAAAGCTGGAACTGACATACGCTCAACGCCAGAAATTTCAAGCATTTTACGGGGCAACGAATATGGCCTACATGAGCACGGTTATGGGGAGTCGGGAATACCGCAGCGCAAGCGCAGACGAGAAAGCGGAATATCTGTCCGAGGTTAAGGCATACGCCTACCAGAGTGCAAAGCATAAGATTCTCGGGGCAGACACACCAAGTGTTGTTGAGCGGTATGACGGAGCAGCAAAACACGGCATTGGATTCTGCGCCATGTACGATTACTCACGGCAGGCAAACGCGCTTACTGCTGATAAGGACAAGAACGGGGAATCTATCGCCAACAGCAAAAAGGAAAAGGTAATCGCCTTGATTGACAGCATGGATATTTCGTCCAGTGCAAAGGACTACTTGTACTATGAGGTGGCGGAGTACAAAGATACAAGAAGCTCCTATGCGTCGTGGCATTGAAAAGCGGAGGGGATTTCCCCTCCGCTTATCCCACAATCCACCCAACAATAGCTAAGAAGACAAACAGTTCTCCGGTGAGGACATTAAGATTTGTAAACTTATGTTCGGTGTTTTCGTTCAATAAAAGTATATGAGGGAGAGCAAGAATTGCATAGCCTAATAGAGAGATAAAGAGCGTCCACCCTATAAATTCAAAATACTCACCGCGGTATAGTAATTCTTTCCCGCCCCAGGATAAGTGCAACGTAAACCCAAGCGGGAGACTTCTTACCATCAAAGACTTGTCATCTTTGCACCATTCAGAAATTTTCTTTATTATATTCACGCGAACCCTCCTTTGGAACAGCATAAACCTTTTTATAATATCTGACAACATAAATAAAACACGGGCAAAAGGAGCAGTTGCCCCCTTTGCCCGCGTCCATGACTACACAGTTGCGACACAGTGTTTGTTGTTTTAATTGGTACTGCTGAGAAGTTTTTACAAACCGTGTAAAACCCTTTTTCCGTTCAATTGAGGAGAAAAAAGGGCTTCTGCATTTTAATTTGCGGCCGAAATAAGCCTGCCGCTTTGCTTGCCTTCGATATTCCGAGAGGACCGCAGGTTCAATCCCTGAGGGTTGATCGACGCGCAGAAACAACCGCCCGCCCCAAACTTGGGGCGGGCGGTTGTATTTAACGCTTTTCCATTCCGCAGGGGCCCGCTGTCCGGGCGGCGGCACGGTCGCCGGTGATGGCGCCGTACAGCCGATAGCCGCCGGAGAAGTTATAGCACTCATAGCCGCTCTGACTCAGGATGCGGCAAGCAAGATAGCTCCTGAGTCCGCTCTGGCACATCACGTAAACGCGCTTTCCAATAGGCAGCTCCTCTACCCGCTGTCGCAGTTCATCCACAGGAACATTGACAAACCCCTCCGCGTGTCCGCCTGCGTATTCTTCCGTCGTGCGGGTGTCAAGCAGAGTTACGCTGCCGTCTCTGGGCAGGGCGTCCACCTCGTTCCAGTGAAACTGCTTTACCGTGCCTTTTGCCAGATTTTCAATTATAAAGCCCGCCATGTTCACCGGGTCCTTTGCAGAGGAATAGGGCGGCGCATAGGCAAGGTCCAAATCCTTTAATTGCAGTGCCGTCAGTCCTGCGTGCATGGCGGTAGCTAGCACGTCGATGCGCTTGTCAACGCCGTCGCAGCCCACAATCTGCGCCCCCAAAAGCCTATAGGTCGCCTTCTCAAACACCACTTTCATAGTCATTACCGTGCCGCCGGGGTAATATCCTGCATGGTTCAGGGGAGAAAGCACTACCTTGTCGCAGTCAATTCCGGCCTTTTTTGCCGTCCGCTCGTTGATTCCGGTGGCAGCCACCGTCAAGTCAAACAGCTTGAGGACGGAAGAGCCCTGCGCACCTAAATACCGGCTGTCACCGCCGCAGATATTGTCTGCCGCAATGCGGCCCTGCTTGTTGGCGGGGCCAGCCAGAGAGATTCCTGCGTGTTCCCCCGTGATGTACTGCTTCACCTGCACCGCGTCGCCCACGGCGTAAATATCCGGGATGGAAGTCTCCATCCGGTCGTTCACCGCGATGCTGTCCTTCAGCCCCAGTTCCAACCCCGCTTCCCTTGCAAGACGGGTGTCCGGCGTCACGCCGATGGCCAGCACCACCATGTCCGCATGAAGTGGCTCCTCATCTTTCAGCAACACATTAACGCCGTCTTTCGCCTCGGAAAATCCCTCCACGGAATGCCCCAGCAGCAGCCGCACGCCCTTTTCCCGCAACTCCGTGTGGAGAAACGCCGCCATATCTTCATCCAGTGGATTGAGTACCTGTTTCGGCCGCTGGACAAGAGTCACGTCCATCCCCAGCTCCCGCAGATTTTCCGCCAGCTCCAAACTGATGAACCCGCCGCCGCAGAGAATGACCGACTTGGGAACCTCTTTTTCCACAAATTCCCGGATACGCAGCGTATCCTCCACGGTCCGCAAGGTGAACAGCTTTCTCAGTCCCACACCGGGCAGCTCCGGCTGGGTGGGCTTTGCGCCGGGGGCCAGAAGCAGTTTGTCGTAGGATTCCTCAAATTCCTCGCCGCTTTCCAGCTTGCGGACGGAAACGGTTTTGCGCTCGGGATGAATCGCAGTCACCTCATGGCGCACCCGCATATCCACCCGGAACCGGGCCAAAAAGCTTTCGGGGGTTTGCAGCGTCAGCGCCTCCGGGTCTTCGATGATTCCGCCCACGTAGTAGGGCAGACCGCAGTTGGCATAGGACACATAGCCGGACCGCTCAAACACCACGATTTCGGCCTGTTCGTCCAGACGGCGGATGCGGGCCGCAGCCGTGGCCCCACCCGCCACGCCGCCAATGATTACAACCTTCATTTTCTTACCGTTCCACCGTTCCCCGGTAGCCGCTGATGCCCCCGATATTGGTGAGGTTTGCATAGCCCATGCGCTGGAGGGCGGGAATTGCCTGTCGGCTGCGCGCCCCGCTGAGACAGTAGACGAACAGCGGCGTTTCGTGGTCCTTCACTTCCCGCGCAGTCATGCGCAGCTGATCCAGCGGAATGTTTTTGCTGCCGGGAATCCGGCCTGCGGCATATTCCTCCCGGGTCCGCACATCCAGCAGAACCGCGTTGGGCGTGGAATGAAACTGCTGCACGCCGGTATTGATATCCGGCATTTTCAAAAAATCAAAAAGTCCCATTTCGCTTCTCCTTTACAGCATGGAAAGAATCTGGCTCTTGGGCCGGGCGCCGATCATCTGATTGACCACCTTGCCCTCCTTCACCATCACCAGCGTGGGAATGCTCATGATCTGAAATGCGGAGGCCAGTTCCTGCTGTTCGTCTATGTTGATTTTTCCGATCTTCAGGTCGCCGCGCTCGCTTGCAATTTCATCCACAATAGGACTTACCATGCGGCAGGGTCCGCACCAGGTGGCCCAGAAATCCAGCAGAACCGGCTTATCGCTTCGGACGACTTCCTCCTGGAAGTTGTTTTTTGTAATATTCATGACTGACATATTTGTTTCCCCCTATGTTTTTTATTATGTTGTTATCATAGCAGGTTCCCTACTCCCTTTCAGTGATTTTATCACTTTCCGCAAATATACGAACGAGCACCTTCTGCGCGCGTGCAAAGCTGAAAAAGCAGGCACTCACCGCTTCTCTGTTCGGTGAGTGCCTGTTTTTTTCAGCATTTTTTGATTACCACTGCCGTCCCCATACCACCGCCGACGCAAAGCGTCGCCAGTCCATAGGTACGCTTTCTCTTTCTCAGCTCGTGCATCAGTGTGACAAGAATCCGCGCGCCGGAGGCAGCCACCGGGTGTCCCAGCGCGATGGCCCCGCCATTGACGTTGGTTTTCTCCAGAATTTCCTCCTCCGTCATGCCGTAGTGGGCACTCCACTCTCTGATACAGCCCACCGACTGAGCGGCAAAGGCTTCATTTAACTCCATCAGGTCCACATCCTGCATGCGCATCCCCGCCTGATCCAATGCCTTAATGACTGCCTTTACCGGGCCAAGGCCCATAATTGCCGGGTCTATGCCAACCGTGGCGGAAGAAACAAGCTCGGCAATGGGCTTCCAGCCATTTTTCTCCACCGCGTCCTCGCTTGCCAGCAGAATAACGGCGGCGCCGTCGTTCAACTGGCATGCGTTTCCCGCCGTTACGGTGCCGCCCTCCTCTTTTTTCTTGAAGGCAGGACGCATCTTGCTCAATGTCTCATACGCCGTGTCGGGTGTGTTGCTCTCATCCGTGTCAAAAACATATTCTTTGCCCCGGCGATCCTGATAGCGGATAGGCACGATCTCGTCTTTAAAGCGTCCGGATTCAATTGCCGCCTGTGCCAAGCCTTGCGAGCGCACGGCAAAGCGGTCCTGCTCCTCCCGTGTCACGCCCGCCTTGGCGGCCACATTTTCTGCCGTCATGCCCATCAGATAGCCGTTAAACTGATCAATCAAGCCGTCGCAGTAAAGGGAGTCCTGCACGCTCACGGCGGCATTTCCCATTTTTACGCCCTTTCGCACCTTGTCGGTGAGAATAAACGGGACCTGCGACATATTTTCCACACCGCCGCACAAAACGACATTTTCACCCGCCTGAATGGCGTTATACCCGAAAATCAGCGCCTTTAAGCCGCTTCCGCACTGCATGTTCACCGTTGTGGCAGGTACAAAATCCGGAATGCCCGCTTCAAGCTGCGCCCGCCGTGCAATGGACGGCCCCTGCCCCGCCGAATGCTGATGGGCAATAATTACCTCATCAATGTCCCCTGTCTCCACGCCGATTTCCTCCACCACGGCCCGTATCACCTGCGCTGTCATGTCGCCGGGCTTTACAGTGGAGAGACCTCCTAAAAATTTCCCGATGGCGGTGCGCTTGCCGCCGACGATATACACCTTTCGCATAAACTTCCTCCTACATCATATGGAACAGGAAAGACGGGCGCGTATCGCGCCCGTCTTTCCCAAAAACCGCTTAGTCGTTGAACACGCCAACCTTTTTCAGCGCGTGAACAGACTTCCAGCCCTCGCTCAAAGGCTCCTTGAAGCAGTCGGCCAGCTCCTCGGCAGACCGCAGCGTCATCATCTCCGGCACCTTCCCGGCGGGATAGGCCGCCAAAACCTCGTCCATCAGCAGCGTAATGTACTCGCAGATGCAGGCCACGGGGCGCTTGGCCTTGTCGGCGGTGGCTCTGCGGGGATAGCCCACAACGCCCTCGGGCGTGCCGAAGCACTCCATGGCGTTGTTGCCCTGCACCTCCACCCAAGAGTGGGGGCGGCGATAAGAGTCGCAGGCGGTGTCATAATGTCCGGCCAGCATCAGGCTTTTCGGCTCGGTATCCACGGCGTTGGTAAGATCCAGCATTTCCGGGAAGAGCAGCATCCCCACAGAAGTCTCGGATTCGTCCGCATGGACAAACTGGGAGGAAACGAAGTCGTCCTTATCGGGCTGGGCATAGAAGAACTCACGGACAACACGGTGCCAGTCCACCAGCGTGACAAACGCAGGAAGCTGGAAGCGCTTGAAAAACTCCTGAATGGCGGCTTCAATCATCCAGTGGTGTCCGTGGTTGTTGACCAGAATGATTTTACGGAAGCCGTCGTCCCAAAGGCCCAGCATGGTGTAAATCAGCATCTCCTGCACGGTCTGCTGGGGGATAATCACGGTGCCTGCCATGCCCACATGGTGATAGGGATGCCCCCCGTAGTTCAGGGGAGGGAAGGCCAGCGCCACCTCGCGTCCGTCCTTAATGGACTTGCGCTTGACACCCTCGCAGATCTGGCTGACCATAAAGGTATCAAGGCCACTGTTGGCGTGCAGGCCGTGGTTCTCCGTGCAGCCGACGGGAACAATGACTACGTCGTTTTTCCTGCGCAGCTCGCAGACCTTGGAGCGGGGGGTGTTCTGGATGTAGGTTCCCGCCGTGCCAAAGCCGGAAGGCGCGGGAATGCCGTATTCCTCTGTCAGGATGCGGTCAATTTCGGACATAGGCGCATCCCAGATGCGCTTTTTCAGGCGACCCACCGTGGTGTCCTCAAACACGATTTCAGGAAGCTCAGTGGTGAGCCATTTGCCCTGGGGATTCAGATTTCCAGTGGTAGACATAGGTGTTTCCTCCGTTATTTTAAAATTTGATAAGAGTTTTCAGGTTAAACCCTACTCTTTTATCCAGACGTTCAAACATGGCCGGGGCCTCCTCCAGCGTGCATTCGCCGGTAACAAGGGTTTCAAGATTGATTTTTCCGGTACACGCCAGCGCAATTACTTCCGTAAACTCCTGCGCGGTTGCGTTGCGGCTGCCGTAGATCTCCAGCTCTTTTTTCTCAACGATGTTAAAAACCAGCTCTGTGGGTCTGCCGGTGATTCCAACCTCCACCACGCGGCCGCGATGGGCCGCAGCCTCAATGCAGTTAAGCATGGTGGAGGGCTGCCCCGCCGCTTCAATGGTAACGTCAAAGCCATCTCCATTAGTGAGCGCGTCCACTTTTTCACGGAAGGTGGACTGATCGTTATTAAAAATCACTCCGTCCGCGCCCAGCTTCTGCGCAAGCTCCAGCTTTTTTTCAGAGACATTGCAGACATAAACCTCCGCGCCCATTTGCTTTGCCGCCAGCAAGGCGCCCATCCCAATGGTTCCGGCGCCCACAACCAGAACCCGGTCGCCAGGTCCCACCTTTCCCCGCTTGACCGCGTGATAGCTGATGCAAAACGGCTCTACCAGCGCTAAGGCTCTCGGCCCCAGTCCGTTTCCGGAATAAAGTCTCTCTACGGGCATGGTGATGTATTCGCAAAAGCCGCCCTCGCGGGCAAGCCCCATGGTTTGGTTTTCCATGCAGCAATTTACATAGCCGCGTCGGCAGGAATAGCATTCGCCGCAATTAAAATAGGGATTCAGTGTCACCAGCATACCGGGTGCAAGTCCCCGCTCATTTTTTCCAATTTTCAATATCTCCGCCGCAATTTCATGTCCGGGAATTTGGGGGTATGTGGCGTAATCATTCATGCTGCCGCGGTATAACCCCAAATCGCTGCCGCAAATACCGCCGTAGAGCACCTTCAAAAGCGCCTCTCCTTCTGCCGGAGAGGGCACTTCGCGCTCAAAAATCCGCATTTGACGGGGAGCTGTCACCTGTAAGCATTTCACGCCTTAACACCTCCTTTTTGATAGTTTCTTTTCTCTCGTCTCAAAACGTCAAACCCATTGCTTCCTCGCGGAATATCCGCGCGTCCATGGTCTTGAGGTCACGGGCAATCAGGGGTGCAAACTCCATCTGTCCCAGCACATCCCGCTCCAAGTCAACACCCGGTGCAATTTCCGTAACCATCAGTCCCTCAGAGGTCAGCTTCAAAACCGCCCGCTCTGTTACAAACAGGATATTTCGCTTATCTTTTGCGGCAACCTCGCCGCTGAAGGTAATTTGCTGTAAGGACTGGATGAATTTTTTGGAGCTTCCCTCTTTCTCAATCACCAGCTCTCCTGCATCGGAGACACTGATTTCCAGTCCCTTTGCGGTAAAAGTGCCGCAAAAGACCATGTTTTTAACATTTTGGGAGATATCGATAAAGCCGCCGCAGCCGGCCACCTTTGTGCCGAAGCGGGACACGTTGATATTTCCCTTGGCGTCGCACTGGGCAAGCCCTAAAAAGGACATGTCCAAACCACCGCCATCGATGAAATCGAACATGTAGGGCTGATCGATAATCGCGTCAGGGCAGATGCACGATCCGAAATTCATATCGCCCAGAGCAACCCCGCCAATCGCTCCGCTTTCGATGATGGAAGTAAACCGTTCGCTGTGCCCCTCCTCATTTAAAACCGTGACTACCGTTTCCGGTATTCCGATTCCAAAGTTCACCACCTGCATGCTTTTTTTAAGGCACATGGCGGCTCTCCGCCCAATGATTTTACGAATGTCCATCGGTGTTTGCGCCGGTGTTCCCTCCACAACAATGTCGCTGCGGGTAAAGCGGGGGTCAAAATATGTGCCGTAGTTTTGCCGGTGGTATTCTTCAGGCTTCGTGGTCACCACAATGTAGTCCACCAAAATATGGGGAATCCGCACATTCTGTGGCAGAATCGCACCCTTTTTCACCACCTTCTCCACCTGCACAATGACAATGCCACCATGGTTTTTCGCGGCGGTTGCGATGGAGATTCCCTCCAGCGTCAGCGGCTCGTTTTCAAAGGAGATGTTTCCCTGCTCGTCGGCTGTGGTGCCTCGAATCATGGCAACTGTCACCGGCGGAACATGGTAGCTGAGATACGTCTCTCCGTCAATTTGCACCTTATCCACCATCGTCCCCGTGGTAATGCCGTTGACCCTTGCACCGTCCAAATCGGGGTCTACAAAGGTTCCAAGTCCCACCTTGGTAATCAGCCTTGGGCGCATGGCCGCGCTCTCGCGGTAGAGATGGGAAAGGATGCCCTGCGGAATATTAAACGCCTCAATTTTTTCCTGCTCTACCATGGCCCCAAGCTTTGGAATTCTGGCAAAATGGCCGCCAATCAGCCGCTTTACCAGCCCCTCGTGGGCAAGGTGGTTGTTTCCCGCGTCCCTTCCGTCACCAACGCCGCCGGTGTGCAGCAGCGTCAGATCTCTGGGATGCCCCTCTTCAAGGAAACGGGTTTCTATGGCAACGTTGATTTCCTCTGCCGAGCCAATTCCCAAAAATCCGCCAATGCCCACATAGGCCCCATCGGGGATTGCGCCGACGGCTTCTTTTGCGGATACAAACTTTTTATTCAGCATGAATGTACCGCCTTACAGCCGCAGGCCACCGTTTACGCAAACAACCTGCCCGTTGATGAAAGACGCTTCCTCGCTGGCAAGGAACAGGGCCGTGTTGGCAACCTCAATGGGCTGGCACATACGCTTAAGCGGCGTGCGGGCAATCAGGGGGTCCAAAATCTTCGCCGGAATGGTCTTTGCCATTTCGGTTTCGATATTATCGGGCGCCAAAACATTGCAGCGAATCTGCTCGCCGTGGAGGTTCAGCTCCTTTGCCCAGGAGTAGGTCATGCCAATCAGCCCCGCCTTGGTGGCGGCATAGTTGGTTTGACCGATGTTCCCGTAAACGCCGCTGCCGGAGGAAATGGAGAGAATACAGCCTGTTTTTTGCTCTCGCATGAAAGGGACGAGAGCCTGCGTAATATTAAAGGTCCCCTTCAAATTCACATCGATGACCGCGTCCCACTGCTCCTCCGTCATTTTATAGAGCATGGAGTCTCTGGTAATGGCGGCGTTATTGATCAGTACGTCCACATGGCCAAACTCCGCCTTTATCTGCCGTGCGAAGTCCGTAAGGGCCGGGCGGTCGGTAATGCTCAGCTTAACAGGGCGCACCAGCGGATGTTTATAGCCGCCGTCCGCCATGTCGACGGAGTAAATGATCTCGGGATTTTCCTGTGCAAACCGCTCGCACATGCAGTAGCCCACACCTCTTGCCCCACCGGTAATTACAATTACTTTTCCTTTTAACCTGTCCATAGTGGCAGTTCCTTTCCAAGTCCGTGCTTTAAGCCATCATGTTCGGAAGGAACATAACCAACGGCTCGCAGTAGGTAATAATTAAAAGCGCAATAACAGACGAAATTATGTAGCCAACCAAGTGCCTGTTAATCACCATGTCGACCTTATCGTGGGTCAATCCGGCCGCAACATACAGATTTACGCCCAGCGGCGGTGTTGCGCAGCCGATTGCAAGGTTCACACACACAATGATGCCGAAGTGAATTGGATTAATGCCAAAAGCCGCAACCGCCGGAAGCAGCACCGGCGCAATAATCAAAATTGCCGCCGTGGTTTCAAGGAAGCAGCCCACAATCAGCAGCATGATGTTTACCAGCAGCAGGAATATATATTTGTTCCCAGCCACACTGATCAGCACCGCCGCCACCTTGGCCGGAATCTGTTCACGGGTCATAACCATGCCAAAGATACCGGCGCAGGCAATAATCATCATCACCATGGCGGAAGAGGATGCAGACCCCACAAGCACCTTTTTTAAGTCAGCAACCGTCAGCTCGCGGTAGAAGAAAACGCCGACAATCAGACCGTAAATACAGGCGATGGCCGCGGACTCCGTGGGTGTAAAAACACCGGTATAAATGCCGCCCAGAATGATGACAGGCATTAAAAATGCGCCGATACCGCGGACAAAGGTCTGCCCCACACGGCGGAAGCTGAATGGAATTCGGGTAATTTCCGCCTTGTGCTTTACGCCGTAGCTCACCGCAATCACCATCATGCACACGCCCAGTGCAACGCCGGGAAGAATGCCACCCATAAACATGGAGCCGATGGAAACATCCGTGCAGGATGAGTAGGTAATCATAATCGTACTGGGCGGAATAATTGTTCCCAGCAGACCCGCCACCGCAATGGTGGACAGTGCGAATTTTTTGGAGTAGCCGTTTTCAATCAGCGCGGGCACCAAAATCCCGCCGATGGCCGCCGTTGTCGCCGTGGGTGAGCCGGAGAGCGCACCGAATATCATGCAGGACAAAATGGATGCGCAGGCAAGACCGCCGGGAATCCAACCGATCAGGGAGTTGGCAAAGTCGCAAAGGCGCTTGGAAATGCCGCCGGAGGACATGAGGTTGCCCGCAATCATAAAAAACGGAATTGCCATCAGCGTAAAGCTGTCGATAGAGGCAAACAGTCTTTGTGCGCAAACAAACAGGTTTACATTTCCGCCCACCATGGTGGCCAAAATACCGCCGCCGGCAAGGCAAAGCGCAATCGGCACGCTGAAAAACATGCAGATCAAAAAGCCGCCGAATAAAGCCGCTGTAATCATGTGCGCTCCCCCTCCTTGCCTTCGGGCTGATCATGCAGGTGCATGAAAAAATGCACAATGTAGTGCCAAGTGCTCAGAAACAGGCCGATGGGCACGCAGGAATACACGATGTTCATGGGAATGCGCAGGATGGTGGAAACCTGTCCTGTTGCGCCATACTGCATGAACATTTTGCAGGAGAGCACAAATAAAGCACCAAAGATCACCACAGTGACGGCATATTTTATTTTAATGCCAATGCACTGTGCCGCCTTGGGCAGCATGGAGATAAACGCCTCCACGCCCAAGTGATTTTCCCCTTTGGCGGCAATGGTGCATCCCCAGAATACAAACCAAATCATCAGGTATCTGGCCGCCTCCTCTCCCCATGGAAGTGGTGCCACCAGAATGTAGCGCCAAATGACGATCATGCAGGTGACTATCAGCATGGCCGCACAGATAATCCCGCATATTACGCTTTCGGCGATATTTAAAGCGCGATCAATTTTTTCAAGCATACTCGATTCCCGAACGGTGCTTTTCGAACGGGAAAACTCCTTTCCTTAAATTGCTTGTTTTGTTTCTTGCTTTCATAAAGTTCTATCCGGGCGAGACGAGAAGCGTCTCGCCCGTCATTATTTAAATAGGACTGCAATCAGGAAATCGCCGCGACCTCACTCTGGATTGCGGAAACCAGATCGGGGTTAATCTGGCCGGTGCCGGTGCCGACATATTTTTCATAAATCGGCGCGCAGGCGGCGCCCCAGGCGGCGGTATCGATGTCATAGAATGTGACGCCGCCGTCTTCCATCTCGTCCTGCAAGGACGTAAGCATTGCGTCAATGTATCTGTACTGATAATCGCGGGCTTCATTGGCGCACTCCATAATCAGCGCCTGCGTATCCGCGTCCAGAGAGTCCCATAGGGTCTGGCTCATTGCAAAGAGGCAGGGGCTGTATCCATGATTGGTCTTGGTAATGTACTTGCCGACCTCATAAAACTTTGCGGAGTACATATTGGGAATCGTGGTGGAGGAAATTCCGTCGCAAACACCGGTTTGCAAAGAGGTGTAGCAGTCGCCCCAGGCGATGGCCACGCCGGTGGCGCCAAGGGCCGCGTAAGTATCCGTCTGCAGGTTGGATTCAATGGCGCGGATTTTTTTGCCGCTCATATCGCTGAGGTCTTCAATTGGCTCTTTGGAGATGATGGCGTAAATGCCGTTTTCAAAATAGGTCAGCCCCTTGATTGAGACGTCGGACAGCTCTCCCAAAATTTCCTGGCAGGTTTCGCCCTGCAAAACCTGACGGGCCACTATGGAATTGGGGAACAGATAGGGCAGGTCGTAGATGGTCTGAGAAGCCGTGAAGTTTGAGCAGGTTGCAGAAGAGGCAACTTCAAAATCCACGGTGCCCATCTGAAGCCCTTCCATGCACTCCTTCTCAGTGCCCAGCGTACCCGCGTCAAATACCTCCACTGTAATCGCACCGCCGGATTTTTTATTAATGAGATCTGCAAACTGATGCAGGGCTACGCCGTAAACGGAATCCTCCGCCAGAACGTTTGCGGCAGTCCACTTATACGTGGGATAGCCGCTGCCTGTACTGCCGGAAGCTGAATCCTGTCCGCTTTTGGCGGATGAGGACGGTGCGGTAGTACCGGAGTTGCCGCTGCCACAGGCGGCCAGAGTCAATGCCATGCACAGTGCAAGAACGAAGCTTAAACCTCTTTTTTTCATATTGAAACTCCTCCTGTTTTCTCTACATTTGGGCTGACGCTCTGCAAATAGTTACAGCAATCAGCGTGCCACATTTTAAACAGCGCCTTTTTTGTTTGAATCATCAATTTTGAAATTTTTATCCTGTGCAACTCTTACAAAACATTTTTGTTTGTGGCAGGAAACCAACCCGGTAAACAGTCAAAGCCAAATTTTGTGCGAAACAAAAATGATAAATACTAATCGCGGTGATATAAAAATGTATCGCCTCCTGCTAAAGCACGTATTTTCCTTCTGTCTTCAGGGAATTTGTTATTTTCCAGCCGACAAGTTCCGTCCGCAAAGTGGCTGTAAATCAAAATTATTATTATAATTGATACAGAACTGTATCAATTTTCTTTTTTCAGCCTTTGCCGCCTTGCAAAACAAATTGCAATCATTTAGAATAGACAAAATAGGAAAATCACCGAGAGGAGAACATTCATGCAGGAGTCGAATTGGCACTTGGTGGCAGCGTGCATGCTTCTTTTTCAATACACCGGCGACGCCGCCTATATTGTAATGCCTGACGGCCGGATTGCTGAGGCAAACGACACCTGTCAGGAAATCTTAGGAATTCATCGCAACGACATTCTTGGAAAAACTGTGGACGATTTGTGGGATGCAGGCATTTTCGACGAGAATGTCAATGTCTTCCTCGGCTACGATGATACGGATGTGAATACGCTGCTCCACAGTCTCAATGAAAAGGGTCTGGACGAGTATAACGTGAAGGACGCACCCCGACTTTCCTTGTATGCCATCGAACGGAAAACGGCCGTAACCGGCATCAACAAGCTTGCCAACAACGGAAAAATTGTTTTATATGTCTGCATCCCCATTTTCAAAGACGACGGCGCTTTGGATTTTGTAATTTCCATTGTGCGGGATTTGACGGACACCATGATGCTGAAAAGCAAGCTGGGTAAAATGGCGCAGGATTTAGAATATCTCAAAACCTTGCAATTCGGCTCCTCTTTTATCGGCAGCTCCCCTGAAATGATGCGGGTAAAATACCTTATCAGTCAGGCCGCCTCCTCGGATGCCACCATTCTCATCAGCGGCGAGACAGGCACCGGTAAGGAAGTGGTGGCCCGGGATATTTTCTCGAAAAGCAACCGGCGGGACAAGCCGTATATCCGAATTAATTGCTCTGCCATTCCTGATTCCCTTTTTGAATCAGAGCTGTTTGGATATGAAAAAGGCGCCTTTACCGGCGCTTTGAATACCCGCAAGATCGGCCTTCTGGAGCTGGCAAACGAAGGCACGGTTCTTTTGGATGAAATTGAGGATTTGCCGCTCACCATGCAGGCAAAGCTTCTGCGGGCATTGCAGGAGCAGGAAATTATTCGTGTTGGCGGAAATGAAATTGTAAAAATTGATATCCGGGTCATTGCCACCTCCAACAAGGACTTGAAAAAGATGGTAGAGGACGGCCTGTTTCGCCGGGATTTTTACTACCGTTTAAATGTGGTGTCCATCAACATTCCGCCCCTGCGGGAGCGGCGGGAGGATATTGTCGCGCTGGCGGGCACGTTTTTGAACCGGTCCAACGAGAAATACAAACGCAGCAAATTTTTTGAGCCGTCGGCCATTACACGTTTGGAAGCCTATGAGTGGCCGGGAAACGTGCGGGATTTGGAGCACACGGTGGAACGGCTGGTGATTATCGGCGACCAAAGCGAGATTACCGGCGAGGACATCGAAATGGCCATTAACGGGGACCGGGTTTCACCGGTCAAAGAGATGCCGCATTTGCAGGACATGATGGACGCCTATGAGCGTCAGCTTCTGGAAAACGCAGTGAAGAAATACAGGACCAGCCGAAAAATGGCGGAAGCACTGGGTGTCTCCCAGCCAACGATTTTGCGAAAGATGAAGCACCTCGGCGTGAAGCCGGAGTAGTACAAAAGGTCCTTTTTTTATTTGAAAGAGCACGCTCCCGCAGATGGGAGCGTGCTCTTTTAAACAAATTTTTTATCAGCAAAATACAATCGCATCCACCAAATCGGGCAATATAAAAAGAAACAGCCGAAAGCCATTGATAAATCAAGGCTTTCGGCTGCGCTTATGTAATCACCGCGGAAGAAAGATTTCACACACCCGGCTGGTGTATCTCGTCATTCAGTCGTCAAATCGGCTATGTTCAAAATTTTCAGGAAAAGTCTTTTAGCATGGCGCTAAATTCCCGGATGATTCCCTTCTTAATGATAAGTCCAAGCATTCCAGCTAAGATGGCTAACGCACATGCAAATACGAGCATGGGATGCCATTGCGAACTCATGATAAACTTTGCAACGTCATCTCCTTGCGGCGGGGAGCTTACCATACTAACAACAGGTACAATCAGCCAGGCCAAAAGAGGAGAAATCCCCCATAAACAAACCGTCATATGACAGCAGCGATAAAGGATGCTCTTCTTGCCCCGCTTATAAGAGATAATAATTGGCAGTGTCACTATAATCGGAAATAGCACTCCCGCAACATGGAATAACGAAAACATGGCTTTACTGAAGGCTCCGCCACTATATGACATATGAGCCCCCAAAATACTGAACTCGGTTATTTCCGCCCCGCATACCATCGCTACGATGGTATGCCCTAATTCGTGCATAAAGACGTATAGTAATGCTCCTACAAGGACACTGCACGAAAATAAGATAGCAAGTTTTATATTTGTTCTCATCTATTTGCCATCTCCTCTCATATTAACCTATTTCAATGTTTATCTATTATAAAAATAATTTTTTGAATAATGTATTCATATTATTATACTTGTACGCGTAAAGAAAGGCACAGCTTTCCCTTGGTGGAAAGTTGTGCCTTTTGGCGTCCCCGGGCAGATTCGAACTGCCGGCCTTCCGCTTAGGAGGCGGATGCTCTATCCGGCTGAGCTACGGAGACAAATTGAGTGCGAAGGAACAGAACCGCCTGTTATTTTACCCGATTTCCGCCCCGCTGTCAATTGAAAGCCCGGCGCAATTTTGCCCCGGCCGGGTTCCGCTCCCTCCGTTTCAACAGAAAAAAGCGTTAAAGCGCAGCAATTCGGCTGAAAAGGCCGTTGCAGTCCTGGGAAAAAGCATTTATAATATCCGCAGGCGGACAGGACGGCACACCCTCAGGATTCAGCGCGTCCAACCGCAAACCACAGTCCTGCCCTCTGGACGGGCAGGAGCAAAGGAGCGAAAAGACATGACAAATGTGGCGCTGGTGACAGGAGGGGGCCGGGGAATCGGGCAGGCGATTGCCCGAAAGCTTGGGCAGCAGGGCTATGACGTGGCGATCAACTATCACCGCAGCTGCCAAGCCGCCGAACAGCTGGCGGACGAGCTGCGCCGCGCCGGGTGCAGCGCAGCCGCGTTTGGCGCGGACATGGCGGATTCCGGCGAGGTGGACGCGATGTTCCACGCCATAGAATCCGCACTGGGACCGGTAGGCACGCTGATCAACAACGCGGGGATTTCCCCACCCAGCGGCCTGTTTCAGGATGCGGACGATGAAAACTGGAACCGCACTTTTGCCGTAAATGTAGGCGGAATGCGCAGTGCCATCCGCCGTGCCCTGCCCCACATGCTTCATGAAAAACGGGGCAGCATTGTCAACATTTCTTCTATCTGGGGCCTGCGAGGCGCCTCCTGCGAAACGGTTTATGCCGCCACAAAGGCCGCCGTGATCGGGCTTACCCGCTCGCTGGCGCTGGAGCTGGCCCCCTCCGGCATCCGGGTAAACGCAGTAGCCCCCGGCTGCATCGAAACGGACATGCTCCGCACCCTCGGCCCGGAGACGCTGGCAGACCTTGCCACCCAGACGCCCCTTGGCCGTCTGGGCACGCCGGAGGACGTGGCGGCGGCGGCGGCGTTTCTGGCGGGAAGCGAAGCCGCTTTTATCACCGGGCAGATTCTCACGGTGGACGGCGGCTTTATCGGGTGAAGGGCAGCTTTACGGCTGCGAAATGCCCCGCCCGGCTGCAAAAGCAGCCGGGCGGAACATTTAAAGCGCAGGCGTAAATCAAGCGTTGCAAACCGGAACGATCCAGCCCTTCGTGTCAGGGATTCTGCCCCACTGGATGCCGGTGAGGGTGTCGTACAGCTTCTGCGTGAGAGGTCCGATTTCGCCGTGGCCGATCTTTGCTGACTGATCCTCATAGTCCAGCTTCTTAACAGGAGAAACGACGGCGGCGGTGCCCGTGCCGAACACCTCTTCCAGCTTGCCCTCGTGGGCGGCCTTCATCAGGTCTTCGACGGCCAGCTTGCCCTCCACAACCTCATAGCCCCAGTCCTTCAAAAGTTCGATGATGGAGCGGCGGGTGACGCCGGGAAGCACGGTGCCGTCCTTGTCCTGCGCCTCGGCGGTATAGAGCTTGCCGTCAATCTTGAAGAAGATGTTCATAGCGCCCACTTCCTCAACATACTTGCGCTCCACGCCATCCAGCCACAGCACCTGGCTGTATCCCCGCTCCTCGGCCACCTTGGCAGCAAGCAGAGACACGGCGTAGTTTCCGCCGCACTTGGTAAAGCCGGTGCCGCCGGGGCAGGCGCGGACATAGGTGTCCTCCACATAAATGTCGATGGGGGCCAGCCCTGCCGCGTAATATGCGCCGGAGGGGGCGCAGATGATGATGAACTGATACGTGGTGGACGCGTGGACGCCCAGCTGGGGCATGGTGGCAATGGTGAACGGACGGATGTACAGCGACGCGCCCTCAGAATGGGGAACCCAGTCCTTCTCAACCTCCACCAGCGCGCGGATGGCCTCCACAAAGTCCTCCTCGGGGATGCTGGGCATGCACAGGCGCTCCTGCGTGTTGTTCATACGGCGGGCGTTGCAGTCCGGGCGGAAGAGCTGAATCTTGCCCTCGGTGGTACGATAGGCCTTCAGGCCCTCAAAGCACTCCTGTGCATAGTGGAACACCACGGAAGAGGGGTCCAGGGAGAGAGGCGCGTAAGGCACAATGCGGGCATCGTGCCAGCCCTGACCCTCGGTGTAGTCCATAATAAACATGTGGTCGGAAAAGGTCTTTCCGAAGCCCAGCTTGGATTCGTCGGCAGGCTTTGCTTTGGGGGAAGTCGTCTTCGTGATCTTGATGTTCAACATTTGAAATTCTCCCTTACTTTTATTTTGAACTGATAAAGCAAAAGGCCCTCGCACCCCTGAAAACAGGGAGGCGAAAGCCAAACTTCCGTGGTACCACTCTCTTTGCCGCAGCGCGGCCTCTTATGCACGCTTCCGCGCACTACCCCTGTACCGGGAGGCCCCCGTCGCCGCCTACTGGAGAAACATCTCGTTGGGCGGGCCGCTTCCGGGCCAGACCAATCAGGCCGCGTCCGCTGCCTCGCACCGTGCGGCAGCTCTCTGAATGCGGCGGTCCTGACGGCAATTCCCGTTCATCGCGTTTTGCGTATTAAATTATTTATACGCTCCCGGCAGGGGAAAGTCAACTGTTAAAATGCACAGAACGGGCGCAGAGCGGGATGCCCGTCCGCCCTGCCGCCGGTTTTCCGGCAGCAGGGGGACGTTCTCCCTGTGACAATCAGCGTTATCCGATGCAGGCCATACCCCGGCGGAACGCCTCGATGTTCAGGGGAACCAGCTTGGCCTTGGCTCCGGTAAACATCTCCTCAATCATAGCCTCGATGGCCTCGGGCTTTAAAATCTTGGTAGCGGCTACATATGCGCCCAGCATGGCCATGTTGCCCACCTTGGCGTTGCCCACCTGATCGGCGATTTCTCCGCAGGGGATGTAATACGCGCTTAAATCCGCGCGGGTCACCTTATCGGTGACCACGGAGCTGTTGACAAACACGGCCCCGCCGGGGACAACGCCTGCCTCGAATTTTTCAAGGGAAGGCTCGTTCATGGCAATCAGCTCTGTGGGATGGTTGAACACGGGAGACCCCACGGGCCGGTCAGACAGCACCACAGAGCAGTTGGCCGTGCCACCACGCATCTCAGGCCCGTAGGACGGGGCCCATGTCACGTTCAGCCCCTCAGCCATCCCGGCCTCCGCCAAATTCTTGCCAATGGCAAGGCCGCCCTGACCGCCGAAACCGGAAATAATAATTTCCTTTTTCATCTCACTCCACCTCCGCGCTGGTATCCTTGAGCACACCCAGAGGATAATAAGGCACCATGTTTTCCTTCAGCCACTCCATGGACTTCAGCGGCGTCATGCCCCAGTTGGTGGGGCAGGTGGCCAAAACCTCTACAAAGGTGAAGCCCTTTCCCTCCATTTGAAGCTGGAATGCCTTTTTGATGGCCTTTTTGGCTTTGTTCAGGTTGGGGATGTCGGTGGCGCAGACCCGCTCGGCATAGACGCAGCCGTCCAGCGTGGAGAGCATCTCCGCCATGCGGATGGGCATACCGGCCTGCTCGCGGGTGCGGCCCTGCGGGCAGGTGGTGGCTCTTTGTCCGATGAGGGTGGTGGGGGCCATCTGGCCGCCGGTCATGCCATAAATGGCGTTATTGATGAAAATGGTGGTGAATTTCTCGCCCCGCATAGCGGCGTGGACAATTTCCGCCGTGCCGATGGAGGCAAGATCCCCGTCGCCCTGATAGGTGAACACCGGCTGATGGGGATGGGTGCGCTTGATGCCGGTGGCAACGGCAGGGGCGCGTCCATGAGCGGCCTCCTGCATGTCGCAGCTGAAATATTTATAGGCAAACACAGAGCAGCCCACGGGACACACGCCGATGGCCGTATCCAGCAGGTCCATCTCCTCCATCGTCTCGGCCACCAGCTTGTGAATGATGCCGTGGGTGCAGCCGGGGCAGTAGTGGAACTCCACGTCCGTCAGTCCCTTGGATTTTTGATAGACAACCGCCATGTTACTTCGCCTCCTTCAGGGCCTTTTTGCCCGCTTCCACGATTTCCTCCACAGTGGGGATGACGCCGCCGGCGTGGCCCAGATAGGAGATGGGCCTGCGGCCCTCCACACTCAGGCGCACATCCTCGATCATCTGGCCGTCGATGCTCATTTCCACGTCCAAAATCGCCTTCACATTGTTCCGAAGGGCCAAATCATGCAGCTCCTTCTCCGGGAAGGGCCACAGAGAAATGGGGCGGAACAGCCCAGCCTTAATCCCCTCGGCCCGAAGCTGCTCCAGCGCCGTGAGGACAATGCGGGCGGGCGTACCGTAAGCCGTGATGAGAAGCTCGGCGTCCTCCGCATCCTTGTGCGTCCAGCGGACCTCGTTTGCTTTAATGCCCTGATATTTCTTTGCAAGCGCCACGTTAAAATCGTCGCACTCGTTGGGGTCGATGTACAGGGAGTTAATCACGTTATGGTGTGCGCGGCCCTTGCGGCCGGTGGCGGCCCAGTCCTTGGGCGCAAGATGGCGCTTTGGAATCTCGCGCCACTCAATCGGCTCCATCATCTGGCCGATCATGCCGTCCGCCAGCACCAGCACGGGGTTGCGGTACTGGTCGGCGATGTCAAACGCCTCCTGCACCATGTCCACAGCCTCCTGAATATTGGCGGGAGCCAGCACCACCGTGCGATAGTCGCCGTTGCCGCCGCCGCGGGTGGCCTGAAAATAGTCGCTCTGGCCGGGCTGAATTGTTCCAAGCCCCGGTCCGCCGCGCATACAGTTGACAATCACGGCGGGCAACTCCGCGCCCGCAAGATATGTAATTCCCTCCTGCTTCAGGGAAATTCCGGGAGAGGACGAAGAGGTCATAACCCGCATTCCGGCGCCCGCTGCCCCATACACCATGTTGATGGCGGCCACCTCGGACTCTGCCTGAACAAATACCTTGCCGTGCTGCGGCATATGCAAAGAGAGATATTCCGGAATCTCACTCTGCGGGGTGATGGGGTATCCAAAGAAGCAGTCGCAGCCCGCGCGGATGGCGGCCTCTGCAATGGCTTCATTTCCTTTCCAAAGCTCTTTTCCCACGAAAATTCAACCTCCTTCGTCAGATTTTTTCCACGGTAATCACGGAATCCGGACAGATCTTCGCGCAGCTTGCGCAGGCGATGCATGCCGCCATGTCCACCACCCCGGCGGGGTGATAGCCTTTGCGGTTGATGACGTTCATATCAATCGCCACGATGTGCTTGGGACATACGGAAACGCACAGCTCACAGCCCTTGCACCGGTCCCGGTCAAATGTTACCCTTGCTGCCATGATACTCATTTGCCTCCCTTCATGTTGTTGGGAGCCTTTTACAGCTCCCACGGTTTTTTCATATAAATGTCAATGGGAAACAGCTTCAGGCCCGCAAGACTTTCCTCGCCGGTGAAGCGCCGCTCCGCCACATGGCACACAACGGGTATGCCGGTTTCCCTTGAAACCGCTTCGGCAAGCTCCGCGCCCTTGAGAATCTCTTCGGGCGTCGTCTCGCCGCACAGATGGGTGTTGTTCACAATGCCGCCGCACACAAGACCCGTCACAACCTCGATGCTGCGAAGATAGGCCACGGCGGCCTCCGCCGTGCGCACCTCGGGCCGGTTGGCGTTCAGCACGAAGAGAAGATTGTAATCCTCCGCAATAATTTTGGGCTGAAACCGGGCCAAAACCCGTGCGCCCACCGGGTCGCCGCCCACATCCATTACGCCCCGGATTTCCCGGTTTTCCAAAATCGTCAAAAGCTCCGCCGGAAGGGCGGGCACGTCCGCGTCGCTGCTCGCCTGAGAGGAGGAAATCACGCGAATTCCAGCCCCCTCCAAAAGCTTTTTCCGCTCTCTGGAGCGGAAATAGGGGTTCACAATGTCCACGTCCGCCAGCATGGCGGCGTGCCCCTCATGGGCCAACCCCAGCGCATAGTTTACGGCAAACTCGGTCTTCCCCGTCCCGTAATGCCCGCAGACAAGCACGACGCGGCTGGAGCAGACCTGATCGGATGTCAGAATCAAAACGGCCCCCTCGCTTTCAAAATTTCAAAAAAGAGTTGTATTATTATCGTATGCGTTGTATGATGTCAGTATAACCTATTCGTC
Organism: Bacillota bacterium; assembly: GCA_023402075.1. Classification (GTDB taxonomy): domain Bacteria; phylum Bacillota; class Clostridia; order Oscillospirales; family Oscillospiraceae; genus Oscillibacter. The sequence continues at coordinate 25,694 of JAEXCS010000018.1, read as the reverse complement.
CAGAGATGTCAAGGGAAGTTATTGTGCCTTTTGCCTAATTACTGTCGATCCGTTTGCAAAATTTGATGCAGACGAACGGTTTTCGGGCAAAGCGGCGGCGCTTTAAAAAAGAAATACGTCCCCACAGGGGGCGAAGGAGGACTTTTATGGAGGGACCGAAAAAGGCAAAGCTGTCCCAGCGGGCGGCGGAGCGGCTGTTGGATATGATTGCGGAAGAGCACCGCTATGAAACCGGCGGCAAGCTGCCCAACGAAAATGAATTGAGCGAGCTTTTGGGCGTCAGCCGCACCACACTGCGGGAGGCCATTTCCTTTCTGGTGGCACAGGGCGTTTTGGAAATTCAGCGGGGCAAGGGGACGTTTGTGGCCCGGGAGCTGCCCCGTTTCCCAGTGGATATGACAGCGCTGACGGATTTGCGCTCCCGCACCAGGGCAAGGGATCTGTTTGAAATGCGCCTGATTTTCGAGCCTGCCACGGTGGCGCTGGCCTGCCAGCGGGCAAGCGACGAAGAGCTGGACCAAATTCGCCGCAAGGCAGAGCGGATGGAGCAGATTGCCTCCACCGGGGGGGACTGGCCCTCTGCCGATCAGGACTTTCACCTCAGCATTATCCGTGCATCCCACAACGAATACATGCGCCGCCTTTACCCCATCATCAACGACGCGGTAAGCGAGATCATGCAGATTTCGGAGAATCAAAAGCATATGCAGGAAATTGCCGTGGCGGACAACCGGCTAATTGTGGATTTTCTGCTGCACCGGGACGACGTGGGCGCACGCTACGCCATGAGCATCCACATGAAGCACCTGATTCAAACTCTGCGGGTATAACGCGTCTCGCACGGTGGGGCACTTTTTACCCGACCGGGATTTTCCGCACCGTGAACAGGAATTGCACCGAAAGCTTCCTCAATAAAACGCGCCCGCTCCGACAATGATGGAGCGGGCGCGTTCGTCTTTTCAAAATTCACGCAAAGCCTTATCTCCGGGCGGGTTCTCAGAATCAAAGCGTCCGCGCAAGTGCCGCCGCCTCTGCGCAGGCATCCGCCAGCAGGGCCTGCGGATTCGCACCGTCCAGATCCAGCCCGTCCGCCGCCACACAGGTCAGATCGCCAATGCCGAAAAACATCTGGATGGCCCTGAGATACGGCACCGCCTGCTCCAGCGGGTCCCCGGCAGGATAAGCCCCGCCCCGGGTGGTGAGAAACACGCACCGCTCCGCTGCACACAGGCCCTTCAAGCCTTCCGCCGTACTGCGAAAGGTAATGCCCTCCACCGACACGTTTTCAATATAGACCTTCAGCAGTGCGGGAAAGCTCATATCCCAAAATGGAGCGGCAATCACAATTAGATCCGCCGCCGCCAGCTCCCGCGCGCGGTCAAACCGGGGATCGTCCGTTTTCCCGGTTTTCAGCAGCGTCTCCCGCCGGTCAAAAAACGCGCCGGACAAGGGGCGAAACTCCTCCTCCATTAAGTTTACCGTGGTCACCTGCCAAGCGTTCGGCAGCGCCGCAAAAAACGCCTCCGCCAGCTTCCTCGTGCGGGATGCTTCTTTCCGGATGCAGCAGTCGATATACAATGCCTGTCTCACAAAATGCCTCCTGTCGTTCCTTTTCGGAAGAACCTACCGCACGCTCACCGAAAGGTCGCTTCTCAAAGTATTTTGCTTTTAGTATACCGTCCCTGGAATGCGCCGTCAAGATTGGCAGGCCACACCGCAAAAACACTTTTTTCCCAAAATCGTGTGTGTCCGGAATATAAATGTCCGTTTGGTAAAAACAGCCTATGGGGCATATGAAATTGCACAAAGTTTTTTTACGGAAACTTCCGGTTTTAGAAAAAGCCATGAAATGCGCATTTTCATTCATTCATTCGGGGCAAAAGCGTTGACAAGCGGTCATTTCGCCGCTATAATTCCCAGAAAGAGAGCGCAACGGGGCACCCTCAGAGGGTTTGCCGCGTTCTTTTTTATACGCCATGCTTTATTGCGCTATTGTGAGAAACCAAACACAAAAGCATGGGCTTTCAGTTGAAAGGAGACTGTTTTTATGAGCGGATTCAGCAAGGAAGATATTCTCCGAATGGTACAGGAGGAGGACGTTCAGTTTATCCGCATGCAGTTTACGGATATTTTCGGCCAGATGAAAAATGTGGCCGTCTCCGTCTCTCAGCTTGAGCGGGCGCTGAACAATCAAATTATGCTGGACGGCAGCTCTATCGAGGGCTTTGTCCGCATTGAGGAATCGGACCAGTGTCTCTGGCCGGATCTGGACACCTTTGCGGTGCTGCCCTGGCGGCCCCAATACGGGAAGGTGGCCCGACTGATCTGCGACGTTCACAATCCGGACGGCGCGTCGTTTCCCGGGGACCCGCGAAATGTTTTAAAGCGGGTGGTGAAGCGAGCGGCGGACATGGGGTTTACCTTTAACGTGGGGCCTGAGATGGAATTTTTCCTGTTTCAGACCGACGGCGAGGGCAATCCCACCACCGTCACCGGGGATCAGGCCGGCTACTTCGATCTGGGCCCTCTGGACCACGGAGAGGGAACCCGGCGGGAAATCTGTCTTGCGCTGGAGGCCATGGGCCTTGAGGTAGAGGCCAGCCACCACGAGGTTTCCGCAGGTCAGCACGAAATTGATATGAAATACGCCGATGCTATGAAGGCCGCCGACGGTATGATGACCTTTAAGCTGGCGGTAAAAACCATGGCACAGAAAAACGGACTGCACGCCACCTTTATGCCAAAGCCGGTTTTCGGTGCGGCGGGAAGCGGCATGCATGTGAATATGTCCCTGTTTCGGGACGGGAAAAATGCTTTCTACGATGAATCGGACGCAAGAAAGCTTTCTCCTCTGGCCTATCATTTCATTGCCGGACTTCTGGCCCATGCCGGCGGCTTCTGCGCCGTGACCAACCCGCTGGTAAATTCCTACAAGCGGCTGATTTCCGGCTACGAAGCTCCAAACTGTCTTGCGTGGTCGTCGTCCAACCGCTCGGCGCTGATTCGCATTCCTTCTCCCCGCGAGCAGGATACCCGGGTGGAGCTGCGCAGTCCCGACCCTTCCTGCAATCCGTATCTGGCTCTGGCCGTGTGTCTGGCTGCGGGGCTGGACGGAATTGAACGGAAGCTGACGCCGCCGGAGGAGACGGTGGAAAATCTGTATACCATGGACGCTGCGGCCCTTCGACGCCACGGCATTGCCAATCTTCCCGCCACGCTGGAGGAGGCCGTTTTTGCCATGGAGGCCGACCACGTCGTCACCGACGCGCTGGGCCCCCACGTCACCAGCCAGTATATTGCCGGAAAACAGCGGGAATGGGCAGAATACTGCGCGCAGGTCACGGCTTGGGAACTGGGCAAGTATCTCGTGACCTACTGAGTTTTCCACACGCTGCAAGACAGGCTTGGAACTTTGTGCCTGCCGGGCATAAAATCAGCGCTGCCTGCGGCGCGGGAGAGGAGGGATGGAGGCCATGTCCGGAATCATCGTCGCGTTTTCCAACGAGGAAGCGCAGCGCCGTACCGCGCAGCTGCTGGAATCCGGCGGCTATCTTCCGTCCGCCTGCTGCGCCACGGGAGCGGAGGCCATTCGCGCCGCCAGAAAGCTTGGCGGCGCATCCATTATCTGCGGCTTTCGCCTGCGGGATATGACGGCGAACGATCTGGCCGCGTCTCTCCGGGGGGTGTGCGCCATTCTGGTGGTATCCACCGCCGCAAACTTAGATTTTTGCGAGGGAGAAAACCTCTTCAAGTTGGCCTCCCCTGCCCGCAAGGCAGATTTCTTTGCCTCGCTGGAGGGGCTTCTGGCCTTTCGGGCCGCAAAGCTTCGCCACCCCGCACCCCCGCGGGACGAACCCGAGCAGCGGCTAATCCGCCGGGCCAAGGAGCTTTTGATGGATATTAACCGCATGTCCGAGGCCGAAGCCCACCGTTTCCTGCAAAAACGCAGCATGGACGCAGGCATGAAGCTGGCTGAAACCGCGCAGCTGATGATAGAAACCTATACGCGCGGGCCGGGCTAAAGCCCCGCCTTTTATCTTAGAACACTGTCGCGGTCCCCCACGGGGGCATTACCCAAAAACTGCCGCGGGGGGAGCAATTCACCCTGCGGCTAACTTTATCACAGACAGGAGCTGTTTTCCATGATTGACCCTAATCAGCGGCACACCCCTCTTTACGACCCGCTCTTTGAGCACGACGCCTGCGGCATTGGCGCCGTAGTCAGCCTGCGGGGTGAAAAAACCTGGCGCACGGTGGACAACGCGCTGAAAATCGTGGAAAAGCTGGAGCACCGCGCAGGAAAGGACGCCGCCGGAAAAACCGGCGACGGCGTGGGGCTGATGCTGCAAATCCCCCATAGACTGATGGCAAAGGCCGCGCAGGAAGAGGGCTTCTCTTTGGGAGAAGAAAGGGATTACGGCGTTGGCATGCTGTTTCTTCCCGCAGACCGGCTTAAGCGCGCACAGGCGCAGAAAATGCTGGAGATCATCGTTGCCAAGGAGGGCATGGAATTTTTGGGCTGGCGGGATGTTCCCACCCGTCCGGACGTGCTGGGCGAAAAGGCCCTCAGCTGCATGCCCCACATCTGCCAGTGCTTTGTAAAGCGCCCGGAGGGCTGCGCCCAGGGACTGGAGTTTGACCGCAGGCTGTATGTCGCCCGGCGGGTATTCGAGCAGTCCAGCGTTGCCGCCTACGTCCCCTCCTTCTCCAGCCGAACCGTCGTATACAAAGGCATGTTTCTGGTGGGGCAGCTTCGGGAATTTTATTCCGACCTTTCCGACCCGGATTGCGAAAGCGCCATCGCGCTGGTGCACTCCCGGTTTTCCACCAATACGAATCCAAGCTGGGAGCGGGCCCATCCCAACCGCTATATCATGCACAACGGGGAAATCAACACCATCCGGGGCAATGTGGACCGGATGCTGGCCCGGGAGGAAACCATGTTCTCATCGGTGATGGGTGAGGATATGGACAAGGTTCTTCCTGTGGTAGATCAAAGCGGGTCCGACTCCTCCATGCTGGACAACACATTGGAATTTCTCATGATGAATGGCATTCCCCTGCCTCAGGCGGTGATGCTGTGCCTTCCCGAGCCATGGGCCAACGACCGCAGGATGGACCGGGAAAAGCGGGACTTTTATCACTATTACGCCACCATGATGGAACCTTGGGACGGCCCTGCCGCCATAGTCTTTTCCGACGGGGACACCGTGGGCGCGGTGCTGGATCGAAACGGCCTTAGGCCCTGCCGCTGGTATCTCACGGACGACGAGACGCTGATTCTCTCCTCGGAGGTGGGCGTTTTGGACATTCCGGCGGAAAAAGTCGTGAAAAAGTCCCGCTTGCAGCCCGGACGGATGCTGCTGGCGGATTTGACCCTTGGGCGGCTGGTGGACGACGCCGAGCTGAAGGGAAGCTATGCCCGCCGCCGTCCCTACGGCGAATGGCTGGATCAGCACCTTGTTTATCTTAAAGACATCCCCATTCCCAACCGGCAGGTGGAGCACCACTCGCAGGAGCTGCGGGACCGGCTGTACAAAGCCTTTGGCTATACTTACGAAGAGGTGAAGGATTCTCTCCTCCCTATGGCGCGGGACGGGGCAGAGCCAACCTGCGCCATGGGCGTGGACACTCCCCTGGCTGTGCTCAGTGAGCAGCACCAGCCACTGTTTAATTATTTCAAGCAGCTCTTCGCCCAAGTCACCAATCCGCCTATGGACGCCATCCGGGAGGAAATTGTCACAGACACCACGGTTTACGTGGGCGCGGGCGGAAACCTGTTGCAGGAGCAGGCAGAAAACTGCACCGTGCTGGAAATCCGCAACCCGATTCTCACCTCTGTGGACTTAATGAAAATCCGCTATATGAACCGCCCCGGCTTCCATGTGGAAACGCTTTCCCTGCTGTATTACCCCGGCATGCCCTTGGAGCACGCGCTGGACCGCCTGTTTATCAACTGCGACCGGGCTTACCGTCAGGGAGCAAATATTCTGATTCTCTCCGACCGGGGCGTGGATGAAAACCACATGGCCATCCCCTCCCTTTTGGCGGTTTCGGCGTTGCAGCAGCATCTGGTGCGCACTAAAAAGCGCACCGCACTCTCCATTATTCTGGAAAGTGCGGAACCCCGGGATGTGCACCATTTTGCCGCGCTGCTGGGCTATGGCGCACAGGCCGTCAATCCCTATCTCGCGCAGGAGTGCGTGGCGGAGCTGGTGACGGTGGGTCTTTTGGATAAAGACCCCGGGGCAGCTGTCAGCGATTACAACAGCGCCGTTCTTCACGGCATCGTGAAAATCGCCTCGAAAATGGGCATCTCCACCATCCAGTCCTACCAGTCGGCCCAGATTTTCGAGTGCGTGGGCATTCACCGCTCTGTCGTCGACCGATATTTCACCAACACCGTCAGCCGGGTGGGGGGCGTTGGCCTTGCGGAGATCGGCGAGGGCGTGGAGTGGAACCACAACCGGGCCTTTGACCCACTGGGCCTTGGTTATGACACCACGCTGGATTCCGCCGGGGCGCTCAAGCTGCGCTCCGGGCCCGACAAAGAGGATCATATGTACAATCCCCGCACCATTTTGCTGCTGCAAAAGGCCGCGCGGGAGGGAAGCTACGACACGTTCAGGGAATACGCCGCCGAGGTAGACCGGGCCGACAAGCCCCATACCCTGCGGGGGGTGCTGGACTTCCGGTTTGATGAGGGCGGCGGTATTCCCATCGACGAGGTGGAAAGCGAAGACTCCATTGTCAGGCGCTTTAAAACCGGGGCCATGAGCTATGGCTCCATCTCGCAGGAGGCCCACGAGTGCATGGCAATCGCCATGAACCGCATCGGCGGAAAGTCCAACTCCGGCGAGGGCGGCGAGGACCCCGCCCGCTTTGGAACCGACCGCAACTCCGCCATCAAGCAGGTTTCCTCCGCCCGATTCGGCGTGACCAGCGACTACCTTTGCAGCGCGGAGGAAATTCAAATTAAAATGGCACAGGGAGCAAAGCCCGGCGAGGGCGGTCACCTCTCCGGCGCCAAGGTCTATCCCTGGATTGCCAAGACCCGCTGCTCCACCCCGGGCGTGACGCTGATCTCTCCTCCGCCCCACCACGATATTTACTCAATTGAGGACTTGGAACAGCTGATTTACGACCTCAAAAATGCAAACCGCCGCGCCCGCATCAGCGTGAAGCTGGTATCCGAGGCAGGGGTGGGAACCATTGCCTCCGGCGTTGCCAAGGCGGGGGCACAGGTGGTGCTCATCTCCGGTCACGACGGCGGCACCGGCGCGGCTCCCAAAAGCTCCATTCAGGGAGCGGGCCTTCCGTGGGAGCTGGGCGTTGCCGAGGCACATCAGGCGTTGATTCAAAACGGGCTGCGCAGCCGCGTAGTCATTGAAACCGACGGCAAGCTGATGACCGGTCGGGACGTGGCCATTGCCTGCATGCTGGGGGCAGAGGAATTCAGCTTTGCAACCGCGCCGCTGGTAACCATGGGGTGCTGTATGATGCGGGTGTGCAATCTGGACACCTGCCCCGCAGGCATCGCCACGCAAAACCCCGTCCTGCGCAAGCGCTTTTCCGGCAAACCGGAATATGTGATCAACTTCATGTACTTTGTGGCCCGGGAACTGCGGGAGCTGATGGCACAGCTTGGCGTGCCCACCGTGGATGAGCTGGTGGGCCGCAGCGACCTTTTGCAGGTGCGGGAAAAGCTTGTTACACATCGGGCTGAAACGCTGGAGCTGGGTGGCTTGCTTGCAAATCCCCCCGGCAGCCCCGCCCCCCACTTTGACCCGGCGGACATATACAATTTTGGCCTTGAAAAGACAGCAGACATGCGCATTCTGATGGAAAAGCTGGGAAAGTCTTTGAAGGGAAAGCGCGGCGGACGGCTGGAGCTGAATGTATCGTCCACCGACCGGTCCTTCGGCGTGCTCTTCGGCTCTGAGATTACCTGTCGGTGCGGCAATTCCCTGCCGGACGACAGCTATGTTGTCGCCTGCCGCGGCGGCGGCGGACAGTCCTTCGGCGCGTTTATCCCCAAGGGGCTGACGCTGACACTGGAGGGTGACTGCAACGACGGCTTTGGAAAGGGCCTCTCCGGCGGCAAGCTGATTCTGTATCCCCCCAAAGCCAGCGTTTTCAAGCCCGGCGAAAACGTCATCGTAGGCAACGTGGCTCTCTACGGAGCCACGGCGGGCCGGGTGTTTATCAACGGCATGGCTGGTGAACGCTTCTGCGTGCGCAATTCCGGCGCTGTGGCGGTGGTGGAAGGCGTGGGCGATCACGGCTGTGAGTACATGACCGGGGGGCGGGTGGTCATTCTCGGCCCCACCGGAAAAAACTTTGCAGCTGGCATGTCCGGGGGCGTTGCCTATGTGCTGGACGAAAAGCACGATTTGTACCTGCGGCTGAACAAAGAGCAGGTGCTGACGGATACGCTGACCGAGGCCCACGACATTCAGGAGCTTCGCGCCCTCATTGAGGAGCACGTAGCCGCCACCGGCTCCCCCCGGGGCAAAAAGATTCTGGCGGCATTCCAGTCCTATATCCCCTGCTTTAAAAAGGTCATGCCCATCGACTATGACCGGATGCTCCGGGCCATTGCCCAGCGGGAGGAAAAGGGCATCAGCCGCCAGCAGGCGGAAATTGAGGCGTTCTACGCCCGGACACAGGCATGAAGGGAGACGCAAATGGGTAAAATCACAGGATTTTTAGACTATCTCCGTCAGGATGACTCTCAGCGCCCTCCTTTGCAAAGAGTGGAGGACTGGGACGAATTTCATCTTCCCCAGCCCGCCGGCATTCGCGCCCGGCAGGGCGGGCGGTGCATGAACTGCGGCACGCCTTACTGTCAGGCGGGAATGCTTTACGAAGGGGCGGTTTTTGGCTGCCCGCTTCACAACCTGATTCCGGAGTGGAATGACATGCTTTGGTCCGGCAACCGGGGGCATGCCCTCAGCCGCCTTTTAAAAACCAACAACTTTCCCGAATTTACCGGGCGGGTCTGCCCCGCCCCCTGTGAGGACGCGTGCATCTGCGGGCTGTACGGTGACGCGGTGACCATTCGGGACAATGAGCTGTGCGTCATTGAGGATGCGTTTTCCTCCGGCGGCATGAAGCGCCGCCGCCCGCCCCAATGGTCCGGGAAGAAAATCGCTGTGGTAGGCTCCGGCCCCGCCGGACTGGCCGCGGCCGACCAGCTGAATCACCGGGGCCATTCCGTCACCGTCATTGAGCGGGAGGCCCAGCCCGGCGGACTTTTGACCTACGGCATTCCCAACATGAAGCTGCCTAAGTCTGTGGTACAGCGGCGCGTCAGCCTGATGACGGACGAGGGCGTGTCCTTCGTCACCGGCGTGGACGCGGCAAAGCCCGAAACGGCCCGACGGCTTATGGAGGAATACGACGCGGTGATTCTCTGCTGCGGCGCGGAACAGCCCCGCCCCCTCGGTCTTAACTCAGCGGGCCTTGCCGGGGTACTCTATGGAACGGAGTATCTAAAAGCCGCTGTGGAGCGGCAGTCGTTCGGGCTGGAACTTCCCGAAGCCTCATTGGCAAGCGGCAAGGACGTGGTAGTCATTGGAACGGGGGACACCGCCTCCGACTGCGTGGCCACCGCCCTGCGGCAGGGCTGCAAGTCCGTGGTGCAGCTGGTGCGCCGCCCCAAGGAGGACTATCTTTCCGCCGACGGTTCCCTTCCCGCAGACTATGCCCACGAGGAAGCCGCCGCGGTGTTCGGGACGGACCCCCGGCGCTTTGCCACGCAGGTGAAAAGCCTTGTCACGGCTGAGGTCGGAACGCTGAGCGCCGTTGTCACCGCGCAGGGCGAAACACTTCCCTGCGGGCTTTTGATTGGAGCCACCGGCTTTTCCGGCTGCGCGGAGGAGATTTGCTCCGCCTTCGGCGTGGATAAAGCCGACGCTGTTTTCACAGACGCCCGCCGTTTTTCCACAAGCACGGAAAAGGTTTTCATCGCCGGGGATATGCGCCGGGGTGCGTCGCTGGTGGTCTGGGCCATCGCAGAAGGGCGCACAGTGGCCGCAGAAGTTGACCGATTTTTAAGCGGCTACACGAATCTTGTTGAGAGTGTATAATATTGTAGAACTTTTTATGCAGTATGCTAATTTTCTTGAGAGATTCGCCAATTGACGCACATTCGTTTTCGTAGTAAAGTCATAGCAACTTAACTGGCAAAGGCGCCGGAGAGAGCAGACCGCTCTCCGGCGCCTTTGCCATTTTTGCAGTTGTGTGCAAACAGAGGAGGAACAATTATGAGCGCTATCGACACTCTATGGGTCCTGTTGGGGGCCACGCTGGTCTTTTTCATGCAGGCCGGCTTTGCCATGGTGGAAACCGGATTTACCCGCGCCAAAAACGCAGGCAATATCTGCATGAAGAACCTGATGGATTTCGTCTGCGGCACCATTGTCTACTGGCTGATCGGCTTTGGCATCATGTACGGTGCAGAGCTGATTCCCGGTCTAATGGGCACCCCCGCTGTGGCTTCGGGGGCGGATACGGACTGGACCTTTCTCATCTTCCAGACGGTTTTCTGCGCCACCGCCGCCACCATTGTCTCCGGTGCGATGGCAGAGCGGACAAAGTTTAAAAGCTATCTTGTCTATTCCGTCATCATTTCCCTGTTCGTCTATCCCGTCTCCGGCCACTGGATCTGGGGCGGCGGCTGGCTCAGCACGCTGGGCACGCCCGACGGGCTTCTGTCCGGCCTTGGGGCATACGGCTTCCACGATTTTGCCGGTTCCACCGCCGTACATATGGTGGGCGGACTCAGCGCCTTCATCGGCGCGTTGATTCTGGGGCCACGCATCGGGAAATACAGCAAGGACGGCAAGTCCCGCGCCATTCCCGGCCACTCCATCACACTGGGCTGTCTGGGCGTGTTCATTCTGTGGTTCGGGTGGTTCGGCTTTAACCCCGCCTCCTCCCTTGCCATTGACGGGCTGACCAGCAACGTGGGCCGCATTTTCGTCACCACGAATATGGCGGCTGCCACCGCCACCCTCACCGCCATGATTATCACCTGGGTAAAATACGGCAAGCCCGACGTGTCCATGACGCTGAACGGCTCTCTTGCGGGCCTTGTGGCCATTACTGCCGGCTGCTCCACCGTCACCGTCACCGGTGCGGCCATCATCGGCATTCTCGCAGGCTTCATCGTGGTGTTCGGCGTGGAGTTTATTGACCAGAAGCTGAAGGTAGACGATCCTGTCGGCGCGGTGGGTGTTCACGGTCTGTGCGGTGCGGCGGGAACCTTGCTTGTAGGCGTGTTTGCTTATTTTGACCCCTATACCGACGCGGAGGTGCTGACCCGGGGCGCGGGCTTGGGCCTTGTTTACGGCGGCGGCTTTGCCCAGTTGATCGTGCAGGTGATCGGCGTTCTGGCCGTGGCTGCGTGGGTAACTGTCACCATGACCTGCACTTTCCAGATCATCAAGCATACCATCGGCCTGCGGGTCCCCCGTCAGGAGGAGCTGGAGGGGCTGGATTCCACCGAGCACGGCCTGCTCAGCGCCTATGCCGACTTCACGGTTGCCCGCAGCGATTATGACGACGAGGCTCTTTTGGGCAGCGTCCCTGTGCGAAAAGCCGTTCCCGTGGAGCTGGTAACTCCCACCGCTGGGGATGCCGTCCCGGTTGCTCCCGACGGCGTAAAAATCACCAAAATTGAAATTCTCTGTAATCAGGGCAAGTTTGACGCACTGAAAACCGCCCTGTTTGACATCGGCATCACCGGCATGACCTGCACCAACGTTATGGGCTGCGGCGAGCAGCGGGGCGCAAGCGAATATTATCGCGGCGTGAAAATGGAGGTCAATATCCGGCCAAAGCTGAAGGTGGACATCGTGGTGTGCAAGCTGCCTGTCTCCCTCGTGGTGGATACCGCCAAGCAGGCGCTGTACACCGGCCATATCGGCGACGGGAAAATTTTTGTCTACGATGTGGAAAATGTCATTAAAGTCCGCACCGGTGAAGAAGGCTACGACGCGTTGCAGGATGACGTTGGCTGAGCCTTTCTCCCGCGGAACATACACACACCCCCTTCTAAACGGAAAAGCCGCCCGGAGCAATTGCTCCGGGCGGCCTCCGTTTTATCGCTTTTTACGGTTCTTTGGAAAAGGGCCTCACGTTCATCGGGAACAGGGCTATATCAAAGAGCCTTTACCGCGTCAAAGTCGTCGGTAATCTCGCGTCCGGGGGCGCGGGTTGCAAGACTGACAAGGACGATGAAACCACAGGCAGTTAAAAATGCGGGCAGCAGCTCGTAAATATTCCACGCGCCGCCCATAGGCCGCACCAGATACTTCCAAACAAAGACCATTACGCCGCCGGAAATCATGCCCGCCAGCGCCCCCTGCCAGGTGCTCCGCTTCCAGAACAAAGCCGACAGCACCACAGGGCCAAAGGCCGCACCAAAGCCCGCCCAGGCAAAGGACACAATGCCAAACACAGAGCTATTGGGGTCCCGCGCCAGAAGCATGGCAATCAGCGCGATACCCAGCACCGTCAGCCGGGCGGCTGCTACCTTTTTCCCCTCGCTCATCTTCACACGGAAGCACTCACCCATCAGATTCTGGGACACGCTGGAAGCCGCCGCCAGAAGCTGAGAGTCGGCAGTGGACATGGTGCTGGCCAAAATTCCTGCCAGCACCACACCGGCAAGCAAAGCCGCAGGAATGCCATAGGTGGACAACAGGCCCGCCAGCCGCACAATGATGGTTTCAGAAGCGGAGCCTTCGAGAAATCCGACGCCGCCCGCCACCGTGACGCCATAGCCCACGATGCCGATAAAGATGGCCACCGCCATAGAAATTACCACCCACACGGTGGCAACCCGGCGGCTGAGACTCAGCTTCCGCTCATCCTCAATGGCCATGAACCGCAGCAGAATATGGGGCATTCCAAAATATCCAAGACCCCAGGCAGAGGTGGAAACAATGGTAATCAAACTGTATGGAACAGCGGCGTTTTCCGCGCGGCTGTGGCTCAGCGCCATGCTCAGATAGCCGGGAAGCGCCCGGGCGTTATCCATCACCACGTCCAGTCCCCCTGCCGCGTTCACGCCGAACAAAAGCACAACCAGCAAGGCAATGGTCATGACAATACTTTGAATAAAATCGGTGGTGGATGCGGCAAGGAACCCGCCCATGGTGGTATACGCCACAATTACGATGCCGGAGATCACCATTGCCGCCAGATAATTCACGCCAAACAGGCTGTTGAACAGCTTTCCGCAGGCAGCAAAGCCGGAAGCGGTGTAGGGGATGAAGAAAATCAGGATGACCACAGCGGAAATCCCCGTCAGCAGGCGCTTTTCATCCCCAAAGCGCTTGGAGAAAAACTCCGGGATAGTGATGGCGTTCAGCTTGTGGGTATACAGCCGGATGCGCCGGGCCACGATCAGCCAGTTGAGATAGGTGCCCACGGCAAGACCCACGGCGGTCCAGCCTGCGTCGGCCACGCCGGTGAGGTACGCAACGCCCGGCAGGCCCATCAAAAGCCAACTGCTCATATCGGAGGCTTCGGCGCTCATGGCCGTGACCAGCGGGCCGAGCTTACGCCCGCCCAGATAAAAGTCGTCCGTGGTCTTGTTCTTTTTAGAGCAGACCGCGCCGATTGCCACCATTGCAATCAAATAGACAACAATTGAGAGAATAATGCAGATATTCGCTGTATTCAGCATAGTTTACAGTCTCCTTCGCACACAATTGCTCTATAATATACCACATTTTCTGTAAAAAGGGAATACAAAATCCCGCATAAAAACGATTTTTATGCGGGATTTCGTTAATATGATCAATTTATAAAGAATCAAAAACGCGTGCAGCCGTCACAGTCTTCGCAGTGCGTCCACCAGCGCGGTCTTCCCCTCTGTTTTCTCGTCCTTCATTTTCACAATCCGGGCAGGACAGCCAGCCACCACGGCGTTTTCAGGCACGTCCTCCACTACCATCGCACCGGCGGCCACCACCGCGTTTTTCCCAACGCGGATGCCCTCGATCACCACGGCGTTGGCGCCCACCAGAACATTGTCCTCCACAATCACGGGCGTTGCGGAGGCAGGCTCCACCACCCCGGCCAGCACTGCGCCGGCTCCAATGTGGCAGTGGGCGCCCACAGTGGCCCGTCCGCCCAGCACCGCACCCATGTCAATCATGGTTCCGGGGCCAACGATCGCGCCGATGTTGAGAATGGCGCCCATCATAATCACCGCGCCCTCGCCGATCTCCACCTTTTCGCGGATGATAGAGCCAGGCTCAATGCGGGCCGAAATTCCTTTTGTGTCAAGCAGAGGCACGCCGGAATTTCTCCGGTCGCTTTCCACCACCAGATCGGTAATATTCGCTTTGTTTTGCTCCAAAACGGGTCCAAGCTCCGCCCAATCGCCAAACACGGTGTAGCTTCCATTGGAGCCGAACACCTTGGCGGCGCCAAAGTCCACCGAACCTGTGGTATTCACATAGACCTTCACGGGGGTCTTTTTTTCGGAATTTGCGATATAGTCGATAATCTCTTGTGCGTTCATGGGTTTTAATTCCTTTCTATCGGCTTCCCACGCGGCCTGCGCGGGATCCGTGCTGCCGGCTGAAAATTTTATTGGCCGAACAGCAGGTCTTCAAGTGCGTAAAAGCCCGCGGGTTTTCCCGCCAGCAGACTCGCCGCGTGAAGCGCGCCGTTTACAAAAATCAGGCGGCTGGCGGCCCGGTGCGTAATGGACAGCTCCTCGTCAGGCCCAAAGAAGGAAACCGTGTGGGTCCCGGCCACTGTGCCGCCCCGCAGGGCGTGAATTCCAATCTCTTTTTCTGTCCGCGCGCCAATGTTTCCCGCCCGCCCATAGACGGGGGTATATTCTCCGGCGGGGTCAATGGCGGAGAGAAGCAGCTTCGCCGTGCCGCTGGGTGCGTCGGCTTTTTGGTTATGGTGAATCTCCTCGATCTCGATGTCAAAGGCGGGTTTCAGCGTGTCGGAAATGTCGGCCAGCGCGCGGCGAAACACCGCGATTCCAAGGGAGAAGTTGGCGGCGTGCAGCACCGGGGCAACGCTTCCAAGACCGCGAAGCTTCTCCATTTCCTTCGGCGTATAGCCCGTGGTGCCGGAAAGCAGGGGCGTTCCGGTGCGGCGGACGTAGGCGGTAATCGCGTCCAGCGTTTCGGGACGGGAGAAGTCGATGGCCATGTCCGCCGCCGGGAGCGCAGAAAGCCGAGCAAGGCTTTCCCGGTCCAGCGCGGCAACCACTTGGTGGCCCAGCTCCGCTGCCCGCTGTTCCAGCAGCTTCCCCATTTTCCCGTGTCCGATCAGTACCAGCTTCACAGCAGACCCGCCTCCCGCATGGTGGCCTCCATCTTTCGCTTTGCGTCCCCGCTCATCTCATAAAGAGGCAGACGCATGGGGCCTGCGTTCAGGCCCATCAGGTTCATGGCGGTCTTCACGGGGATGGGATTGACCTCCAAAAACAAATCGTTCATCATCTGCAAATACCGCAGATGCTGGGCAACTGCCTTTTCCCGGTCGCCATGGAGAAATTCCGTGACAATTTCGTGGCATTCCTTCGGCATCACGTTGGCATACACGGAAATCACGCCGCTGCCGCCGATGGAAAGCAGGGGGATGGTGATGTCATCGTTTCCGGAATAGAGGGCAAAGTCTGGCCCGATGCAGTGGGCAATTTTCATGGCATAGCTCATATCGCCGGAGGCTTCCTTGATGGCGGCGATATTGGGATGCTTTGCAAGCCGCTCCACCACGGACACAGGGATGGCGCAGCCGGTGCGGCCCGGAACATTATAGAGAATGCAGGGGATATCCACCGCGTCTGCCACATCGGCAAAGTGGTGATACATGCCCTCGGCATTGGTCTTGTTATAGTAGGGGGTAATCAGCAGCAGCGCATCGGCCCCCATGTCTTGATAGCGCTTTGCATACTCCACCTGCGTGGCGGTGCAGTTCGAGCCGCTACCCACCACCACCGGCACCCGGCCGTTGATGATTTTCAGCGCGTGGGCCACCACCTCGCCGTCCTCCTCATGAGTCATGGTGGAGGACTCTCCGGTGGTTCCCAAAACCAGAATGGCGTCCGTCCCGGCGGCAATCTGCCGCTCCAAAAGCTGGGTCAGAACTTCAAAATTGACGCTCCCGTCGTCGTGAAACGGCGTGACCGTGGCCACGATAGAACCCTGTACATGATCAAATTTCATAGTGTTTCCTCCATACGTTGATTGTTTGAGCAACAAAAAATCGGCAGAGAAAACGCTCTCTACCGACAATCGCCCCCCACACCAATTTACAAATCGTGCGGAAGTCCCCTGTGAGCAGATAGCGCACCCGCAGTTACCCGCGGACAGTCCCGGAGATGTTCTCCCCGGACCCACCAAAGCGGCATACCTGCCGGTTCAGTTCGGCGAAATCGCTTCCGCTGCGATCGTTGCCTGTCGGCTCCCGCAGCGCCGTCTCATTCGCGCCTCTATCCTATTGGGGTTATCATAGCATCTTTCCTGCCCGGATTCAAGAGCAAGTTTCCGACCCAGAGAGGAAAAATCCACAAAATTCTGCGGCAGGCGGACAAAAAGTGAAGCATTGCGCTAAAATTGGAAATAGATTATACTATTACAAGAAACCCTGAAATTTATAAACCGCGCCTTTCAGGCGCGTAAAACACAGCGGTTTGCCGTTTTAAAAGCACTTGCGAAATGGGCAAACGCACAAGGAGGCGCAAAGCTTGAACGGCTGCCGTATTTTAATTGTGGAGGATGACCCGGTGATCTCCGGGGCCATTGAAAAGCATCTTGAAAGCTGGGGCTACCGGGTCATCCGGGTGGCGGATTTTCAGAATGTGATGGCGGAATTTGCCGCCGCCGCGCCGCAGATGGTACTGCTGGATGTGTCCCTTCCGTTTTTCAACGGGTATCACTGGTGCACGGAGATTCGGCGGGTATCCAAGGTCCCGATTCTGTTCATCTCCTCCGCCGGGGACGACATGAATCAGATTATGGCCATGAACATGGGCGGAGACGACTTCCTGGCAAAGCCGTTTGATTTGAGCGTCCTCACCGCCAAGGTGCAGGCGCTGCTGCGCCGGGCCTATGATTTTGGGGAGCCTGCCCAGCTTTTATCCTGCGGCGGCGCGGTGTTGAACGTGTCTGACGGAACGCTGACCGCTGGAACGGAAAAGCTGGAGCTGACCCGCAACGAGCTGAAAATTTTGCAGATGCTTTTGGAAAACCGGGGCCGGATTGTCAGCCGTGAGGGTCTGATGACCCGCCTGTGGGAATCCGACGCGTTTGTGGATGAGAACACCCTGACGGTGAACGTGGCCCGCCTGCGCAAAAGGCTGGAAGCCGCGGGCCTTGGAACGCTGATCCGTACGAAAAAGGGCGCTGGCTATCTGGTGGAGGACTGAACATGCTTCTGCAATATCTGCGACGGCAGTATAAGCTGCTGCTGTTTCTGGCGGCTTGCGCAGCCATTTTTGCGGGGGTTCTGTCGCTGTATGCATACCCCGCCGAAGCGGTGGGGTACGCGGCGCTTTTGTGCATCGTGGTGGGCCTGCTGTTTTTTGCCGTGGGCTACGTCGGGTTTCTCCGCCGCCATAAAGAGCTTGAACAACTGAAAAAGGCCGTTTATGAAACAGTGCTGCCCCTGCCTCGCCCCCGCAGCGCGCTGGAGGCGGACTATCAGGCGCTTTTAAACGCCGTATGCGCCCATCGCGCCAAGCTGCTGACGCAGAGCGAAAACAGCCGCCAGGATTTGCTGGATTACTATACCCTCTGGGCTCATCAGATTAAAACGCCCATTGCCGCCGGGCGGCTTCTGCTCCAGTCCGGCGGAGAGACGGACCGGGAGGCGTTGTCGGCGGAGCTTTTAAAAATTGAAGCGTATGTGGAAATGGTTTTGGGCTATCTGCGGCTGGACAGTGACTCAACGGACTATGTTCTGCGCCGCTGCGCGCTGGATGAAATCATCCGGGCCTGTCTGCGCCGGTATGCCCGCCTGTTTATTCTAAAAAAGCTGACGCTGGAATTTCACGAGACAAACCGGACGCTTATGACGGATGAAAAATGGCTGGGCTTTGTGCTGGGCCAGATTTTGTCCAACGCCATCAAGTATACGCCTGAGGGCGGCACCGTCCGCATTTATCCGGACGGCGAAACGCTGGTCATTGCGGACAATGGCATCGGCATCCGTCCGGAGGATTTGCCGCGGGTATTTGAAAAGGGCTTCACCGGCTATAACGGACGGGAAGACCGAAAGGCCACCGGCATCGGCCTTTACCTCAGCCGGCGGGTTTTGACAAATCTTGGCCATGGAATTACCATTGTGTCCCGGCCCGGGGAGGGAACCATTGTGCGCCTGCTGCTGCACGAAGGGCGGCAGGTGGAGGAATAGCCCACCCCGGCCATGACGGACTTTGAAAAAAACTTTAAGCGGGCTGCGCAAGGCAAGCTTACAAAAATGTAAGCTTGCAGACAAAACTGTAAGGAACTTCAATGGCTCGGCCCGGGTGCCTTTGCTATGATGAGATTATCAAAAGGAGGAATTTATATGTCGCTTCTGGAAGTATCTCATCTGCAAAAAATTTATACCACCCGCTTTGGCGGAAATCAGGTGGAGGCCTTAAAGAATGTCAGCTTTTCCGTGGAGCCGGGGGAATATGTGGCCATCATGGGGGAATCCGGCTCGGGAAAAACCACGCTTTTGAATATTCTGGCCGCCTTAGATAAGCCCACCTCCGGAGAAGTTTTGCTGGCGGGCCGGGCAATTTCAGACATCAAAGAGCGGGACATGGCGACTTTTCGCCGCACAAATCTCGGCTTTGTATTTCAGGACTTTAACCTGCTGGACACCTTTTCTTTGCAGGACAATATCTTTCTCCCGCTGGTGCTGGCAAGGCAGGAGTTTGGCGAGATGCAAAAAGCACTGAAGCCGTTGGCAGAGCAGCTTGGAATCAAGGATATTTTAACCAAATACCCCTATGAGGTTTCCGGAGGACAAAAGCAGCGCTGCGCCGTGGCGCGGGCGCTGATTACAAAACCCCAACTCGTTCTGGCGGACGAGCCTACCGGCGCTTTGGACTCCCGCGCCTCTGACCGGCTGCTGGATTTGTTCGGAGAAATCAACGGCGGCGGGCAGACCATTTTAATGGTAACCCACTCTGTCAAAGCCGCCAGCCATGCCCAGCGTGTTTTATTTTTGCGGGACGGAGAGGTTTACCACCAGCTCTATCGCGGAGAAAACACCCGAGAACAGCAGTTTGGCCGCATCTCCGACACGCTGACGGTGCTGGCGCAAGGCGGTGAGGCAAATGAGTAAGGGGCGGTTTTACCCACGGATGGCGCTGGTCAATCTGGCGCGGAACGGAAAATTTTACATTCCCTATTTTTTAACCGTCATGGGCGCGGCGGCGGCATACTACATCGTTCTGGCTCTTGCAAACCAGCCCGATCTGCCCGACAGCTCCCGATATATGTATCTCTCCGTGTTTATGAGCATCGGCACCTTTGTCATCGCGGTTTTCGCAATGATTTTTCTGACGTATACCAACAGCTTTCTCATGAAACGACGCAAACGGGAGCTGGGGCTTTACAATGTCTTGGGCATGGGCAAGCGGCACATTGCAATTGTTCTGGGTTTTGAAACGGCCTATACCGCCATAGCGGGCATCGTAGGCGGCGTGCTGCTGGGGCTGCTGCTGCAAAAGCTGGCGGTTTTGCTTCTGTGCCGCCTGATGCAGATGGACATTGCGTATGGCTTTTACGTCTCCGGTGAAGGCATTGTCGGGACAGCAGTTCTGTTTGGAATCATATTGCTGTTCAATCTGCTGCTCAATCTTCGCCGCATCCACGTCCAAAACCCAATTGAACTGCTGCGGGAAAGCAGCGCAGGAGGACGGGAGCCAAAGACCCACGCCATCACCGCGGTCATCGGCATCCTTGCGCTGGGCGCGGGATATATCATCGCCATCACCACCCGATCCGCCATGGCGGCGCTGGGCATGTATTTTGTGGCGGTACTGCTGGTCATTATCGGGACGTACTGCCTGTTTACCGCCGTCAGTATTGCCGCACTGAAGGCTCTGCGGGCAAACAAAAAATATTACTATCAGATCAATCATTTCATCGGCGTCTCCGGAATGCTGTACCGCATGAAGCGCAACGCCGTGGGCCTTGCCAACATCTGTGTGCTTTCCACCATGGTGCTGGTGATGGTTTCGGGCACGCTGTCGCTGTATCTGGGAAGTGAGGCGGCGCTGAAAGAACAGTTTCCCGGAAACCTGCGGGCCGAGATCCAGTATGACCCTGTGAAGGAGAATCCGTTTGACGCGCAGGCACTTTACAAAACCGTGGCCGACCAGCTTGAGGCAAAGGGCATTTCCGCCGGGTCTGTCTCCAATTACCGGTATCTCTCCTTCGGCGTGCATGAAGAGAAAGGTGCGCTGGAGGTGAAAAGCGGTAATTCTGCCTACAACAGCATGATTTGCGCCATGTCCCCCGCTGATTATGCCGCCGTCACCGGACAAGATGCTCCGGCACTTTCCGACGGAGAAATGCTGCTGTATGCAGACGGAGCGGGGCAAAAACGAAACCTGACCTTCCGGTTCTCCGAGGCCGACGACCTGACGCTGACAGCGGCGAAGCCCGACGCGCAGCATCCTGCCCCGCCCGAATTTCAGCCCTCGGCGGTGGATGTGCTGTACATGGTGGTGTCCGATAAGACGCTTGACGCGCTGTATGACGGTCAGCGGGCCTCTCTGGGCGCGCAGGACGCGGAGCCTATGCAGTGGCGTGGCTTCTGGAATGTGGATGCGGGCGCCGCACAGCCCAATGAGCTGGAACAGACGCTGGATTTTACCGGCACCGGAAGCTGGGACCGGCTGGAGCTTGAAACCAAAGAGAGCTTCGGCCAGGATTACTATTCGCTCAACGGCGGCTTTTTCTTCCTCGGCGTGTTTTTGGGAACCCTCTTCCTGATGGCCACCGTTCTGATTATCTATTACAAGCAAATTTCCGAGGGCTACGAGGACTGGGAGCGGTATCTTGTGATGCAGAAGGTGGGAATGGAACCGAAAACCGTCCGGCAGTCCGTCAATTCCCAGCTATTGGTGGTATTCTTTGCACCTCTGGCGGTGGCAGCGGTGCACGTGGCGTTTGACTTCAGTCTCATGACCCGGCTGCTGACGCTGTTTTCCCTGCACAACGGGCCGCTGGTGCTGGGCTGCACCGCAGGGACGCTGGCGGTGTTCGCTGTGATTTACGCGTTGGTTTACCGCGTTACGGCCAAGGCATACTACGAGCTGGTCAGCGCCTGATGCGCAGTCTTTTTAACGCGGGAACCCATAAATCTGCCAAGGAATTTTGGTAAATGAATCCACGCAAAAAGCCCCCGGCCAAACGGCCGGGGGCTTGCTTATTACTTCGCGTATTCCACCACTTTTGTCTCGCGGATCAGATGGACCTTGATCTGACCGGGGTATTCCATCTCTTCCTCGATCTTTTTGGCCAAATCCCGTGCCAGAATCACCATCTCGTCCTCGGAAATCTGATCGGGCTTCACCATCACGCGGACCTCGCGCCCTGCCTGAATGGCAAAGGACTTTTCAACGCCTGGATGGCTTCCGGTGATTTCCTCAAGCTGCTGGAGACGCTTGATGTAGTTCTCCAGATTCTCGCGCCGTGCGCCGGGCCGGGCAGCGGAAATCGCGTCCGCCGCCTGCACCAGGCAGGCCACCACCGTATGAGGCTCCACATCATTGTGGTGGGCCTCGATGGCGTGGATGATATCATCTTTTTCCTTGTACTTTCGGGCAAATTCCACGCCCAGCTGCACATGGGTGCCTTCCATCTCGTGATCAACGGACTTACCCAGATCGTGCAGCAGACCCGCCCGCTTGGCGGCCTGTGCGTCCGCGCCCAGCTCCATCGCCATCATACCGGCGATGTGGCTGACCTCGATGGAGTGCTGCAAAACGTTCTGGCCGTAGCTGGTGCGGTAATGAAGCCGACCCAGCATTTTTACAAGCTCCGGATGGAGGTTGCGCACGCCGGTTTCAAACACGGCGCGCTCCCCTTCGGCCTTGATGACCGCGTCCACTTCCCGGCGGGCCTTTTCCACCATCTCTTCAATGTGCGTGGGGTGAATGCGCCCATCGGAGATGAGCTTTTCCAGCGCCAGCCGGGCAACCTCGCGGCGAACCGGCTCAAAGCAGGAAACGGTAATGGCCTCCGGCGTGTCGTCGATAATCAGATCCACGCCGGTCAGGGTTTCGATGGTGCGGATATTGCGGCCCTCGCGGCCGATAATGCGGCCCTTCATCTCATCGTTGGGAAGCGTCACCACGCTGACGGTCATTTCCGCCACAGAGTCCGCCGCGCAGCGCTGGATGGCCTGAGCCACCACTTCGCGGGCACGGGTGTCGCACTCTTCTTTCATGCGGGCTTCCACTTCTTTGATTTTCACGGCGGTTTCGTGGGTTACTTCACTCTCCACCTGCTCGATCAGATAGTGCTTGGCCTCTTCGGCGGTGAAGCCGGAGATGCGCTCCAGCACCTCTGTCTGGCTGCGCTTGATGGTTTTGATTTCCTCAGTCTCCCGGTCCACCTGCTGGTGCTTCTGGGCCAGGGCGTCTTCCTTCTTTTCAATGGATTCGGTCTTGCGGTCAAGGTTTTCTTCCTTTTGCTGCAAGCGATTTTCCTGCCGCTGCAGTTCAGACCGGCGTTCCTTTACTTCCTTCTCATGTTCGCTGCGGTTTTTCAGGATCTCTTCCTTTGCTTCCAACAGGGCTTCTTTCTTCTTGGTTTCTGCGCTTTTTATCGCCTCGTTGATGATGCGCCGTCCCTCTTCTTCGGCGCTCGAGATTTCCCGTTCGGATACCTGCTTCCGGTAGCGAATACCGAGAGGGAAGCAAACCGCGCCGCCGATCACCAGTCCCGTCAGGACTGAAATGATGATCTCCGTCACAATGGTTTACCTCCTGAATAATCGGTGTTTATTTGCGGGGAAATTTTGGAAAAATCAGCAGTCTTAAAACTGCCGATAAGAATCCTTTTTTAGTTTAATCGTTTGCCGCTCCCCTGTCAAGAAAAAATGTATAAACTTTCACCGGATATAGCGTTTTTTTAAAAAATGTGCTACACTCGAACACGAAATGCGGAAAACGGAAATGAGGAAACACCTATGAAAACGGAGAGAATCTATCCAAGCGCCACCATCACGTCCAAGGCCGAGGCTGCCCTGCTCCGGGGCCATCCGTGGGTTTACGG
Organism: Bacillota bacterium; assembly: GCA_023402075.1. Lineage (GTDB taxonomy): Bacteria > Bacillota > Clostridia > Oscillospirales > Oscillospiraceae > Oscillibacter. Next base: position 2,424 of record JAEXCS010000018.1, on the reverse strand, counting down.
GGAGGAAATCACCGCGCTTCGCGGTACGCCGGAAAACGGCGCGCTGGTGGACGCAGTGAGTCAAAAGGGCCGGTATCTGGGCACAGGGCTATATTCCGAGAAGTCGAAAATCAGAATCCGTCTTGTCTCCCGCAACGCCAACGATGCTTATGACCGCTCTTTTTGGGAGCGAAAGCTCCGCTGGGTCTGGGAGTATCGCAAAACCGTTTTGCGGCCGGAGGACCTATCCTGCTGCCGCCTTGTTTTTGGGGAGGCAGACGGGTTTCCCGGCCTGACGGTGGATCGGTTCGGCCCGCTTCTCTCTGTGCAGATTCTCTCGGTGGGGATGGAGGTGCGCAAGGAGTTGCTGCTTCCCCTGCTGGCAGAAATTTTGCGGGAGGACGGACAGGAGATTACCGGAATCTACGAGCGCAACGACGTTGCCATCCGCGAAAAAGAGGGGCTTACGCAGTACAAGGGCTGGTTCCCCCTGCCGGGGGAGACGCCGCCGGAGTCTCCCGTGACGGAGATTGTTGAAAACGGCATAAACTATTTAGTAGACGTGGAAAATGGGCAGAAAACCGGATTTTTTCTGGACCAGAAGTTTAACCGTCAGGCCGTGGCCCGGCTTTCCAAGGGGCGGACCGTGCTGGACTGCTTCACCCACACCGGCTCCTTCGCTTTAAACGCCGCTACGGGCGGCGCGGCCCACGTCACCGCCGTGGACGTGTCAGAATCGGCGGTGGAGCTGGCAAGGGACAATGTGCGCCGCAACGGACTGGAATCCGTGGTGGAGTGCGTCCGGGCCAACGTGTTTGACCTGCTGCCGGAGCTTGAAAAGCAGCCCCGCAAATACGATTTTATTATTTTGGACCCGCCCGCGTTTACGAAATCCCGGGCCACGGTGGCAAACGCCATCACCGGCTATAAGGAAATCAACTACCGGGCCATGAAGCTGCTGCCCCGGGGAGGGTATCTTGCCACCTGCTCCTGCTCTCACTTTGCGACCCACGAAAAGTTTGAAGCCATGCTGCAAAGCGCCGCCCGAGACGCCGGGGTGCAGCTTCGGCAGGTGGAAGCCCGCCAGCAGGGGCCGGACCATCCCATTCTGTGGGGCGTTGAGGAGACGGACTATCTCAAATTTTACCTGTTTCAGGTGATTTGAGGGAAACCGGCTTGTAAATCGCCGAAAATGCGCGTATAATATTATTCTATATTTAAATGATGCCGTTCCGGCAAAAACGACAAAACGGGTGAACGAAATGAGTATGACAAAAATTGCGGCGATTTTCGCCGACAGCGAGGTTTATTCCGGCAAGGAGATCACCGTGGGCGGCTGGGTCCGCACCGTGCGGGACATGAAGAATTTCGGCTTTGTGGAGCTGAACGACGGCTCCTGCTTTAAAAATTTGCAGGTGGTGCTGGACGTGGCAGCTCTTGCCAACTACACGGAAATTGCATCGCAGAACGTGGGCGCGGCGCTGGTTGTCACCGGCACAGTGGCCCTCACACCGGAGGCCAAGCAGCCCTTGGAGCTGAAGGCAACCAAAATTGAGGTGGAGGGCACCTCCACCCCGGAGTACCCCCTTCAGAAAAAGCGCCACAGCCCGGAGTTTCTCCGCACCATCCAGCACCTGCGGCCCCGGACAAACCTGTTCTCCGCCGCCTTCCGGGTGCGCAGCGTGGCGGCCTTTGCCATCCACGAGTTTTTCCAGAACCGGGGCTTTGTCTATGTCCATACCCCCATCATCACCGCCAGCGACTGCGAGGGCGCAGGCGAGATGTTCCGGGTGACCACACTGGACCCCGAAAATCCGCCCCGCACTGAGGACGGGCAGATTGACTATTCTCAGGACTTTTTCGGCAAGCCTGCCAACCTCACGGTGTCCGGCCAGCTCAACGCCGAAAACTTTGCCATGGCCTTTGGCGACGTGTATACCTTCGGCCCCACCTTCCGCGCCGAAAATTCCAACACCCAGCGCCACGCCGCCGAGTTCTGGATGATCGAACCCGAGATCGCCTTCGCCGATCTGGTGGACGACATGGACATGGCCGAGAACATGCTCAAGTTCGTCATCCGCACGGTGATGGATCAGTGCCCAGACGAGTTAAACTTCTTCAACTCTTTTGTAGACAAGGGCCTCCTCCAGCGGCTGAAGCATGTGGCCTCTTCCGACTTTGGCCGGATCACCTACACCCAGGCCATCGACATCCTCAAGGGCTCGGGGCACCAGTTTGACTATCCGGTGGAATGGGGCTGTGACCTGCAGACCGAACACGAGCGCTACCTCACAGAGCACTACTTCCAAAAGCCGGTTTTTGTCACCGACTACCCCAAGGAAATCAAAGCTTTCTATATGCGCCTCAACGACGACGGCAAGACGGTGGCGGCCACCGACTGCCTGGTCCCCGGCATCGGGGAGATCATTGGCGGCTCCCAGCGTG